>NZ_WOEZ01000099.1 GCF_013177735.1 Paraburkholderia elongata | reverse complement strand
CGAACGCCCAGACCTGGGTGAACCTGCACCTCTTGTTCACGCACGGCAGCGGCGTCGTGATGTCGCCTGTCACCGAAAAATCGACGGAAGGTTTGCCTTCCTTCTATCTGCAGGATATTCCACCCGTCGCCCACGGCGGGCCGGCCATTCGCGAGCCGCGTCTGTATTTCGGTGAAGGTGGTGAAGGCTACGTCATCGTAAAAGGCAGCGTCTCCGAATTCGACTACCCCAAAGGCAAGGACAACGTGTACACCGCTTACAGCGGGAGCGACGGTATTGCCATCGGCAGCACCGCGAGCCGCAGCCTCTTCGCCTGGCAGTTCGACGATCCGAACATCCTGCTAACCGACTACATCACGAACGCTAGCCGCATCCTGCTGCACCGTAACATTCAGGACCGGGTCCGCACGATCGCCCCGTTCCTCAGCCTCGACCATGATCCGTATCTCGTCACAAGCAACGGGCGCCTTTTCTGGATGCAGGACGCCTATACGACAAGCCGCTGGTTCCCCTACGCCCAGCCGGGTTTCGGCGATGGCGCCAACTACATCCGTAACGCAGTCAAGGTGGTGATCGACGCGTATAACGGCACGGTCGATTTCTATGTAAGCGATCCTAATGATCCGGTCATACGGACTTATCAGCGCATTTTCCCTGGTCTGTTCAAGTCTCTCGCGGCGATGCCACAAGACCTGCAGCAACATATCCGCTACCCAGAAGATCTGTTCCTGATTCAGGCGCAACTTTATCGGGCTTACCACATGGATGCACCGGAGGTTTTCTACAATCGCGAGGATCTCTGGCAGTTCCCCCGCGAATTGATCGGCATTGATGGTGGGAATAGTCCCGGCACACCGATGACGCCTTACTACATGATCATGCGGCTGCCCGAAGAACCGCGCGAGGAGTTCGTCCTGATGCTGCCGATGGTGCCCAGCCAGCGCGACAATATGATCGCTTGGCTCGCCGCGCGTTGCGATCCACCCAACTACGGCAAGCTCATCGTCTACTCGTTCCCGAAGGATAAGCTCGTCTATGGGCCCTTTCAGATCGAGGCGCGCATCCAGCAGAATACGGAGATTTCGCAGCAGATTTCGCTGTGGAACCAGATGGGTTCGCGTGTCATTCGCGGCCATCTTCTCGTCGTACCGATTGAAAACTCCATCCTCTACGTCTCTCCGCTCTACTTGCGTGCGGAGTCGGGTCAGTTACCCGAATTGCAACGGGTGATCGCCGCGTATGGGGACCGGGTGGTGATGAAAGAAACCCTGGGCGAAGCGCTGGCGGCGCTCTTCAAGGAAAGCGCCCCGCTCGTATCGCCGCCTCAGGGCACGGCGGACGCGCGTGCCCGCGAGGCGCTTGCGCATTATGACCGTGCGATCGAGCGATTGAAGACGGGAGACTGGAGTGGTTTCGGCGCGGAACTGGATGCTTTGCGGCCACTGCTCGAGGCGCTTGGTGGGGGACATTCGGAGGGACACAGGTGACTCATTCCACCAGACATCGAACGCCACCGGCCGTCCACCACCGCGTGCATGCGGGCGGGCTGTTCGCCATTATCGTGAAGGAGCATTCAGCATGTTGAACTACCCTGCAGCCTATCAATCCACTAAAGGTTCCGCACTCGACGTCGATAAGGCGTTCTATCAACGCGTCGCTTCACAGCACGACACCCGCACGCTGATCGAATCGATCGTCGTGCCGATCCGCTCGGGTCAGGCGTGGACCGTGGAAGCCGGCCAGGTGTTTCGCATCGTGACGATCGAAGGTCCGCAGGTGGCCGACCTGAATCTGTGGAGCCTGCACAACCCGCGTGAGCGCATGTGGGCCTCGCGCACGCGCCAGTTGCAGCAGGCGCACGTGAGCACGTTCGACCGTCTGTGGTCGACGCTGCCGTTCCTGCGCCCGATGGTGACGATCACAGATGACAGCCTCGCCGACTACGGCGTCGACGAGCATGGCGGCCGCGTTCACGACCTGCTCGGTACGCGGTGCGATCCCTATGTGAACCGGATGCTGACCGGCGAGGATTTCGATTTCCACTGCCACTCCAACCTCACACGCGCGATCGCTCCGTACGGATTGACCGAATACGACGTGCACGACGTACTCAACGTCTTCATGTGCACCGGCCTGAATCTGGAAGACAAATACTTCATGAAAGCATGCCCGGCAAAGAAGGGCGACTACCTCGAATTCTTTGCCGAGATCGACTTGTTGTGCGCGCTGTCGACTTGTCCGGGCGGCGATCTCTCATTGCCGATGTGGGGGCCGGACGCGCGCGATCCGCTGGAGGTGTGCCGACCGCTCGGCATCGAGATTTACCGGCTTGCACCGCAGATGCTGGATGGATGGGTGCCGCCATCCGTCGCTGCGTACAAGGGGCAGCATGGAATGACACTGCAGCAGCCGAAATGGAAATGCGGTTGTTGATGAGCGAGCGCGACTCATTCGATGCTTCCCGCAAACCTTTTAGCCAACCGCTCCCGCTCAAACGCCTCGACGACGAAATCGACAAACACCCGTGTTTTCGCCGGCAGCAGCGCTCGCGTCGCGTAATAGATCGAAATCGCCCCGGCGTCCGCGTACCAGCGCGGTAGCAGTCGCACGAGTTCGCCCCGTTCGACCGACGACAGCACATCCGACACGGATAGCAGCGCAACACCCAGTCCGAGAATCGCAGCCTCGCGCATCGCTGCCGGGTCGTTGACCATGATGGTCTCGCTGAGCCGCGCGGGCATCTCGTCGCCCGCTGTGTCGCGCATCGTCCGGTGGCGCACGCGGCCGGTGCGGCTCGAGCGCATCACGATGCCGTCGAGTTCCGCAAGGTCTCCAGGATCGGTCGGTGGTACGCGACCGGCCATGTAAGCCGGAGACGCCACCGCCACCAGATGCGCAGGCGCCAATGCGCGCGAAACGACGCCCGGCGCGAGATCGAATCCACCACCCAGCGCTGCATCGTATCCCTCTGCAATCAGGTCGACCTGTCGGTTCTCGAAGTGCCAATCCGGACGAATCATCGGATAGCGTGCGAGGAACGCCGGCAGCAGCGGCATGACGTACGTGATGCCAAACGTCGGCGGCATGCTGACTTTCAGCACGCCAGCCGGCTCGCCGCGATCGGTCGAGACGGACGCGATCGCTGCCTGCAGCGCGTCCAGATTGCCGCCAATTTCTACGAGAAAGCGCTCGCCCGCCTCGGTCAGCGTGAGCTTGCGCGTCGAGCGTTGGAACAGTCGCACGCCAAGATTGCGCTCCAGCAGCGCAACGTTCCGACTGACTGCAGCGGGCGTCAGCGCAAGACGCCGCGCGGCCGCGGAGAAGTTGCCCGTTTCGGCGCTGCGGACAAACGACTCGAGGTTGGCGAGGGTTTCCATGCGGGAATCTTAAAGCATCAATTGAAAATAATTCAAGCGATTCCTAGCTAATCATCTTGTAATAAAGACGGCAACATTCACTCACACTTCACAAGGAGCATCACTATGAGCACCATCGGTATCATCGGAGCAGGCGCCATCGGGTCCGCGTTCGCGAAAGCGCTAGCGGGCAAAGGCCTCCAAGCCATCATCGCGAACAGCCGCGGCCCAGATTCGCTCGCAGACCTCGCGCGCGAGCTCGGCCCGTCGATCACGCCGGGAACGCGCGAACAGGCAGCCGCGCAGGACATCGTCCTCGTCGCGGTGAACTGGTCGAAGCTGCCGACCGCCCTGGCCGGGCTGCCGGACTTCGGCGGACGCATCGTGATTGACGCGAACAACCCGATCGAGGCGCCGCTGTTCAAACCGGCCGAATTGCATGGCCGGACGTCGAGCGCGATCTTCGCGGAGCTCGTGCCGGGCGCACGCGTCGTGAAGGCGTTCAATCATCTGCCGGCGCACCTCCTCTCCGACGATCCACAGGCCGGGGGCGGACACCGCGTGCTGTTCTTCGCGGGAGACGACGCGCCTGCGAAATCGGCTGTGAGCGGACTGATCGAGCGGCTCGGCTTCTTCGGCATCGACCTAGGTTCGCTCGAAGGCGGGGGCCAGCTAGTTCAAATCCCGGGCGGCCCGCTGCCGGTGCACAATCTCGTCAAATTGGGATAGCCAACGAAAGGCGCGGCATACCGCGCCTTTCACACAACGACCCAGGCACTCTTCACGGGTGGCGGCTCTGGTCTGCAAACGGTTACCCCGGTACCGAGTTCGCGGAAGACCGCTCTGGGTCACGTGACGCCGATCACCGACGACCTTCCCTTACAAAGTCCTCTCTCGCAATACCCGTGCTACTGCGGCGACTGCACGCGCCACATCCTGCGCATTGGTTTGCCAGTTGCATACTGACACTCGCATACAACGCTTCCCTCGCCATGTCGTGTTGCTGAATAGCGCCTCGCCGCTCGCCAGAACCGCACTGGTAACAGCGTCAGTCCATCGATCATGGTCGCTCTCTGCGGCTTCCGGCCGGGGATCCAGAAATCGAACCAGGCCCTGATTGATTTGAGGCTCCCACACCAGCTCGGTGCCGGGAAGAGCGGCGATACCAGTCACGAGGCTATGCGCTGCATCGCAACAGCCGTCGATCAAAGCGACGACGCCTTGGCGGCCCAATTGTCGCAGCGCGGCATAGGTCGCCACACCTCGCCCACGTCTCGACCAATCCGGATTCCAGTCCTTTTGTTCGCGGACCTGATCGTTGTGCGAGATGTAGCTTGCCTCGTAGGACATCGCATTGCGATGCGCCTCAGGATGCGCGACGAAAGCAAAACCGCTGTCATACGGCACGTTCAGCCATTTGTGCCCATCGGTTGCCCACGAATCGGCATGCTCAACGCCGGCCAGCAGATGTTGATAACGTGCACTGACATTTGCCCACAGGCCGAAAGCACCGTCGACGTGTACCCACGCGTTGTAGCGATGCGCGAGCGGAATCAGATCGGCGAAACAGTCATACGCACCAATGTTGAGGTCGCCCGCCTGCAGCAAGACAATCGTGGGTGTGTCGGGGGAGTTCTTGAGCGCCTGCTCAAGAATTGCTGCATCCAGTTGACCAGCCTGATTGGCCGGCAGTCCTGTCACCGCGGCTGTTCCCATCCCCAGCAAGCGCGTGGCTCGCGTGATGCTGCCGTGAAACTGATCGCTGCTCAGGATACGGATTTTCGGCGCGCCGAACAGGCCGTCTCGTTCAACCTGCCAGCCTCGCCTCGCGAGCAATGCGTTTCGCGCTGCCGCCAGCGCAGTAACGTGCGCCATCTGACAACCGCTAGTCAACGCAAAGCTGGCGTGATCCGGCAAACCAAGCAAATCTTTTAGCCAGGCTCCGCACGCCTCCTCGATAACCGCTACTGCGGGGCCGCATGCGTACGATGCTGCATTTTGATCCCAAGCGCTGGTCATCCAGTCCGCTGCCAATGCTGCGGGCAACGATCCGCCTATGACCCAACCGAAAAATCGGCCGCCGGCACTACCCATGATGCCTCCGGCCGTGTCATTGACCAGTTCATCAATCACCTGCTCGGCGGGCATGCCCTCGCTGTTGAGCGGCTTCACCAGGCGGTCGCGCAACATGTGCAGACTCGCGCCGGCCGCAACGGGGCTATGCCCCAGGCTTTCCAGATGCGCTAACGAGTGGTTCAGTGCGTGCTCAAGTGCAGGGCGAAAAGCGGGTGTGTCGTTCATTTGAATTTCCAGAATGGATGTGGCATTCCGAGAGCCCGCGTCGGTTCCAGCTTGCGCCTCAGGCGCCAGGCATTTCTTAATCGTAGTAGGCGGAGGTGAGGTATGGCGTCCGATGCATATATTAGTTGCATTCAGTGCAGCTTCCGCCATTCCATATGTGCCGCTATATTGGCTTGAGCAATTTACTTAAGAGGATCGCTCTCGTTACGTTCAGGTTCGAGTTGGGTGCGGACGGACATGGGTGGACCAGAAGCCCGTTTAAGTATCGAAGAAAGCATTCCGAGCTTGTTGAATACGATTTCGGCGCACAGGGCCTAAAATTAAAAATCGCGCCGGTCCCTTTGCGTGGGGCGGCTCGCCCTATCCCCTTCTATCAACGGCAGGCGGCCATGAACACTCACGATGCGCGTTTCGTTCGTCCGGTGCTGGCTGCACTTTGCGGGGCTTCGCTCGCAACACTCGTCGCTTGCGGCGGAAGCGCCTGCTTCGGCTTCGACGGCTGTGGCGGCGGAAACGGGACGCCAAACGTCGTCCTGTCCGGCACGGCAGCCGTCGGCAAGGCGCTCGCCAGCGCGACGGTTAGCTTCAGTTGTGCGTCGGGTTCGGGCTCCACCCTGTCAGACGGCGCTGGACGTTACAGCATTACGTTAAGCGCCACGCTTCCCTGCATCCTCACCGTGACCTCCGGCGGCACGACCGTGCATTCGCTGGCATTTGCCGGCGGCACTTTCAATACGACGCTCGAGACCGAACTGATGCTCGTCTACCTCGCTTCGCAACTTGGCACGAGCGAGACCAGTCTGATTGCGGGCTTCCGGAGCAATTCGCAGTTCCAGCAGGTGCTGGTAAATCAAACCGATGTACTGGCTGCGCAATCGGCAGTCGTCACGAATCTGCAGCAGCATTATGCGGTCACGCTGACGGCACCGGCGTTTCTGACGACGCCGTTTATCGTCGGGCAAGCAGGGGTCGACAGCGATCTCGGCGCGCTGGCGACAGCAGGCGCCATCGACGTCAATGGCATGCCCGATCCGGCTGCCGTCTCGCTGCTGTCCGCGGCGGGTCTCGCCCATCCGCTCACAACGACGTCCACACCTTCATCCGGCACTGGCGGCACTGGCGGCACTGGCGGCACAGGCAGCACCACCGGCGGCATGATGTGAACTGAGGTAGTTTGAGGCTGGCGTCGATGGGCGCCTGACTTCCTCAATTAGGGAAGAATCATTACCCCTTTTGTCGCTAGGGAAGCTCCTACTGATGGCAGAATTCGATGGGCGGTAGATTAAATAATCCATAAGTGCGCAGTCCGAACGTGGAACCGGGCGACGATAGGAGACGCGCTGTGCTGAATCAATCGACGAGCTGGTCAACCAGCGAGGTGCCGGTCGCAGACAGGACCGACGCCTGGCAGGAAGTGTTGAGCGGGAGTTACCGTGAATGGCAGGTGCCGCAGCGGGTGCCCGCTACTTTCTACGCGACGCTCCGCCGTCACGATTTCGCCGGCGCGGAGATTGTGGAAACCGTCTGCGACCCTTGCGTCGGAGAGCGGACCCGTCAACACGTGCGTCGGGACGATGAACTGTACGTGGGCGTGCAACTCACGACCAGTGGCCGCGAACGATTCAAAATCGGTGACACCGGGGTTGAGGTTCGCTCCGGCGACCTGGTAGTCTGGACGACCGACCAGGTGGTTCAGTTTGAAGTCATGGAGCGCTTGCACAAGGTGACGCTGATGATTCCCTGGTCGCTCATGCGCGAACGCATGCCTGAGCGCAAACAACCACCGTCTGGTGGACGGATTGAGAGCACAGCCGGTGTCGGCTCACTGCTTGCCGTTCACCTCCTGGCGCTATCCAATGAAATCTCATCGCTCGACTCGAGCGTGCGGGGCTCGGTGAGCCGGTCGACGCTTGAGCTGTTGGGAATTGCCCTATCAGGACAGCAGCAGGTTTCGACGTTCGACGCCAGCGCCGTTATGCTGCGAAAAGTACAGGACTACATACTCCAGCATCTTCACGAGGACGGACTCACTCCGGCGCGCATCGCTGAATCATGCGGCATTTCGTTGCGCTACCTGCATATGCTATTTCAGCGCAGCGATATGACCGTCTCCGGCTACGTCATTCACAGCAGGCTGATGGCGTGCAGACAGGCTCTTTCCGATCCGTCATACAACCGCTATCAAATTGCCGAAATCGCATATCGCTTCGGCTTCAACTCGACCAGCCACTTCTGTCGAGCATTCAAGGGGAAGTTTGGCGAATCCCCTGGTGACGTTCGCCGCGCGACAATCGCGCCATAAATTCAACAGAAACGCGGACCCGCGCCGAGATGTTAAACGCATCGCGCAAACTAAACGTAGTGGCCCGCGCGCTCCAGAACTTCAATCTTGTATCCGTCTGGGTCCTGCAGGAAGAAGAAGCGAGCAAGCATCTCGTCGCCACGCTTGAACTCCTTGATGGGGAGTGGATTGAGGCCGAGACCAGCCATGCGGGCGTGCTCTTCTTCGAGGTTCGGAACCGCGACAGCGATATGGCCGTAGCCGTCGCCGTGCGTATATCCATTGTCCCGACCACGATTCCATGTCAGTTCGATTTCGACATCGTTCTCGCCATTCTTCAGATACACGAGCGAGAAATCCGGGAAGTCCAAACGATGACTGGTCTTCAACTCCAGCGCACTCTCATAGAATTTCAGCGACCTTTCGAGGTCGAATACTCGAATCATGGAATGAATAATCTTCGGCAATTTCGTACCCCTGCGTCGTATTGCAAAAGCGGCCCGGCTACAACCGGGCCGCCGCCCGTAGTTGGCTTCCACTACGCTGAGAAGGACGTGAACGTCTGGACGGCGATCTTCCCGTCCTTCACGAAAAGCGTGTCCGTCGCCATCGGCACCCACGGCTTCGCTTCCCACACGAGGTACGCGACTTCCCGCTCGGTGCTTTTGCTGGTTACCTTGAAAGCCTCCCAGAAAGCCGGCTCGGCGCCGTCGAGAAATGCCTTGAAAAAGCTGCCAATCTCGGCCAGTCCGCGATAGGTCTTATCGGGCGTAAAGATCGTTGAAGTGTCGTCGTAGTCCTTCAGTATTTCGTCGAGCCCCTTTGCGAACGCGCCAAGATGGTGGTCGAAGACCTGGCTCGTAGCGTCGCCAACCTGAACAGTCGCTGTCATATTGACCTCTCCATTAGAGCGCGGACATTGACGCAGTCGCCGACGGTCCGCGCCGGTTTCGAAATGTCTTAGCCGGCGTACGCGCGTTGCGCTTCGTCCCACGTCACGACCACGATGGGCGTGCCATCTTCCTTGATGAATGCGAGCGGCCCGAGGAAGGTCATATAGAACTCGCTGTCGACCGGGAAGTACGTCTTGTCGTGACGGGCGTTGGCGGATTCGTAGCCGTATGCTGGCGCGATGACGGTATCACCGCCTTGCTCAGCACCACCACGGACGTCCATACGGCCTTTCGTCAGGAGGTATTCGCCGGGACCGACGTGAAAGTGCGCGTTGAATGAAGAGCCTGCCGGGCAATCGAAGATGGCAGTCCAGGCACCCATTTCCGGGGAGGCGTGAAGCATCTTCCAACGGATGCCACCAAGAGACAGCGCGTCCGGGAATGCCTTCCAGGGAATTTCGTCGATTTGCACCGCCTCTTCGCGCACGTGCGGTTTGATTTCCATGGCTGTCTCCTTCAGTTATCCGGGCGTCGGACCCGGGTGGGGTTTAGGTGTGGTTCAAGAATAGGTCAACGGAAATCGACACGATTGCACGGAAGTGCAGGAGCGATTGAACTTAAGCGCAGTCGGACGACATAGGCTCGGCAGGGGAAAGAGACGGGAATTGCGGCATTGATTTCACGTAGCTTTCTTGCGGGGCGCCCGCTGGGCACTGAGATGCACGCCAGCCATATCCGGCGGAGCCGCTGTGACATAGACTGCTGTCTGTCACCGGGTCAACAGTTGCTTATCCTCTGAAATATAGTGGGAGACATGGTCCGCAACTGGAACGTCCGGTCGCGTTGAAAGCGGCATTCCGTCCATTCTTTGTTCCGGTTCGTCGAAGAGATCTCACCATGGAATATGTCGAAAGCCTGCGCGTTTTCCGGTCGGTGGTCGAATTGAAGAGTTTCACCCGAGCGGCGGATATTCATGGACTGGCCCGGCCAGCGGTGTCGCGGGCAATAGCGGGGCTGGAAGAGCGGATGGGATGCCGGCTGTTAAACCGCACTACTCGACAGGTCTCACTCACCGAAGCCGCGGAACGATTCTACGAAGGCTGCGTGCGCATCCTGGATGATCTGGATGCACTCGAAGCAGACGTAGCAAACCAGACACGGGAAGCGCGCGGCGTCTTGCGCCTTGTCGCCCACACGACGGCGACGGTAAGCCGGCTTGTTCCCTTGATCGCCGGATTCAAGCGAGCGCATCCGAAGGTCACGCTCGACGTGACGCTGACGGAGCGGCCCGTCGACCTGGTTGCCGACGGGTACGACCTTGGCATCGTCGTTCCGTACATGCTGACGAGCGAAACGACGGTCGTGCGTCTGCTCGAACGAATTCCGGTTGTCATCGTCGCGACGCCGCAGTATCTGCAGGCGTCGTCAACGCCGGGACATCCATCGGAACTGGCCGATCATCTTTTTGTACCGATTTCGCCGTCCATTCGCCGCCCCAGCATCGGCTTCCGGATTGGCGAGAACGAGCTGAGCGTTCCGCTTCGTTTCGATGTTTCGTCGAACAGCCCCGCCTTCAACCTGGAAATGGTGCTGCAGGGTTTCGGAATCGGTGTCGCGCCCGTAGCGCTTGTGGAGAACGAATTGGCCTCGGGAAAGCTCGTCCGCCTGTTCAGCGATTTGCAGCTTGTCGATGACAGCATCGAAATCCAGCTAGCTTACGGCAACCGGACACTGCTACCTGCCAAGGTGCGCGCGTTTATCGACTATGCGGCCGCCTTTTTCACGGCGCTGGCGACATCGCGCTAGTCCGGTCGGAATTCCCGATGTCCCTCGGGCAATTGGTGCGAGAAATGACAACAAGCTGATAACCCGGCCCGCATCGCTTCCTGACGGCCGTTGCATTAATGTGTGCGTATGCACTCAAATGATCTTCAGGAAGACGACTGTTTCGCCCTTCGCCAGGCCTCTCGACACATTTCGAAGCTTTACGAGCGTCATCTGTCCGAGGTGGGCATCACGCCCACGCAGTTCAGCATTCTCAGGACCCTGGGTCGTTGCCCGAATCTGACTATGGCTGAACTGGCCAAGGCGATGGTGATGGACAGAACGACTCTCGTCCGGCTGCTTAAACCCTTGCTCCGGCGTGGACTGGTGGCTACCCCTCCTGAAGGGCAAAGCAATCGGCGACTGCGCGTCGTACTCACCAGGAGAGGGTTTGCGAAGCTTGACGAAGCGGCTGCTCACTGGGCAACTGCGCAGGCCAGCTTCGAACATAGCTTTGGGCAGCAGCAGGCAGCTCATCTGCGTAACGAACTGTTCCGCATGACGAGCGATCTGTCCGAAAGGTAACCACAAAGCAACAAACTGATTCACTTCCGCGCATTGATGCGTGAACACCTGAACACTATTGTGTGCATATGCACTGTGAGCCGTACGAAGACATATTCCCCAGATGAGCCAAAGGAAAATCGAAACCATGATGAATCACCACCGACCCCAGCTGCGAGCGAGCGCATGGGTGGCCTCGATAGCCGCGGCGGTAGCGGCGCTCGGCCTGGCCGGATGCGTCAACTACGCCGGCATCAAGAGCGACAAGCAGATTGCGCCTCCCGCAAAGTTCGAGACGAAGCAGAGTTTGCCCGCCGAGGGCGGACAGTGGCCAGCAATGGATTGGGCTAAACAATTCGGCGATCCACAACTGCCCAAGCTGATCGACGAGGCGCTGGCAGGCAATCCAACGATCGATCAGGCACGTGCACGCATTGAGAAAGCGTCTTCCTCGGTCGGCACGGCCAATTCCGCACTCTATCCAAATGTGACGGGAAGCTATTCGTGGACGCGCGAGCTCTATAGCGGCAATGGGTCTGCTCCACCGCCGATCAACGGCACCTGGCAGAGCGAGAACAACGTGCTCGCCAGTGCTTCGTTTGACCTCGACCTGTGGGGCAAGAATCGCGAGCGGCTTCGTCAGTCCATCTCGCAGGAGAAGGTCGCCGACGCCGAAGCCGAGGAGGTGCGCATCTCTCTCGCCGCTTCCGTGGCAAGCACCTACAACCATCTTGCGCAGCTCTATGCGTTGCGTGATATCGAGGTCCGCGAAGTGAAGAATCGCGAGGATATCGGGCGAATCACGGATGGGCGCGTTGGCGCGGGACTCGATACCAACGTGGAGCGGCAGACCGCATATGGCGAGACCGCGACGAGCCGTTCCAGCGTCAGCGACCTCGACGGACAGATCACGACCGTACGCTACCAGTTGGGTGCCCTGCTTGGTGAAGGACCGGACCGTGGCCTCAAGATCGCCAATCCATCGCTTGGAGAGGGTGCCAGTGTCGCGCTTCCCGACAACCTGCCCGCCGACCTGATTTCGCGGCGCCCGGATATCGTTTCGGCCTACTGGCAGGTGGATGCAGCAATCCACGATGTGAAGGAAAAGAAGGCCGAGTTCTTTCCGGACGTCAATCTTTCCGCAGCAGCAGGACTGGACGCGTTTGGCTGGGGGCGATTCCTTACGGCCGGAAGCGGTCAACTTCAGGCGGGACCCGCGATTCATCTTCCTATCTTCGATGCCGGTGCTTTGCGCTCCCAACTGAAGGGCCGCTATGCGGACTTCGATTACGACGTCGCAACGTACAACCAGACGTTGATCAACGCGTTATCCGACGTTGCCACGCAAGTCACGCAGATCCACTCAGCCGACCGTCAACTGGTCGATGCGCAGCAGGCACTAGATGCGCAGACCAAAGCGTATCAACTCGCAATCGTTCGATACAAGGCGGGTTTGAACCAGCAACTGCAGGTGTTGAACGCGGACGATAACCGGCTGGCAGCCGAAACAGCCGTCGTCAACCTCGAGATGGACCGCCGCAGTATGCAGGTCGGGCTGATCAAGGCACTAGGCGGTGGATTCGATGCCTCGCGCGCAGGCCTCGCGACTGCAGAGACACCGATTCCCGCGCCGTCCAACGGCACCACAACTCACTGAACGACCCAATCGGCCGTCGGGCGTAGCTGCAGGACGGCGAACCTCAAACCTTGTTGGAGCTATCGATGAATACCCCTCAGTCACAGTCGGTTAACGAGCCGGCGAAGCAACCCGGAAAACGCAAAGCGCTGCTTGCGCTGATTGTCGCTGCCCTTGGGATCGGAGGCGCTGCGTATGGTGCCTACTATTTCCTTGATGCTCGTTTCCATGTGGACACCGACGATGCATACGTCAACGGCAACGTCGTTCAAATCACGCCTCAGGTTACGGGCACCGTGATCGCAGTCAATGCGGACAACACGCAGGTCGTGAAGAAGGGCGAACCGGTCGTCCAGATCGATCCGGCCGATGCAAAGATCGCGCTGCAACAGGCGGAGGCCAATCTGGGGCAGACCGTGCGCCAGACACATGGTCTGTATGTCGACGATGACAAATATCGTGCGGAAATCGCGCAACGCCAGTCGGATCTTTCGAAGGCACAGGACGATCTGCAGCGCCGGCTTTCCACCGGCATGACGGGGGCGGTGTCGAACGAAGAAATCTCGCATGCACGCGACGCCGTCAAGTCGGCTCAGGCTGCGCTCGACGCGGCCCGCCAGCAGCTTGGCGCCAATCGCGCGTTGACCGCCAACACGTCGGTCGAGAACCACCCGGACGTACTGGCAAGCGCCGCCCACGTTCGCGACGCATACCTGGCTTATGCGCGCACCACGTTGCCGGCGCCGGTGACCGGGTATATCGCGCAGCGTACGGTTCAGGTCGGGCAGCGCGTGTCTCCCGGCACGCCGCTGATGTCCGTGGTTCCACTCGAACAGGTGTGGGTCGATGCGAACTTCAAGGAGTGGCAGCTTCGTCACATCCGGGTTGGACAACCCGTTGAGCTGACCGCCGACGTCTACGGTTCCACCGTCGTCTATCACGGCAAGGTGGTGGGCTTTACGCCGGGCACGGGATCGGCACTGGCGCTGTTGCCGGCGCAGAACGCGACCGGTAACTGGATCAAGGTGGTGCAGCGGCTGCCGGTGCGCATCGAGATTCCACCCGCGGAACTGGAAAAGCATCCGCTACGCGTGGGTCTCTCAATGAACGTGGATGTCGACGTCAAGGACCCCAATGGCGCGCAGCTCGGTACGGGATCTCCCTCGACCTACAAGACTGACGTATTCGCAAAGTATGGCGACGACGCGGATGCTGCGATCGCACACATCATTGCCGAAAACGAATGATCGTCCCCCACTGGTCGGGGGCATGTGAAAGACGCTGCGCCCCCCGCCGTGCCCCTATCGCCAGACACACAATCGCCAGACCTTCACCATGACCACCAACCATCCGAATCACCCCCCGCTTACGGGGGCGACACTCGCCTTGGGCTCGCTTAGCGTGGGCCTCGCGGGCTTCATGACAGTGCTTGATTCATCGATCGCCAACGTTGCTATTCCGACCATCTCGGGAAACCTGGGCGTATCGGTCGATGAAGGCACGTGGGTTATCACTGTATTTGCTGCTGCGAATGCAATCGCGATTCCGTTGACCGGCTGGTTGACCCAGCGGCTGGGTCAGGTTCGCCTGTTCGTCGGTTCAATCCTGCTGTTTGTATTCGCGTCGTGGTTGTGCGGCATTGCGCCCACACTGCCGATCCTGCTTCTTGCACGCGTGCTGCAGGGAGCCGTGGCCGGACCGCTGATTCCGATGTCCCAGGCACTGCTGCTCAGTTCGTGGCCAAAGGCGAAATCCTCGCTGGCACTCTCGCTATTCTCAATGATTGTGGTGACGGGGCCGATTGTGGGGCCGGCGCTCGGCGGTTGGGTGACGGACAGCTACAGCTGGTCATGGATCTTCTATATCAACATTCCGGTCGGGCTGTTCGCTGCCGCGATGGTCTGGATTCTCTATCGCAAGCGCGATACACCGGCCAAAAAGCTGCCAATCGACGTTGTCGGGCTGCTGCTGCTGATCGTCTGGGTAGCGTCGCTCCAGGTGATGCTGGACAAGGGCAAGGACCTTGACTGGTTCTCTTCGAACACGATCATCATTCTGACTATCGTTGCAGCAGTGGGCCTTGCGCTCTTCATTGTCTGGGAGCTAACGGAGAAAAACCCTATCGTCGACCTTACCCTCTTCAAGCAGCGCAACTTTCTTGGAGGCACGGTTTCGATTGCTGTCGCGTATGGCATCTTCTTCGGAACGCTGGTATTGCTTCCGCAGTGGATGCAAGAGTACCTGGGTTATCGGGCTGTTGATGCGGGGCTCGCGACGGCGCCGCTGGGCATCTTCGCGGTGATCGGCGCACCGATCATGGGTAAGATCCTGCCGCGTTCCGATGCGCGCATCATCGGCACGTTTGCGTTTATCGGCTTCGCGATCGTCTACTACATGCGCTCGTATTTCTACACGGATCTCAGCGAAGGGTACATTATCCTGCCGACCCTGCTGCAGGGTATTCCGATGGCGCTGTTCTTCGCGCCGCTGACCGTGATCATCCTGTCAGGGCAACCGCCCGAAAAGGTGCCAGCCGCCGCAGGCCTGTCCACCTTCGGACGCATGTTCTTTGGCGGCATCGGCACCTCGCTGGCGGGCGTCGTGTGGAACAACCGAACGATCATGCACCATGAAATCCTGACGCAGCAGTCGAGTCCGACCAACCCGATCTTCAATGCGCAGATGAACACCTACCATTCGGTGCTTGGCCTGGGCCAGCAAGCATCGTATGCGTTGTTCGATCATACAGTGCAGTCGCAGGCCGCCATGTTAGGGCTGAATGACGTGTTCTACGGCGCTGCGATCATCATGATTATCATTATCCCGCTCATCTGGATCACGAGGCCTGGCAAGGCTGGCGGTTCGAGTGACGCGGCCGCGGGCGCGCACTGAAAGACGGCTGGGGCACCTACCGGGAACGACTCAGGTTGTCCGGGCCAGCTGGCGCGATTGTGTCGTGGTCGGAGGGCTGAATATTCCGCACCCTGCGGAATTCGCCCTCTGAGCCTGGGACGTTGCCATGGCAAACGTGCCAGGTGCTTTTCGATTGGCCAATGGTGTGCGGATCACCAGATCTTCGTCGAATACCGGAAGTGGGTCGGCCAAAGAAGTTCGTCAAGCGTCCTGATGCAATCACATTGAGGCGTTCAACCTGTCCGTGGGCGTTGGACGGACCGTAGAGTCGCGATCCCCGACCGGCAGAGTACGGTCGAGGGTGTGTGAAAACGCGTGCTGAATGCGGCGTTCTAAAAATCAACCCTTCAGATCGCGCCGTATTGGCTTGCCGGCAACTCGGGAAGGGTAAAAAGACACCCGAAAACCGAGTACTTTTGTGAGAAGCCGCTGATCTGGTGATCGAGCGTATCGTAAACCGTCACCTTGCCGTTCACTTCGATCGCCAGGCGCCAGAGGCGCCGGGGGCCGGCGGAACGAACAGACTCACCGGTCCGACCGGTCCGGCTGCAGTCTCCTGCTGGTTGCTGCCACCGTAACCAGCGCTCTGCTGTTGTTGCTGGCCGCCGCCGTCGTTGCCCTGTTGCTGAGTACCCTGGCTCTGCGACTGGATCACAGACTCCAGCATGCTCATCACGGCATCCGTGCTGAACCCATGTCGCTGGGCTACTTCTTCTATCAATTGCTGGCCGGCGGGGGTGAGTTTTCGCATGGTGATCCACTCATAGTTTCTTCCGACACCGGGTTATATAAACCGCAGCGCCGCCTGCTCGGTGCCGGACGGGGCAATTCAGCGAGGATCGCGAAAATCAGGCAACGTGGCTGGGGAACAGTTCAGTGCACCGGTGCCAACGCAGCAGCGAATTTCGAAGTATTCGCAAGCCACGTAGATCGCGCCTGCGGACAGGGAGAAAGAGGTTCGCATCGCCTTCCAGCGTCGACTCGCGGACCGCGAGATTCTGGCGCAATATAAGGGTGCGGCAACCGTCGACGAAGACGGAGGCAGGCGTGGCAAACTCCACTAGGGTCGAGCTGTTTTGTCGGTTATTCCTTGGTCTCTTTGTGGGCTTTTTTTGCATAACAGCCGCCCTTTTCGTGCGTTACATGTCGGCGAACCAGCTGCCGCAAGTAACCGTCGTGCAGTTGAAAAGCGCATCACAAGCCTTGTCGGGAAGCGCCCCGGCAGTCCCATTCTCATCCGCTTCCCAATACCAACCGACAACGCCTTCGCTAGATACTGAGGAAAAGACACTCATTGCGTCGTCGGCCTCCACTATCGTCACGTTCATCGTGGCTGCGGTGACTAACTTCCTAAGCTGGCGGAAGGGCAAGGCGAGGGCGACCAAAGAAATGCGGGACGCGTCCCGCTAGTTCCTCGAACTGGAGAGGTTGCGACTCGACCCGCGCGTCGTCAGCCGTGCGACTTGGTACGGATGCCGCCCACGCCGACCTTGCCACGCTCGACACGGCCGGTTTTGCTATGCGCCGAACTGCTAGGGCGCAGCCTCTTCCTGGAGACGGCCGTGAACGTCACCTGATCTGCAGGGTAGTAAGTCGCCCTGTGCACCGCTGCGTGATAGGCCGGATGGACCGGGTTGAGGGCGAGCTTGACAGTTTTCACGCCGTAAAATTTTCCACTGCCCTTGATTACGTCCCCCAGCGGAACCGACAGCGATTTGCCACACGGCGCAGGGGCGTTCCCGGACCCGATCTGGTCGAACCAGGCGTCCGCGCGCACGACCGCATACTTGACGCCGTTGACGGTGACATATGTCGCTTTCTCGCCGAGCTCGTAGTTGGGATCCTTGACTTCGATTGCCATCGATGGACGCCTCCTCGGACGATACCGACACTAAATCGTTGGCTACCTTCACCCGTTTCCGTTGCAGCCCCTTGGCGCGGTGCACGGTCGAGATCACGTAGTCGGCGTCTGTCGCGGGCATAACTCGCCGCGCCAGCTCTCGAAGATAGGCGGTGCCACACTCGTCGACGATTCGCACAATTGGTAGTAAGTCGCGCCCGACCGCGTCGATCAGCACGGCACCGGACTACGACGGGCCGCCCGCGTCCGCCTTGACCCTGCGGGATGTGTTGCGCTCCAGTCTCATGTACAGGTTCGCCGCCACGATACCGAAGACGATGTGAACGAACAGGCTGGCCCCGTTGCGCGCTTCTGCGAACCACGGAAAAAACCGTGTCATGCCGTAGAAATTAATCAGGTAAACGGCTACAGCGAAAGCGCCACCCGCCAGTGAAGCCATCCCCATGCTCGAGTCAAGGTTGAATGACGTCATGATCAGACCGAGGATAAGCGCCAATATGATGGCAAGGGCAAAATGCACCACAAAGGCCGCGAGCACGATGCCAATTGAGAATGCTTGCGGCGATTGCAATGCGCCTCGTCCCAGCATGATCGCGGCGACCATGCGTGGGGGCTCCAGCAGACTTCCGCCCGTCGTCAGTACCATCAGGATAACCCCTAACGCCAGGAACACAGCGCCCGCGATGACGCCTGCCAGCACGGCTGCCCGCCAGTCGGGCTGGCCGTGTGTGAAATGATGGGAATCCATGTGAAGTTGCACAATTTCTCTCCCGATTGATTCGGATAATTCATTCTAGTCCTCCATCTCGTGAGACTGATAGCGCCGCATGGCTATCGCCACCCCGACGGATGATCCGCGTTCTGGCGACGACGTGGCGTGATGAACTGTACGTGCAAGAGACCCTTGAGGCACGTCAGTTGCTGAGAGGTAGGAGAGTTGTCCGCGGCAGACCTGTCAGCGGATCGATAATTAAGCTTTTAGCTCGCAGTGGAGGATCAAATGCCTGCGAAATCGAAAGCACAACAGATGGCTGCGCAATTACCGCCGAGGCGCTGGAAGATCATTTCGGCGCCCATTCCGCGCTGGAATCCGCCTTAATGGCTGCTTTCGACAACGGCCGCAATCGTATCCGTTCGGTTTGCGCGGAAGCGATCGACCAGAACGGCGGCAAAGGCGTAGTGTTACATAGCGGACTGTTCAGAGTGGATGGCATGGAACCCGATCGCGGCACCACGGCATAGTCCCGGCGCGTGCCACCGCATGCACCTGTGCCTCGGCGCGGGTGAGGTGGGGCGGCATAGTCTGCAACCGCTAGTCAACGATGGAAGGAGGCGACATGTCACTCATCGTCGCAGCACGCTTTACGACATTCCCCGCCGCTGAAGACGCGGCGCAACGGCTCTTCAATGCCGGTTTCGTCGAGGAGGACGTCACACTGTTTTTCGTCAATCCGCCCGGCCAGCACGCACGTTTTCAGCCCGGCGGCAATACCAGCGACGACGCAAACTGTAGGGAGGCGCCGAAGGGTGCCGAGATAGGCGTCACGATTGGCGCAGCTGTTGGCGCCGTGGTCGGCGTCGGGATCTTCGCGGCGTTTTCGGCGCCGCTTATCGTGTCGCTGGTCGCGGCCGGGGTGAGTGCGTATGTCGGTGCATTGGTCGGCGCGATGGTGCGCACGCGTGAAGCCAGCGACGAAGAAACCCGTGAATGCGGCGTGCTGGTGGCCGTACACGTGTCGCCGGACAGCCAGTTGGACGCCGCACGGGTGCTGCGCGATGCGGGAGGCGCGGCGATCGAACGCGCGACCGGCCGCTGGCAACAAGGTCGGTGGGCCGACTTCGATCCGCTCAAGCAGCCTGTGCCGCTCAACGAATTCAGTGAGAAGCACGCCTGATTTGAAGGTGTTTTTCGCTGAGATTTTCAGCGAGCCAGGAAACAAAAACGGCCCGGCATTTGTCGGGTCGTTTTGTAAACGCACCTAGGCGACACGCGCACGCTGGTGATTCCGGTTGCGCCGACCATCTACTGGGAAATGGGCCCCGAGCGTCGCGCGTCGATGGGCATTGCCGATTCGCTGGTGCGCGTCTCGGTCGGCATTGAAGACGAAGCCGACCTGCTGACTGATTTCACCCAGGCGCTGGACGCAACGGCCGTCGCCTGAGGAACGGTCGGCGAAGGGGTCAGTGGAAGAAGAGTTCCCGCATGCCGAAGGTGTGATGCGCTTCGGCAGCCATCAGCACCAGCAGCACCAGCAGGCACAGGGGCGGTATCAGGATGGCGTACACCAGCGCCAGCCGCTCCCACATCATGTGCATGAAAATCGACACGATCAGCCCGGCCTTGGCGATCATGAGCACGACGATCAGCGCCCAGCGCAGCAGGCCCTGCACGTGGAAGTAATCCACCATGTACGACATCGTGCTCAGTACGAACAGCAGGCCCCAGATCTTCAGGTAGATGCCGATCGGATGCTGCTGGCCGTGCGCGGCGTCGGGTCGATGGGCGGGATCGGTGTGATCCATGGTCTGCCTCACCACAAATAGAACAGCGCAAAGATGAACACCCACACCAGGTCGACGAAGTGCCAGTACAAGCCGGCAATCTCCACGATCTGGAAGTTGCCGTGCTCGGTGAACCCCGGCTGCAGGATCTTGCGTGCGATCAGCAGCAGGTAGATCACGCCGCAGCTCACGTGAAAGCCGTGGAACCCGGTGATCATGAAGAAGCACGCGCCAAACTGCGCCGCGCCCATCGGGTTGCCCCAGGGGCGGATACCTTCATGGACGATCAGCTTGGTCCATTCGAAGGCCTGCATCGACACGAAGGTCGCGCCCAGCAGCGCGGTCGCCAGCAACAGTGCGGCGGCGCGCTTTGCGTTGCGCCGGTAGCCAAAGTTGACAGCCATCGCCATGGTGCCGCTGCTGCTGATCAGGGTGAACGTCATGATGGCGATCAGCAGCAAGGGCACATCCACGCCGCCCACAGTGAGCGCGAACACCTTGGAAGGGTCGGGCCACGGCACCGTGGTCGACATGCGCACCGTCATGTAGCCGATCAGGAAGCTGCTGAAGATGAAGGTGTCCGACAGCAGGAAGATCCACATCATCGCCTTGCCCCACGGCACCTTGAAGGCTTCGCGGTCGGCCGACCAGTCCGTGACGATGCCGCGCCAGCCGTCAGGTCCGGCGTCAGTGGGCGTGGTGGCAGCGGATTCGGTGGGGAGCGTGGGCGTGGTCATGGCGCGGCTCCATACAGCGGCCCGCAGATGGCTGCGACGAACTCAGGGGTGATCCACCACATCGCCGCCAGCAGCACGAGCCAGACAGCCAGCAGGAAATGCCAGTAGATGGCACACAGTACGATGGCGCGCTGGGCTCGGAAGGGGTCCCCGCGCTGGAGACGCGCGATCGTCACCGCCCAGGCCACCAGCCCGCCCAGCACATGCAACCCGTGCAGGCCGGTGAGCAGGTAGAGGAAGCTATTGGAAGGATTGACGGTGACGGTCTGCCCGGCCGCCGACAGCATGCGCCAGGCGGTCAGTTGTCCGATCACGAAAACGGCCGCTAGCACGCCGCCGGACACCAGCCACGCAGCGCGGTGCAAGGTCATCTGCCGGGCACGCTGCATGGCAATGCTTGCCAGCGCCAGCGCGCCGGTGTTCCACCACAGCAGCAACGGATGCGGGATCGGCTGCCAGTCGGGCTCGCGCATGCGCATTGCATAGGCGAACAGCAGCAGTGAAAACAATGTCGTTGCCACCGCCATGAAGACGATCAGGCCGATGCGGCTCGCATTCGGCAAGACAGGTGGCGCGTCAGGAACGAAGGGGCGGGGCAGTGTGGTCATTCGCGTGTCTCGCCGGGTTGAAGCGTCGGGTGGGCCGGTTCAGGCGCCGTCGCAGGCGGCTGGTTTTGCGGGACGAAGTCTTCTTTGTGCCCCGGCGGGCTGTATTCGTACGCCCAGCGGTAGACGACGGGCGGCGCGGCGCCCCAGTTGCCGTGCACTGGCGGCGTTTGCGGCGTCTGCCATTCCAGCGTGGTGGCCCGCCACGGGTTGCTGTCGGCACGCTTGCCGCGCACCAGGCTCCACGCCAGGTTGTACAAGAACAGCAACTGCGCCGCCGCAACGATCAGCGCAACGACGGTGATGAAGGTGTTGAGCTTCTGCGCCGAAGGTGGAATGAAGCTGTAGCCCTCATACGCGTAATACCGCCGCGGCATGCCCAGGATGCCGAGATAGTGCATCGGGAAGTAGATCGCATAGGTGCCGAGGAAGGTAACCCAGAAGTGCACGCGCCCGAGCGTGTCGTTGAGCATGCGGCCCGTCACCTTCGGATACCAGTGGTACATGCCGCCAAACACCACAAGGATCGGCGACACGGCCATCACCATATGGAAGTGCGCCACCACGAAGTACGTGTTCGACAGCGGAATGTCCACGCTCACGTTGCCGAGGTAGAGCCCGGTCAGCCCACCCAGGACGAAGGTGCTGATGAAGCCGATGGCAAACAGCATGGGCACGGTCAGGTGGATATCGCCGCGCCACAGCGTCAGCACCCAGTTGTAGACCTTGAGGGCGGTCGGGATGGCGATGATGAGCGTGGTGGTGGCAAAGAAGAAGCCGAAGTACGGATTCATGCCGGCGACGAACATGTGGTGCGCCCAGACCACGAAGCTCAACGCACCGATGATGATGATGGCCCACACCATCATCTTGTAGCCGAAGATGCTCTTGCGCGCGTGCGTGCTGATGAGGTCCGACACGATGCCAAAGGCCGGCAGCGCGACGATGTAGACCTCCGGATGCCCGAAGAACCAGAACAGGTGCTGGAACAGCAGCGGGCTGCCGCCGGCATGCTTGAGCGTCTGCCCCATCGACACCACGGCCGGTATGAAGAAGCTGGTGCCGAGTGTCTTGTCGAGCAGCATCATCACCGCCGACACGAACAGCGCCGGAAACGCCAGCAGCGCCATGATGGTCGCCACGAAGATGCCCCACACCGTGAGCGGCATGCGCATGAGCGTCATGCCGCGCGTGCGCGCCTGCAGCGTGGTGGTGACGTAATTCAAGCCGCCCATCGTTGTCGCGACGATGAAGATCGCCAGCGACACCAGCATCAACACGATGCCCCATTCCACGCCCGGCGTGCCCGGCAGGATGGCTTGGGGTGGATACAGCGTCCAGCCCGCGCCGGTCGGCCCGCCTGGCACAAAGAAGCTCGCCATCAGCACCAGCACGGCCAGCAGGTAGACCCAGTAGCTCAGCATGTTGAGAAACGGGAACACCATGTCGCGGGCGCCCAGCATCAGCGGGATCAGGTAGTTGCCGAAGCCGCCCAGAAACAGCGCCGTCAGCAGGTAGATCACCATGATCATCCCGTGCATGGTGACGAACTGGTAGTAGTGGTTGGCGTCGATGAAACTGAACTTGCCCGGAAAACCGAGCTGCAACCGCATCAGGTCCGACAACACAAGGCCGACCAGGCCGACGGCGATGGCCGTCAGCGAATACTGCACGGCGATGACCTTGTGGTCCTGGCTCCAGACATAACGGGTCCAGAAGCTTTGCTGGGCGTGGTTGGTGTGCGCGTAGGGCATTGCGTCTGCTCCGCTAGGGTTTGGCTGCGCTGATGGCGGCCGGGCCGCCTTGCGATTCGATGTAGGCCACCAGCGCGGTCAGCTCCTGCTCGCTCAGGTCGAAGGTCGGCATGATGGGTGCGAAGCCCTTCACGACGCGGGCCTTCGGATCGCGGATGAAGGCGCGCAGATAGGCTTCGTCCACCTTCGCGGTGCTGCCGCCGGCCATCGTTTCGGTCTTGCCGTACAGGCCCTTCCAGGTGGGGCCCACGCGCGGACTGCCGTCCACGGTATGGCAGGCGAAGCAGCCCTTGGCCTCTGCGAGCGTCTTGCCCTGGTCAGCAAGCGCCTGGGCGCTGCCGCCTGCAGCGGCGGGTGCGGCCTGCACCCTGGCCTGCTGCCGCTGCGCGAACGTGCTCTGCTTCGCCAGCCAGTGCGAGAACGATGCTTCGTCTTCCACCACCACCACGCCGCGCATGTTGGAGTGCCCGATACCGCAAAGCTGCGCGCACATGATGTCGTAACGCCCTGCCTTGGTCGGCGTGAACCAGAAGGTCGTCACCATGCCGGGCACCATGTTCATGCGCGCACGGAACGGCGGTACGTAGAAGTCGTGCAGCACGTCGAGCGACCGTGTCAAGACCTGGATCGGCCGGTTGAGCGGCAGGTGTACCTCGGGCGTCTCGATCAGGTAGTTGTCACGGCCGTTGGGGTCGCCGGGGTTCAGGCCGAAGGGGTTGTCGTTGCTGATGTAGCGCACGTCCGTCGTGCCCAGCTTGCCTCCGGGGCCGGCAAAGCGGAAGCGCCATTGCCATTGCTGGCCGAGCACTTCCATCTGCAGCACGTTGGGCGGCGGCCGTACGAAGTCTGCGTAGACGAAGAGCCCCGGTGCCAGCAACGCTGCCACGCCGACAGTGGTCAGGCCGATCAGCCACCATTCCAGCCGCTTGTTGTGCGGCTCGTAAGCAGCGCGATGACCCCTGCGGTTGCGGTAGCGCACCAGTGCGATCACGATGAACAGGTTGATCGCGATGAAGAGCGCGCCGGTAATGACGAGCGTGATCGTCAGCATGTCGTCCATGCGCACCCAGTTCGAGGCGATCGGCGTGATCCACCAGGGACTGGCAAAGTGAAACCCCACCGCCAATACGATGATCAGGATCAGGGCAATCGCAAGCGACATAGGCCACCTCGCTGCGTGTCACTCGTTGGAGCCGCTAACAAAACGCTCCTGGCGTCGTTGTGCCGCCTTGCCGTACTTCGGTACTGTCTGCGCCGGCACGTCTATAGAGCAAAGGTAGTCCTCTCCTCTGCATCGTGCAAGGCAGCGCAAGGGGGAAGCGCGCCCCATATACGGATCGCGCGAATGGAGGAGTCATTTGCTGCGATGCAATGCAAAACGGCCGCCTCCAGCATTGGTTGCCGAGGCGGCCGTCTCCCGAGGGCGCCGGGTGTTTAGGGTCTGTTCACGTGTGCGACGTGCGCCCGCAAGGGAAATTTGGGTCGCAGGGCTAGGCGTGGACGACGCTCACGCAGGATCGTGACCATCTGCTCGTCGGTAAACCGGCTCTTCTTCATGACTTCCATTCTCCGTTGGAAGCCATTCTCTCAAGTTTCAGCTGGTCCGAAAATTCCAGGGCAGGTCACCTACGCCCCCTGATTGCCTGCGGCAGGCGTACGATAAACAGCATCGACCCGTTGGGGGAATGCTTGATTGATGGAGAGCCGACATGAGACGTCTTTATTTCCTCGTACCTGACTCGACGACGGCGAAGGCGATCGTAGACGACTTGCTGCGGGCGCGGATCACATGGCGACATATCCATGTCCTCGCGAATCACAGTGTCGCACTCGAACAGTTACCCGAGGCATCCTTGCTGCAAAGCAGCGACGTCGTGCACTCGCTCGAACGCGGCGTGGCGCTCGGCGGTGCGACCGGCGCGCTTCTCGGCCTCGTGGCACTGGTGTTTCCTCCCGCGGAGCTCACAATTGCGGGCGGAGCCGTCGTAGCACTGACGTTGGCAGGTGCCGGCTTCGGGGCCTGGACGGCCTCGATGATCGGCGTCGACGAACCGAATGCACGACTCGAGCGCTTTCGTGGCGCCATACGTGACGGCCAGCTCTTGATTATGGCCGACGTGCCTGGATCGCGCGAACATGAGATCGAGCAGATGGTCGCGCAGCATTTTCCGGAGGCCGATCTCGAAGGCGCGGAGCCCACGACACCGATCTTCCCCTGAGAAGCAGTCGAGACGAGGTCATCGGCGCCCCCTTTGGGTCGTTGGACGTCGGAAATTCGGCATGAGACCGGACTTGGCCAGAGGCGGCTGCTAAGGCACACCTGCTAAACTCGTCCCGATTCCCGACTTAAGGGTCTTTGAGTAAGCCAATCATGAAGAGTAGTCCAAAAGGCGGCCTTGTCTATTCCACCGATGGCGGGCGGATGTGTCCCGAATGCCGGCAGGCGCTCGCGGAATGTGTCTGCAAGACGGTCGCCAAGACACTACCGGTAGGTGATGGCGTAGTGCGAGTGACTCGCGAGACCAAAGGCCGGGGCGGGAAGAGCGTGACGCTCCTTAAAGGGCTGGCGCTGGATCCTCCTGCCTTGGCGTTGCTAGGCAAGCAGTTGCGCACGGCCTGCGGTTCTGGTGGAACAGTCAAGGATGGTGTGATTGAAGTGCAGGGTGACCATTGCGAGCGGGTCATCGAAGCGCTCAAAAAGTACGGCTACAACGCGAAGCGGGCCGGGGGCTAATCGCTTCAATGAGCGGCGGCGCGATGAGTTCAATGGACCGCGTGCGCTGGCCGGAGCCCGCTACCGCGCGAGCGGTTTCGTTCTCCATCGAGGAAAAGAGTTTGGCGAGTGCGCCTGAAGCTTTCATGGCTTCAATTGGATAATATGTATTCCGAAGCAATATATCGGGAGTCGTTCCCGTAAAAACGACTCCTGTGCCGCCTCAGAACGGCTTGGTCGGCAAATACTTTCCGTCGAGTGTGATCACGGCACGCGAGCCCCCTTCCGGATCGTCGACTTTCTTGATGTCGAGCTTGAAATTGATTGCGCTGATGACGCCGTCGCCGAACTTCTCATGAACCAGCGCCTTTAGCGTCGAACCGTAAATCTGCACCATCTCGTAGAACCGGTAGATCGTCGGATCGGTCGGCACGCCGCCCGGGATGCTGCCGCGCACCGGAATCGTCTGCAGCAGGCGCGCCGCGTCTTCGCCCATGTCCAGCTTGTCGGCCACGACCTTGGCGGCGTCCGCCGGCAGCGGATGCTGGCCGAGCAGCGCGGCGGTGACGAACGCGAGGCTGAGGCCAGTGCCTTCGTTGATCTGTTCGAACGTCAGGTTCTTGCGGACCTTCGCGTCGATGATCGCGTCGGCCAGGACTTCACGGGGGGCCTGGCTGTATTGAGATTGCGTCATGATCTTGCTCCTTGAGATGGAATGAAGTTAAAAAGCAGTGGTTCAGGCAGCGAGGTTGAGTCGAGCCGGGGTTGCACAAACTTGCGGATGTTCCGCGAGAGAAACGAAGCGGTTCGTCGTGCCGTCGAGCGTATCGATCGAGCCGGTCTCGATGTCGTACACCCAGCCGTGCAGGGCCAGATGTCCTTGTTCGAGCGCGAGCCGCACGGAGGGATGAGTCTTGATGTTGGCAAGCTGGGCCACCACGTTTTCTCGGACCATCGAGTCGACCCGGTCCCGTTCGCTCTTGTGCTCGCGCGCCTCGTTGACGACTTTCGCGGAATCCGCGTAGTGCAGCCAATTGCGCACGGCCGGCATGTGGTCCATGCACTTGCAGGTGGCGATGGCCGTCATCGCACCGCAATCGGAGTGACCGCAGATCACCACATCGGTGACACCGAGCGCCGCGACCGCGTATTCGATCGTGGCGGACACGCCGCCCGGTTCCGGGCCGTACGACGGCACGATGTTGCCGGCGTTACGGATCACGAACAGGTCGCCCGGTTCGCGCTGCGTGACGAGTTCCGGTACGAGCCGGCTGTCCGAGCACGAGATGAACAAGGTGCGCGGGTGCTGGCTCGTGGCCAGCTGCCTGAAAAGCTCGGAGCGCTGCGGAAACGCGTCGCGCTGGAACTTCAGGAAGCCGTCAATGATTTCTTGCATGTTTCGCTCCATCGGGGTTAGTCACGGGGGTTATTGCGAACCGATGGACGAAGAATGCGCCGATCCAGTTATAGCGTCCAAGACCGGTTTATTATTCGTGCTATAGGCAAAACCAATAGTTTGGAGGGACTCCATGCTGCTCCGGCACATCCGTTACTTTCTGGCGGTCGCGGAACACCGCAATTTCACGCGCGCGGCCGAGGCGCTGCACGTGTCGCAGCCGACGCTGTCGCAACAGATCAGGCAGCTTGAGGACACGCTGCGCGTGCAGTTGCTCGACCGGTCCGGCCGGACGATCCAGCTGACCGACGCCGGCGCGGCCTATGTGCGCTACGCGCAGCGTGCGCTGCAAGACCTGGAGGCTGGAAAGCGGGCGATCCACGACGTGCAGGAATTGAGCCGCGGCTCGCTGCGCCTTGCCATGACCCCGACGTTCACCGCCTACCTGATCGGCCCGTTGCTGGAGAAGTACAACCGTCGCTATCCGAACATCACGGCGAGCATTCTCGAAATGCCGCAGGACCGGATGGAGGCATTGTTGAACGAAGATGAGCTCGATGTCGGCATCGCGTTCAACGATACGCACTCCCCCGACGTCGAGACCCAGGTTCTTTTCGTCGAAGCCCTGGCGATGGTGGTCGGCAAATCCCATCCACATGCGAAGAAGCGCGCAGCGTTGACGCTTCGCGAGTTCGAAAGCGAAGCGCTCGTACTGCTCAACGAAGAGTTTGCTACCCGCCACCACATCGATCGATATTGCCAACAGAATGGCGTCGCGCCGCGCATTGCGATGGAGGTCAATTCGATCAGCGCGGCTATCGAGATCGTGCGGCGTAGCGCGCTCGCAACGCTGCTACCGGCCGCGATCGCGCGCGCACACAGCGAACTGTGTCTGGTGGACCTTAAGCCGGCGCTGCCGCAGCGAACCGCTGCGTTGCTACTGCGCAAAGGCGCATATCGAACCGCGGCAGCGCGGGCATTCATCGCGCTTGCGCTTGAGGAAAGCGGGGCTGAACTATTCGAAACGGCCGAATCGAAACGGAGCACCGGATTGAAGTTGAGCGCAAAATACAGGGTATGCAGGCGTTAAGGCCGGGCGAACCAAACTCACGGGAGATGCGATGCAATCGAAGACTCATTGGGAACACATCTACACGGCGAAATCGTCGACCGAAGTAAGCTGGTATCAGCCGCACGCGACGCTGTCGCTGGGTCTGATTCAACGAATCGGCATCGGACCGGATGCGGCGATCATCGATGTCGGCGGCGGTGCTTCGACGTTGACCGACGATCTGATCGCTCACGGCTACCGCAACCTTTCCGTGCTGGATCTCTCCGGTGAAGCGCTGGCCGTGGCGCGTCAGCGGCTCGGACAGAAATCCGGGCTCGTGCAGTGGATCGAAGCTGATGTCACTTCTGCACCATTGCCAGAGCGGTTCTTCGATGTCTGGCATGACCGGGCGGTGTTTCACTTCCTCACAGACGAGGCCGACCGCCGCGCGTATGTTGATCAGGTAATGCGGGCGGTTAAGCCTGGTGGTCACGTGATCGTCGCCACCTTTGCTCCTGACGGACCCGCTGAGTGCAGCGGTCTTCCCGTAGTCCAGTACGACGCGGATTCTCTACACGGTGAATTTGGCCCGGCATTCGAGCTGGTCGAACACGACGAAGAAGCGCACGTCACGCCGACAGGGCGCATCCAGCATTTCATCTATTGCCACTGCGTTAAACCGCATTGAGTTGAATCTGTCACCACCGTCGGGAAGCCACATGTCGATTCAATAAAGGTGTGCTTACGTTCGGTCGATAGCAAAGCCGCTCCACACCTCGATCGCAGTCCGCGACCGCCTCCAGTGGCGACTTCCATCGGCAGGATTTCGGCGTCGGTCAGCTCTTGCGCCTTATAAAATAAGGCGTGAAGCTGCTGCATCCCGGGCATGCGAGGTCGTTAGTTCGACTTCACCGCCTATGTGAGCGCGGTCATCAAGGCGGCCGACGAAGCGCTGCGTCGTGAAGCTTACGCCAGTTGGGATTGACATTGCAAAGTCGGTTTTTCAGGTCCACTACGTCGATCAGGAAACCGGAGAAATCGTGAACAAGCCGATCAAGCGGGCAAAGTTTCTCGAGTACTTC
>NZ_WOEZ01000098.1 GCF_013177735.1 Paraburkholderia elongata | reverse complement strand
TCCATGACCGCCTCGAAAAGCGTCATGCCCCGCGCCTGCCCGTCGATGGCGAACTCGACGATCAGAATCGCGTTTTTTGCGGCAAGCCCGATCACCGTGACCATGCCGATCTTGAAGTAGATATCGTTAGGCATCTTGAACAGATGGCAGAACACCGACATTCCCAGCAGGCCCAGCGGCACGGTCAACAGCACCGCAACGGGGATGGACCAGCTTTCGTAAAGCGCCGCAAGACAAAGGAACACCACCACAATCGACAACGCCATCAACGCCATCGCCGAATTCCCCGCCAGGATTTCCTGGTAGGACTGCCCGGTCCAGTCCGAGGCAAAGCCTGCCGGCAGCGACTTGTCGACCGTGTTGTCGAGGATCCGCATCGCCTGGCCGGTGGAGTATCCTGGCGCCGGCATGCCCACGATCTCGACTGCCGAATAGCCGTTGTAGCGCGAGAGCGCCTGCGGGCCGACATCCCACTTTGCCTTCACCACACTCGAGAGCGGCACCATGTTGTACGGACTGATGGCGCTGTTGCTCACCGATGGATTGACGGGGCGCAACGCACCGCTCGGCGATGTTCCCGCACCGCTCACGCCAGCAGTGCCGCCGCTGGAACCAGACGAAGTGCCCGTCACGCCGCTCGGCGTGTAGATGTGCCCCAGGGAGTCGAGCCCCATCCGGAATGGCGCATCAGCCTGGAGGAAAACGCGCTTCACACGTCCGTCGTACGTGAATTCATTCACGTAGACGGGCGCCAGATCCATTTGAATGCTGTTATAGACGTCAGGCAACGACAGACCCATCGATTGCGCCTGAACCCGGTCCACGGCCAGCTGAAGCTGTGGTGCCTCCGGGAGCGAGTTGGGTCGAATGCCAAAAAGCTTCGGGTTTTGGCCCGCCTCCGCCAGCAACTTGCCTTCCGCCTGCGTGAGCTCGGCCCTCGATTGGCCATTGCGCGCCTGCAGGTACATATCGACGCCGGCAAACTGGCTCAGTCCACGTATGGTGGGCAGATTGACGATGAAGATCCTCGCGCCGTCGACGCCGTGCAATATCTTGTTGGCCTGCGGGATCAACTGCATCGCGCTTTGCGAACGTTTGCTCCAATCGGTGAGCTTGATGTACGCCATGCCGACGTTTTCGCTTTGGCCGACGAAGCTGAAGCCTTGGAATGCCAGGACGCCATCGATATCCTTGCCGATCGGGCTCTTCTTGAGCCTGCCGCCGATTTCGTCCATGACCTCCTGTGTACGCGACAGCGTCGCGCCAGAAGGCAGATTGACAATCGCCAGCATGAAGCCCTGGTCCTCATCGGGGACGAACGCCGTCGGCAGGCGCGTGTAAAAAACGCCGGCTAATACGGAAAGGGTGACGAACAGAATCATCCAGCGCGGCGTGCGTCGGACAATCCGGCCGACGCTGCCCACATATAAGCTGCCGAACCGGTCGAACCCGCGGTTGAACCATTGAAAGACGACGTTCGAGCTTGCATGATGCGAAGGCTTGAGGAACGCAGCACACAGCGATGGCGTGAAGGACAACGCGAGGAATGCCGAGAACACCATCGATACGGCGATGGTCAACGCGAACTGCGAATAGATCATGCCGGTCGCGCCCGGCTGCAGCGCGGACGGTACGAACACCGCAGCGAGCACCACCGTAATCGCGACGATCGCCCCCGAGATCTGGCCCATGGCCTTACGCGTGGCCGCTCTCGGACTGAGACCTTCCTCACGCATGAGGCGCTCGACGTTCTCGATCACGACGATCGCGTCGTCCACCACGATGCCGATGGCGAGAACCATCCCGAACAGGTCGAGCTGGTTCAGCGAGAAGCGCATCGCCGCCAGGCCGATAAACGTGCCGAGCAACGCGACCGGAATGACGAGCGTCGGAATGATGGTGGCCCGGACGTTCTGCAGGAAGAGCAGCATCACGAAGAACACGACAATGATCGCCTCGACGAGGGTATGCACGACGTCGGTGATCGAGGCCGTGATGAACGGCGTCGTATCGTACGGCACGGTCCATGTGACGCCGGGAGGGAAATCGCGAGACAGTGTCGCCATTTCGGCTTTGACGGCCTTGGCCACGTCGAGCGCATTCGCACCCGGCAGCAGGTAGACAGCGAGGCTGCCCGCAACCTTGCCGTTGTACGCGGCGGAGGTGCCGTAGCTTTGCGCCCCGAAGCTGATGCGCGCGACATCGCTCAGGCGAACCACGCTGCCATCAGTATTCGTCCGCAGGATGATGTCGCGAAACTGCTGCTGCGAGGAAAACAACCTATCGCCCGATACCGTTGCCGTGAAGACCTGGCCATTGACCGCCGGATCCGCGCCGAGCGAACCGGTGGCGAACTCGGCGTTTTGAGCCTGGACGGCGCTCATCACCTGCGAAGTCGAAAGACCGTAGCCTTGCAGCTTGTCGGGATTGAGCCAGATCCGCAAAGCGTATTCCGAGCCCAGCATGAAAGTATTGCCCACGCCGCTGATACGGCCAACGACGGGTTGTATCCGCGAGGCAATGATGTCGCTCAAGCGCGCCGTATCGACGGCAGGGTTGCTCGATTGCAAGCTGACGGCCATCAGAATGTCGGGACTCGCCTTCGCCACGACGATGCCCTCCTGCGTCACCTCGGACGGCAGCAGCGGCTGCGCGAGCGCCACCTTGTTCTGCACCTGCACTTGTGCAATGTCCGCGTTGGTTCCAGGCGCAAAGGTCAGCGTGACGGTGGCCGTCCCGTTGCCATTGGATGTCGAGCTGAAGTACAGCAGGTTATCAATGCCGGTCAGCTGCTGCTCGATCACCTGCGTGACCGTTGATTCCATCGTCGAGGCACTTGCGCCCGGATAGGTCGCCGTCACGGTCACCTGGGGTGGAGCAATGTCCGGATAAGAATCAACCCCGAGGTGCTGCAGCGAGATCGCACCGAACAAACAGATCAGAATGGGAATCACCCAGGCAAAGACAGGCCGATCGATAAAGAAACGTGACATGAGATACCCCTACGATTTACTGCCGGAACGATGGCCGCTCGGTGACGAAGCCGGGCCGGACTGTGACAAGCTCGTGTTTTGGTCGGTACCTCGCCAGGGTGTGGTTTTGGCGAGCATCCCCTCACGTACGCCCTGTACACCTGCGACGATCACTCGATCGCCGGGCGCCAGGCCCCCTGTCACAATCCAGTCGCTACGGTAGCTATCGTTGGTATCGACATCCTTGCGGACCACTTTGCCATCGGCGCCCACCACCATCGCGTAGGAACCGACCGTGTCGCGCTGGATGGCTTGTTGGGGCACCAGGTACACATCGTTACGCTGGCCAAGGTCAACATTGAGCGATACGTACATTCCCGGCAGCAGTTGATGCTGCGGGTTGGGTATCTGCGCGCGCAGGCTGACCGCACCGGTAGTCGAGTTCACGGAAACATCGGTGAAATCCAGCGTGCCGAGCTGGTCGTATGGCGTGCCATTGGGCAGCATGACCTGGACGGTGGTCTTGTTTTGCGCGGCGAGCGCGACATCACCTTTGCTCTGGGCCTGCTTCAGCGTGATCAGATCGGCGGCGCTGATCGTGAAGTTCACATAGAGCGAATCGACCTGTTCGACCGTGGCAAGCAATGTCCCGCCGGAACCCGCATCGGTCGTGCCGTTCCCGACAACGGCGCCGCCGGTCACCTGTTGCTGACCGGCAATACCGGTAATGGGCGAGGTCACCTTCGTATAGCCGAGATTCACGCGCGCGCCTTCGACAGCGGCTTCGTCTGCCTTGACCTTGGCAGCGGCACTGCGTTCAGCCGCGTCGGCATCGTCCACCGTTTGTTGCGATACGGAGCCGATCGGCAACAGCTTGTGATAACGCTCGGCAGTAGTGCGATCGTTGACGAAGGTCGCCTGGTCTTGGGCGAGCGTGGCAAGATCGTTGTCGAGCACCGTCTGGTAGTAGGTGGGATCGATCTGGAACAGCGTTTGTCCTGCCTTGACTTCACTGCCCTCCGTGTAGAGGCGCTTCGTCAGCACGCCCGAAACCCGCGCTGTGACATTAGCGCTGTAATAGGGCGACAAGCGTCCGACGAAGCTGTGATTCAGCGGTACGTTGCTGGGTTCGGCTTCCATGACGCCGACCTGCGGCGCTGGCGGCGCCGGCGGTGGATCGTTTTTGCCGCAGCCGAACAACGAGAGAAGGCCGATGGAGACAATGGATAGGCGTGAGCTTAGAAGTAGTGACATTATCGAAACCGTGTGAGCAAGAGTGAGGAACGGGAACAGCGCGCAAGCTTGCCGGGCATGCTGTCAGCGGCTGCTCCTGGAAGAAGTGGCGACGTCGGCAGGAGCCTCCTTTGCTTCGTCCCATCGCCATCCTCCACCCAGGCTTTTGATCAGGGTTACGCTGCTTAACGTCAGCGACGCCCGCGTGTCCGCGAGGTTCTGTTGCGCCAGCAGCAACGTGAGTTGCTGAGTCAAAAGACTTTGTTCGCTTGCGGAGCCGTACTGGAACTGCGCTTGCTCGCTCTCGAAAAGCCGCTTGTTGCGCTGATAAATATCCGCGTACGCGCGTTCCTGTTGTGCAATATGGTTCGAGGAGGACAAGCTGTCCTCAACGCTCTCGAATGCGGACAGCACCGTCAGGCGATACGCCGCCACCGATTCGTCATACGTCGCACGCGCTTCGTGCACGGCGGCCGTTCGGGCGCCCCCGTCAAAAATCGTCCCCGCCAGCTCGGGGCCGAGAGTCCAGAAGCGGTTTGGCACAGAGAAGAGATTGGCGAGCGAGCTATGCTGGAATCCGCCTTGTGCCGACAGTGTCAGGTTCGGGAAGAACGCCGCCTTGGCCACGCCGATCCCCGCGTTCGCCGATGCCACAGTGCGCTCGGCGCTCACGACGTCATAACGCCGTTCGAGCAATTGCGAAGGCAATGAAAGTGGAACGACTGGGGCGACGAACGCATAGTGCGGTTCGGACGCTATCGAAAACTTGCCGGTCGGCACGCCGGTTAGGACCGCGATGGCATGCTCATACTGTTCGCGTGACGTTTGCGTCGACTGGAGGTCGGCGACGATGACCTCGAGCGTGTCCTGCGCGGCCAGCACGCTGTCGTTCGACGACTCGCCTTGTGCGCAACTCGCCCGCGTCATATCCAGAATGCTGGCATCGATCCGCTGTTGTTGCTCGAGCAGGTCGATATCCACGTCCGCCCGGCGAAGTTCGAAGTAATCGGTCACGACGCTTGCGGCAATCGACAGACGCTGCCCGGCCAATTGCGCGTCGCTAGCCTGCGCACTCGCCTTGCTCGATTCGATCTCGCGGCGGATTTGCCCCCATAGATCGAGCTCCCAGCTCGCGGTGACGTCCGCAGTGACGGTGTTGTGCACTCCGGAATTCAAAGCGCTGCCATTTACCGCGCCTGCGCCAGAACCCGCTCCCGCACGCGACCCTGAGATACCGGCCGAGATCGTCGGAAAGAGGCTCGCGGTATTGGCGGCCACGGTGGCCTGCGCCAACCGGTACGCCGCCTCCGCTTGCGCGATCGATTGATTGGCCACGAGCGCCTCGTCCACTAGGTGCGTCAGCGTATCGTCGTGATAGTCGCGCCACCACGTGCTCGAAAGCGTTGCCTGCGGGTCAGCCTGTGCCCGTTGCCATTCGACGCTGCCCTCCTTGAAGCTTGGGGGGATATCGATCGTCGGCTTGCGGTAGTCCGGCCCCACGGCGCAACCCGCGGTCAATAGCGTCGCGGCAACCGTGCAACCGCAAAGCACGACACGCCGGAAAGCGCGCCAGCGGCATCGCGGCGCGCCATCGCGCAAGCTGCAAAGAACGTTCATGTTTAGCCTATTGATAAGGGTCGCCCGAAGGGCGAGTTGGCGCAACCAGCGAGTCCGGGAACGACAACGATGCCCGGTATGCCTTCATTGGCCGTTATGACCGATGCAAACCCGAGCCGCGAGGACGTGTCACGCACGCTCGCCGACGAGCGAGCCCGCCTTCACCGTCATGAGTTTTCAAGCGACAGGATCGCCTGTTCGAATACGGAAGTAAAATAGATTGAATTGACTAATCGATCAGTTAATCTGATCGCGTAGGGCAACATAGATCTTCGCCATCTACGCCATTTCGTTGCCGTGGCAAAAGAAGAGCTGTTTGGACGCGCCGCAAATCGCTTCCAAATCGTGCAGCCCGCGTTGAGCACGCAGATTCCTTCGTTGGAGGGGGACCTGCAAGTCTCGACCTTATCTATAATTTTTTCGCAATGCTTACTATTTAGTCGACCCGGCCCGGTCGGCGCCATGCGCCGCGCGCATCCAGTTTATGAGTTGGGCTTTTCAGATGCCTGGGTGAAAGCGTTGCAACGCGCAGCCGGGCCTTGGCGGCGCCTCACGAAACAAGAATGCGGCGCAACCTCGCCTTGAACGAGGAGTGACTGCCTCAAGGCAGTACGTTCTCCTGGGCGAAACTGGCATAGCTATTCTTGATACGCATCAACAGGTTTTGGAACAACTTGAGCTCTTCGCGCGACAAACCCGAGAGCACCTTCTTGAGCCTTTTCTCGTTCGACTCGATCGCGCGCTCAATGACTTCCTTGCCCTTCGGCGTGAGTGTAGCGAGCAACCGCCGCCGGTCTTCCTGATCGCCCACTGAGCGCACCAGCTCGTCTTGTTCCAGCGCGAACATCATTGCGGAGACGGCTGCCCGCGTGACCTGCAGCGTCGCGATGATCTCCTGATGCGGGACCAGGCGGTCCCCGGCTCCCCAAAGTAATGCGAGCACCTGAAATCTTGCTGGAGAACCTGCCGTCCCTTCCAGCCATACGTTCATCACATTAGTGACCTGTTGTGTCGTCGCTTTCAGTGCGAACACTGTTTCCAGTCGCTCTACGGCAGCCGCCGGAAATCGGCGAAGGTATGCGTCGCGCAGATACGGCGGGGGAAAAATCATTTCGTCTGCGGAATTTGTCTTGTCCAAAGCTGCTCACCTCTCGATCTGCCTATCAGGCACAAAACAGTATCGTACCTGACAAAGTACCGCTCAAATTAGTATGAATAAAAACTATATACTGACGAATTGTCAATCGCTTGACAAATTTATTTGCGAAAAATAGGATGTGTGCCTAGACGGTCGTATACGCGGCTTGCGGTGGGCGCAAGCCGGTTTCCCGTTCAGGAGTTGCAAACATGACCGACGTACAGACGCGGGAGGACGTTCAGGCGCAAGCTACGCGCGCACCTCGCATCCGCAAGCACAAGATCGTTGTCGCGGCGATAGCCGGTGGCATTCTGGCCGCCGGTGGCATCGCGTACTCTTTCATGAGCGGCAACAAGGTTTCAACTGATGACGCCTACACCGACGGGCGGGCCATTACCGTCGCTCCCCACGTAGCTGGCTATGTCGCTGCGCTCAATGTGGCCGACAATCAGTTCGTCCATCAAGGGCAGGTCCTCATTCAGGTTCAATGCACCGACTACATGGCGGCGCGCGCTCATGCGCAAGGCGATCTCGAATCGACTGAAGGACAACTGGCCTCGGCGCAATCGGAACTAGAGCTCGCCAAGATCAGTTATCCCGCACGGTTTGATGAAGCGCAGGCAACGCTCGACACGCAGCGCGCCAACCTTTTCAAGGCGCAGTCGGAATTCCTTCGTCAGCACGAGATCCCCAAAGAAGCCACGACATCGCACGATGTCGACTACGCCACTGCTGAACGAAACGCGGCTGACGGGCAGCTAGCGGTGGCTCAGGCAGCGAAGCGCATCGCTGAGCCTGTCAGCCTGAACATTGCCGACGCCAAGGCACATGTCGAGCAACTCCAAGGGGCGCTCAAGCGCGCCCAGGCCGACCTCGACGGAGCAAATCTCAACGTGGGCTGGTGTGACGTCAGGGCGCCGCAAGACGGATGGGTCACCAAGCGGCAAGTGGAGAAAGGGGACTACGTGCAGGTGGGACAACAATTGTTCTCCATCGTCAGTCCCGAGGTTTGGGTCACGGCGAACTTCAAAGAGACCGAACTCACGCACATGCGTCCGGGGCAACAAGTATCGATTGCCGTCGATGCGTATTCCAATCTAAAGCTGAAGGGGCATGTCGATAGCATACAGCTCGGTTCAGGCGGCAAGTTCACTGCGTTCCCAGCCGAAAACGCCACGGGCAATTTCGTCAAGATCGTTCAGCGGGTCCCGGTCAAGATTGTGATCGACTCCGGCACGGATCCAAACCGGCCCCTTCCTCTTAATCTTTCGGTCGAGCCGACAGTTGAGTTGCGATGAACACGATAGCCGAAGCCCAAGCCGCGGCCTGGAAGCCGCGCGCCAATCCCTGGTTGATCGCGGTCGTCGTGACGATTGCCGCGTTCATGGAAATCCTCGATACGACCATCGTTAATGTCGCCTTGCCTCATATCGCGGGGAGTCTTTCGATCAGTTCCGACGACGCTACGTGGGCGCTCACGTCGTATCTGGTCGCCAACGGAATCGTGCTCACCATCTCGGGATGGTTGGGATCAGTGTTCGGGAGAAAGCGATACTTCCTCATTTGCATCGCGATGTTCACGGTTTGCTCGCTGCTATGTGGTCTCGCACAGAGCTTGCCCCAACTGATCGTGTTCCGGCTGCTGCAAGGTTTTTTCGGGGGCGGCTTGCAACCGAATCAGCAAGCGATTGTGCTGGACTCATTCGAGCCCGAAAAACGCGGGGCAGCCTTCGCGATCACGGCAATTGCAACCATTGTGGCTCCCGTGCTCGGCCCGGTCCTTGGCGGCTACATCACGGACCACGCCTCGTGGCGTTGGATATTTTTCATCAATATTCCGGTAGGCATTTTTGCCTGCTTTGCCGTCGGCGCTCTCGTGGAAGATCCCCCTTGGGCAGTCAAGCAGAGGCGATCAGTCGACTACGTAGGCTTGTCGTTAATCACGCTCGGGCTGGGCTGCATGCAGGTCATGATGGACCGTGGCGAAGACGAGGGATGGTTTGGGTCACCTTTGATCGTTCGATTGACAATCCTTTCGGGTCTCGGGATCGCAGGCGCCATCATCTGGTTATTGAGCGTAAAAAAGCCGGTTGTCGATCTCCATGTGTTCAAGGATCGCAACTTCGCGATCAGTTCGATCCTGATCATCGGCATGAGCGTCATCCTCTATGGGACGTCGGTGCTCATACCGCAGTTCGCCCAGCAGACGTTGGGGTATACCGCGACGTGGGCCGGACTGGTTCTCGCGCCTGGGGGCGTCGCGATCATGCTGCTCATTCCGCCGGTCGGCCGTCTGATGAAAGTCGTGCAATTGCGCTATGTGATCGCGATGGGTTTTGGAATCATGATGCTCGCGCTTTGGTATAGCAATACGATCGTGCCTTCGATCGATTTCCGCACGCTTGCGATGATGCGTTGCGTCCAAAGCGCTGCATTGGGATTTTTGTTCGTCCCGATCAGTATCATGTCTTTTCACAGCCTGCCCAAATCGCTAAGTGCCGACGCGGCGGCACTGTTCGTGATGTTCCGCAACGTGTCCGGTTCAATCGGCATTTCGGTTTCCACTGCGCTCGTCACGGAGCGTACGCAGGCTCGCCAGGCTCATTTGTCGACCTGGTTGACGCCACTCAATAAGTCTTTCAGTGAACTCGTCGCCCAGAACGAGGCGACACTCCGTTCTCTTGGCTGGGCCGCAAGCAGATTACATAACGAAGCGGTCTCGCTCGTGTTTAGTAACCTCCAGCTTCAATCTGCCGTGCTGGCGTACGCCGACGTTTTCATCTACGGCGCTGTCGTTGCTGCCGCAATGATTCCGCTGGCAACGCTGCTTTCGCCAGTCAAAGATAGCGACCGCCAGTCCACGCCGATGCATTGATGGCATTTCCCACTATCGAGAGTCGACGTCATGAATCTCCTTAAGCTTCAAATCGCCGCGGCCGCCGTGCTGCTGGCCGGCTGTACCGTAGGACCCAACTTTGGGCGGCCGGAAGCCAAGCTGCCGACGAACTGGTGCGCGTCGGCATGTCAAGCGAACGAGGCCGGCCAGAGTCGCGTGACCTCGCAGCCTGTCACTTCGGCATGGTGGACCTCGTTCAACGATCCAGAATTGCTAAACCTGGAGAATGCTGTTGCTGGTGCCAACCTTGATCTCAAGGTTGCATCACTCAGGCTTGCCGAGAGCCGCGCGACGCGCACCGTCACGGCGGCGGACCGGTATCCTTCCGTCGAGGCCAATGCCGGCGTCACCCGCGAACGCTCGAGTGCCAATGGCGTTTTGAGTTCCGCGGGTACGCTGGCTCAAGCGCCCAATCCGGCTACGGCTGCAAACGGGAATAACGGGCTGACGGTAACCCCCAATCAGGGTAGTAATGCGTCTCCCTTTAACGTCTTCCAGGTGGGCTTTGACGCGTCGTGGGAACTGGACCTCTGGGGCCGGGTGAGTCGAGAAGTCGAAGCTGCCGACGCATCCGTCGAGATTCAGGCCGATGCGCGTCGCGACCTGTTGCTGTCGACCATGGCCGAAGTCGCACGCGACTATATCCAGCTACGCGGCACTCAATCCGACTACACCATCACGCTCGAGAACCTGAACGCCGCCAAAGACATTGAAAGGGTCACACGCGAGCGGAATGCTCACGGACTCGCGACCGAGTTGGACATCGCTCAAGCAGCGTCCCAAGTATCGAGAGAGGCCGCTCTTGTGCCTCAACTGAAACAGCAGGAGGAAGAGACCATCAATCGCCTTAGCTTCCTGCTTGGCGAAGCCCCTGGTGCGCTGCGAGCTGAGCTTGAATCCAGCAAGCCGGTGCCGCCAACGCCACCGGTGGTCCCTATCGGCATCCCGTCAGAACTGGCCCAGCGCCGGCCGGACATTCGAGAGGCTGAGGCAACGCTGCATCAGGCAACCGCGGAAGTTGGCGTCGCAAAGGCAGACTTCTATCCGAGAATCACCCTCTCGGGCAGTGCCAGTCTGCAGGCACTCCAGTTCAGTCAACTGGGAGATTGGGCGTCTCATCAGTTTGCAATCGGTCCATCGATTACTGTGCCGATCTTTGAGGGTGGGCGATTGAAGGGTACGCTCAACCTTCGCAAATTGCAGCAGCAGGAAGCAGCAGTTACTTACCAGAGGGTCGTGCTATCTGCGTGGCACGAGATCGACAACGCCCTGACGCAATATTCATCGCAACAGCTCCGCCGCGACCAACTGGAAGCAGCCGTCAAGGACGATCAAAGGGCACTCCGCCTGGCTCAGGCGCAATACGTTGCCGGTACAGGCCCATTCCTTCAGGTGCTCGATGCACAGCGGAACCTCCTTTCGGGGCAACAGGATCTGAGCGATAACATCACCGCCATCTCCACGACGCTGGCCTCTCTTTACAAGGCACTTGGCGGCGGGTGGGAATCGACTTATCCCGAAGCGGCTTCTGCGAACGTGCAATGAATGAAGACTCATCATCGTTCATCCAGATCTGACGCTGTAATGGAGGGCCGCGAAACACTGTCATCGATCGAGGTGCGGTTCCCAGTACGCAACGGGCTGTCGCGCTTCACCGAAGACGCCACCGGGAAGGAGGTCTCCCACCCGCCACCGAGTGCCTTGAAAAGGCCGACGAGCGCGAGCGAAACTTCTGTGGTGCTGACGGCTCTCGCCTGCTGCGTATCCAACAGATCCCGCTGGACCGTGAGGACGTTCAGGAAGTCCGTAGCCCCAGCAACGTATTGAAGGCGAGCGTTCTCAAGCGCCACCTGATCCTGTACTACCGCGGTGTCGAGCTTCACCTGCCTGGCCTGACGTGTGTCGTAATCGCTCATCGCGTCGTCGACCTCGTGCCAGGCGTTGAGCACGACACGCTGGTATTCGATCATTGCCTCTCGCTGTTGCGCCTTGCGCAGCTCGAGTTGCCCTTTCAGCCGGCCTCCCTCGAATATCGGCACGGTCAGCGCCGGACCTACGCCGAACATGTGCGAACTCCATTTGTCGAGATCGTCGAAATGCATGGCCTGAAGACTCAGGTTCGCCGAGAGCGTGATCCGCGGATAGAAGTCTCCGACCGCCGCGCCGACATCGGCTGTCGCCGCGTGCAAACGCGCTTCCGCCTCCGAGATATCCGGACGACGCTCGGCCAGCTGTGAAGGGAGTCCGACGGGCACGCGAGGCGGCACTGGAGGAATGGGATGTACGGTATCAAGTTCGCGCTCCAGCGTTCGCGGCGGTTCGCCAAGCAGGAAGCTCAGCGCGTTGACGAGATGGACGCGCTGGTTTTCCAGCACCGGCAGGCGTGCCTCAATTTCACTCACCTGCGCTGCAGCCTCTGCGGTTTCGAGGTGCGTTGCCACCCCGTCAGCCAAGCAAATCTGCGTGAGCGCCAAGCTCTGGCGTGCGATCTCGAGGTTTTGCCGAACGATGGCCTGTTGTGCCTGCACCCCCCGCAGCTGGATGTAATCGCACGCCGTCTCGGCCATCGCCGACAGCAACACGCCGCGACGCAGGTCAGCACTCGCCTGCACCGACGCGTCAGCCGATTCGATCTCGCGGCGCACGCGTCCCCAAACATCAAGCTCCCATGAAGCGTCGATTCCCGGCTGCCAGACGTTATAGTCACTCTTGCCGTTCGACCCGGAGATGTCCACAAGCCCATTCTGGCTCGAACGCGCGTGCTGATACGACGCGGAGCCCTGCAGCGCGGGCAGTGCGTCGGCACCGGTCATGCCACGGGCCGCTCGCGCCTGCATGAACCGTTGCGTGGCGACCTTGACATCGAGGTTCGCGCCCGCTACGCGCTCGACGAGTGAGGAAAGCTCCGCGTCCGAGAACGCTGTCCACCAGCGCGCGTCGACATCGTCCGGTACCGTCAGACTGCGATCGACCGTGAAAGCCTGGGTCGCGTGGTCGGTCCACTGTGCTGGCAGCACGGCCTTTGGCTCGTGATAGTCCGAACCGACGGTACACCCGGCAAGTGCCGTCAAAAGCGCCCCTGCGGCGATTCGTGCCCTGAGCATGCTCATCGTGCGACGCCCTCCTCGCCTTCGTCCACATGCGAGCCTCCCATGTGAATGGTCGCCTCGACCGACATGCCCACTCGAAGTCTCCGCAACGCAGGCTGCCCGGGACGCAGTACGATCTTCACCGGAATGCGCTGGACCACCTTGGTGAAGTTGCCTGTCGCGTTGTCGGGTGCGATGGCGGCAAAAGTTATGCCGGTGGCCGGCGCCAGGGTGTCCACCGTTCCGTGCAGCACAACGCCTGGAAGGGAATCCACGTGAATATCGGCCGCCTCTCCGCGACGCACCGAAGTTAGCCGTGTTTCCTGGAAATTGGCGATAACGAAGGCTTGCTGCAGCGGGACCACCGCAAGCAGTGGCGTTCCCGCTGTGACATAGGCCCCGAGGCGCACCGAGCGTTGGCCGACCATGCCGTCGACCGGCGCCACGATACGCGTCCACGACAGGTTCAGACGGGCGGTGTCCAGTGCCGCCAGTGCTTGTCCGAGGGCCGCTTGCGCCCGCTGCCGGTCGGACTGCAGAACCGCGATCTGCTGCCGTGCGGCCTTCACTGTGGCTTCGTTGCGGGAAACATCCGCCTGCGCGGTATCGATGCGCGATTGTGCCTGCTGCGCGTTCTGGACGCTTCCCGCGCCGTGACTCGCCAGGTCCGTGTAGCGGTTGTAGTCGGCCCGGGCAAAAGTATAGTTCGCGCGAGCCGCGATCAGCGCGGCATCCGCCTGTTCGATAACGGACTGCTGCTGGACGATACTCGCCGACGCATTGTCGATAGCGGCTTTCGCCATTGCGACATTCGCCTCCGCGGAAGCGACCGCCGCCTTGTAGTCCCGGTCGTCGATCTGGGCGAGCAGCTGGCCCTGGTGGACAACCTGATTGTCATCGACCGAGAGGACCGTGACCTGGCCTGCCACGCGCGGCGAAACCACGGTGAAATCGGCGGTCACATAGGCATCGTTGGTCGTCTGCGATGACGACGAAAAGACAAATCTTGCGACCACTCCCGACACCACAATCACGATCAGGACGGCGGCGGCAGCGATATAAAGCTTTCTTCTTTGAATGGATTCAGACATGGCTAAAACGAGACGTTATCGGGTCGAGTTGCTGGCGACGGCACAGGGCGGATAAACACGCGGGGCGATCAACGGAATCAGCACAATCAGCGCTACGGCAACGAGCGCCATCAGCCGGAAGACATCGGCCGAAGCGAGAACCATCGCCTGCTCCCGCATCCGCTCGTCGAGAAGCTGCAGAAAGGCGTGGTGAGGTAGTCCTGTCACCCGGGCGAAGCCGTCGTTTGCCATGGCCAGCGCATGCGGCCGGTTACCCAGCTGGTCAACGAGCACGTTCGAATGAAAATGTTCACGCATGGCGAAAAACCCTTCGGTCACGCCTGTGCCCACAACCGAAGCGAGCCCCTTGATCGTGTTGAACCACGCGGAGGCGAACGGCCCCTCGGCCGGCGCCATTCCGTTGGTGGCCAGCATGAGAAGCGGAATGACCGCCATCGGTTGCGCGAAGATCTGAATGATCTGCAATACGTAGAAGTTGTCACGCACCCAGTCCGACGTGAGGTAGCTGCCGACCCCGCACGTCAACACGATCAGACCGATGCCCGTGGCCAGAATCCAGCGGCAGTCAATCGCGCGAATGTTGCACAAGGCGGCGACCAAAGGCAGCGCCAGCAGTTGGGGCAACGCCACGCACAATGAAAGGGGTGCGCTCTGCAAGGGCCGATAACCCTTCACTTCGGCAAGATAGGCTGCGGGAACGCTCGCAACCGCGACGAATATGAGCAGGACACCGCCGAGTGTGATCAGAGCATGGGTCAGGTTCATCCGTGCCAGCAACTGGATCTTCAAGAACGGCAATGGATGGAACCATTCGTTCACCAGAAACAGCACGAACATGATCGCGGCCCCAATGAGCAGAATGCAGAGGCCCCAGGCGATCATCAGAATGGAAAGCAAGCCGAGAGGCGCTATCTCCCAGAACAGGAATCGCCAGTTAACGTATTCAGTCCACCATGCTGCGAGCGGCGTGCCAAGATTCGGGGCGAACGTAGCGGTCAACGCGTAGGCGCCAAGCCCATACAGCTTGATCCCCGGGGGCAGGAAACGCAGCGCGACCGTCATCAGCATGGGCGGAAGGCAACCACCGGCGAAGCCCTGCAGCACGCGCAATACGTAAAGCGCGCTGGTCGAGAAGGCAAACGGAAAGACGAGCCCGAGCACGGCAAACACCGCAACCGCACCGATCGTGAAGCGCCTGAGGGAGAAAGTCATCGCGCACCAGGGAGCAAACATCATTGCCGACACCTGGGTCACCTGATAAAGCGTGGATAGCCAGGAGGCATCGTCATGGCTGATCCCCATGGCGCCGCGGATATCGCCCATCGCGATTTCGGTCACGTGGTCGTTGATCTGCGCGATCACAACAGCGAGGAGAATGCCGCCCATGCCGACGAGAATTCGCGCACCAAACGCCGGAGGCGAAGCGGCATTGGCGGGAGCTTTCGAAGGAGACTCGGTCTGCCGGAGCGCAAGCGCGACATTGTTCATGTGCGCCACCACGTTACGACCCGCCACAGCATGGACGCCACAACGGCGTCGATCGGCATGAGCATAGACTTCACCGTTCCCCTTCTGCAGACCACATATCAATGCGGCAAGTCTAGGTACGGCGGATCAATACGAAAATTGAAATCTTTGCACTACTGCCGTGCGCCAAACGCACTCATTGCGCAGGCAACATAACGCCGGATGCGCCGTTCACGTGACCGGCGCACAGTTCGCGAATGATGCGTCGGAGCCACTGATGCGCACTATCGCTCTGAAACCGCGGATGCCACGCCTCTACAACGACCACCGTCTCGAGCGGCAGCGGCAGCTCGAACGACCGCGCTCGCAGACCCATCCGCCGTACCTCCCACGCAACGTGCTCGGGTACGGTCAGGATCAAGTCCGAACTTCCGAGCATGAAAACGCCGGAGTGGAACGTCGGAGCCACGAGGGACACCCGCCGCGATAGGCCCAACCGCTGCAGGGCCACATCGATCGGGCCGTTCGGGCGCCCACGCCGCGACACGCTGATCTGTTCGTATCGCGCAAAGCGTTCCGGCGTGATCTCGTGATCGAAGATGGGGTGCGCGTCCCGCGCCATCCCCACGAATTTCGTCGTGAATAGAGATTGGACGTGAACGTCCGTACCCATCGGACGCATAGCGCTGATGTACAGGTCGACCTTGCCGTCCTCCAGCACCGTGTCCTCCCGGTCCTGCTCTGGAGAAAAGCGCAGCAGCACGTGCGGCGCCTCGGCACAAAGCCGCTCCATCAGGGCCTGACCGAACGCGCTGATGAAGACATCGTTCGCGTGCAGATTGAAATCTCGTTTGAGAGACGGCAGATCGACTTCCCGCTCAGGCTCCAGCAGCCGGCGTGCACTCTGCAACGACTGATGAACCTGTTCTCGCAACGTCAGTGCGCGCGGCGTGGGGACCAATTTGCGCCCGACCTTGACAAAAATGGGGTCGCCGATTGTCTCGCGAATGCGCGCCAGGGTGCGGCTCATCGCCGGCGCGCTCAGGTTCATGCGGCGCGCGGCGGCCACGACGGATCCCTCTTCGAGCAGCACGTCAAGGGCAAAGAGAAGATTGAGGTCAGGAAATTGCATGACAGAGGAGTGTTGTTGCTGCGAGAAGCGGTTCAACGCGCAGCCGGGCCCTGGCGATGCCTCACGAAGCAAGAAGGCGACGCAACATCGCCTTGAACAAGGCATGCTCATCCGGGCTGAAGTCGGCCAGCACTTCGTTGTAGACATCCGTGATTATCGCTGGCATCTGCTCAGCTACGGCTTGGCCTTGCGGCGTCAAGACGAGTCGAATCATGCGCCGGTCCAACAGGCAGCGTGCTCGTGTGAGGAAGCCGTTTCTGACGAGACGGTCGATCAGGCGTGTGATCGCGGTTGGGTCGACATTACATTCGCGCGCAATTTCGCCGGCATGCGAAAGTCCATACCGATCGACCAGATACAGCAAACGCCCTTGCGTCGCCGTGACATTGAGCGCTTGCATCGCGCGCCGCGAGATCGAGTTTGCCAGCACGGCATTGGCTCGGGAAACGAGGTAAAGAAAATCGCTGCCGATTTCGGCATTGTCGAAATCGGTCCGCGATGTCGTATTGGGAGTCGCCATTGTCTTTCACTTATTCAACACGCCGTTCGTCTGATGGCGATGGTGACGCACGAAGTTCGTGCAGCATGGTGAGCTTTCATAGCTTCTGCCCGGTTATCGAAATTCATTGAGTTTTCGAGGGACAGGTTCGCCTGTTTGCAGGCGGATGTAAAATAGATTGAATTGACAGATTGATCAGCTAATCTGATCGTTGGAATTAACATGGACCTTCGCCATCTACGCTATTTCGTTGCCGTCGCAGAAGAAGAGCATTTCGGACGCGCGGCAGAACGCCTCCACATCGTGCAGCCTGCGTTGAGCATGCAGATTCGTTCGCTGGAGGAGGAACTCGGCGGGTCGCTTTTCCAGCGCACCAGCAGGCGCGTGGTACTGACCGAGGCCGGCAGCATTTTGCTTGCGGATGCGCGGCGTCTGCTCGCGCAAGCCGACCGGGTGCGTTCGGACGTCCAGCGTTCGCTGAAGGGCGAAATCGGCAGTGTGCGAATCGGCTTTGTTGGATCCGCCGTCTACGGCGGCGAACTGATAGACGACTTGCGGCGCTTTCGTCAGCTCTACCCGGAAGTGGAAGTGCACCTGGACGAAGTCCCGCCGCAACAACTGGCCGAAGCATTGCTCAACGGCGAATTGGACGTCACCTATGGTCCGAGCGTCTTCCTGGCTAGTGATTCACGATTTCGTGCAGAGCGCGTGGGGCGCTGGCCACTCGCCGTCGCGGTGGCGGACGACCATCCCCTCGCTTCGAAACGGCGTGTCTCGGCGCGGGACCTGCAAGCCGAGCAAATCATCCTCCCCGTGACTGAGAAAGATGGGGAGGGATCCGTGGCGACGGTGCGTGCGATCCTGGGTGACGATGTTCGCATCATCGAAAGCGCATCAAGCACGACCGCTCTGTTCGCCATGGTGGCTGCCGGACTGGGAGTCGCGGTGATTCCCGCTGTACTCTCCAGGATGGCGATGCCCGGATTGAGCATGCGGCCTCTCTCCGGCGTCTCCAATTTCGCGGAACTCGTCCGACTCAGTCGAGCCGACGAGACGAGTGGCGCAGTCCGTGCCTATATGGACTGTGCACGCAGCCTGAAAGGCGCCCCCGCGTTCAAGCCGCGCACGACTTCGGATCACTGACCGCTCGGCTGCATCCTTGCGTACACACCGGCGTTTTTTGGCTTCGAGAGGACCCGGCGCAGCATAGGTTCGAACGCCTCCAGCGGCATGCACTCCAGCTCGGGATTGAAGGCTGCACCGTCGTAGAGCGCGCAAAACTCGGCGGTCTGCTTGAAGTAGGGACTGTCACGATGCTCGTCGCGCATGTTCTTGTCCAGGCCCAAATGGTGGAAGAAGTAGTATCCCTGGAAAATTCCGTGGTGCTTGACCATCCAATGGTTCGCCCCGGACACGAACGGTTGAAGAACGACCGCCGCAAAGTCAGGGTGATTGAAGGATCCCAGAAGGTCACCCAGGTCGTGCAGCAAAGCGCAGACAACGTATTCTTCATCACGCCCATCGCGATAGGCGAGCGTAGCAGTCTGCAGCGAGTGGGTAAGGCGGTCCACAGGAAAGCCGCCGAAGTCGCCCGCCATCAACCGCATGTGCGCCATGATCCGATCGGGCAATCGGGAGACGTGATCGTTGTAATGCGCCATCAGGGCGCGCCAGTCTTCGGCCGTGGAATGGCCGATGTGCGTAAATGTGGGCTGGTGGCCAGTGATCATGATGCCTTCCGCGAAGATTCAGGTCTGGGCTGCTGCGCGGCGGCATTCACCGCCTCGATGAAGTAAGGCGTCAAGGACGCGACATCTCCCGAGGCGTAGCCTTGGCCTATCGCCTGCATTACCTGAGCCATGGCCGCCTGCATCCCGGGAATCGGCACGTCAAGGGCTGCAGCTTCGGCAGCAATCGCGTGCATATCCTTGTAGAGGCCGGCCACGTCGAATGCTGCGGTCGAATTCCCTCCCAAGACGACCTCTTTTTTGGCCGGCAACATGGCAAGGGCGGCCGGGCTGTCGATCACTGCCTCGAGCATGAGTTCGCGCGGCAGGCCACTACGCTCGGCCAACGCCAGGCTCTCGCCAAGCAGCTGCCAGTAGCTGCAAAGAATCAAGTTCAGCGACAACTTCATCGCCGCGCCCAACCCTACCGATCCCAGCCACCACTGTTTGCGGGAGAAGGCCCTGAGAACCGGTCCCAGTAACGGCTCGTCACTCGCCGGCGCACCAACCATACTGACCAACTGGCCGGCCCGAGCCGGCCCGACGGTTCCAATAACAGGCGCGTCGGTATAAACGCCCCCATGTCGCGCGACGATGCCCGCTACCTGGCGGTGCGTGCTTGGCCGCACCGTGCTCATTTCGAGAAATCGACGGCCATCTGCCACAAGTGCGAGGCGCGCATATAGGTCGAGCACGCTTGCGTCATCATGAAGCATGGTGAACACGAGATCGCTGGTGCGTACGAGCGCTTCGGGGCTTTCCGCAAGCGTGGCGCCCGCCGAAATGACGGGTTCACACCGCGAGGCGGTACGGTTCCATACCGTGACGCTGAAACCGGCACCCAGAAGCCGCGGCACGATCGCTTGGCCCATGCGCCCGAGGCCGATGAAGCCGACGTGTTGGATAGTGTTCATTTTCAATGCCCCTATCGCAGACTGACGACGCGCTGCTCCAACGGCTTCCATTCGGCATATTTGGCCTTGGCCCCTTCAATCCATGTCGCCGTCTCGCCGTAGATCAAATACTCCGGAGGAAGAATCATTCCGCGCAGAAAGGTGGTTTTCGCCCCGTCCCGCACCGTCGAAACAAGCGGATAGGCACCTTCCTCGTACCAGACATCCCCTCGTCTGGTGTTGACTGTGTTCTCCCCTTTTTCCGATTCGGTCCGAAGATCGCCTTCGATCAAGCAGCGAATTCCCGAACCGGGATGGGAGTGCAGTCCGGTTGTTCCTTCGAACCCGGCGATGCAATCGAGTCGGAATAGCCACTTCGAGGTAGGCATCATCTCGAACATTTTTACGCGGCGTGCCATTCGCAGTCTGGACAACACACCTGTACCGCTCAACAACCCGAGGCCGCCGTCCTCGTGAACCAGTCCCCATCGCCACAATTCCGCACCCATGTTGCCTGCTTCGACGGTCAGGATTTCCTCGGCATAGCAGGCCTTGCCTGCGGCTAGTTCCACGCCATTGACGAGAGCCGAGCCCGACGCGATATAAACCATCGAGTGTTGCGCGGGTACCTCCGGAATCGTCTTCGCGCCGGGAAGCAGTTGATCGGCCCATTTCATCAGCTTATACATTACGGCATCCTTACCAATAGTTGTGAACGTTCCCCAGGAACTGAGATTTCCAGATCGTGGGACTCGCCCGTATGTGCCGGCAGTCTTAAACCGGCTGCGCGTTTACAGTTCGAGCACGAGCCGCTCACCGCCGCACGAGCGCGAGCAGCAGGTCATCATGCGGTTGTGCGCTTCGCGCTCGGCGCGTGTGAGCACCATGTCGCGATGGTCCACTTTGCCTGCCAGCACCCGTACCTCGCACGACCCGCACAGGCCTTCTCGGCAGTCACTCTGTACGTCGATGTTTGCCTGCTGGAGCGCCGCGAGCACCGTCTGATCCGCGGCGACCGGAATCACAAGACCGGAGTCTTTCAGTTCGATCTCGAACGCATGTTCCTTCGACGGGTCGAGGGTGGTCTTCGTCGATACGAAACGCTCTACGCGCAGCGCGTCTTCCGGCCAATGCGCGCAGCTCGCCTCCACCGCTTCGAGCATCCCCGCCGGGCCGCATGCATAAATGTGCGTGTGCTCGTCCGGTTGCGCGAAGAGTGACGTGAAATCGTTGAGTGAGCCTTCTTCCAATACGTGCACATGGAAGCGTTCGCCGTGCAACGCGGCCAGCTCGTCAAGCATCGCCATCGATGCGCGGCGCCGCCCGCTGTAATGAATCGTGTAGTCGATACCCCGAGCCTTTGCTTTTCGCGCCATCGCGCTGATCGGTGTGATGCCAATGCCGCCCGCGATGAAGATCGCCCTGCGCGCATCGGCAGCAAAATGAAAGTGATTGCGCGGGCCGCGAATCTTCAGTACATCACCTGCCTTGACGTTGGCATGGATCCAGGCCGATCCGCCGCGGCTCTCCAGCTCTCGCAGCACCGCGATCTCGAAGGCACCGCGATCCCGCGGATCGCCGCAAAGCGAATACTGGCGCGAGAGTCCGGTGTCGCCGCAGATGACATCGATATGCGAACCCGGCGCCCAGCGCGGCAATGGCTTGCCATCTGGGGAGACGAGCCTTACACGCACGATACGATCCGCGCACGCCGACACGCTCTCGACTATCACCGCGCGGCTCACCGCATGCGACGATGGCTCACCGATCCGCAACGTTGCGCGCGGCTTCAGCACGGATGGATCGAGGCGCTCCGGATTCTGCGCAGGATCCCATTCCACATAGAGATGCTCCGGCCCGCGAAACGACGTGTTCGGCACGTACGTGAAGCGCTGTTCGGCAAGCCGCATGTGTGGCAGCCGGCGTGTGAACTCGTCGAGAAAGACCTGCATCTCCATGCGCGCAAGGTTCTTGCCCATACACTGATGCGAGCCATAACCGAAGGTGAACTGATCGCTGGCGTTCTCGCGGCGGATATCGAAGAGGTCGGCATCCGCGAACTGGTGCTCATCATGATTGGCCGACGACGTCACGATGAGCAGCTTCGAGTCCGCCGGGATGTCGATGCCGCCGATGGTGACGTCTTTCGTCGCAAGCCGACGCCACGCGGCGACCGATCCGTTGTGACGCAAACATTCCTCGACGGCGTTGGGAATGAGGCTCGGGTCCTCGCAGATGTCGCGCCATGCCTGCGGGTGCTGCAAGAGCAGTTTCATCGCATTGGCGGTCGCGTTGGCCGTCGTCTCATGCGCGGCGACGATGCCCGCCATCATCATCGAGTGCAGATAGGAATCCGTCACCACGTCGGGCAGTTCCTTCTGCTTGCGGATGCCGTACTGCATCCAGCCCGGGCCGGACGGGTCTTCGCGCATCTTGTCTAGCACCTTGCCCGCGAACTGCCAGAACTTGCCGACCGCATGCGCGACCTCGACCTGCTCCTCCGGCCTCGGGCGGCCCCACGTGTTCACCGTATGTGCGATCGAATATTCGCGCAACGTGTCCATGTCCTCTTCCGGCACGCCAAGAAAATGCAGCGCAACCGTGAGCGGGACTTCCCACAGCATCTGGTCGACAAGGTCGGCGCGGCCGTCGTTGATGAACCGATCTACGTACTCGCGCGCGAGTTCGCGCACCATCGGTTCATGGTGCTTAAGCGCCTCGGGTGTGAACGGATCCATCAACGCACGACGGCGCGGCATGTGCGCTGGCTCGTCTTCGTTCACAAGCGTGCGGTTCATCGCGTAGGCATACGACTCCAGCACCGCGTTCGCTTCGGGGCCGGTCGGCGTGATTTTCTCGAGCGCGATCGACGGACTGAAGGTGATGTTGTCGCGAAAGATCGCCTTGATGTCGTCGTAGCGCGTGACGACCCAATAGCCGAGCTTTGGGCTGTAGAAAACCGGCTCCTGCTCACGGGCCCAGCGCACGTATTCGGGCGGGTCCTGCTGATAACCGTCCTCAAAGGGATCGAACGCAGCGGCGCGTGCGCTCACCGGGCAACCGCTGGGGGAAAGCGCGCCGTCAGGCGCCGCGCCGTGGAAAGGACACTTCGATACACCGAGATCAGGTGCGACTGCGGCCATGCTCTTCTCCAGATGTGATGTTATTTGCGTAACTATAATACGCAATGCGTAATCTAGTGATCCGGGTAAACCTTGCCATATCGACTGCCGCTCCCGATCGGCTAAGATGACGAAATGGAAAATAATTCTCAAAAGCAGGCGGGTGACCGCGCTGCGCGGGACCGCCGGCAACGCGTGCAGTCGGCGTCCATCGGGATGCTCGTACTAAAGGAGCTGGCCGCCCTTGGGGGACGTGCGACGCTGACCGCCCTCGCCGCCCAACTGCACGAGAATCCGGCGAAAGTCCATCGCTACCTGGCGAGCCTGATGGAAGAGTCTTTCGTTACTCAGGACGCGGCAACGCAGCAGTACTGCCTGGGACCCCAGTGCATTTCCATCGGTCTTGCAGCAATGCGCGTGGCGGACCCCATTCGCTTGTCCGAACCGTCGTTGGTGCGCTTACGCGAGAGCCTGGAAGTGACGTGCTTCATTGCCGTAATGGGCAATCACGGACCGACGATCATTCGCTTCGAGGAGCCGGGGTTACCTGTCACGGTGAATGTGCGCGCGGGCTCGGTCATGTCGTTACTCTGGTCCGCGACAGGGCGACTCTTTCTCGCCTTACTCGATGAGTCGCGAGTTCGAAAACTGGCGAAAGAGGAACTCGCGCGCGCCCCCGCCGACTTGCGCGCGCTACTCGATCTAACCGATCCGATAGGACAGCTGCAACGCGAGGTTCGCGCAATGGGCTGCGCCACGGTCAAAGATACGAATCTGAAGGGAATAAGCGCAGTCGCCGCGCCGCTTTTCGATGCCAATGGGCACCTTTGCGCGTCGCTCACTGCGCTGGGGGCGACGGGTGGGTTCGACTCCTCGATTGACGGTCCGATTGCGACAGCCTTGCGCAAGGAAGCCGAAACGATCAGCGCCGCGCTCGGCTATGTGCCGGATCACGCCAAGGTAGTTTCTGGCTGCGTCTGATACGTGTCCATGTTGAACCTGGGCTGTCCCCCGCCGCATCCGGCTGCGGTCTCTATTGTTGTCGTTTTGAAAACTGTGAATTCACCGTGGCTGCGTTGATGTCCAGCGCATAGTGCTTAGAATGGATTGTGTGGACAAACCGTTCACGCGCATCAGAGTGCTAACTGAATCACATGATTCAACGATGTGGAGCAGTAGATGGACATCCTTGACCTGGCTCGGAAATCGGGAATGACGGTGGTTCTTGACGCGAAGATTGGACGTCAGGAGTACCGCACAGTGCACGGCTCAGTCGCGGCGCTTGAGCGCTTCGCCGAGCTTCTCGCAGCGTCGATGCACGACGAGCTGGTGGAGCAGGATTGATGCGCGCTGACAGCAATCTCAATCAGGAATCGCAATGAACTACGACTCATCGAACTCAAGAAACATCGGCCGCGCTGAACGCACGAACGACAAGTATGACGAAAGTTCGTCCTCCGAAGAGGTCGCACAGGCGGTCGGCAAAAAACGTGAAGCGGCAAGGAACTGGGCGTGGGCCCACAGCAGTGGATCGTACGACTGGATGGACTCGCATAGTCTCGTCAGCATCCGGGACTCGATTCATTGAACGAGTTACCAGGAGGCGACGATTTTTGCGCGGCTCGTTTAAGGGCAATGCTTTTTTGGCAATGCGTCATCCAGTCGGCCTTCGGTGCCCGTTTAGGCACTGATATTGATGACGGAGCCGGTCGCGACACCCGGTCTCATACCGGCACCAGGCGTGCCTTGTAACGGCGATGGAGAAGAATTTGTCAATGCGTTTATCGCGCTGCGTGCGCCAGATGCGTGATGGTGATGCTCGCTTTTTCCAAGACTGCTTTGTGACGTTGCGGTCTTGAGGTGTGCCGCAAAACTCGACTGGTTTGATTCACTTGCGGAGCTTTGGCCCGTCAGCGCCGACAGCCCGGAACGGATGGCGCTGCTCACGCCGCTGAGTAGCGTGGATGCTGCACCGAGTGGAATCATATTGACATCCGTCAGAATGGGGTAACCGAAAGGGCTGCGGCCTCGGACTAAACGGCCCCGGCTTGGCCCGCGACTTCGACGAAATGGCGGCCACATTCGAGTCTGTTTCGTCTGTGGAAACAAGTGTAGCGCGGGACGTGGAAATCAATTGGGCGAAGCGAAGGGTATTCGGCGGGCTGTTTGGCGGATTGCGGGAGCTTAGGTACCAGCGGGTCGTTTCGGGCCAACAGAGGAAATGATGCCCGTCGATCCGATGAAGCCACGAAGACCACGTAAATCAACCGGACCTCAATTGCATCGCAGTCAGAGACCCATTGGCATGCCTGTTGCTCGTCACCTTCGTACCTAAAACAACTGGAGGTGACACATGGCCACAGCGACCGTTCTATACGGCCGTCGTTTGGCCAAACCCGGAAGTGCGCCACCATTCAGCAACCGACACGCTGGCGCAAAACTCAACTGTCACCGAACTCTGCCTGGGCCGGTGACGCACGCATCGAGATTGACCTACGACGCGAGTAGCGCCTGGACCTGTACCGGGGCTCCCGGCTTGCCTGAAACTTGCGGCGCAATCACGAGGTAACGGTGCCTGTCGCCAGCAGTGCCCACGCCGGGCGTGACCAACTGGCGGATCTGGCCGAGCGCATTCACAATCGCAGAGCCGGCTGGATTGGTCATGAAGTTCGCCAGCGCTTCTATGTTGCCGGTGCCGTCAGCGTTGTCCGCGAGGGCCAGCACATACGGTTGCTTTGGCTGCAGGCCAGTGACGGCCGCCTGAAGGACCTGCACGAGACCCTGGTCGAACAATGCGACAGTCGTGGGTGCGCTAGCGACGTCCGCCGACTTGCCCGAGCCCACGGGAACCAGGACCAGGTGCGTACTCTGCCCGGCGAGGCCGAGCGGCTGCAGATTTTGCGTGCCGTCTCCTTCCGGGACCGCATTCGGTACATAGGTGACAGCCTGCGGCGCCTGGCCGATGGGCACGGTCGCGATTACCCTGTTCGTCAGCGTATCGATAGCGGTCATCGCGTCGGCATTTTCAAGGCCGACGTAGATACGGCTGCCGTCACCGGACGGCCATAGCCCATGCGGCAGGTTGCCGACGGAAATCGTCGAGACCTGCGAGAAGTCGTCGGTTCGGAACACCTTGACCTGGTTCAGGCCTCCGACAGTCACATAGGCGAACGTACCGTTAGCGTTATGCACGATGTTGACATGGTTCGTAATCGGACCCGTGTCGAGTGTCCTGATCAACCCGAATGGCGGCCGCGCGTCGAACACCTGGGTCTTGCCCACATCCTTGAGCGTAAACCATATCTGCTTGCCATCAGGCGTCGCAGCGATGTCCGGGCAGAAGGGGCTTGCCTGCTTCACCGTGCCGACAATCTTGTGGTCAGCAACCGAGATGACCTCCGTTTCGGGATTGAACGATGAACACACGTAGCCATACTTCCCGTCTGGCGAAAAGATCTGCATGCCCGGGCCGGCCGGCACGGTGATCCGGGATTTTTCTTCAAACGTTGTACCGTCAAGCACGGCCACATAGTTTTCGCCGCGCACAGTCACCCAAACCTCCTTGCCGTCAGGCGTAAAGAAGGCTTCGTGAGGCGAGCGGCCAACGTATGTGACGTGCTTGACTGCATTCGTCTGCGTATCGATGAAGGACACCGAGTTCGAGCCGATGGACACCACAGCAATTGTGCGGTGATCGGGCGAATACCCCATGCCGTGCACGAGCAACTGGCCTTTGTACAACGGGCTGAAGTTGCCTGGCGACGGGTCTCCCAGACGAATCACCCCGACCACCCTGTTGTCCGCCGGATCGATAACGGAGACGGTGTTCGAGAATTGCTCGGCGGCATAGACGCGGTCATGGTGGCTGACCGGAATATCCGGGTCGGACGACGAACCAGGGGCCTGTCCAGCCCATGCGAACTGGGCTGCAGTCAGTGCTGCCATGGTCAGCGCCGAAGTAAGAAGGGACGTGTGTTTCATTGCGGCTCCTTTTGCGTGTGGCTCAACATGTTCATCTGCATGCCGTGGTGGGACATCGCGTGTGCGTCCCCCGCGGATGAGGAAGCAGGCTCTTGCTGGTCTGGTGCGGGTGTCGACGGCGGCAGGGGCTGACCAAGCGCGAGGTGCATCGCAACAATCTCCTGTTGTTGCTCGACGACGATTTCCTGCGCGATGCGGCGCAATTGCTCGTTGCGTCCATAGCGCAATTCGGCCTGTGCCATGTCAATGGCGCCCTGGTGGTGAGGCACCATCATCGCGACGAAATCCCGGTCAACATCGCCCGTCGGCCTGATAGACATGTCGGCCATCATCTTCGTCATCGCGACGTCATTCTCTTGAAGAAACGGCGCCTCGTCTGAGCTTGCGGCCCGCGGTCCAGCGGCGAACGACGGGGGTATTCCAACTCCAGAGATGGCAAGTGTGACGGCTGCCCTCAGTACCACTGGGACAAACAGACGGATCGAGACTGGCATAAGGGTGTCCCTCCTTTTCCTGTTGGCACATGCCTCAATGAAGTGAACCCATCGGGCGCCGAATTATTCCGAACGTCGAGAACTAATTTTGTTGCCCAGCAAATTTTTCGTCCGACGCCGCATGCCGCTAGAACGCGACTGAGCAAAACCCCGCAAAGAAATCGCACGACCGTGTTGGCTTCTCGCACGCCGCTGGTCGGACGACACCCGCAATCGCATCGTCCTCCGCAATTCATCGTTTACCCCATCCGTCGTTTAATTCCTGTTGTTGGGTGATATAGTCACCTGGTGACTTTGTTTTTAGGCAAAACACCGTCAGACCATTTGCACCTTCAAATTACGCAGGAGATATATCTGATGTTCATGCGAAACCGTCTGTTGGAAATGCTGGAGCGCAATGAGATCCCGCTCGGCATGCAGTGTTTTACGGGCGATCCGGCGCTTATCGAAGTGATGGGTCTGACCGGCTTCGACTTCGTCATGATCGACGGCGAGCACTCGGGCAATGACGTGCGCGCGCTGGAAAACAGCGTGCGCATTGCCGAGCGCGCGGGCCTCGCGGCCTTCGTGCGCGTGCCGGACCGTTCCGACGAAACCGGCATTCGTCGTGCTCTGGAGGCAGGCGCCATGGGCATCTTTTTGCCGATGGTTCGCTCGGCGGAAGACGTCAAGGAGGCCGCGAAGTTCGCCTTTTTCCCTCCGATCGGCGAGCGCGGCATTTGCCCGGCAACCCGCGCGGCCCGTTACGCGTTCAGGAACTTCGACGAGTACACCGCCTGGAACAACGCGGAAGTCGCGCTTATTCCAATGATCGAGCATCCGGAGGCGGTGGCGAACATCGACGAAATCTGCGCGCTCGACGCAGTGAAGATCATCGTCTTCGGCGCGGGCGATCTTGCCTACGCGATGAACGAAGGGACGTTGATGATGAAAAGCCCGCGCGTTCAGGAGGCCTACCGGACAGTGCTGCGGTCGGCGCAAAAGCACGGTGTCGCGGTGATCGGCGGACCGGTTCTCGATCCTTCGCCCGCCGCCTGCCGCAAGTCGCTCGACGACGGGGTGCGAATTTTCTGCCTCGGCCTCGACACGCTTGGGTTCCGGCGCTTCTGCGAGCAGACCGTCGCCTCGCTCAATGCCGGCATTGAAGGGTCGGCTTTCAAACGTCCGCCTGCGCCGGTCAGCGCCTTTCCCGACTGATAACAGCACCGCCGGTTGCATTCCGGCACAGACCCGATCAAGGAGAACCTGAATGACCAAGAACTGGAAGCGTTATGTCGTAGGTCCGAATGTGGACGGCAAATCAGCCGTGCTGCTGGACGAAGCCACCAATGTCCAGCACAACCCGGGGATTTTCTATCGTGCAACGCTGTGGAGCGCGCGCGAGGTCCCGGTGGACAACAGCATTGAATGGGACCGCGCAAACGAGGTGACAACGCGTGAGCCTTTCCCTGGCGGCGTGCTGTTTCGCGCGCTCGAGATTCCGCCCGATACCGCGGATAAGGCACATCACGTCGAACAACTCAGGAAGCTGAACCTCGAGGTGCAGCAGAAACATCAGCCGAGCGCGGAAGACCTGGCTCGCCACCCGAGCATGCACCGCACCGACACCCTCGACTGCCTCACCTGCATCAAGGGTGAGATCTACCTGGTGACGGACGTCGACGAAGTACTGATGCAGCCAGGCGACACCGTCGTGATCCGCGGCACCAATCACGCGTGGAGCAATCGTTCGAACGAACCGTGTCTGTTGTGCGGTTGCATGATCGACGCTACGCAGCGCGAGCAGATCCGCTAACACAGCCATTCAGGCGCACGAGGCCCGCGTCGGCCCCGATGCCGGCGCCGGGTCGCGCCAGCGATACCGGCACCGCGCCCGCCGCACGGCAAGTCGGCACGAGACAAGAAGCCGCTCGATAAGAAGCAGGCCGATACGGAGGAGACATTCATGCAATCACGTAAATATGCCTGGTGCGCTGCGCTCGCAGGGGCCGCCATGATGGGCGGCAAGTCAGCGCACGCCTACGAAGCCGGCTACCCTGGCTGGTCGATGCCACCCGGAGTGGTTCTGGGCATGACCGCCGCCACGCCCGCGCCCGGCTTCTACAGCTTCAACGAGGTCTATACGGCCCAGGCACACCGTTACGGTCCAGGCGATCCCAGCAGTGCGACGCCGATCCGCGTGGCGTCAGTGGTCACGGGCGTCCTCTGGACGCCTGGCTGGACCTTTTTCGGCGCCCGCTACGAAGCCCTGATCGTGCAGCCGTTCACAATGGCCGACGCCGGCGCGCCATTGAACGTGCAAAGCGGTGGCGTGCGCAACACTTTCATCGCGCCTGTGCAATTGAGCTGGGCACTGGGCAATACGGGGCTCTTCGTGAAGACCGGTATTGGCGTCACCGTTCCGGACGGCACCATCTCCGGGCCCAACGGGCTCGGTGATCCGGGTGCGCCCTGGTGGATCGTACAGCCCCTGCTCGCATTCTCATATCTGAAAGACGGGTGGAATCTGACGGCCAATTTCTCGCTTGAAATGAACACGCCGAATACGAAAACCGAATACCGCACCGGCGATATTCTTCACGCGGATTTCGTCGCCACGAAAGCCTTCGGGAAATGGCGGGTCGGTCCGGTCGCGTCGTATGTCGGCCAGGTGACCAACGATACGTCGAGCGCGTTCTATCACAACGCGATCAACGTGAGCAGCTACAACCTTTTCGCGGTGGGCGGCCTGGTCGGCTACGACTTCGGGCCGGTCGTGCTGAATCTCTGGGCGACCAAAGACGTAAGCGCCAGCGCGTCGGGCGGCAATCCTGGGCCGAATCGCGCCACGATTCCGAAGGGATACAAAGTATTCGCCAATCTGAACTTCCGCTTCTGATGTCCACGACCGGATGTCGTCCGTTTATGGAGTAATACATGCAACCGACAGGCAAACTGGATCTCGAATCCATCATCGACGAAGGGCCGGTGACGGGTCTGCAGATCAGCATTTTTCTACTGTGCGGGCTGGTGGCGATGGTGGACGGATTCGACACCCAGGCGATCGCATTTGTAGCGCCTGAAATCATGGCCGCCTGGGGCGCGGCGCCATCGGCGTTCGGTCCCGTGTTTGGCGCGGGACTGCTCGGTGGATTGCTCGGGGCGCTGGCATTCGGCGCGGCCGGTGATCGCTTCGGACGTAAGGTCACCTTGTCATGCGCCGTGCTCGTCTTTTCCGTCGCCTCCCTGCTCACTCCGTTCGCTCATTCCACCGCGGCGCTTTCGATATTGCGGTTCATCACAGGCATAGGCCTCGGCGGCGCACTGCCGAGTTTCATTTCACTGGCCTCGGAATATGCGCCCAAGCGGCTCAGAAGCACACTGGTAGGCGCAATGTTCTGCGGATTTCCGCTCGGTGCCGTGCTGGGCGGCGCCGGTTCGGCCCTGCTGATTCCCGCGTTCGGGTGGAAGAGCGTGTTCATCGCGGGCGGCATGCTGCCGCTGATCATTCTCCCTGCGTTCATCTTGCTGGTGCCGGAATCGGTGCGCTACCTCGCGCTGCAAAACGACCATGCCGCCATCGCGCGGATTCTGCGGCGGCTGGACGCCGAGTCGCGGTGGAACGGCGAATCGGACTGTCGCGCGGCAATGCCTCATTCACCCGTGTCCAGCCTCTTCACGCAAGGACGCGCTACCGCGACGTTCCTGCTATGGATCGCGTTCTTCCTGAGCCTGCTGTTGACGTACTTCCTGATCAACTGGATCCCGGTTGTCGCGCGCACGAATGGGCTGGACATCGGCAAGGCCGTGCTGGCCGTCGCGATGCTCAATCTCGGCGCGGTCGCCGGATGCATCATGCTCGGTCGTCTCGCCGACCGCTTCGGGCCGACGCGCGTCATCGGTTGCGCCTATCTTGCCGGCGCCATGGCCATCTCGGCAATCGGCCTCGTCGGATGGTCGCCTGGGCTTTTGTATCTGACGAGCTTTGTCGCCGGTGCGTTCAGCATCGGCGCGCAGATGTGTACGGTGGCCCTGTGCGCGGTGTTCTATGAAACCGGCCTGCGCGCTACTGGCATCGGCTGGGCAATGGGTATCGGCCGCACCGGGGCGATTGCCGGACCCGTCATGGGCGGCGTGTTACTCGGCGACGGTGTCGCGCCGTCGATTCTCTTTGCGATCGCCGGTGCAACATCGGTGGGCGCCGCACTGGCCGTACTCGTGCTGGGACGACTGATACAACGGCGCAAGAGGAACCTGCAGCCGCACGACGGCGTTCATGAGGACACGCTCTCACACTCCGTCACGCGAGGACCGCTCAAACGCGCATCCGGTAGCGAGGCATTCCCCCACTGATCCACATGTTTCAACAAGGAGAAGATTCATGGAAACCCTGTCGCTGAATCAGGCCACGACGATTGTAGATGCGGCGCTCGCCACGGCACGCGAATCCGCTTGCGCGCCGCTGTCCGTTGCCGTGCTCGATGCCGGAGGCCATCTGGTCGCTTTCAAACGGGAAGACAACAGCGGCATCCTCCGACCGCAAATCGCCCAGGCCAAAGCGTGGGGCGCGCTCGGCATGGGGATCGGCAGCCGCGCTCTCGCGCAGCGCGCCGAAGCGGCTCCAGCGTTCTTCGCCGCGCTAACGGACATCTCCGCGGGCCGGATCGTTCCGGTTGCCGGGGGTGTGCTGATTCGCGATTCTGACGACCATGTGATCGGCGCAGTGGGAGTCAGCGGCGATCACCCGGAGAAAGATGAAGTCTGCGCAGCGGCAGGTATCGCCCGTGCGGGGTTGAAGGCGGATGTCGGATAAAGCGGTCCGGCATAAACAGGGTCGCTCATTTTTCGTCCGCACCAACATTAACAAGGTCACAAGGTGACTCGTAGAGTATAGTGATGCCAGACGCAGGTCCAGCAAAAAAGGAAAGCACCCATGCAAACACCAACTGAACCCTCCTGGCAGCCAACACGTCGACTTGCCCGCGGCAATGCCGCCGAACAGATTCTCGAAGACTTGCGAGGCCGGATCCTCGACGGCGAACTCACCCGCGGCACGAAGCTGCCAACCGAGAAGCAGCTCGCGGAAGGTTATGGCGTGAGCGGCCCGACGATCCGGGAAGCCATTCGCGGCTTGACGACAGCGCAGCTGGTCGAAGTACGGCATGGCAGCGGCGCGTATGTGACGGCTGACGCCGACCAGCTCATCGGCGTATCGCTTCTTTCGATGATGCAACTCGAACGCGTCGGCATTGCGGAAGTATTGGGCGTGATGGGTGCGCTCAACGGGTATGCCGCGGAACTCGCCGCCAGGCGAGCCACCGAGGCGGACCTTCAGGCGATGCGCGAGGCACTGCGCCAGATCAACGAAGGAACGGATTCCGAAGCGGTGGCGGAAGGTCTGCGACTCTTTATCGATACGCTCGCCAAAGCGTCGGGCAATGTACTGCTTGCCGCGCTTTGCAGATTTCTCGCCAGTGTTCAGATCGGCTTCGCAAGAGAACTCACTGGTGACTCATATGAGACCTGGCGAAAGATCACGAAACGCATGGCCAAACATCGTCAACATCTGGTCGACGCCATTGCGAGCCACGACACCGCTGCTGCGCGCGAGGCTGCCCGCTCGCATATCGAACAATCCGCCAAGGTGATTTCGTCGCTGCCGGACGCAGGCGAGAAGATGCTGTCCGAACCCGCTCTGGCGAGACTTCTGGGGTCGATGTTGCAAAGGGACTAGCTATGCCAGCCTCCTTGAGCGCTGGTATGTTGTTCCGCTGTTGAGCGCGCGCTCACTTTGCTGCGCTTTTATTGCGAACGAAGTGGATCGGTCGTGCTGCCGGCTCAGGCGTCGGAAGTCCAAGCGTCTTCGCGAGCTGCCGCCCTTCGGGGTCGGCTAGCGCGGCCTCGCGGGCGGCGCGAATACGCGCTGCGAGATCGGCGCCGGCACGCGCGGTAGGGCTGTCGATATCGGCGAGTATCGCGCGCAGATTCTTCTGGCCATGTGCGTGCGTCTGGCCATAACCTTTCACCAGATTGCCCGCGAGCGCGAGCTCGTACGCGGCATCCGTCATACCGGGGACCGCCAGCAGCCGGCGCAGCCGCTCCTGCCATTCCGCAATCAGCCGATGCTCACTGTGAAAGCGCGCGGTACGCCGCCGCCAGCGCCGCAGGCTGCGCAGCGCGCACAACATCGCGAACCCGCTGACCGTATCGGTGCGGATATGCAGCCCAATGTTGCGCGGCTTGCTCATCACGAACGCGCGGCGTTCGAGCGACGCGGCGAGCCGCGGTGGCAGCATAGACAGCACTTCGTCTCGGCCGGGCTTGAGGAATTCAGTCAATTGCACGATATCGCCCGGTTGCGCACACATTTCACGGCGCACCTTATCGAGCCGCTCTCGGCGCGTCTTCAGGTCGGCGACCCGAATCACGTCTTCGTAGCTCATCCACAGCGCGAGAAAGCGCGCCGCTTCGCGCGTGACGGGGAATTGCCCGGAGGCTCCGCCCGCGTCGATTTCAGCGCGTCGCAGAGTTTCTACCGCATCGCGATATTGCTGCGCATAGCGCGCATCCTGATAGTCGGTGGTCAAAGCGGCGCCAGCATCGACGACTTCGCGCAACGGCGCCGGGAGCACCGCGAGACGGTGCTTCACTGCGGAGGATGCACGCGCCGCATCATGACCGGCTGAAAAACCCGCGAGACTCGCGTCAACCGCTTTGCCGGCGGCGCGGATCGCCGCTTCGCATGCCGTCCGTGACAGCGGCAGCGCACCAGCGCCCGCCATCGCACCGAACATCACCGTATTGATCACTGTACCGTGCTGCCAGGCCATCTCGCGCATGTCGAACAGCACGCAAAGCCGTGCCATCGATTGCAACGCGTCGAGCGCCTTGCTCGTGTCGTAGCGGCCATCCGCCATTGCGACCTTTTCGGACACCGCGTACTCGCGATGGATCGAGCCGACGATCGTCGTACGTTGCGGATTAGCGAAGCCATTTTGCACAATGCGCGCAGCTTCGACCAGTTCCGAGGCGACCGCGATATCAACGTCGCCGGGATTCGGCGTCAACGAAAACACCGGCTTGCGCCCGTTCAGTTCGTGCCGCGTCACTGGAAATATCTCGAAAGGCGGCGCTCGACCAGGCGCTTGCCGGCAACAAGCCGTTCCTCATCGAAGTCGAGACGCGCGCTTGAGCGCATGCAGAAGGAGACAGAGATGAGCCAGCCCGTCAATGTCGTGAAGGCGATCGCGATGGGCGCGAAAGCGGTGCTGCTCGGCCGCGCGACGCTGTATGGCCTCGCCGCCGACGGCGAGCGCGGCGTCGAAGCCGTGCTGTCGATGCTGAAGAGCGAGATCGACACCACGCTCGCGCAGATCGGCTGCCCCGACATCGGCCAACTGTCGCGGGACTTCCTCTGGCCGTACGGGCCGAAAGCAGATGGCGGCGCGCCTGCGCCGTCGCCGCTCACTCAACTTTTCGAGGCACCATGACCGACATCCGCATCACCGGCCTGCGCGCGCGGGCCGTCAACGTTCCACTGCAATATCCGGTCAAGACCGCAGTCGGCACGGTGGCGACGTCGCCGCTCGTGCTGATCGACTTGCAGACGAATGCGAACGTCACCGGCACATCCTATCTGTTCACCTACACGCCGCTCGCGCTCAAGCCAGTTCGGCAGATGGTCGAGGAGCTCGCTGCGGTCGTCAAAGACATGCCACTCGCGCCCTACACGATCGACCAGCTGATGCAGTCCCGATTCCGCCTGATCGGCCATACGGCCATGCCGATGTCCAGCCACATCTTTCAGGAATTCAGCGCGCATCTGCTGGCAGTCAGGCCGACGTGCCACTGGCTCGAACGCATGGATCTCGCCGGCCCGATCGTCGAGCCCGTTCTGCAGTTCAAGGACGGCGATGCGCATTTCGGAGACGCGCCCGGCGCGGGAATCATCTGGCGGGAGAAAGAGGTCGACCGTTTCCTGGTTTGACCGTCGCCCGCGTGGACCAACGCGGGCGAATCAAGCTGATCCGTCTCGCAGATCAGCAGGTGCAACGTGATCCGCAAGTCAATGCCGAAGGAGCAAAGCGCCAACTCCCAGCAGCCCCGCAATCACAACGCTATAAGCCATATGCACGTAGTGGACCTGCCGCTTGTAGCGCGCCGAGTAGAACGGCGCAAACTCCTTCATGCGCTTGCCGAAAACACTGATTGGGTTATCCACGAACCGGTCATAAATCGCACGGTTGCGCACGTAGATGAGGCGTTGCGATTCCTCGACCTTTCCCAACTCGACCAGTTGGGTTGATCGTGAACTCTTCTTCACGCGATAGAGGTACAGCGGGGCATCGACAAACCACACCTTGGATTGCGGGCTCAGGAGCCGCACGTAGAATTCCCAGTCCTCGAAACCATGGACCATTTCCGACGCATACCCGCCGGAGCGGAAAAACGCCTCACGCCGGTACATGGTCGTGTTGACGATCATGTTTTGCCAAAGCAGCTTTTCGTAGCTGTACTCAGGCAAGCGCCAGGTCTTGCTCGACTCCCCGAAACGCTGAGTCTTGCAGTGAACAAGGTCGATATCAGGCTGCGTGGTGAAGCACTCGACGGCCCGCCGCAGAAAATCTGGGTGCAGCTTGTCGTCGCCATCGAGGGGCACAAAGAGCATCCCTTTCGCCTGCGAGAAGCCGAAGTTTCGCGCTGCAGCGACGCCACCGTTGGCCTTGGTAAAAGACAGGAACCGGCGATCTTTCTTTGCGTACTGCTGAATGATGGCCTCTGAACCATCGGTAGACCCATCATTCACGATGATGCATTCCCAGTCGCTATGGGACTGGCGCAACACCGATTCGAGGGTCTCCGCGATGAATTCTTCCTGGTTAAAGCAGGGGACAACGATGGAGATTTCTTTCATGGCCGATCTGTCATATTTACCTACTATCGTTTTTTCCCGGCGTTCTTCCCGGCGTTCCAAACGCCGGAAATTCTAACGTATTCTCCGCACCTGCCGTCCCTTCCCCGTACTCGCACGCAACTGAGACGAAACAAAAAGCGGCCCGCGCATCCGTTGTGAGGATGGCGGGCCGCCGCATATTGAAGCGCTTCCCGGGATTGGGCGGTCCGACGCCAACGGCGCCGGCGCCCGCTATCTGCCTTACTGCCCTACCACCTGCGCGCCGCCATGCATTGCTGCGCGCCGGCGCTTGAACACATAGCCGCCCCACATCACGACCAGCCAGGCGGGCACGAGCCACACCGAGACCGAGAGGCCCGGCGTCATGGCCAGAATCACGAGGATCAGCGCCATGAACGCGAGGCAGATCCAGTTGCTGACCGGGAACCAGAACGATTTAAACACGAGCGTCTCGCCCGCCGCCACCATCGCCTTGCGCGACTTCAGATGCGTCAGGCTGATCAGCGCCCAGTTCAGCACGAGTGCGGCCATCACCAGCGCCATCAGCAAGCCGAGCGCTTCGGCCGGAATCAGATAGTTGATGATCACGCACGTGAACGTGGCGAGCGCCGACAAACCGATCGCCATATACGGCACGCCGCGCCGGTCGACCTTCATCAGCGCACGCGGAGCGTTGCCCTGTTCCGCGAGACCGTAGAGCATGCGGCTATTCGCATACACGCCGCTGTTGTACACCGACAGCGCCGCGGTCAGCACCACCACGTTGAGCACATTCGCGGTCAGCGTCGAGCCGATCTGCGAGAAGATCATCACGAACGGGCTGCCGCCGGCCGCTACCTGATTCCACGGATACAACGAGAGCAGCACCGCCAGCGAGCAGATGTAGAAAATCAGAATCCGGTAGATCACCTGATTCACGGCCTTCGGAATACTCTTCTGCGGGTCGGCCGCTTCAGCAGCCGTAATGCCGATCAACTCGAGCCCGCCGAACGAAAACATGATGACCGCGAGCATTGAGAACAGGCCATGAAAACCGTGCGGGAAAAAGCCGCCGTCGGCCCAGAGATTGGTGATCGAGGCTTGCGGCCCACCATGACCGCTGATCAGCAGATAGCCGCCGAACAGGATCATGCCGATCACCGCTACCACCTTGATGATCGCAAACCAGAATTCGGTTTCGCCGTACGCTTTGACGTTGGCGAGATTGATCGCGTTGATGACGGCGAAGCACACCAGCGCCGAGACCCACGTGGGCACCCCCGGCCACCAGTAATGCACGTAAGTGCCGACTGCGGTCAGCTCGGCCATGCTCACGAGCACGTACAGCACCCAGTAGTTCCAGCCGGACAGAAAGCCAGGAAAGTCGCCCCAATATTTGTACGCGAAGTGGCTAAACGAACCGGCAACCGGTTCCTGCGCGACCATTTCGCCGAGCTGCCGCATGATCATGAAGGCGATGATGCCGCCGATCGCGTAGCCGAGAATCATTGACGGGCCGGCTGCCTTCAACACGCTGGCGGAGCCGAGAAACAAGCCGGTGCCGATCGCCCCGCCCAGCGCAATCAGCTGGATGTGGCGATTCTTAAGCCCGCGCTTTAGGCCGTCTTGCTGCTGTGCACTATTCAAAATTGCGCCCCAGTGTATGGATATCGATCACCCGATCAGACTTATGGTCTGCCCCGGCAGAACCCGAAATTTTACCGCGCCCGAAATTACCTCAATACTGGGACCAACCCGCGCTTGGTTCTGCGCCGCACTTAACGGCGAGGATAGTGATTGTCACTGGCGTGGTGCTTCTGTATGTTGCCCTAGTCGAGGTTTCAGCCTTCGGAGATTCAACATGTCGCCCAAACGCCTGCTTTGCGCCGCTGCTTTGTGTCTCTGCTTCGCCGGGGCGGGCGCCCTCGCGCAAACCGTTGCGCCCACGGCGGAACCCGCCGTCGAACCAGCCGGCATGCCTGGCATGGAGTCGAGCGCACCCGAAGCACCGCCTCCTCCACC
>NZ_WOEZ01000097.1 GCF_013177735.1 Paraburkholderia elongata | reverse complement strand
CCGGGGGGGGGCCCCCCGGCGAAACCCTTGGCGCACCGGGGGAACCCCGCCGGAGAACCACCCGGCATCCCGGGCAGGGAGTCGGCCCCCCCCGAGGCCCCGCCTCCCCCCCCCGCCGCGCCAAGAGCGAGCGCCCCCACCCCACCCGCAGCGCCAATGACCGGCCCGGTGCGCAACGTCGTGCTGGTTCATGGCGCGTTCGTCGACGGGTCAAGCTGGAACGGTGTCGTCGCGAAGTTGCAGCAGAAGGGCTATCACGTGAGTTCGGTGCAGAACCCGCTCACGTCGCTCGCCGACGATGTCGCGGCCACCCGCCGCGTCCTCGCGCGCCAGAATGGCCCGACCATCCTGGTGGGCCACTCGTGGGGCGGCGTCGTGATCACGGAAGCCGGCGCGAACGCACCGAACGTCGCGGGCCTCGTCTACGTGGCGGCAATTGCGCCGGACCTGCATGAATCGACGATGGATCTGATGAAGCGCGCGGCGCCGATGCCCTCGGGTCAGGACATCGTAGCGGACCCGACGGGTTTCCTGTGGCTCGACCGCACCAAGTATCACGCCGACTTAGCAGCCGACGTGCCCGAGAATCTGACGCGCGTGCTCTCCGCCGCGCAAGTCCCAATCGCCGCAACGGCCTTCAGCGAAACGGTCAGCCAGGTAGCGTGGAAAGAAAAGCCGTCGTGGTACGTGCTGACCACCAAGGACCGCGCCGTGTCACCCGATGTCGAAAAATTCATGGCAGAGCGGATGAAGGCGAAGATCGTGCCGATCGCATCGAGCCATCTCGTGACGGTGTCGCACGCGGGTGCGGTTGCGGATGCGATTGATCGCGCAGCGCGGGAGTTGAGCCGGCAACAGTAACGGCTCAGCGCAGCATGAACGACATCGCCGACAGGCAGTTCAGCATGCGCACCGCGTGTTCCGCGGACTCCGCGCCAAAGCGCAACGTGACGGCGTCGACGCGCGTGAGCGTTGGCCATTGGCAAAACAGATCGGCAAGCGCGGTCGTTTGCACACGCAATTCGCATTCGACGGGCTTCGCAGCAGCGCGCGTGGCGTGCGGCGCATGACCCTTGTCGATGTAATGCCGCACCACTTCGCGCGCGGCACTTTCAATCGCATCACGGGCGCTCGCCGGCGTTTGCGTCACGCCGCTCGCATGCCCCGTCGCGCTCTTGGTGACGACGAAACGCGCGCCGGGAAAACGCGGCGCGGTTTCCTCGGCGAATACATCGTCGCCGGATAAAAGCGCGACCTGTGCGCCATATTCTTCCGCCAGCGCTCCATACAATCCGGCCTCGCCGACTTCGACGCCGTTCAGCGAAATACGCGCGAACGCGAAGCTGTTGATCGTATGCGAGAGAATGCCGTGCGTTTGCGACCTGGCGTGATAGCCGATCATGAACACCAGCGCCGCGCCGTATTCGAGGCCGGCCATCATGCCGAGCGTACGCGGTTTGCCGAGCACCACCTGGGCGCGTGCATCGAGCAGATCGGGCAGCAGATTGCGGAAACCGCCGTGCGAATCGTTGACCCACACGTGCGTCGCGCCACCTGCGAATGCGCCTTCGATCGCGGCGTTGGCTTCGAGCGTCATCCAGCGGCGCGCGGCCTCGTATTCGCCGTTGCCCGCGCGCGTTTGCTCGGGATGGAACACGCCGGCTACGCCTTCGATGTCGGCGGAAATCAGGACTTTCATCGGGGAGATTGCTTGAGAAGTTGAGCGAGGTCGGGGGCGGCGTCGTGCAGCGATAGACGACGATGGCCGTCGCGGCCCGTGACGGAAGTCGCGCTCCACAAAGCATCAACGATCGCTTGCTCGACGCTGTCCGCGCAGGCACGGAATAGCGGGTCGAGGCGTGCATCCGCGAGCACGGGCGGCAGCGCGACGAAGTCGGATTCGTGCGGCACGGTGTAGGCCGTTGAAAATGCCAACGCGATATCGCCGCTGCCGTGGCCGTACACCGAACCGGTTCGTGCGAGACCAGCCGCGGCGCGCAATGACAGACGCTTGAGCTGGCGAGCGTCGAGCGGCGCGTCGTTGGCGACGATCATGATGATCGAGCCGTGCTCGGGTTTCGAGGCGGTCGCTGGGATGGCAGGGTTCGCCGAGGCCGCTGAATTCGCTGGATGCACTAAGGCCGCCGAGCTTGCTGCGTCAGCTTCGGCTGCGCGTTCGGCCAGCACGCGACCGACCGGAGTGCCGTCGATCGTCAACATCGGCAGGCGGCCGAAGTTCGCCAGCACCAGTGCGCCGACCGTATAGCGCTGCCCTGCTACGTCGACCACGCGCGATGCATTGCCGATTCCGCCTTTCAGATCGAAGCACGACATGCCGCGGCCTGCGCCGACCGAACCGCTCGCGACGTCAACGCTTGCCGCTTCGCACGCATCGTTGTAATGCCGTTCGCTTACCGCCAAAGCCTGAATATCGTTCAGGTATCCATCATGACATTCGAACACCAACGGATTGACCGTCGACCATTCGCGTCCGATTTGCGGATTGGCCTGAATTGCAGCACGAATCTGTGCTTGTGCGACCGCAGCGACGCCGAAGGTATTGGTCAACGCAATCGGCGTTTCCAGCACGCCGAGTTCTTCGACTTGCACAAGCCCGATGCTTTTACCAAATCCGTTGATCACCGAAGCCGCCGCAGGCACCTTGTTCAGAAAAGGATCGCCAGGATGCGGACGAATCACGGTCACGCCGGTCTGCACAGCGTCTTCATCCAGCGTGCAATGTCCTACCGTCACGCTGTCTACGTCGGCAATCGTCCCACGCGGGCCGCTCGGCAACACGCCAATATGCGGCGCGTTTCCACAGGCAGTGTCAGTCAGACTCATGGCCGGTCGAGCTTCGGATCGAGCGCATCGCGCAAACCGTCGCCGAGCAGATTGAATGCCAGCACGGTGAGAAAAATCGCCAGACTCGGAAACAGCGCGATATGCGGCGCGGTGACCATATCGGCACGCGCTTCGTTGAGCATCGCGCCCCACTCCGGCGTCGGCGGTTGCGCGCCGAGTCCGAGAAACGACAAGCTCGCCGCCGTGATGATCGACGTACCGATGCGCATCGTGAAGTACACGACGATCGACGAAATCGTCCCTGGCAGAATATGCCGCATGATGATGGTCCAATCCGAAGCGCCAATGCTGCGCGCCGCTTCGATATACGTGAGTTGCTTGAGCATCAGCGTATTGCCGCGCACGAGCCGCGCAAACGCTGGGATGCTGAAAATCGCCACCGCACAGATCACATTGATCATGCCGTTGCCGAGAATCGCAACCACGCCGATCGCCAGCAGAATGCCGGGGAAGGCGAACAGCACATCGGCGACACGCATCGTGATGCGGTCCCACCAGCCTTCGTAGTACCCGGCCAGCAAACCGAAGAACGTACCGATCACCGCACCGACCGCCACCGACAAAAAACCGGCCTCGAGCGAAATACGCGAACCCGCCAGGATGCGGCTGAAAATATCGCGGCCCAGCGAATCGACGCCAAACCAATGCGCGGCCGAGGGCCCCGCGTTCAACGCGTCGTAGTCGAAGAAATTCTCCGGATCGTACGGCACGATATGCGGCGCGAGAATTGCGACCAGGACCAGCAGCAGCACAAAAATGCCGGCGCCGAGCGCCACATGTTGCTTACGGAATTTGCGCCAGAATTCACTCCACGGCGTGCGGACCGCGCTTTCTACGAGCGCGGCCTTGGCCGCATTCGCCTCGGTGACTGAGATGCTCATGCGGGCCTCACTTGAAACGGATGGTCGGGTTGATGACGGCGTACAGCACGTCCACAACCAGGTTGATGATGATGAATTCAAGCGAGAACAACAGCACTTCAGCCTGAATCACCGGATAGTCTCGCATCGCCACGGCATCCACCAGCAGGCGTCCAAGGCCCGGCCAGTTGAACACCACTTCGACCACGATCGAGCCGCCCAGCAGAAAGCCGAATTGCAGTCCCATCATCGTGATGACAGGAATCATCGCGTTGCGCAGGCAGTGTTTGACGATCACGAGCCATTCGGGCACACCCTTGGCGCGCGCGGTGCGCACGAAATCTTCGTTCATCACTTCGACGAACGAAGCACGCGTGAAGCGCGCCATCACCGCCGCCACGGCCGCGCCGAGCGTGAGCGACGGCAACACGTAGCTCTGCCACGAACCGTCGCCGACGATCGGCAGCCAGCCGAGCTTCACCGAAAAGATCTCCATCAGCAGCATGCCGAGCGCGAACGCTGGAAACGAAATGCCCGACACCGCGAGCGTCATGCCGAGCCGGTCCGGCCAGCGATTGCGCCACACCGCCGAGACGATGCCGATGCCCATGCCGAGCACCACCGCCCACACCATGCTCGCGAGCGTGAGCAACAGCGTCGGCATGAAGCGCTCGCTGATTTCCTGGCTGACCGGCCGCTTGCTGCGCGCGGACGTGCCGAAGTTGCCGTGCGCGATCTTCACAAAGAAGTTGGCGAATTGCTGCGGCATCGGCTTATCGAGGCCGAGATCGGCACGCACCAGCGCGACGGTCGCTTCGTCCGCTTCGGGACCGGCCGCGAGGCGCGCCGGATCGCCGGGCAACAGATGCACGAACAGGAACACCAGCACGGCGACGATGAAGAGCGTCGGCAGCAGTCCAAAGATACGTTTGACGAGGAAGTTCAGCATGAAACCAATCCGGCAATGATGCGGGCAACGAAGAATCGTCAGAAAGCGGCCGCCCGGCCGGCGCGTTCGTTTGGAACACGCCACGCCGAGCGGTCAGCTCATCACTTGATCGCGATCTCGTCGAAATTGAACGAGCCGTCCGGCGCGACATAAGCACCCGACAAGCGCTTGCTACGCGCATACACGACCTTTTCCTTGACGAGGAAAATCCACGGCGCGTCGGCCCAGATGCGTTTTTGCGCATCGGTGTAGAGCTCGCCCTTCTTGGTGCGGTCGGTGGTTTCGAGCGCCTGCTTCAGATCGCTGTCGACGGCGTCGTTCTTGTAGTAAGCGGTATTGACCATCTTCGGCGGGAACGAGACCGACCCGAGCAGCGGCGTAATCGCCCAGTCCGCTTCGCCCGTCGACGACGACCAGCCTGCGTAGTACATCCGCACCGGCGCGGTCGCCGGGTCCTGCGCGCTTTCCACCTTCGCGACGCGTTGACCCGCTTCGAGCGCTTCAACCTGCGCCTTGATGCCGACTTGTGCCAGTTGCTGCTGCACGAACTGAATCACCTTTTGCGCGGTCGAGTAGTTATACGCGGACCACAGCGTCGTTTCGAATCCGTTCGGATATCCTGCTTCCTTCAGCAGTTCACGTGCCTTCGCCGGATCGTATGGCCAGGGGCCGAGCTTCACGGCGTAATCCACGCCTTGCGGCACCACGCCGTCAGCCGGCGTCGCGTAACCGGCGAACACAACCTTCGTCAGCGCGTCCTTGTTGACCGCATAGTTCAGCGCTTCACGCACCTTCGGATTGTCGAACGGCTTCTGGTTGACGTTCAGGCTGATATAGCGCTGGATGATCGACGGCGACGCGATCAGATCGACCTTCGGGCTCGACTGCAATTGTGCCGCCTGTTCGAACGGCACCTGGAATGCGAAGTCCGCTTCGCCGGTGCGCATCAATGCAGCGCGCGTGTTGTTGTCGACCACCGGCTTCCAGTCGATGGCATCGACCTTCGGATAGCCCTTCTTCCAGTAGCCGGCGAATTTCTTCACCGTCAGGTCGCCTGCCGGGTCCCACTTCACCAGTTCGAACGGACCCGTGCCGACCGGATGGAACGCGATGTCCTTGCCGTACTTCTTCAGCGCGTCAGGCGAAATCATGACCGCCGACGGATGCGCCAGCACGTTGACGAACGCCGAGAACGGCGCCTTCAGCGTGATCTTCACCGTGTACGGATCGACCACTTCAGTCTTCTCGATACGGTTGAACATGTTGTAGCGCTTGAGCTTGTTTGCCGGATCGGTCACGCGGTCGAAGTTCGCTTTGACCGCGGCTGCATTGAAGTCGGTGCCGTCCTGGAACTTCACGCCGTGGCGCAGCTTGAACGTGTAGACCTTGGCATCCGGACTCGCTTCGTAGCTATCGGCCAGCACGTTGACCAGCTTCATGTCTTTGTCGAAACCGAACAGGCCTTGATAGAACGACTTGGCGACGGCTTGCGACAGCGTGTCGTTCGCGTCGTACGGATCGAGCGTCGTGAAGGTCGACGCAACGGCCATCACGGCCGTCGTGTCGGCGTGCGCCACATTGCCCGCGAGCATCGCGAACACCACCGCGCCGCCGCTGACCAGCGCGCGCAAACGAAACGGAGAAGACGGGACCAGCAGGTTCATGAGGTTGGCTCCAGGCTGCTAATTGAAACAGGGTTATGTGCTGCGAGAGAAAATTGCTTTGCTTTGTTTTGCTTCAGGTCTGGCACTTCGTTCAGGTCTGCGTTCGGGCTAGCGTTCGCGTCTAGTAAGCCCCGCCGACCCGATGCTGAGCCACGAAATGATCCGGTCCAACCGCAATCAGCGGCGCCACGATCGGTTCGTCGTTCAGCGCGCGGATCGGGCTCGGGATTTCATCGGCGGCGAGCATGCGTTTCGCGTGACGGCGCGCCGGATCGGCGACCGGCACCGCGCCCATCAGCTTCTTCGTATAGGGATGCTGCGGCGCTTCGAACACCGCGCGGCGCGGGCCGATCTCGACGATCTGGCCGAGATACATCACCGCCACGCGATGGCTGACGCGCTCCACCACCGCCATGTCATGCGAAATGAACAGATACGCGACGCCGAGCTCGCGTTGCAGATCGAGCATCAGGTTGACGATCTGCGCCTGCACGGAGACGTCCAGTGCGGAGACGGATTCGTCGGCGATCACGACTTTCGGATTCAATGCCAGAGCACGCGCAATCGCAATACGTTGCCGTTGCCCACCGGAAAATTCGTGCGGATAGCGGCGCGCGGCTTCGGGCGGCAAGCCGACTTTTTCGAGCAGCCACGCAACGCGCGCCTGTGCTTCGGCGCCTTGAGCGACGCCGTGCACGAGCAGCGGCTCCATGATCGAGAAGCCGACCGTCAAACGCGGATTCAACGAGGCGAACGGGTCCTGGAAAATGAACTGGATATCGCGGCGCAGTGCTTGCAATGCAGGGCCTGTGAGTGAGCTGATTTCCTTGCCATCAAATTCGATCAAGCCGCTCTGGCTCTCGACCAGCCGCAGCAATGAACGACCCGTTGTCGATTTACCGCAGCCCGATTCTCCGACCAACGCGAGCGTCTCGCCCGGACGCAGATCGAAGCTGACTTTCTCAACCGCATGCACGCGACCCGTCAAGCGTCCGAACACGCCGCTCTTGACTGGAAAGCGCGTGACCAGATCGCGCACGCGCAGAATCGGCGGCGTGCTGTCGTGAATCAACGGTTGCGATTCTTCGGCGACGGCTGCAGCGGGACGCACGGCTCCATCGGTGCCATTCAAGGCCGCCTGCTCGACGGTCAGAATCGGAAACTTGGCGGGCTGATCGGTGCCCTCCATTGCGCCAAGGCGCGGAACCGCAGCAAGCAACGCCTTCGTATAAGGATGAGAAGGCGCGCCAAACAGCGCATCCGAAGCACCCTCTTCCACTTTCTCGCCGCGATACATCACCAGCACGCGATCGGCCACCTCGGCCACCACGCCCATGTCGTGCGTGATGAAGATCACGCCCATGTTCATCTCGTCCTGCAGGCCGCGAATCAATTGCAGAATCTGCGCCTGGATCGTTACGTCGAGCGCGGTGGTCGGCTCGTCGGCAATCAACAGAGCGGGCTTGCACGACAGCGCCATCGCGATCATTACGCGTTGGCGCATGCCGCCGGATAGCTGATGCGGAAAACGTGCGGCCACCCGGCGCGCTTCCGGAATGCGCACGAGTTCGAGCAGACACAGCGTTTCGGCGTGCGCGGCAGAACGGCTTTTCCCCTGATGCAAGGCAATCGCTTCACTGATCTGATCGCCAACCGTGAACACCGGATTGAGCGAGGTCATCGGCTCCTGGAAGATCATCGCGATGTCGGCGCCGCGAATCGAACGCATCGTGCCCGACGACGCTTTCGCGAGGTCGAGCACGCTGCCGTCGCGGCGCCGGAAGGCGATGCTGCCGCCGGCAAGGCGCCCACCGCCATGCTCGACCAGCCGCATCAAGGCGAGCGATGTCACCGATTTGCCCGAACCCGATTCGCCGACGATCGCCAGCGTCTCACCACGCTCGACCGTCAGCGAGAGATTGCGCACCGCGTTGAAAGTCCTGTCGCCGCTGCGAAATGCGACCGACAGATCGTCGACCGCAAGCACGCGTTGCGGCGGCAACGTTTCAATAAGCGGGCGGGCGGTGTGCGATGAAGTCGGCACGATGATTCCTTTTATTTCGGACGCGGCTAACGGTGGTTCAAGCGAAGTTTCAAGCGGTAGTTCAAGCGACTGCGCAGCAGGACAGCATCAGCGATAGATCGCCGTCACCGGCGTCTCGCCGATCCGCGCGAATCCGCGATACATGCCCTCGGTATTGAACGGCAGCGTGACGTTGCCGCGTGCATCGACGGCGACCAGACCGCCGCGTCCGTCGATCTTCGGCAAACGGTTCATCACCACGTCGTGCGCCGCTTCTTCGAGCGAGACGTTGCGGTACGCCATCTGCGCCGCGACGTCGTACGCAGCCACCATGCGCATGAACATCTCGCCCGAGCCGGTGGTAGAAACCGCGCAGGTTGCGTCGTCCGCATAGCAGCCCGCGCCGATCAGCGGCGTATCGCCGACCCGGCCGACCTGTTTGTTGGTGACACCGCCCGTCGAGGTGGCAGCGGCCACGTGGCCACGCTGATCGAGCGCGACCGCTCCGACCGTGCCGAACTTGCGATTCGGATCGATCGGCTCGTGCGGCGTGGGATCGTCATTTTTCGAGGCCAGCGTCGCACCGTCGTGATCGAGCATGGCGCGCTGCTGACCGCGCGCGAGTTGCCATTGGCGATGACGCGCTTCAGTATGGAAATACTCGGGCTCGACGAATTCGAGTCCTTGCGCGGCTGCGAAGGCTTCCGCGCCTTCGCCCGTGAACAGCACGTGTTCGCTGCGTTCGAGTACGCGGCGCGCCGCCAGAATCGGATTGCGTACGCGTGTCACGCAGCAGATCGCGCCGGCGTCCAGCGTGCTGCCGTCCATGATGGCGGCGTCGAGTTCATGCGTGCCGGCTGCCGTGTAGACCGCGCCACGGCCCGCGTTGAAGAGCGGGCAGTCTTCGAGCAGACGCACGGCTTCGCTGACGGCGTCGAGCGCGCTGCCGCCGTCGGCGAGGACGCGCTGTCCGGCGCTCAGCACGGCATGCAAAGCAGCGTGATAGTCGGCTTCGGCGCTGGCCGACATCGACGCGCGCAGGATCGTGCCTGCCCCGCCGTGAATGGCAATGACTGCGTTGGTGTTCATTTTTTGGCTTTGGTAGTGCGAGTGGTACGGGTAGAAGCGCGCACGGGCTGCTCGCTTGTGCCGGCGGCCGCGGCTTGCGGATCGGTGAGCCACGGCAGCACGAATTCGGTGACCTCGGCGGCGGCCTTCACCGAGCGCTTCGCCCGGTAGGCGACCGCGTCGCACAGCGCTTCGATAACGGCCAGCACGGCCGCATCGGCATTGGCCGCGAGCCGCCGCTCGGAGCGGATATAAAGCGAGAGATCGGCGAATTGCGCGAGCGGCGAGTGCGGGCCGTCGGTCAGCGCCAGCACGCGTGCCCCGCGACTGGCCGCGCGCCGCGCGAGTTCGATCGTGTCTTCGACGTAACGCGGAAACGCAATCCCGATCACCAGATCGCCTTCATTCGATGCGAACAGACGCCGCGCGGCATGCGACGGCCCGCCAACGAACGCGAGCGACTGCACGTTGTCGTGATACGGCATCAGGCCGTGCTCCATCAGGCCTGCGAGGAACGCGCTCGACCCGGCGCCGAGCACGAAGACGCGACGCGCGGAGATGATCGCTTCTACGGCGGCCTCGGCGGCGGCGCTGTCGATCGCTGAGCGGGTGGATTGCAGATTGTTTGCGGCCTGTTCGAGCGACGCGTCAATCAGATCGTCGCCGGAAGCGAGCGATTCCTGCGCGCTACGCAACCGCTCGACCGGTGCGAGCGTCGCTTCGAAGCCGCGTACAAGCGCTTCGCGAAACTGCGGATAACCGTCGAAGCCGAGCGCGCGAGCGAAGCGATTCGCCGTTGCCACCGACGCACCGACCACGCTCGCCAGTTCGTCGATCCGCATGGTCGCCGCGCGAAACAGATTCGCCAGCACGTAGTCGCCCATGCGCCGATGGATCGGCGTGAGGGTCGGCATCGCTGCGGCGATGCGCGCGGCGATGGCCTGCTCGGCGGGGTTCGGTGCAACGGACGAGTGATGGATCATGCGAGCAAGGCAGCCTGGTAACTATCCCCCAAGGGGACTTCCTTCGGGGCGCCCCCCAAAAGGACTTCCTTCGGGGCGTAAGCAAAATGAATGAAAGTATATTTACATAGAAATCCTGTAGAAAAAAATTCATTTTCATTTTTGAGGGTTTTCACGGATGCCAGCAGGCACGTCGACACGCAACGTGCGCCGTCCGATGAAAACCGGATTTCATTGCGCGACTGCTGCGCCTTCGGGAATGTCCGCGAGCCGCGCCGCCGGCGACATAACGATGATCAGCGCCTGCACGAGGAAGGCCGCAGCCGCCGCGACCAGACAGGCGTCCATCCCCCAGCGCGCGCTGATCGCCGCACCGAGCAACGCGCCCAGCGGCCGCGCGCCATAGGTCGCGGTGCTGTTGAGCGCCGACACGCAGCCCATCATCCGTTCAGGCGTGATCGCCTGCCGCAGCGTGGTCGAACCCACCACCCACAGAATCGGCCCGGCGCCGAGCAAAAAGAAGCTCAGCATCGCCAGCCAGAACGACGGCGCGACGATCGTCGCCACCATCACGAACGAGGCAAGCAAACCGCATGACGGTCCGATGATCAGCACGCGACCGAACGCGAGGCGCCGCGCGATGGCAGGTGCGGCGAGCGCGCCGCACACCATGCCGACGCCGTACGCGCCGAGCGTCACACCGACCATCGACGCGCTCAATCCCAAACGATGCACGGCGTAAGGCACATACACCGCTTGCAGCACGAAGAAACCAAGGTTGAAGAAGATCGCGGTGGCGAGCATCGGACGCAGCAGCGCGTCGCGCAGCACGAAGCGCGTACCGTCACGCAGTTCCAGCAGAAAGTGACGCTGGGAAGCGGCCGCTCGCGGCGGTTCGCACAGTCCCGCGAGCAATGCGGCGGCCAGCGCCGATAGCCCGGCCGCGCAGCCATACGCCCACCCCGCGCCGATCCAGCCGACCAGCAGCCCACCGAGCGCCGGCCCCGCCGAATACGCGACGCTGCGCGCCAGTTCGAGCCGGCCGTTGGCCTGGGCGTACGCCTCGCGCGGCACGATCGAGGGCACCAGCGAAGGCGCCGCGACGTTGTAGGCAACGGTGCCGGTCGCGGCAATGAAGCCGAGCGCGGCGAGCAGCGGCAAGCTCAGCGAATGCGTCATGACAAGCAGCAGCACGCACAGCATCGCGACCACGCGCACGCTTTCCGCGAGGG
>NZ_WOEZ01000096.1 GCF_013177735.1 Paraburkholderia elongata | reverse complement strand
CTTTCCGCGAGGGTCATCAACGTGCGGCGCGAGCGGCGGTCGGCCCATACGCCGAGCGGAATCGACAACAACAGGAACGGCAGCGTCTGCGCGGTTTGCAACAGACCGGTCTCTCGCGCGCCGGCGCCGAGGGCGAACACGGCGACGAGCGGCGCGGCGGCGAGGCTGATCTGCTCGGCGGACTGCGCGACCAGATTCGACCATGCGAGCCGCTGGAATGCGGCCGGCAGGCGAATCGCGGATGACGACGATGAAGAGGAAGTGGCGTGCATCGATGAACTCCTGCGACGGAATGTCGGGAGACCATCGTCGTCGCTATGGCGCTGCGCGGCGCTCCGCTTCTTGCGGTGTTATTCTTCGCTCGCCATGAATCTCGAAAGCATCCTCCTCACTCAAGGTTTCGGCTCGCGCCGCCAATGCCGGGCGCTGATCGGCGACGGCCGCGTGAGCATCGGCGGCTCAGTCTGCGCCGATGCCGACGCCGATTTCCCAACCCATGACGGCACGTTCTGCTTCAGCGTGGACGGGGTCGTCTGGCCGTATCGCGAGCACGCCTATGTGCTGTTGAACAAGCCCGCCGGCTACGAATGTTCGCGCGACCCGCAGCATCATCTGAGCGTGTTCAGCCTGCTGCCGCCGCAGTTCGCCGAGCGCGGCGTGCAATGCGTGGGACGCCTCGATCAGGACACCACCGGCCTGCTGCTGCTCTCCGACGACGGCAAGTTCGTCCATATGTTCACGTCGCCGAAACGCAAAGTACCGAAGCTGTACATCGCGACTACCCGCCATCCCATCGACGACGCCCAATTGAGCGCCTTGCGCGGCGGCGTCCTGCTGCACGGCGAGCCCAAACCGATCGTCGCCGTCGAGGCCGAGGCGCGCGGCGAGCATGCGCTGGCCCTCACCGTGATGGAAGGCAAGTATCACCAGGTCAAGCGGATGATCGCGGCAGCCGGCAACCGTTGCGAAGCGCTGCATCGCGAGCGGATCGGCGGACTCGCGTTGCCTGCGACGCTCGCGGAAGGCGCGTGGCAATGGCTCGACGAAACCGACCTCGGATCTCTACGGAGCGGGTAAACCGGTAGGACCCTTTTAAAGCCTTGATGCGTCAGGACAATCGTGTGCGCGCCCGCACACAAGCCCTGGGGGACACCTGATTACACGCTGCATCGCAGCATGCTCTTCCTTACAGCTCGCTCTATACTCGTTTAAACAAAGACTACAAAGAGTTCAAGGAGGGGCGCCATGGTCATCCACGACACCATCGCGATCTCGTATGTGATGATCGCTTTCGTGTGCCTCGGACTGGTTCTGATCGGCGGACTGCTGGTCGTGATGCGGTTGCGGCACAAATATCATCCGAACCTGATCGGCGCATTGATCGGCGCAATGCTGTGCTTCCTGTTGCTGGAGGCATTGCCGGCACTAACGTAAACCTGTGATCCCGCGCGCCGCCAGACGGCGCGTTTTCAATTTTCACGCCTCGCGCAAAAAATCCTCAACGCTCGGATACCGCAAGCGCACGTGCAATTCCTCTTTGAGGCGCCGGTTCACAAGGCGCCTCGATTCACGCATGAAGGACAACAAGGTCGGCTCGATCTGCTGCTCTGCGTCCGCGCGCGTGATGCGTGGCGCGCGCTCGAGGCCGAACGCATCGGCCACCACATCGAAGTACTCCCCCATTTTCAGCGACGTATCGTCGGATGCGTGGATTGCGCGCCCCGGCCGCCCGTGCGTAGCGAGGCGTACGAGGATCGCGGCGAGGTCGTCGGCGTGGATGTGGTTGGTGTAGACGTCGTCGGCGTCGATCAAGGCGGGGGTGCGTTTTTCCAGCCGCGCAAGCGGCAGACGGTTGCTCGCGTAAATGCCTGGAATCCGCGCGATGCTTGCGGCGACCACGCCTCGCGCAGTCGCGCGCCGCAATTGCCGCTCGGCCGACACGCGGCGTTTGGCACGCGCATTGGCTGGCTGCGACGCGCGCGTCTCGTCGATCCACGCGCCGCCGCAATCGCCGTAGACACCCGTCGTGCTTGCGTACACCAACTTCACAGGCGCCTGCGGAGCGGCGGTCCAGCGCACCCTGTCGGGTACAATATTGGCTGCTTCAGATTCCGCCCACGAGGCACGAATGCGGCGCAACCCGCGGCGCAGCCGCCCGACTGGCGCCACCGCGCCGCGTGCGGCACGCAGCGCCCGATCGCGGCGCGCGCTCAGCGTCGCAAGCAACGCACGAGTACGGCGGTCGTCATCGCCGGTCTTTTGCGGCGGCGCGAGATGCAGCACCGTCGGCGCGAGGCCGGCAAGCCGTTTCAGGCTGTGGCGCGCGTCGAGGTCGCCGACCAGCGGCGTGACCCCAGCGGCGCGCAATTCGGCGCTGCGTTCAGCGTGGCTGGTAAGCGCGAAGACATGCGCGTGTGGCCGCAACAAGGGCACGCAGCGCATGCCGACGTCACCGCAGCCAACTATCAACACGCGCGGCCGGCGTAAATTTCGTGTCGCTTTCATGGTGGACGCATTGTAGCCGTCAAGCGCGGCAGGTACCGCACAGTTGCACCGCGGGTCCGATAACGATTACCGACTTTTCGATTTCGAATACTCACTCTATGGCATTTAACGTCACGCTCCGGCAAAGCGGCCGGCAGTTTCAAGTAGAACAGGACGAACCGGTCCTGATCGCGGCTTTGCGCCAGGGCATCGGCCTGCCGTACGGCTGCAAGAACGGCGCCTGCGGTTCATGCAAAGGCACCGTAGTCAGCGGTCAGATCGAACAGCGTCAGCATTCGTCATCGGCCTTGTCGAACGACGAAAAGACGCGCGGCATGGCGCTCTTCTGCTGTGCGACGGCATGCTCCGATCTCGAAGTGGATATCCGCGAAGTGGCCGGCGTGGGCGACGTGCAGGTCAAGAAACTGCCGTGCCGCGTGAACGCGATCGAGCGCAAGGCCGACGACGTCGTCGTGCTGAAACTGCAACTGCCCGCCAACGAACGTCTGCAATATCTGGCCGGCCAGTACCTCGAATTCATTCTGAAGGACGGCAAGCGCCGCAGCTATTCGATGGCGAGCGCGCCGCACACGGAAGGCCCGGTTGAATTGCACATCCGTCACATGCCCGGTGGCGCATTCACCGATCACGTCTTCAATACGATCAAGGAGCGCGACATTCTGCGCTTCGAAGCCCCGCTCGGCACCTTCTTCCTGCGTGAAGATTCGGACAAGCCGATCGTGCTGCTGGCCTCGGGCACGGGCTTCGCACCGCTGAAGGCGATCGTCGAACATGCGGTGTTCAAGAACCTGAACCGGCCGATGACGCTTTACTGGGGCGCGCGCCGCAAGAAAGACCTATACCTGCTCGATCTCGCCGAGCAATGGGCTCGCGAGATCCCGAACTTCAAGTTCGTGCCGGTATTGTCGGAACCGGATGCGGACGACGCGTGGACGGGCCGTGTCGGCTTCGTGCATCGCGCGGTGATCGAGGATCTGCCAGACCTGTCGCCGTATCAGGTGTACGCGTGTGGCGCACCGGTGATGGTCGAGTCGGCACAGCGCGATTTCACCCAGCATCATCGGCTGCCGGAAGACGAGTTCTACGCGGATTCCTTTACGAGCGCAGCGGATCTGGCGAACGCGGTTTGAGGCGGTGAATGGGTTGATCGGGTAACGATCAACCCATTCATCAAAACGAAATAGGCGCGCTGGCAGACTTGCACAAATCCGCGTTGACGCGAATCTGTGCAAATTCATGGTTTACACCAGCGCTTTCCTTGTCGTATTCTTTCGCGCATGAACCGCATCCAGTCCGAACTTCGACGTCGCCGCTCGCCGCTCCCTTAGGGGCGCCGCTGGCTTCGTCACGGATTCGCGCCGCACCAAGGCGCAAGCAGTTCGAATCATGAAAGCCACGGCATGCCGTGGCTTTTTTGTTTGCTTCTTTTGTTTCCCCCCGGCCCCTGTTTCGTATTTGGCCACCCGCTCATCAACCCTTCACCCCGCTGTCTGGAGCCTGCCGTCATGAATTTCAATGAGTATCCGATCGAGTCGCTGATGTACATCACGAACCGGCCCGAAATCGTTTTCACGCACGGCAAGGGCTCGTGGCTCTACGACAATAACGGCAAGCGATATCTGGACTTCATCCAGGGCTGGGCGGTCAACAGCCTCGGCCATTGCAACGACGGCATGATCGAAGCGCTGAATAAGCAGGCGCAACTGCTGATCAACCCGTCGCCGGCTTTTTACAACGAGCCGATGGCGCAACTCGCGGGCCTGCTCACGCAGCACAGCTGTTTCGACAAGGTGTTCTTCGCGAACAGCGGCGCCGAAGCGAACGAAGGCGCCATCAAGCTCGCGCGTAAGTGGGGCAAGAAGTTCAAGGACGGCGCGTTCGAAATCGTCACGTTCGATCACAGCTTCCACGGCCGCACGCTCGCCACCATGTCCGCAAGCGGCAAGCCGGGCTGGGACACGATCTACGCTCCGCAAGTGCCGGGCTTCCCGAAGGCGGATCTGAACGACATCGCGTCGGTTGAAAAGCTCATCAACGCGAAGACGGTTGCCGTGATGCTCGAGCCGATTCAGGGCGAAGGCGGTGTGATTCCCGCCACACGCGAGTTCATGCAGCAACTGCGCGCGCTGACCAGGAAGCACAACCTGCTGCTGATCGTCGACGAAGTGCAAAGCGGTTGTGGCCGCGCCGGCACCCTGTTCGCGTACGAACTGTCGGGCATCGAACCAGACATCATGACGCTCGGCAAGGGCATCGGCGGCGGCGTGCCGCTCGCGGCGCTGCTCTCGAAGGCCGAAATCGCCGTGTTCGAACCAGGCGATCAGGGCGGTACGTACAACGGCAATCCGCTGATGACCGCGGTCGGCTACTCGGTGATCTCACAACTGACCGCACCGGGCTTCCTCGAAGGCGTGCGCGCGCGCGGCGAGTATCTGCGCGCGAGGCTGCTCGAACTGTCGGAAGAACGCGGTTTCGAAGGCGAACGCGGTGAAGGTCTGCTGCGCGCCCTGCTGCTCGGCAAGGACATCGGCAATCAGATCGTCGAGAAGGCTCGCGTGATGCAACCCGACGGCCTGCTGCTGAACGCAGCGCGTCCGAACCTGTTGCGCTTCATGCCGGCGCTGAACGTCACGAACGAAGAAATCGACCAGATGATGGCGATGCTGCGTTCGATTCTCGACACGCTGTAATCACACGGGAAAGCGCGTATGACGACGACCGCAACGCTGTCGATCCGTCGCTTCGAAGCGAGCGACACCGAAGCCGTGGTCGCACTGTGGCAGGAAGCGTTCCCCGAGTACCGGGACATGACGAGGCCGCAGCGCAATCCGCATCTGTCTATCGCCAACAAGCTGGCGACGCAACCGGAACTGTTCTTTGTCGCGGTGTTCGGCGAGCGTATTGTCGGCACCGGGATGGGGGGCTACGACGGGCACCGAGGCTGGCTGTATTCGCTGGCGGTGGATGAATCGTTGCGTCGTCACGGTATCGGCACACGTCTGGTTGCACATGTCGAAAACGCGTTGACCGAACGTGGATGCCCGAAGCTGAACTTGCAGGTGCTGTCCGCGAAGGCCGACGTGCGCGCGTTCTACGAGGCGCTCGGTTATCGCGCGGATGCAGTGATCAGTCTCGGCAAACGCCTTGGCGAGCTGGCGGACACGCCGGCTGCGTAGGCGCCAGGCGATCGCTTGAATAGAGAAAGGCCGCATGCGCGATTGAAACGCATGCGGCCTTTTTTTGCGGCTAAAGCAAACTTGGTCCGGGTTATTCGCCCGGCTTATTTGCCGGGCTTATTTACCCAACTTACTCACCCAGATAAGCCGCCCGAACCTTCGGATCATCCAGCATCTGCTTCGCGTCGCCGGACATCGTGACCAGACCCGAGTCCATCACGTAACCGCGATTCGCGGCCTGCAACGCGAGACGCGCGTTCTGCTCGACCAGCAGCACGGTCATGCCTTCCGCTGAGATCGACCGCACCACTTCGAAGATCTTCTCGACCATGATCGGCGACAGACCCATCGACGGCTCATCCAGCAACAACAGCTTCGGCTTGCTGATGATCGCGCGCGCCATTG
>NZ_WOEZ01000095.1 GCF_013177735.1 Paraburkholderia elongata | reverse complement strand
TCTTGGTGCCGTCGACCGCGACCGTGCCGAGCTTAACCAGGCCGCACTCCTTGGCCAGTTTCACCACTTGCACGAACAAGTCCGACAGTTCTTTGAGGTGAAAGGCGCGGAAGTCGCACAGCGTCCGCGACATCCTCATGCAGCTTCCTGGCCAGCTTGCGCGAGGAAAACACACCGGTCGCGTAGCCATAAACGAGCACCTTGACCATCATGGCCGGATGAAAGGGCTGGTTGCGCGCACCGCCGCCGGCATACCGGGCATGGAAGGCGGACAGGTCGAGCGAGTCGACCGTATCGCTGATGAAGTAAGCAAGGTGGCCTTCAGGCAGCCAATCTTGCAGCGCATGGGGCAGCAGGAACTGCTGTTGTGGATCGTAGGGAAGATAGCTCGTCGTCATCTGCCTACAACGTTTACAACAGGCAATCGGATGACAGCGCGGCTTCTGCCGCGCAGACTCCTAGGGTAAGTCCCGGCAGACGATCCCTTTTGAATCGCGCAACGTCACCGGCACACAACCGTATTCGCCTGTTTTCATCTGTCTATGCGCTTACTCCACCCCGATCCGCTCGGTCATGGCAATTTCCTGATTGGTGTTCGACCCAAGACGCTTGGCTCGGCGATCAGCTCAGTTGGGACTTCCGAATTTGTCAGCACCGTCGCCGCATTCGTGAACGAGAGCATCGCCGCGGATGCGGTTCACCTGGAACGGTGGCGCGCCGATGCGCGCAGCGGCTCCGGCTATCAGGTTGAATGGCTGGGCAGCGGAGGGGCGCAATACGCGGATCTTTGCAGACGGATGGACACCTACTATCAGACCTACTGCCAGATCGATCCGCTATTCCAACCGGTTCGAGGCAAAGCGGGGACGGTCCTCGTTCAGCGGAACGTGAGCGGAATTGCGGATTGCGAGTTTCGCAAGAAGATCTTCGACGAACCCGAGATAACCCAGGAATGCGTACTGGTGCACGGCACTGCAAATGTCCAGTACGCGTCGCACTCGCACGGACCAAACGGCAGTCCGCGTTCACGACGAACGAGCTGTTCTACTTCCGTCAAATGGCGGAGCTCCTTTTCCCCCTCTTCGAACTCCACGCTCGAACAACCGCCGCTCGCAGAACAACCGCTGTCCCCGTCAGCGGCACGCCGCACGCGGGATTCGATGAGCGCTTGTCGAAGCAGAATGTGCAACTTTCCCGTCGCGAGTATGAGATCTGTAAGCTGCTGCTGAACGGAAGAACGATTCCCGATGCGGCGGCCCACCTGGACGTCAAACTCTCCACGGCCGAGTCCTACGTGAAGCGGGCCTTCGCGAAACTCAGCGTTCGCACCAGGCGCGAGTTATTCGACTGGGCGTTGCTGGCGAGCTAGAGGGTTGGCGGCCAACAGTTTCGACTGTTCGATAAAGGCCGCGCTCGCATCACCAACGTGGCCTTTTCGCGAGTAGCGGTGTCATTGCAATGAGACCCAGAACGGGACCTGGCAATAGCAGCCACGCCACGTGCACATCGAGCGAGCGATACGCGCTGGTTGACAAGAGAATCGAGCAGGCCGACAGGAAAAAACCGAAGCTGTTTTGCAGTGTCAACGCACCGCCGATTTTGTCCGCCGGACACGCCCGCACGGACAGCGCCGAGAACTGCGGCGAGTCGGCCACAACGCTCACGCCCCATACGAGCAGCAAAGCGAGTTGCAGGGAAGCGCCGAGCGTCGACGCGAACGGATAGACGGCGCACAGCGTGCCTGAAGTCGCCAAGGCCAGCGCCGCTGTGCGCGCGCTGCCCGCCCGGCGGCTCAAACTGCCACCGAGCACACAACCCGCCGCGCCAATGCCGATGATCGCGAACGACCAGAACGCCACCGCGCTAGCCGATGGCTGCACCGTACCCGTCAACGCGCGCTGCACGAAGAGCGGCGTAAGCGTCCAGAACGCGTACAACTCCCACATGTGACCGAAGTATCCGAACGCAGCGGCCCGGAACTCGCGGATTCTGATCACGTTCCACACGCCGCCGGTCAGCGTCGGGCGACGCGCGGCGCCAGCGCGTGCATGCGGCCCTTCCCCAAGCACAAACACCAGCAAGGCGCCGAGCACAGCGAGCCCGGACGACGCCAGCACCACCATCTGCCACGGCACGTTTGAAAACATGGCACGAATCGCATGCACGGACGCCGTGCCGAGCGTCAGCATGGCGACCAGCAATGCAAGCGTTTGCGCTGCGCGCCCCGGCGCCCACGACACCAGCAATTTCATGCCCAGCGGATAGATACCGGCGAGCGCAATGCCCACGCCGAAGCGGAACACGAGTGCCGAGCCGAGCCCCGCGCTGCACAGCGCAAAGAGCGCATTCAGCACGGCACCGATCAGACCGCAGAGCGCGAACACGCGGCTTGCGGGCACACGATCGGCGATCCCGGTCGTAGCCGAAAGCAGCGTCCCGACGATAAAGCCCGCCTGTGTCGCGTTCGTGAGCCAACCTATGCCGGATGCGCTGAGGTGCCAATTTGCCTGCAACTCCCGCATGGCGCCGTTCGCGCTGAACCACAGGGAGGTACCGAGCAACTGCGCGACGGCGATCGCCAGTACCGCGCGGTTCGCGGCCGCCGCTTGGTCGCCTGCCCGGTCGATCTCCGGTTTGTCTCCCACTTCGCCTCCTTCTGACTGCTTGTGCGCGGCTCGTACTCTCCACGCCGCGTAGCGGTACTAATAGCACGCGCTGGCGCCTCCCACCCTGGTGCAATGAAGCACCGACCAATTGGAAACGATCGCCTCCGGGTTGTCGGCAACGCTGCGCGAATCGACGGACAGGTTGCTTGCCAAAGCACACCCCACGTAGCGGTGCCATTGCAATCCGGTTAATTGATCGAGCGTTGGAGTCGGCTCGCCGCTGCCCGCCGCGTGTGCCAGACAGCGGCTTGTTACGTCGGCGGCCGATGGTAGCGTGGGACCGTTTTCGCTTTGTGGACCGGTCGCGGTGCATGCTGCCAATAGAGTCAACGCGAATGAGACAAGAGCAAGCAGCCAGCGATTATTGTTATTCATTTGCGATTCCACTTGTCAGCCATTCTGAATGCCTGTTTGCGATTCTCGGCGATCTGCGCGCCGATGTCGATGATTGCAAACGGGCCGTGCAAAGCCGGATGCAATTGTATTTCGCGCCTTTATGCCAAAGCGCGTTTGAATTGTCTATGTCCCGTCCGTGCAAGGGCGGTTAAGCGCAACCCTGTGCGATGCGAGCGAACAAACGGACACACCGCACCGGATTTCTCTAGAGTTAAAGGATCGTCGGTCAATCCTGACTTGCGACGCTGCGCTGGCCGTTCAGCGTAACTTCAACTTAAGGGAAAACAAATGAGAACGTCTCTTCACAAGGAAATATCGACCGATTGCGACGGGCACGGCACATTTTGCTCGCACTCCAATAGTGCGCCGTTGGCACTCAAACACACAATTCACCCGGAAGAAATACGGGACAATCTTCCCGCCGGTCAAGGCGGCGTCGGCTTTTTGTTTCACGCTACCGATTGGGATACGCTTTCATTTTCATTTCACAATGTAAAAGATAGAAATGCGTCATTCGAAGAAGAGCTTTGGAGAACAAAGCCTTTCATTGCATCACCTATCTATTCGGGATCCCAGGTCATAGGGGCCAACATTGCGTGTCCGGTTCCCCTTGAGCTGTGGCTTGGAAGCCCACGCGGCATCAAGCGGTTTCGAGAGACGCAATTTTTCCCGGCCCTTGAACTGGCAAGGCAGGCAGGATTGAATATGGTGGCGATGGGCGCGTCCACGCCGTATGCCTGCAACTATGGCGCACTCCCGCGTCATACAAAGCCACCTCACATCACCACGGGTCATGCGGCTACCGCGGCGATGCTGAAAGACTGGGCCACCCACTGCTGCAATGAACTCGACCTCGAATTCGGCAGGACGAAGCTCGCTCTATTTGGCGCAGCCGGACGGCTCGGCACGACGGTAGCTAAATACCTGCTCTACAAAGATGCGCCGAAAGAGCTTGTTTTAATCGATTTGCCGGACAAGGTGAACCTGCTCACGGAACAAGCGAGAGAACTGATGGCCTCGGATCTGCTGGGACGCACCCGGGTTTCGGTCCACACCTTCAGTGCGGACACGCCACTGCCTCAGTTCGATGGTGCAATCCTCGCCAGCAGCACCAGCGTTCCCTACCTGAGCTCTTCCGACCTCAAACGGGCACAGTTCTGGATCGACGACTCCCACCCCCGGGCGGCAAGCGTCGAGGCTGAACTCGCGTCACGGGCTCATACGCTATATATTGAGTGCTTCGCGCGTGGTCCCGCCGGACTCGACACCAAGTTCCCGTTCAGACTGCCGAGCACCCGCGATTGCTATACTTGTTTCGCCGAGGGGTACGCCGCCTGGCAGGAAGGCATCGCTTCCGATTTCATCGTTGGCAGCCCGCCTGTGTGGTCCGTTTCATATACTCACGGTCTTCTGAAGAAGTACGGGTTTTCGGTCGGACCTTTTCACGGGAAAAACGGTTCGCCGATAACGCTGGACGTGCAACATCGCGACACGCATGAACTGATAGGGTCGTAAATGGCATCGGAGGCCTGATGGTGATACCGCGCGAGAGCATGCGGGATTTGCTGGAACGAAGCCGGCTAGCAATTCGATGGGGAGGCATATTGGGCCTCCTGTGCCACCCCATCTACTACGTCGTCTGGACCTACGTTCTGCCGCAGCCGTACGACAATCTCTTCCTCCGATTGAGTGCGGCGGTCATCTGCATTCCATTGATCTTTCAGGCGCGTTGGCCAAAGCGGTTTAACAGCTACCTGCTGATCTATTGGCACTGCTGCCTGATCTACGTATTGCCATTTGTTTGTACGTTCCTCGCGATCAGAAATTCATTCTCCACTATGTGGATGATGACCGAGGTCATGATGCTTTTCATCATGGCGCTATGCATCGACAACCCGCTTTTGCTGATGGCCTGTATCGGCATGGGTGTTTTTTCCGGCACGCTGGCTGCGGTGGTCAGCTCGCCGGCTCCGATCGTTCTAAGCGCGGCCAACAAGTCGGATCTCGCCGTGCTGCCCGTTGTCGTCTTGTGCAGCATGGCCTTCAGCTATGCGATCAGCAAAGGGCGCATCTTTGTCGAAAGAAACCGGGCATTGCAGGCCCTCGCGGGCTCGATCGCCCATGAAATGCGCAATCCCCTCAGCCAGCTGAAGCACGTTCTGGATCGCGTGGAAGAGGCGCTGCCTGCGACGATAGAATCCGACCGGTCGCCGGCCTTGCCGCACCACAGTGCGGCGCTGCTCTATCGTCATGTCGCCCACGGCCAATTGTCGATTGAGCGAGGCCTGCGCATTATCGCGATGACACTGGACGAAGTCAGCGCAAAACCCATCCGCTCAGATTACCTCGCCTACCTGAGTGCGGCGGTTACCACACGTAAAGCGCTAGACGAATATGGCTTCGGTGATGAAAAGGAGCGCAGCAAGGTCAGACTCGTGGTGCTGGAAGATTTCACTTTCAAAGTCGACGAAACCGTCTATCTGTTCACCCTGTTCAATCTGATCAAGAACGCGCTCCATCACATTGCCACGCATCGATCAGCAACGCTTACGCTTACGATCGACCGCCAATCGGTTATCGTTCACGACACCGGCCCGGGCATTTCGCCCGACATGCTGCCGCATCTATTCGAGCCCTTCCGTACAGCGGGAAATTCGGGTGGTACAGGACTAGGGCTGGCCTACTGCCAGCGTGCGATGCGTGCCTTTGGCGGCACCATCGGCTGCCGGTCGGAAGTCGGAAAATTCACGCAATTTACGCTGCAATTTCCAGCCGTCACGGAAAGCGAAGTCGCGGACCATGAGCACAAGATTTTTGAACGCGCCACGCCCATTTTCAAGGGGAAGCGCATCCTTCTCGTCGACGACGACGCGGGTCAGCGAGCGAAAACCCGTCGCGCATTGTCTAAGGTAGGCGCACGCACAAGCGAAGCCGAAAACGGGCAAGTGGCGTTGACCATGCTCCGAGAGTCGCCTCCCTACGACCTCGTATTGATGGACGTCAATATGCCCGTCCTGGACGGCTACACCACCGCCGAAAAAATTCGCGCCGACCATGAATATCTGGACTCGAATGTTCTGATCGCCGCCTATACGGCGGAGCCCGGCAATGTGGTGCGCGTGCTCGCCCGAAGAGCCGGCATGGACGAAATTATTAGAAAATCCTGCAGCGTGGTGGAATTGATAAGCTCGCTCCAGGCGCTCTTCGAAAACGGCAATCGGCACCATCTGAGCCAGCGGTTCGACGGGTTCTCCGGCAAATCGATCCTGGTGGCTGACGATGACACATACAGCAGGCTGGTTGCCAAAGCCTATCTGGAGCGATGCGGTGCGAGCGTTTTCGAAGCCGAACATGGGCAGGCTGTGCTGGCTCGGCTGCAGGAGAACGGCACCATCGATGCCATCGTGATGGATATGAATATGCCGGGCATGAGCGGCGTGGACACAACCGCGTTGATTCGCGCCCGCGCCGACGCGTATGCCAAAGTGCCGATCATTGCCTTGACCAGCCAGTCCGATATCAAAGCGGTGCAGGCATGCCTGAGCGCCGGCATGAACGAGGTCATGATAAAACCCGTGCAGGTCGGGTCTCTTTATGCGTGCCTTGCAAGACAGTTTGCCCAGCAACGTGGTTCGAATGCTCCAACGAAGGCAGAGCTATCAGAAACGTCGGCGAGGCCAAGCGAGAAAACCGGCAAGCTTGCGACCATCGCGGAAGGCGGCCTGCTCGATGAGAAACACCTCGAAGAACTGGTGGCGCTTGATTTGCTGGACCAATCGTTCCTCGACGGCATTGAGCAGATTCGTTTGCTGGTGGCGCGACTTGGTACCAGTGTGGCGGCCCTTGACTTCGAATCGACGCACGGAGCATTGCACGCCCTTCTTGGCGTCAGCGGCAATACCGGAGCCAAAGCGCTGCATCAATTCGCGAGGCAAATTTATCCGCGGGTGGTTGAAGGTGAATGGCCTTCGGAGGCCGGCTGGCTTGAACAAATTTCCCTGTTGGGCGGCCGCTCAGCCGACGCGCTACAGATGTATTTCGCTTCAGCCAAAGCACGTCGCGATCATCGGGACGTGCTGAGCGATGGATAGCCACTTTTGAAACCCGGAAAACCCATTGTGACTGTGGTGCCCGCACCCAATTCGGATTCGATCCGCAGGCACCCACCAAAAGATTGCATGATGCGGTTGCAAAAGATCATGCCCATGCCGTGCCCGCCGGCCCCGGCGTAAGTCGTGACGGGATCGAGCAGCAAACGCGCTTTTATCTCCGGCGCAATCCCCGGACCGTTGTCGCGAACACGGATCTCCGGTTCGCCCCCCCTGCTACTTCAAGGCACACCGAAGGCGCAGCTGAGCCATTGAGCGCACGCAAAGCGTTGGACAACAGCGAGGAGAGTACGAGCGCCACGCAATTGGGCATTGCGCGCACAACAAAATCCTCTTGCACGTCGACTTCTATCCAATCGCGCTGCGACCCGGCAAACGGATAGGTATCGAGCAAGGTGGCGATCAATCGCGTCGCCTGTGTTTCGCGGGGCCCACTGCCCGATGCAGACTGCTGCCCGCCACTTTTGTGCACCGTCGCCCAGAAAGACGAGATCAGCGTCAAGCAATACTGCGCATTGTTAAACATTGACGTTGCGGCGTGGCCGATTTCCCTTTGACGCTCCGGATCGTATTGCTCGGCAACGTCAGACTCGACGGCGCGTGCAAAAAGCGAGATCGATGCCAATGGCGTATTGAGCTCATGGGCGAGGAAGGCAAGCGTCTCATCCATCGCCAATAGCTGCTGTTGACGCGTTTCCCGCTCGGTGTAGCGCGCGATCGCCAGTTTCAGGACCTCGCGCACCGATTCCGTCCGAAGCGGCTTTTCCAGAATACGGAATATGTCACCGGTATTGACGGTCTGCAGCAGCATGTCCTTGTCAGCGTAGGCGGTCACAAGTATGCGCACGATTTGCGGATACTCCTGCGCCACCTGGCGCAGGAGATCATCTCCGTCGCGCCCCGGCATACGGAAATCGGTCACCAGTACGGCAATCTCCCGTCCGTACTCGCTCAGCACGGCAATCGCCTCGTCTGCGCCATGCGCCACATGCACACGGTAGTCCTCGCGGATCGCGCGTGCGAAATGGTTACGCGACATCTCGTCGTCATCGACGAAGAGAACGGAAAACGGCGGTTGCATCGTGTCACTCATCGTGGTCGCGGCAGGTCGAATTCGGCATCAATCCACGGACTCCTTTTATGCCAACTGGATTAGTTGTAAGGTCTTTGGTCATTGCTGTCGTTTTTACATCATATCAAGATCGACCTGGCAAACCGGGCGGTGTCTCCATCCACCCGGCGCCGAGAGCCCGACGTCAAGGCATCCGTCGGAACTGCGTGATGCGCCGTCGCGTCCGCCCGTGGTGTGAGTCTTGCACGTGTGGGTTGCGGCCTTGCGGCGCCCACGGTTACAGGCGCCGTTTCGGTATCGCGTCAATACCGCTTGCATTCGCGCGATCGTTTCTATGCGCCCTGGACGGTTCATTCGTTAGCGGTGTAGCGGCGCGCGGGCGTGTTGGACGAATGTTCCGGCAACATCGCCTGGCGCGCGGCTTCGAAGGCGTCCCACTTTGCGCCGTCGTGCAGGGACGGAATCGTGACGAGCTCGCCCCGATCAAAGCCCGTGAGCGCCGCATCGACCATGTCGCCAGCGGACATGACGATGGCCGGATCGAGGTTGTCGAGCGGCAGGCCACCGGTCTGCCAGAAATCGGTGGCCGTGGCGCCGGGCAGCACCGCCTGCACCTTCACGCCCTTGATGGTGAGCTCGTGATGCAGCGACTGGCTGAACGCAAGCACGAAGGCCTTGGTGCCGCCATACACGCCGTTCAGGATCTCCGGCGCGATGCTTACAATCGAGGAGATGTTGATGATCGCGCCCTTGCCACGCGAGACGAAGCCCGGCACCGCGGCGTACGTGAGGCGGGTAAGTGCGGTGACGTTCAGGTCGATCATCCGCGTCATGGCGTCGACATCGCTGTCGAGCAACGGCGTGTGCGTGCCGACACCCGCGTTGTTCACGAGCAGCGCGATGCTGGCGTCTTCCCTCAGCTTCGCTTCCACCCGGGAGAGCGAAGTCGGGTCATTCAGATCGGCGTCGATGATCTCGACGGACCGGCGCGTTCCGTTCGCGATGCGTTCGGCGAGACTCACGAGCCGGTCGCGGCTGCGCGCAACGAGGATCAGATCGTAGCCGCGTTTTGCGAGCCGCTCGGCATAGACCGCGCCGATGCCGGTGGATGCACCCGTAATGAGCGCCGTACCCTGATGTGCCTGAGTCATGATGTACTCCTGTTGGAAGTTCGTCGGTGATTGCGTGAGGCAATTGTGGTCCGGATTGACGCCGACGCAAATGACACATATGGTTGTGATTAAGGACATCTCTTCGCATAGAATGTCTGACTTGATGAACATCGGAGGGCCGACATGCACCGGATCGGATATTTGTTGAGCGATGGCTTCCAGGTGATGGCGCTCGCGTCACAGTCGGTTTTCGAATACGCGAACCTTGTGACGGGCGAAGCCTTCTACAAGCTCGAGAACTTTTCGGTGGCGGGTGGCGAGGTGCACTCCTCGCTCGGCATGTCCGTCGGCACGCGGCCGCTAAGCTTGCGCACCCCGATCGACACGTGGTTCGCGGCGGGCGTCAACACGCCGCTCACCTCGCCGCCAGCCGCCGAAGTGCTCGCGTTCCTGCGCAAGGCGGCTACGCGAGCGCGACGCATTGCCGGCATCTGCACGGGCGGTTTTGTACTGGCTGAAGCAGGGCTGCTCGCGAACCGGCGCGCGACCACGCATTGGGCCTTTGCCCGCGAGATGACGAGCCGGTTTCCGGACATCCATGTCGAGGAAGATCGCATCTACATTGTCGATGGACCGATCTGGACATCGGCGGGCATGACCGCGGGGCTCGACCTCGCGCTCGGGATGGTCGAGAAGGATCTCGGCGCCGATGTGGCGCGTTCGGTCGCGCACAAGCTCGTGATGCATCAACGGCGCTCGGGTGGCCAGTCGCAGCATTCGGAAATGCTCGATCTGGCACCAAAGTCCGACCGCATCCAGGACGCGCTGAACTATGCGCGCAAGAACCTGAGCCGGCCGCTTCAGGTGGAGGACCTTGCGAATGCGGCGCATCTGAGCCCGCGGCAGTTCAGCCGGGTGTTCACGCTGGAGACGGGACAGTCGCCCGCGAAGGCGATCGAAGGGTTGCGGCTTGAAGCCGCGCGGTTGATGATCGAGAAGAGCCGCCACTCGCTGGAAGTGATCGCGAAAGAGACGGGGTTTCGCGACCGTCGGCATATGCGCGAAGCGTTCATGCGCGGGTTTGGCCTACCGCCGCAGGAAGTGCGACGTGAGGCTCGTGCCGGTGATCGGATCGGTGTTTAGGTGGGGGTGGGAAGATGAGATTGCTGTCAACATGCATCAATCCTGCTCCACCAGCTCATCGTGCATCGACGCAGCGAGAAGCTCGGCGAAGCGCTCAAGCGCCGCGACTGAGCCGTGCACTGTGCGGTACTCCTGACGTCCAATCTTCGCGTCAAGAACCAACGTCATTCCCGATTTCCGAGCCAGGTCAAGGATGTCCATCTGATGCTCCACATCGTTGAATCATGCGATTCAGTTAGCACTCTGATGCGCGTGAATGGTTTGTCCACACAAGCCAGTCTAAGCACTATGCGCTGGACATCAACGCAGCCACGGTGAATTCACCGTTTTCAAAACAACAACAATAGAGACGGCAGCCGGATGCTGCAGAGTCCCAGCCACATTCCGAATGCGATGAAATACGAATCGTCGGAAGATTGGCCACGAGGTTAATCCGCGATTGCGTCGGCCAAGCGGGCCTGATATGTCCGATCCCGTATCGGCCCCGTCTGCCGCACCAACTGATACAGACGCACGCTATTCACGGTCCCGCTGCCGTCGGCTGCGATGTCGGCGCCATGCGATGCGCCCGGCGGCAGGCCGTCGATCGTGACGCGCAACCGGACAGGCTTGCCATCTGCCTGCGTACCGCCGGCTGGTTCAGCACCATGCGTCGCACAGCGCGGCTTATTCCTTCTGCTGCGCCGCCTTGATGAGATTGTCGCGCAGCTTGACGACGCCATTTTGCATGCTGGAGAACTCATCGGCCGTCAGGCCGGTGGCGTCGAAGAGACTTATGCTCAACGCGCCCTCCCGTAGTTGCCGGCCGGCGTCCGTCAGGGTGACCAGCACCTGCCGCTCATCTGCCGGATCACGCTGTCGCTGAAGGTAACCCATCCCTTCGAGCTTCTTGAGGATAGGCGTCAGGGTGTTGGATTCGAGAAACAGCTTTTCGCCCAGCGCGCTAACGGTCTGACTGCCGCCTTCCCACAGCACGATTAGGGCGATGTATTGCGTGTATGTGAGGCCAAGTTCATCGAGAATCGGCCGGTAGGCCCGGCCAAAAGCGAGATTGGCCGAATAGATCGCAAAGCACAGGAAATCCGAGAGTCTCGGGCTCGCCGTGTCTGCCGCTGCGATGCGAGCGGTAGAGGAGGTCCTTTTCATCTGCATATCCTTCGAGGGCTATGACGCGAAGTCTCGTGTCGAAGCATTATACATCGCATCCGATTTAATCGGAAATGCTTGACATTGCTCGGCGCTTGCACCACACTGCATCGCATGCGATTTAGTCGCATGCGATTTTAAATACTCTCGTCACCTACCAAGGAACGCAAAATGAGCCAGATCGAAAAAGTCCTCTACACAGGCAAAACCCACGTCTCGTCCGGCGGCCGGAACGGCACGGCACGGAGTTCCGACGGCCGTCTTGACATCAAGCTCTCGTCGCCCGGCAGCGCGGGCAACGGCACCAATCCGGAGCAGTTGTTCGCTGCCGGGTGGTCCGCGTGCTTTATCGGCGCAATCGGGCTTGCAGCCAGCGCGATGAAAGTCGAGCTCCCAGCGAACCTGGCGGTCGACGCCGAAGTGGATCTCGGCACGACGGACGGCGCCTATTTCCTCCAGGCGCGCCTGAATGTCAGCGTGCCGGGTCTGGACCGCGATGTCGCTCAGGCCCTCGTGGACGCCGCGCATCAGACTTGCCCTTATTCCAAAGCCACGCGAGGCAACATCGACATCGCGATCAATCTGGTCTAACCCCCATCTTTCACCGATCAGATCAACGCACACACCTCTTTTTCAAGTTTCAACTTTTTTCTGGAGCTCTACCATGAAGACCAAACTTGTCACCGCTCTCCTCACCGCGCTCTGCGCATCACTGACTGCGCCGGCGTTTGCCAGCGGTTACGGCCCGGCACCTTTCTACCGGCCCTCGGTCGGCGCACCGGCGTTGCAGCGCGGTCAAAGCGCAGAAACGATCGCCGCCGAGCGCCAGGATTCGGCCACCACGCAGCAAAACTATGGCGGCGTGACCGTCCAGTCCTCGCAATCGGGTGGCCCTGCGGTCACGACTCTGCGAGGTGATTTCTACGCGCACCACTAAGCGCGTCAGGAATTCATTGCGCAGCACCGCATCACCCCTTTTTCAAACTAACCCGTTGAATCAAATAAACCTCCATTTGATTCGGATTACATATCATGAACAAGAAACTTTTTGCAGCAGTCGTTGCGGCCGTTCTGAGCATTCCCGTGGTCTCGCATCCGCCCAGCAATCGAACGCCGGTGTCACGCGCGCCCAGGTGCGTGCGGATCTGGTTCAGCTTGAAAAGGCTGGCTACGATCCGGCGCGCGCCAACGGTCCGCATTACCCGGACGACATCCAGGCAGCTACCGCCAGGCTACGGGCGGCCGACAGCGCGAATCAACAGGCCGCAACCTCGGGTTACGGTGGCGTCGTGGAACAATCCTCGCAGTCGGGCCACAGTATCGCGATCCGCTCGGTGGAGCGGTCAATCTATTTCGGCCATTGAGCAGGATATTCCTTCATTAATTCCTATCGCGCGCTTCACGTGGCCAGCAGCGGACATAAATCGCGGGTACCCTGGGGTCAGTGTCGTCTGCTGTGGATTATCGAACGATGCGGACGACGCATAGCGGCGTCGTCCGCATCTTCGAGGTCAGCGCAGCGTCCGGAAACTCACGCGAACTTCTTCCGTGAACGCCTGCGGCTGTTCCCACGCCGCGAAGTGCCCGCCTTTCGGAAGCCGGTTGTAGTGAATCAGCTTCGGATACGCCTTCTCTGTCCAGCTCTGCGGGGCCGCGTAGATCTCATCCGGAAACACGCTGACGGCAACGGGAATTGCAACGTGCTTCGGCGCAAAGAAGTTGAGCTTGTTTTCCCAATACAGCCGCGCCGACGAAACGCCCGTATTCGTGAGCCAATAGAGCGTGACATTATCGAGGACGTCGTCTCGCGTCAGCCCCTCGGTCTGACCGTCAAAGACGCGCGCGATCATTGCCTGACTGGCGGCGTCGTGATCGAGCATCCATGCAGCGAGGCCGATAGGCGAATCTTCGATCCCATACAACGTCTGCGGACGGTTCGCCATCTCTTGCGCGTAGCCGAGACCGTGCTTGTAGAAGTAGTCGAGCTGATCGAACGCATGCTTCTCATCGGGCGAGAGGCCGGCCGGCGGCGGGTTTCCGTATTTCAGTGCATTGGCAATGTCGTCCGGTACGGTGGCCGGCATGTTGGTATGAATGCCGACCAGTTCCGGTGGCGCGATGAGCGCCATCTGTTCCGTGACAGCATTACCCCAGTCGCCTCCTTGCGCCACATAGCGCGTGTATCCGAGGCGCTTCATCAACACGATCCACGCGCGCGCGATACGTGCAGGATCCCAGCCGGTCGTAGTCGGCTTGCCTGAGAAACCGTAGCCCGGCAGCGACGGAATCACGATGTCGAAAGCATCCAATGCATTTCCGCCATGAGCCGTCGGGTTGGTCAGCGGATCGATGATCTTCAACTGCTCGATGATCGAGCCAGGCCATCCGTGCGTGACGATGACTGGTAACGCATTCTGATGTTTCGAACGAACGTGGATGAAATGGATGTCGAGCCCATCGATCTCGGTGACGAATTGCGGCAGCGCATTCAGTCTCGCTTCGACCTTGCGCCAGTTGTAATCTGTCGACCAATACCGCGCGAGCTTTTGCATCGTCGCAAGCTGCACGCCTTGCGATGCATCCGTGACGGTTTCGCGTTCCGGCCAACGTGTCGAGTTGATGCGTCTGCGCAAATCGACAAGCTGCGATTCCGGCACATGCACACGAAGTGGGCGAATTGCGGTCTTGTCGCCGCCCAAGGGCGGAGCAACTTCAGTAATGGGTTGAGTCGTTTCCGCAAACGCGAGCCGGCTCAATGAGGCTGCAGCAAGGGACGCCGCCGCCACACCAATAAAACGACGGCGCGACGACGTGTAGAGATCGGTAATGTCTAACACATAAACTCCTGAATCTTAGTAATCTTAACGATAAAATGGAAAACGACACAGCGTCATGCCACCTTGGGCGGCTGGTCGACGTTGGACAAGAGGCTGATCATCGACGCCGCCAGAGCGACGCCGAGAAGTGCGAGGTCTGGACAGGCCAACGGGTGGGCGCTGGCGCTCGCTTTACCAGCGTGGGGCAATACCAGGCGCCCGCATCTCGGACATCCGTCGGGAGCCCGCAATGCGTCGCATCGAATGGCCAAAGTATCATCCAGTGCAAAGATTGAAACGGAGCCGTAGGGGCGGCCTCGGCAGCCTCCGGGGCACGCCTCAGTCGTCGACGCCTGCGACGACGCGCGCGTCCCTTTCGGCACCATCCCCCAGCACGGCCAACGCCTCCTGATAAGCCTCGCTCTGATACGTGGCAAGAGCCTGCTCCAAGCTCGGGAATTCGACCACGACGGTCCGCTCCTTCAGACCCGCTTCGAATGCAACGACCTCGCCGCCTCGCACCAGGAACTTTCCGCCTGCCGCCTTCACCACCGCCGTCGCAAGGGCGCCGTACGCCGCGAGCTTGCTTGCGTCATGAATCGCTCGATACGCTGCCACCCAATATCCTTTGGCCATTTCGCTTCCTCAGTTGAAAATTACTTGACGATACAAATAGCTGAGCAATGTGCTGAAAAGATTCACCTTTGTGCCAGTTCTCCCACATCAGCGCCTTCAGGCTCTCTGCGTAGTGAATCCGCCGACGACGCGGGCGTCGCGGTCAGCGCAGTTGGCGACGCGTTTTTCACCGAGTCCGGAAGACCGCCGACGAGGATCCCCGCCTCGACAGCTACGCGCACTTCGTTCTCCGAAATGCCTACGCTGCGGAAGACCTGTTCGTTGTGCTCACCGCGAAACGCCGGCGCGCTGCGCGGGCCGAGCTCGTCGTCCGAAAATCGCCACGGATAGCCGTGGATAAGATACGAGCCACCTCGCCGGTCGGGGACTTCCTGCACGGCGCCCCACTGCTTCGCCCAGTCGGTCTCGGCGAGTTCCTTCAGCGAGCGGATCTGGCCGATCGCGATCTTCGCTTCGTCGAGCTGCGCGTCGAGCGTCTTCAGGTCGCGGAACGATAGCATCCATCTCTGGATCAACGCATGCAGCGCGCCGTAGTTCTGCAGACGCCGCTCAGCGGTACTAAAGCGCGGATCGCGCCCAAGGTCCATTCGGCGCATCGCGCGGAGATAGTTCGGAAACGTGTTGCTGCCGACGATGCTCTGCGCCGCGACGAACGCCTCGCCGCCCGGCCCGACGAAGTGCGGGCCTTCGGTCGCGCCGAGCACACCCGGCTCCGCGCCGGTATCGATACCCGCGAGATCGAGATGCGCGCGCTCGTTGATGGACAGCATCACTGCTGCCATCGCGACGTCAATGTACTGCCCCCGGCCAGTCACTTCGCGCTTGCGCACGGCGGCGAGCACCGCAATGGTTGCCTGCAGGCCCGCATAGACGTCTGCGTGTGACAGCGGGTCTGTCCATTTGCGGCCGGCATCGATACCCTCGAAGTGATGCATTGTGTTGTGCGTGAAGCCGGTTTCGGCTTGCACTGTGGGGGCATAGGCCATGCGCGACGCCCACGGCCCTTTCTGGCCATAGCCCGTGATGGACACGTACACCAGCTTCGGATTGCGCTGGCTGAGCGTCTCGTAGTCAAGGCCGAACGACCTTAGAGTTCCCGCGCGGAAATTCTCGACGATGATGTCGGCTTCATCGCAAAGGCGCAGCACCAGCTCGCGCGCGTTCCCCACATTCAAGTCGATACTGACGTTGCGCTTGCCGCTGTTCTGCTGCGCGTAGTAGCCCGACATGCCGTCTTGGTTCGGGTACGCGGCGCGCGACACGTCCGGACGCGGCGGCTCGATTTTGATCACGTCTGCGCCAAGATCGGCGAGCGTGCGCGCACAGAGCGGTCCGGCCAACACCCGCGAGAAGTCGACGACCTTGAGTCCTTCTAGTGGTCCAGCCATGTCAGTTCCCCCCGAACTCGGCCGTGCCGGGGCCGGTCTTGTCGAAGACTTCGAGCCCCCGCTTAAGATCCTGCGACGCCCAGATCGGCATTTGCAGCTCGAACATCGCTTCGTCGGCTGCGTTCAGGCCTTCGTTAAGCGCGATGCGCACAAGCTGCTTCGTAACGCCGTGCGCAATTGTCGGGCCGGCGGCCAGCTCCTGAGCGACCGACAGCGCAGCCTCGTCGAGCTTGTCGTCGGGCACCACGAGGTTGATCACGCCCCAGCGCTCAAGCGTCGCCGCGTCATAGCGACGGCCGAGCATCGACATCTCCTTGGCGCGCGCCGGTCCCGCACGCAACACCTGACGCTGGATACCGCCGAGCAACGGATGCAGGCCAAGCGCGACCTCGACCGAACCGATCTTGGCTGATTCGGCGACCACGCTGTAGTCGCAAGCGAGCACCACTTCGAAGCCGCCGCCGAGGCAGGTGCCATTGACGGCCGCGACGATCGGAACCGGCAGCGTCTCGAACGCGCGCAGCACTTCGAGCGGATCGATCAGCCCTTTGCCCTGTCGCGCAATGCGATCCGGGAACAGCGACACCTCGGCGCCTGCCGAGAAATGCCGCAATCCGCTGCGCAACAGGATTGCGCGCGAACCGCGCGTGAGCGCCGCGTCGAATTCGTCGAGTAGCGCGCGGTACATCGTTGGGCCCATCAGGTTGTGCGGACGATAATTCATCGTCAGTACGGTCACGCGGTCCTTAATCTCTGTCATAACGATCGGTTCGTTCATCATTGCTCCATGTCGTTAATACGGGTGTTGTCGAATTGAAACGGGAACACCACGAACATTAGTACGTGTCCACATACGAGCTTTTCGAGCCTCTTCTGCACGGACAACGTTCGTCGCGAATTCCCTTGGCGTGGATTCAAGTCATCAGCCGAGCTGCCAGGTTAAGTTCATCCGACTGCACCTCGGAGCAACTGGACACCCGTCAATTCGTAGAGCTCATCGAACGATATGTCGGTGCAGATCTCGATCACCTCCAGGCCCGAACGCGTGATATCGATAACTGCCAGGTCGGTGTATATCCTGCTCACGCAACCCATTCCCGTGACGGGATAGGAGCATTGTTCGACGATCTTGCTTTCGCCCTGTTTATTCAAATGCTCCATCATTACGTAGATATTCTTCGCACCAGACGCGAGATCCATCGCACCGCCAACCGCCGGAATCGCGTGTGCTTGCCCGGTGTGCCAATTCGCCAGGTCGCCCTTGACCGATACCTGGAACGCGCCCAATACGCAGTAGTCAAGATGTCCGCCGCGGACCATTGAAAACGAATCGGCATGGTGGAAGAACGCTCCTCCTGGAAGAAGCGTGACCGGCTCCTTTCCCGCGTTGATCAGGTCCTCGTCTTCTTCGCCAGGTGAAGGCGCGGGTCCCATCCCGAGGATGCCGTTTTCGCTGTGCAAAATGATTTCTCGGTGTGGATCCAGATGATTGGCCACAAGCGTCGGAACGCCAATACCCAGATTGACGTATGCGCCTTCCGGGATGTCTCGCGCGACGCGCTGCGCCATTTCGATCCGTGTAAGCTTTCTCATGTCTACGATCTCGTCTCTAACTCTTCCGCTCGACTTGCAGGAAACTACGAAACCTGCACAACGCGTTGTACAAAGATTCCTGGGGTAACAACCGCCTCTGGGTCCAAAGTACCGAGTGGGACGATTTCGTTGACTTGAGCGACAGTAGTCGTCGCCGCGCTGGCCATAACAGGACCAAAATTGCGACCGGACATCCTATAAGTCATGTTGCCCCATCGGTCTGCGCGATATGCCTTCACGAGCGCAAAATCAGCTTCCAGCGGCAATTCGAAGACGTAATTTTGGCCGTCTATCTTGCGGGATTCTTTCCCTTCCGCGAGCTTGGTGCCATAGGCTGTTGGCGTATAAAACCCACCGATTCCGGCGCCCGCCGCCCTGATACGCTCCACCAAAGTGCCTTGTGGAACCACTTCAAGTTCTACGTCTCCGGCCCGATAAGCCGCGTCAAATAAAGTCGCTCCGGCGAGCCGTGGAAACGAACAGATGAGTTTCCGTACACGCTTCTGCCGAATGAGCGCACCGAATCCCGAATCGTCGCTTCCGGAGTTGTTACTTACGATTGTGAGATCACGCGCACCCTGCGCAACCAGCGCGTCAATAAGTTGCGAGGGAAGGCCTGCCCGCCCGAATCCGCTGATCATGATGGTTGCACCATCCTTAACGTCCTCTAGTGCGGCGCCGCATGTTTCCAAAATTTTGTTAAGCATAAGAATTCAACACGCTTGCTGGAGACGGCTCCGTCCCTCGAACATCTTCTTTCGGGCATAACAACTCAAAATGCGCCGTGGAACGTCTCCGCCCAGCAATAGGCGCACATGCTCAAGGACGCAAAAGACGTCGTCCTTTTGGTAGAAAACGATACTTGAGAGAAACGAGCCGCCAGAAGGTTGGGAGAGACTGCGGTGTAGGTTCGGCCTGCACCGCAGTCTGTTGGGGTTCAGCGTCCGAGTTGTTTCAGACGAAACTGATCCATTCAACCTTCTTGCGGATCATATGGCGACGCTCGGTTTTCAAGCTTCCATTTCTTCTCAGCTTCCGTATCAGGCCGAGGTGGTCGAATGCCGTCGATCAACCAGAGTTCTTGCGGCGTTTCGCCGACATGCAACTCGTAGTGGTAACCTCGATCCTGGACAAATGGCGCAATCGCGGCGTTCGCCTTGCGGAGCCAGGACGCCGTCCACTCGACGTCCTTGGCGATGTGTCTGGCGAAGTGGTCTAATCTAATTCTGACAAAATCGCCTCGCGACTCGCCCCCCATGAAGAAGGAGTCTTTCGGCTGCTCATGAAACAGAACGCCTACGTAGAAGGGAGGAATGATGTAAATGTTGGTGATTCGCTTCGCCATCTCCTGTTTTTCATCTGCCGTGTAGGCGCCGACTGGATGATAGATATTCCACAAAGGCATTTTTGTCTCCATGCTCCAAAGATGCCGCGTTCTTTATGTCAGTACATCTGATTGTCTTGAGAAAATGGATGAACTTGACATTGATGAGGCGGCGGTATCGGTAGCCCAACAATAGGCTACCGGATGAAATCAATGCTTTTCGTAAGCACACCGTTCTTAGGGAAGGCGATCCCCGCGCTGCCCATCAGCTTCCTTTAGGCTTCGTGGGCGGAGTGCACACCGGGTCCGTCGTGACCAGCTTCTTATTAACGAATTCCTCGAAGCCAGCCATCGACAATTCCCTCCCGAATCCAGAGTTTTTGATACCGCCAAACGGTAGCTGGGGAATCGTCGCAAATGGTCGATTTACAAACACCATACCGCTGTCAATACGCGCAGCAATCTGCTCGCCGCGCTCAAGATCGGCGGTCAATATGGAGCCTCCGAGTCCATACTGTGTATCGTTTGCGATACGAATGGCGTCTTCTTCATTGGCGGCAACGAAGAAAGAAGCGATTGGGCCGAAGAGCTCTTCCCGATAAATCGGATTGCCCGTGTTGAGGTTGCTAAGTATGGTGGGTTCAATATAGAACCCTTCCCGATCGATGCGATGGCCGCCACACTCAATTACTGCGCCTGCGTCCACTGCGCGCTGGATCTGGTCAAGAAGGTGTTCAAGGGCCCTTTCTGACGAAATCGGCCCAAGCGTCGTATTCGCGTCCCCAGGGTCGCCCGCCTGCAGGGCGGTCATGGCCTTTTTGAAACCTCTGAGAAATTCCTCGCCGCGCTGCTTGCCGACGACTATGATGCGTTTCGAGCCAACGCAAACCTGTCCGCAATTGAGAGTCCGGCCGATTAACGCGGTATTGATCGCCCAATCGAGCGGAGCGTCCTCCAGAACGATCATTGCGTCATTACCACCGAGTTCGAGCACGACTTTTTTCAGGTTTCGCCCGGCGCGCTCAGCAACAGAGGCGCCGGCTCTTTCACTACCCGTGAGCGTTACTCCACGCACGCGCGGATCGTCGATGATCTTCCCGACCTGTTCAATCGACGCGAAGACGTTCGTGTAGACCCCAGGAGGCGCACCAGCCTCTTCAAACAGCCGAGCAAACGCCAAGGCACATTGCGGCACGTTTTCGGCATGCTTCAATATGAGTACATTGCCAACCATGAGCTGTGGAGCGGCAACGCGGGCAATTTGGTAGTACGGATAATTCCACGGTTCGATACCCAGCAGGACTCCAACGGGGTAAACATGGACTTTTGCGCCGGACACATCCGGCAATTGTTGCGGCGCCAGGAATTCGTGTGCGCGCTGCGCGTAATAGTCGAGGATGTTTGCCGATAGAGCCACTTCGACGCGTGCTTCGGCGATCCTCTTTCCCATCTCTCGCGTGATGGTCTGCGCATACTCTTCCGCTTTATCTCGCAGGATAGACGCCGCCTTCGCGATAACACGCGCACGATCCGCAACGGACCGATGCCGCCAATCCAGTTCAAAAACACCATGAGCCGTCGCAATAATGCCCTCGATCTCGTGGTCCTTGGCGCCTTCGAACGTCTGGACCAATTGTCCTGTCGCCGGGTTGATTGCCTTGTATTCCATCTAACAGTCCTCGCTGTGTCAGTCGATTGCCTCAATCAAATGCCTTCGCATTCGCTTTCCCGGACATCGTTCCGATCGCGCCAATGGGCATCCTGAATCTCTTAACCATCCTTGTATCGTTGGCTCATTCTGCAGTTGACCCGACCGGCTGACAATCCCATTGGGACAGGACGAGGTGTTCACCGCCAGTTAACATGGTGCCGTCAACGTCGGACTCCAAAACGGATGGCAGGGCACGTCGGCCGGTGCGCATGTTGCGTGGCATTGCGCAGCGCGGGCGGTCACTTCCGCTGCGGACCTGGCGTGAATTCCGACGGCCTGTTGGACGCAAACGCAGCGGCGGCAGCGCCGTTTGATCAGACAAAGCCAGTGGCTTTAAGGGGGATTGTGTCGCAGCGTCCGGGCTGCTTTCAACGGGATGTCATTGACGACTATCGAACTGAGACGTGAATAGCGCTCAGGCTTTGTGCGAAAAGCTTTGATATTTTCAAGCGATTTCTCGATGCCGACTGCATGGCCAGCTATCCCGGTCGCGCCAAGGCCGCCATTAGATAGAGCAACTATCAGTGGCGCAACATAAGGCGCTTATTTCCAGCTCTCAGCGTATTCCATCAATTCTTTAACAAGATATTCCATCAATGCCTGTTTTGCGGGTGAAGGAAAACGATTCGGAAGCGTGAGAATGTACAGTTTGTTAAGCTGTCCGACGATCCGATACTGCGGAAGTACGTGCTGCAGATTTTGGGCAGCCGGCCCGCTCACTGCATACGTTGGCAAAATACCGATGCCCATGCCTTCCAGTACGGCATCGAGGAGAAATGGGTAGTCTGCCGATTGTAACGTTGGCTGGATATGGATGAGCTGGGCATCCGCATCGTCACTTCGGTTTCTGAGCTCGATCGTGGACTCCTGACTTGGCGGTGCCCCAATAAAAGTCTTTGACACGAGGTCCGCAGGATGGTCAATCGGCCCGCACCTTCGAAGATAATCCGAAGATGCGGAAAGGATCCAGTCAATCGAACAAACTTCACGAGCCACGTAATCCAAAGGCGGTGTTCTCTCGATCCGAAGCGCAATGTCGATTTCGGAGGCGATAATATCTTCGATCCGGTTATTGAAGGTGATCGTCAGCGAGATTCCCGGATGACTCCGCGCAAACTCACGTAGCTTCGGTCCGACAAATGACCTGCCAATGCCGGTGGGTGCGCTGATGCGAATCCGCCCCGTCAGCGTGTGGCCAAGCGTGTCGATGGATGCACGGGCGTTATCCAGATCATCCAGCATACGTCGTCCGCTGGCGTAGAGCATCTGACCTGCTTCGGTCAGTTCGAAACTGCGCGCCGATCGTCGAACAAGCTGCGCTCCTGTTTCAAGCTCGAGAACCTTGAGTCTCTGGCTGATGTTTGACCTCGACATATTGAGCGTGCGCGCTGCTGCGGCCAAACCCTGACATTCGACAATCTCTACGAACAACGTGATCAGATTCAGGTCCATTCGGTGTACTCGATGAGTAGCGGAACCGCGAATTCGTTGAATAAGCGCTGTCATTTCAGGGCTCCATCCCTTCAGACAACCACGTGGCACTCGTAAACGTAGATTGCGCGGGGACTAACGGCTCTGGATCAATCCCGCGTTCAACCCGAACAGCCGCCACTCCGAAAGCGCGTACGTTTCGAACACGCCCTCAGCGTGGTACGGGTCCTCTAGTACCAGCGCCATCGCTTCGTCTTTCGACTGCGCCCGATAAATGAACAGCGCGCCCGAGCCGTCTGCAAAAGGACCAGCCATGATCAGCTCGCCGTTCGCCTTGATCGTCCGTGCATACGACTGGTGCGCCGGCCTCACCCGCTCGACGTGCGAGAGGTCGGAAACGTATTTCGCGTAATTGACGTAGGTTCGCGCGGCGTGCGCGTCCGGTTCGACTGGCGTAGCGCCAGATGCACGCGGTGCTTTGAGCGGAACACGCCGATCCGCCGGGACGAGCGAGGCAGCGAGCAACTCGACGTTGCTGTCGAGCACGGTCCACTCGGCCAGGCGATAGTCCGCAATCGCACCTTTCAGAACGAACGGATCTCTTTGCGCTAACGTCTCGGCTTGCTGTTTCGACACGACGTCATAAACGAGCAGGACGCCGCGGGACCGCCCGTCGTCGTCGAGCAGCGGACCGCCCATCACTAGCCGGTCGTGCTCGCGAAGCGCATCCGCATAGGCCTGATGCTCGGCTCGGGACGCGTCCACCCTGTCCCGGTCCTGAACGTACATCGCGTAGTTCACGATTTTCATTGGGCCTGGATCTCCTGAGAGCACCTCAGAAAGCGTGGGAAGCGAAGACGCCGGCCCTTGCACGGCAGCGTTTTTGGAGGGCGAGGACGCTGCCATGGCCGAGGGCATGTCGGTAAGCGCGAGGCTTGCGATGCCTGCGGCGGCGGATACGAGAAAGCGGCGGCGCGACAGATCTTGCGACACGATGTTGTCCTTGAGTGGGACTACGGCTGATGAAGGTTGGTTAGTTTTCTTCAATGCCGACGATGAGCTCGCTGCCAAGCCAGCCGGCGACGAACGCCCGGCGCATTTTCAGGTGACGTGGCGCAGCCAGATGTCGAATGTCGCTTTACTGCCCCTTCGATGCTTTCATCAACACGGCATGCACCGCCTTCAATATTTCATCGGACAACGAAGGGTCGCTTTTGGCGACGGCACGGGCGGCGGCCATAGCCCCGATTTCCGCCGCGACGATGGCCATCGCCAGACGGCGCCGTTCGGCCTCGGGGATAGCTTCGTCCAGCACCGCCTCGAATGCGCTCGCCTTGTCCTGAAACCCTTTGGCGAACCGCGCACTGATGTCCTTTCCGTGCCGCCCGATTTCGCTCGCCGACGCCGTCATCGGACAACTCATGCCGGGATCGTCCCGGTTTAGCGGCGAAAGCAGGTAGTCGAGATACCCCGACACGCTGCGCTTGCGACGCGTTCCCTTGCCCCGGAACGCTTCGCGGCTCAGCGCCAGGCCCTGCGAAAAGGCTTCCGTCGCAAGATCGTCCTTCGAGCGGAAATGCGCGTACAGCGCTCCATGCGTCAGCCCGGCTTCGCGCGCGATTTCCGCGACGCCCACGCCATCGATGCCTCGTTCGCGAAACAGCCGGCTGGCCGTGGCCAGCAGCGCTTCGCGGTTTTCGTCGGATTGCTCACGTTTTACATACACCACGGTCTTCTCCTGAAACGGGTCCTGCGAATAACTCACAAATGTCGCGCCTGATTGATGCCGGCTTACTTCAACCTTCGAACAAGCTTCATCCGCTCCCGCCAATCGCGGCCGCCAAGCGGCGCAAAGCCGCCTGCGACGGTGACACGGGCGAAGCTCAGCCCTCCGCGAACGCCAGCAGCGGTTTGGCGTCGTGTGCGGCGCGCTCCGCGGCCGTGAAGGCTTCGAGTGCGCGATCGACGTGGTAGCGGCGCGCTGCCGGCGGCTTCAAGCTGCCCGCGGCCATGCGATCAAGCAGACTGCGCAGCGCCTGGCTGCCTTCATTCACCCCCTTGCGTGCCAGCCACGAAAAGAGGAACCAGCCGCGCACCTCGGCACCTGAGTAGACAAGCGCCGGGGCGAAAATAGGCATCTCGAAGGCCGCCGGGTCGGTCTGGCGGTGCGAAGACAAGGCTCCGTAGACGAGCAGGCATCCATTCGGGGCGAGCTGACGCGCAAGCGTGGCGCCGGTGCGGCCGGCGACACAGTCGATCGCGCTCACGATGCCATTGCCGCCGGTGGCCTTCTTCAGCTGCTCGGGCCAGCTTTCGTCCGCAGTGCATATCACGACGTCACCGCCAAGATCCTGGATCTCGGCGACCTGCTCTTCACGGCGTACGAGGTTGATGGTGCGGAACCCCTCCGCTTTCGCGATCTGCAGCACGAGGCGACCGACCGTCGAGCCGGCCGCGCTCTGGACAAGCCAGTCGCCGCGTCCAAGCTGGTGCTCCGACATCGTCATTGCCCATGCCGTCATCGGGTTGACCAGGGCCTGCGCGGCGTCCTCGTCGGAGATCGCCGCCGGTACAGGTATCGCGCGGGCGGCCGGACTAATGACTTGCTCTCTCCAGGTTCCGGGCACATCCAGCAAAACGACGCGCTCTCCGATCCGCGTGCGCGGCACGTCGCTGCCCACGGCGTCGATGATTCCGACCCCCTCGGACCCGGGCGAGGCTGGCAGTTCGGGCTGACGCTGACGGGCGAAACGTCCACGGATGATGTGCAAGTCGGACGGGTGCACCGGCGCCAGTAGCATCCTCACGCGGACTTCAGCTGGCCCGGGCGTGGGCTCGGGCAAATCACGCCAGTGGACCACCTCTGACGGCTCGCCGTTTTGTTCGATGACCAAGGCCTTCATGTGCTTTCTCCTTCGCTTGAGTTGAGGTGCTAGTCATGCCCCCGCGGGCGCGACGCGATGCCAAGGCTGCGGACTCACACGTAGCCAGACTTCGAATTTTGATTATGGTCGCAATCAAGCATAGACGCAAGCCCCTCGGAAAACCATTGTCCAAAGGTATGAACGCTCGATGTCCATCGATGACTGCAGCGACCGTTCGTGGAATGGCTCGCGCGCTCGTGGCAACGATTGGTGATGCCAAGCACTTTCGCAACGGACGGCAACTCGCTGCGTAGCTCCGCCTCGTCCCACGGCAGCACTCCAGCGGCGGCAAGCAAAACCTGCTAGGCAGCAGCAAGCGTGGCGATTTCTATGTGCGGATGCTGCTGATCCACTGCGCCCGTTCGGTGATCTTATGTGAAGGGTGGGTGCATGAGCTCATTCGCCGCCGCAATCACAACGTCGCCGCGGTCGGGCATGAAAGATTGGCAAGCAGTCCCAAGCACTCCGAGCATTAAGGTCCGCTGTTTAAGCGAAGCAGCCGCTCGAGTGACCAGGTGAAGACGATGGCGAACGGCGGCAACTGGCCCATCTACGGCCGTTGGGCCGTGTTTTCATGCGGACGTTCGAACGTCGGCTTCGCCCGGTTAACGGACCTTTGCGCGTCAATGTTGTCCGGCGCGTCGTGGAACTGGCGCCGGGCGATTCGGATCGACCGTAGTAATTTTATTCGGACTGCAAAAAGTGTAGTCCATTTGTCCTTTGCCGATTGTTCGAGCTTGTGATACGGCTCAAGCGGCACGCTGATCACCAGTCATTGAGGGACGCGCGATCCGGGGCGGAAATACGCACCAGCAGCCGTCGTCGTGCCGAAAGAAAAAGATTGCGTGCGAGCCGCTCGGAGCTGATGCCTCGACGTGCACGTAGCGCCTCCTATCTTCGCGTATATGCCCAAACTGAATTACGCGAATTTGAGTGTGCGGGGCAGGCGCAAGCCACTTTTCCACCAGGTAATGCAAGGACTTCTCGGCGGTGTTCATGGTCATCTCCTTCGATCACCCACCGCTCAGCCGGCTAGAGACTCAAGTGCTGCGACCTGAGCATATGCGACGGGGATGATTACAGCGTAGACTCGGCTGTAAATTTACGATAGTTAATGTTTTTAACTGAAATAATAAGGCATTACTTATACATTGTTCCTCTTGGGCGATCGTGACACCACGCACCGGTCAGGCCGCTTAACCTTTGGAAACGACCATGGAGCCCATGTACTGTTTCACGCGAGCGAGACTTGCTGCCCTTTGAGCGGATCGGCGCAGATTTCATAGGCATTCGGTGGCTGTTGAAAAGCGAGAACGAATTCCATCATTGTTTTCTTTTAAAAGGGAGGATCAGGCAGGCGTGAACGCGGCCGCGTGGCGGCGAGCAAATTCGGCGGCGGAAATCGGCGCGCGGCCGACCAACTGCTGGAAGGTGTCGGTCATGCGGTCATAACGGTTGTCGCGATGTAGCTGCGCCATGACGACCAGGTGCGTGGTCAGATGCGCCGGCTGTTGGAGTTCCCGGAGCTTCGCCTCCCACATCTGCGGCGGCACGTTGACGTATTGGATGGTGCGGCCCAGAGCGCTGCTGAATTCCTGTGCGAACTCGGTCATCGTCAGTGACTGGGGGCCGGTCAGTTCGTAGACTTTGCCGATATGCGGCTCCGGGTTGGCCAGCACCGCAGCGGCGGCTGCCCCCACGTCGGCGGCGGCGATCGGCGAGGTCTTGCCGTCAGCGAACGGCAGGCGGATGGCGTTGTCGTCGCGGATCCCCTTGGCCGCCTGCACCAGGAACATGCCATCGAAGAAAGCGGTTGGACGCATGTAGACCACCGGCAGGCCGGACCAGCGCAGCATCTGCTCTGCGAGCCAGTGCTGCTTCTGTTGCGGGCTGCTGGTGGTCTCTGTCTCGCTCATCTGCGATAGCGTCATCTGCGACAGATTGACGAAGGCCTTCACACCCAGGCTTTTGGCTGTAACCGCGACGTTGGCGGCCGCTTCCAGGTAGTCGGGCGAAACCGACATTGTGAAATACACCACTGAGCAGTCTTGCATGGCTGCGCGCACGGCGACGATGTCGAGCATGTCGGCGACCACGACTTCGGCGCCCAGGTCACGCAGCCTGTCGGCGCGGGCGTCCAGCTTGCGCACCATGGCGCGTACGCGATGGCCTTGTTCCAGCAGGATGGCGATGGCCGCGCGCGCGGTCGAACCGACGCTGCCGGCGGCGCCGGTGACGAGAATGGTTTCTTGGGACATGGCCTTCCTGATAACATCGAGTATGTAGGAAAATACATAGTGACATGCCGTTTTTACTATGTCAAAAAAAACATAGTCATTCCGTGTGCGCGTTGACGCAATCCAGGAGCAAAGCGAGTGAGTGATCTGAAGGAAGCCGCGGCCGGCAAGGAAAAGCCGCTGAAATACGTTCTTCTTGCCGGCATCTATAACGAGCCGCGTTCCGGCTATGAACTGACCAAATGGCTGCAGATGGTGGGCCAGCATTGCTGGTCGGTTGAGCACAGCTCGGTGTACCCCGCTTTGCGCGAGCTGGAGCAGGATGAACTCATCCAGTCGGAGCGCCTGCCGGGAACGCGCGGGCCGGAACGCTCGATCTACAGCATGACCGCTGCTGGGCTCGATAAGCTGAGGGCGTGGGTGGCTAACGGTTCGCCGCGCCCTGCCATCAAGGACGAACAGATACTGCGGGTGTTGTGCTTCGATTTGCTGCCGCGCGAGACAGCGTTGCAGCAAATCCGCGAGGTGCGTGCGGACCACCAGGTCCAGCTTGAATTCTTTCTCGCAAGACAGGCCGTGCTGACCGAGCGTCAGCTTGGACCGCTGCTGGTGGCGCGCCGCGGGGTGCTGGCGGAACAGGCCTATATCGCGTGGTGTGACGAGGTGGCGGACATGATTGCTCGCAGGCCAGCCTGATGCCCGGCCGAAGACTGCTTGCGTTAAGGGTTGTTCGACGCCTGCCCCGCGCCCTCATCCAAACCGAACACAATAAGCAGGCGGCAAATGCGCCGAAATCAAATGCCAGCTTTCGCCGCCGTCGTCGGACGTCCAAAGCGCGCCGGTGGTCGACCCCATCGCGAGGCGCATGCCGGAGTCATCTACAGCGAGCCCGTGCCGATACACGAGGTGATACGCCGGTGCAGGCGGCAACCCATTCGAGAAACGCTCGAACGTGCGGCCGCCGTCGCGTGTGCGCGTGACGACGAACTGGCCGTTCACCGGGATCCGGCACTGGTCTTTCACAGCGGGCACGAACCACGCGGTGTCCGGCTCGCGCGGATGCACGGCAACCGCGAAGCCGAAGCTCGATGGCTGCGCTTCGATCCGCTGCCAGTGTGCCGCGCCGTCAGTCGAGCGGAAGATTGCGCAGTGATGCTGCGTCCACAGCGCATCTGGATTTGCCGCGCATTGTACGACCCTGTGTGGGTCTTGCACGTTGGCATCGCCGCGCCGCTCAGGCGGCATGTAGTCAGCCTCCATCCCCTCTGCAGTCACGCGCCAGGTCGCGCCGCTGTCGGCGGTTTGCCAGACGCCGCCGCACGATACGCCGATTGTCACATGCCGGCTGTCGCGCGGATCGACCATCACGGAATGGATGCCCGGCGCGTCGTAGCCGCCACCGAACCATTCGCGGCGCTCCGGGCGATCCCACAGCGCACGGTTGAGCACCCATGTCTCGCCGCCATTGTCGGAACGGAAGAGCCCGCCGGGAATCGTGCCGGCCCACAGGACGCCCGGCTCGTCCGGGCCGCCGGTTTCGAGCGACCAGATTTGCTGAAGCGTCCAGGGAGGCGGCGGCGGGCTGGGCGCGGCGGCGCTCGCATTGTCCGCGCTGGTGTTTGCACTCGCGTTCGCGCCGTCACCAGTACGTGTCTCGTCGGCGGGCTGCGGCGGGTAGACGGGGACCGCGCACTCTTCCCAATCCTCCCTGCCCGCGCGCCGGCGATGCAGCTTCACACCGAAGTGGCCGAGATTGAGCGCGGCATACAGCGATCCGTCGCGCGGATCAGGCAGCACCATGCTCACAGGCTCGCCGACGAAATACGGCGCACCGAGCGTCCAGCCGCCATCGCCATCGGCTTGCAGAACGAACAGTCCCTTGCGGGTTGCGACAAGCAATCGATCGCTCATGTCGAGTTTCTCCTGTCGACCAGAGTTAGCGCTTTAGCGCTTACTCTGGTCCCATGCAAAGCTCAAGTACGGATGAAACCCGTTATCCGCCAGACAGCGCCTGTACGACGTAAACCCGGCTTTTCTCGCCGAGCGCATCGGACAGATGTTGTCGGTCGCGCACCCGCCGGCCGTCGACAAACACGGCGAGATGCCTCCGCAGTGAGCCCTGATCGTCAAGGATGTAGCCGCGCAGTCGAGGTTGCGCGGCGAAGACGGCCTCGAGCGCTTCGCCGAGCGTGCGCGCGTCGATCTCGCGCTCGGGCGTTGCGATATGCCGCTGAATCGAAGCAGCGAAGAAGATGTGCGCCATGGCGGGTAGCGGCGCGGGAATGGCCGTGTCCGTTGATTCTGTAGTTTAGGCGATCCGCCCCGCGTGCTTCGGGGGCATCGCCATACACCAGACGATAGGTTGCGGTACATTAGGGGAATCTTTACTGACGAACTCGGCGAGTCAACCGGCGGTGGGAATTCCCGGTATAGCGATGCCCAAAGTCTGCAGCAGCAGGATGGCGTTGAGGACCAGAATCGTTGCGGTCCCCAGAATCGCGGCGAGAGATACCAGTCGGCTGTTCACGAAAGCGCCCATGATGTCGCGCCGGCTGGTAAAGATCACGAGGGCAATCATCGGCACCGGCAGGGCAAAGCTCAATACCACCTGGCTGTAGACGAGCGCATCGGTTGCGTTAACACCCAACGCTACGACAATGAATGCGGGCACCATCGTCGCAAGACGGCGCAGCCAGACTGGAAGACGAAGACCCACGAAGCCTTGCATGATCATTTGCCCTGCCATCGTTCCGACCACCGAACTGGAAACGCCGGAGGCCAGCAGCGACACCAGGAAGACCCCGGCCGCGCCGGCGCCTAGCAAAGGCGTCAACGTGTGATACGCCGTCTCGATCTCGGCCACGTCGGGATGACCTGCGTGGAATGCGCCGGAAGCCATGATGACCATCGCCATGTTGACGAGACCGGCGAGCGTCAGCGCGATGACGACTTCGCGGTTCGAGAATTGCACCAGTCTGCGGCGCGCAACATCGGTGCGCGCGGACACGCGATTTTGCGTCAGGCCGGAGTGCAGGTAGAGGGCGTGCGGCATCACCGTGGCGCCGATAATGCCTACCGCGACACCGAGCGCCCCTGAACCATGCAACTGCGGTACGAACGTTCCGTGCGCCGCCGCTCCCCACGCTACGTGGACAATCAGCAGTTCGATCACATAAGACAGGGCAATGGCGCCAATGAGACCGCCGATAATCAGCTCGACCGGGCGGAAGCCTCGCTTCTCGGCCATCAGGATCGCGTAAGTAACGAGTCCAGTTACTGCCATGCCGAAGAGCAGAGGCAGGTGAAACAGTAGTGCCAGGCCGATCGCGCCGCCCAGAAACTCTGCGAGATCCGTCGCCATCGCCGCGATCTCGCTGATTCCCCACATCGCATAAACCACTGGAGCTGGAAAATGCTCACGGGACATTTCGGCGAGATTGCGGTTCGTCACAATGCCCAGCCGTGCCGAGAGTGCCTGGAACAGCATCGCGATAATGTTGGCAGCCAGCACGACCCAAAGTAGCGAATAGCCGTACCGGGCTCCCGCCTGAAGGTTCGTGGCGAAATTGCCCGGATCCATGTACGCGATGGAAGCAACGACAGCCGGGCCGGCAAACAGCAGTGTGGACCGGATGCCGGCGCTGCGCCCAGCCAGAACCTCGCCAATGGCCAGCGTTGTTCGATCGGTCATCCCCAGACGTGCGGCTGGTGCACTCATCGCAGAAATCCTCTCGCGTCAAACAGACTGTCGGTGCTATGGCTATGGCCAGCGCCAAGGACCGGGTGGCGTGCTTCAGATGGCAATCCATCCCAGCCTTTTCGCTATCCGTTTGCATAATGCGGTGAGGAACGCGAAAAGAACAATTGAACGTTCTCATCGCTTCGATAAAGAAACCAGATTCGTGAATAGCATCGCTGACGGCGTTGCGCGATCTTCAGCGTCGGCCGCCGCCCAAGTGCCACGGCAGTTGCCCCGAACACCATCCCCCGCCCACCGCTCAGTAGGCCGCGCGCAGGGCCTCAGTGGCGAGGGCGAGCCGCGACGCGATGACCTTCACCAGAAAGCGATGAAACTGCTGCGCGGCTGCGGGGTTGTCTTGCTCGAGAGCAACGAGCGCGGCCAGCGACAGCCTGCGCACGCGCGTCGGCACCTCGGCGAACACGTCCGCGCTGCGCGGCTGCTGCGTGTACATGGCCATTTCGCCAACGACCGTGCCCGGGCCGGAAGCGCGCAGCCTCACCGACCGCCCGTCTCCGAGCGGCAGCGAAACCGCGACCCGCCCGCGCTCGATGATGTACAGTGCGTCGCCCGCCTCCCCGCGAAGAAACAGTGGCTCGCCGGCTAGCAGCTCATGCACTTCGAGATAGGTGGACAGTGTGTTCAGTGCGCTGGCCGTGAAATGCCGCGCGAGCATCGCGTGGAGGTCGTCACCGCGCTTCGGCGCAAGCGCGCTTGAGGCGAGCAGTTTGTCTTCGACCCATTCCAGGCCCGCGTCGAGCGTGTCGAATTCACGAATCCGCAGATTGAGCGTGCCGGTTTTAGTAAGCAGATCGCGCGAGCGCGGCGGCAGCGCGGTCAAGATTAAGTCCGCGTCCGTCGCCGCGCAGAGCTGCCGCAGCTTGACGAAGCTGATCGATACCGACGCGTCTATGCCTTGGGTCGACGCGAAGTCGAGCACGACGAATCGGACCGACGCCGGATCGCGCGCGGCGAGCCGCTCGCGTATGCGGTGGAGGATCGAATTGGCCGTGCCGAAGAAGAGAAACCCTTGCAGGCACATTCCGTACACCTGTGCGCCGAGTCCGCGCAGCGATTCGGTCTCCTCGATGTTGCGCTCGACATTCGATGTCCGGGTGAGGAGGTCGAACTCCATGCGTATGCAACTGGCCCGCCCGTAGAGCAGCGTGAACATCACGCACGCGGCGACGACGCCTGCGACCACGCCGATGATCACGCCCCAGGCCGCGATCGTGCCGAGAATGACGGGCACGAGCAGGTACTCGTACCAATTGAGCTTCGCATAGGCGCCGACAACCCAGTGCACGAGGAGGCGCAGCCCCATGAAAAGCTGGAGGCCGACGAGCACCGGCACGGGAAAGAGCGCGACGAGACCGGGCGACGCGGCAAGCACGACGAGGCACGCGAGCGACGCGAACACGCCCGCCATCCGACTCGTCGCGCCAACGCGCGCGTTGAGCATCGAGCGATTGAACGACTGATAGCCGACCATTCCGCCCAAAAGCCCGCTCGCGAGATTGGCGAGGCCCGCGGCCCGCATCTCGCGATTGAGATCGACCTCCTCGCCCGTCGCCGCGCCGATTGCCGTCGAATTCATCAGGATTGTGACAGCCGAGGCCGACGTGACCACGAGGCTCTCCGGAAGGTGTGCGGCGATCGCCGACCAGTCGATGCCACCCTGCGCGAGCTGCGCTGTCAGGTGCAGCTCCGGAAGCCCCGCGAGCCGCAGCGCCCCGCGCGGCAGCAGCAGCCCCATGCCGCGCGCTTCGTCGATCGACAGGCCCGCGGCGCGCAGCAGGACGTAGAAGAGGACGACCCCGAAGGCCAGCGTGAGCGGCAGCGCTGCGACGTGCTTCCAGGTGCGCATCAGGATGGTGGCCAGCACGCCTACGACGAGCGCGGGGAGCCACGCGAGCCAGTGAAGATGCGTCAACAGCACGAGCGTCTGCCATTGCAGGGACTCGCCCGTCATCACGCGGAACGCGCCGGCGAGGAGCAGATAGCCCGTGCCGGCGAGGAATCCGCCGAGGACCGGGTAAGGCAGGAACTGCAGCGAGCGGCTGCGCTTCGACGAACCGATCGCGTAGAGCACGATGCCGGTCACGAGCGAACAGAGCGCGATCGCGATCAGCACGGTCAGGAGGAGGGTCTGCGGGGAGCCGCCGTCCGCGCGCACGCTGCTCGCGACGCCTGCCGCCACACCCGCGAGAAACGCCGCCGCATTGCTGTCGGGGCCGCCGATGTTCAGGCGCATCGAGCTCGTCAAGGAAATCACGAGCGCCGTGACGACACAGCTGACGAGCGCGGTGGGTACGCCGAGCATCGCGTAGCGGGCGAGATCGGCGCTGAAGATCATCGTGCCGAGGCTCATCGCGTAGCACAGCATGACGAGCGCCGATACCGCCCCGGCCGCCAGATCGCCGGGCAGCCCCGCGACGCGCGAGCGTGGCGGGACGTCGGAGACGGAAACGGTGTTGCCCGGCTTCACGTGAATTCCCGGTGGAATGCGGAGGCGCGATGGGTGCCGTCCAGTATCCGTCCTCAATCGAAAGCCTGTCAAACGCCATACGCGGTCCGTGGCGGACGCCTACACTGGGTATTCATCGGCACGATCCGCGACAGGCTCGGGGCCATTCGCATCGGCAACCGGCGCGCGCTTTTCGTCTGCGCTTTGAGCCCATGGGAAGGAACCGGAAGCGGACCCGGGCGGCAGAGCGGCGCGCGCCGCCCGGCATTGGATGCAGGCGGCGAACATGGATATTGAGCAATGGCTGCACGTCCTGGGACTTGAGCAGTACGCGCCAGCGTTCGCGGCAAACGATATCGATCTGTCGCTGCTCGCGCAGCTGACCGATGTGGACCTGAAGGAGCTCGGGGTGCAGTCGCTCGGCCACCGCAAACGCATCCTCGCTGCCGCCGCGCGGGACTCGGCGACAGCGGCCCCGCCGGCGGCGCAGGCTCCCTTCGCCGTGGGCACCCCCGCGGACGAACGCAGGCAGGTCACGATCCTCTTTGCCGATCTCTGCGGCTTCACGGCGCTGTCGCGCACGCTCGATCCGGAGGAGCTGCGCGCGCTGATCGGCCGCTACACGGCGCTCGTCGACGGCATCGTGCTCGCCTATGGCGGCACGACCGACAGGCACATCGGCGATGCGGTGATGGCGCTGTTCGGCGCTCCCCGCGCGCACGAGACGGACACGCTGCGCGCGGCCCGCGCGGCGCTCGACATCCATGACGCGCTGACGCAGCTGAGCGCGCAGGCGGGGCGGACGTTGCAGGCGCATGTCGGCATCGCGAGCGGCGAGGTGGTCGCGGGCGCGCTCGGCTGCGTCGACGCGCGGGACTACACCGTGACCGGCAACCCGGTGAACCTGGCCGCGCGGCTCCAGGCCGCGGCGGCGGCCGGTGAGACCTGGCTTTCCGATGACGTGGCGCGCGCGCTCGGCGACGCCGCCGTCTGCGACGCGCTCGGTGAGCAGCGGTTCAAGGGCATCGACACGCCGGTGCGGGCATGGCGGCTGCGCGCCATCGCGAGCGAATCGGCGAAGGCGAGTCGGAGCCTCTTCGTCGGACGCCAGGCCGAGCTCGAGCAGTTTCACGGTATCGTCCACGCGTGCCTCGCGAGGCGGGCCGGCCACGTTGTCCATGTGCGCGGCGAAGCGGGCATCGGCAAGACGCGTCTCGTCGACGAGATGCGCCGCTACGCGCAGTCGCAGGGCTTCGCGATCCATCGGGGCCTCGTGCTCGATTTCGGCGTGGGCAAGGGGCAGGATCCCGTGCACGCGATCGTCGGCAGCCTGCTCGGCCTGCCGGCCGGCGCATCGAGTGACGCGCGGCAGGCCGCCGCCGCGCGTCTCGCCGCTGAGGGCGTCGTCAAGGACGAGCAGCACGCGTTTCTCCACGACCTCCTCGACCTCCCGCTCGCGGGCGAATGGCGAGCCTTCTACGACGCGATGGAACACGGCGCGCGCAAGCGCGGCAAGCAGGCGCTCGCCGCGAGACTGACCGACGACGCGTGCAGGCAGGCGGCGACGCTGATCGTCGTCGAAGACCTGCATTGGGCTGACCCCGAAGTGCTCGACTATTTCTCGGCCTTCGCCTCGGGCATCGCGAACGGCCCGGGCCTCCTCGTGATGACGTCGCGCGTGGAAGGCGATCCGATCGATGCGACGTGGCGAGCGCGCTGCCGGGACACCCCGTTCGCGACGATCGATCTCGGACCGCTGCGAAAGGACGAGGCCCTGAGCCTCGCGGGCAACTTCATCGATGCGACGCAGCGTGTCGCGCGCGCCTGCATCGAGCGCGCGGGCGGCAATCCGCTGTTCCTCGAGCAGCTATTGCGCAACGCAGAGGAAGGCGGCGGCAGCGCCGTGCCCGCCTCGATCCGGAGCCTCGTGCTCGCGCGGATGGACCGGCTCGCGCCGCACGACCGCCTGGCCTTCCAGGCGGCCGCCGTGATCGGCCAGCGTTTCGACATCGCGTTGCTGCGGCGGCTCATCGACGATCCCGGCTACGTCTGCGACGGCCTGCTCGCCAATGCGCTCGTGCTGCCGGAGGGCGAAGACTTCCTGTTCGCCCATGCGCTGATTCAGGAGAGCGCATACTCGACGCTGCTGCGCGCGCGCCGGCGCGAGCTGCACCGCTGCGCGGCCGACTGGTTCGCGCACGGCGACTCCACGCTGCACGCCCAGCATCTCGACCGCGCCGAGGACGAACGCGCGCCGCGGGCCTATCTGGCCGCCGCGGGCGCGCAGCGCACGGCCCACCTGGTCGAGGCCGCGCTGCGCCTCGCCGAGCGGGGCCTCGAGATCGCGCAGACCGACACGGACCGTCACGCCCTGAGCTGTTGCAAGGGCGAGCTCCAGCGCGACCTCGGCGACATCGCGGGATCGACCGCCACCTATCGCGCGGCGCTGGCGGCCGCCCCCGACGACGCCAGTCTGTGCCGCTGCCAGCTCGGGCTTGCGGAAGGCCTGCGCGTGAGCGAAGGTCTCGACGAAGCGCTAGACCTGCTCGCGGCCGCGCAGCGGATCGCGGAGCGCGACGACCGGGTGGCCGAGCTCGCGAGCCTTCACCATCTGCGCGGCAACATCCTCTTTCCGCTCGGGAAGATCGATGCCTGTAGCGCCGAGCACGAACGCGGGCTCGCCTATGCGCGGCGCCTCGGCCTGCCGGAGGCGGAGGCCCGCGCGCTCGGCGGCCTCGCCGATGCCGCGTACGCGCAGGGGCGGATGCGGACCGCGTTCCGCCATTTCAGCGATTGCGTGGCGTTAAGCCGCGAGCACGGATTCGGCCGCATCGAAGTCGCCAATCGTTCGATGCAGGGCTTCAGCCGCATCTATCTGAACGACGCGCGGCAGGCGCGCGAAGACGCCGTTGCCGCCGCGCGCGCCGCCGAGCTGATCGGGCAGCCGCGCGCGCAATTGCTGGGCGAGACGCTCGGCGTGTTCGCCTGCTACGAGCTAGGCGATGGGCAGGCTGCGCGGGTCCATCTGGAGCAGGAAATGCGGGTGATCCGGCAGTTGGGCGCGCGCCGATTCGAAGCGCAGAACCTGGAAATGCAGGGACGTGTATGGCTGGACGATGGATGCCGCGGCGAAGCGGTGAAAGCGCTTCGCGAGGCGCTCGCGATCTCGCGCGAAGTCGGCACGCAGTTCTGCGCGCCGAAGGTCCTGGGCGCCCTCTCCCGCGCGGTCGACGAGAACGACGAGCGTGCGCGGCTCCTGGCAGAAGGCGAGAACCTCCTGCGCCTCGGCGCGGTCGGCCACAACCACCTCTGGTTCTACCGCGACGCAATCGAAGCGATGCTGTCGGCCCCCGATCCGGCCGGCGTGCTGCTCTACGTGACGGCACTAGAGGACTACACGCGGCGCGAACCGCTGCCTTGGGCCGAGCTGTTCGCGGCGCGCGGCCGCGCGCTCGCGCGCACCCTGCAGGAGCCCGCGGACGAAGCCGTGCGATGCGAGCTCGGGCGCGTGCGAACCGTGCTGCTGCAGGCTGGCTTTCGGCACTACCTGGCCGCGGTCGATGCAGCGCTCGCCGCTTGATGCGAGCGTCAATCCAGCGCCGCGTGTCTATCCGTCCGGCTGCCGACACGAACGACTGTTTTTCCGGTTCTGTGTGCATATGCATGCAAGGTAGCAAGCTGCCTAGCCAGGCGGCCCCTTAGAGGAACGGCGAAATGTTCGCCATCGCACGCGTCACGTAGGTTTCCTTCTCCCCCACCGGGGCGACATAGTGAATCGCGCTGCGTGCAGCCTCGACGCCTTCCAGACGTGCGATAAACCAGGCCGCCAGATACTGCGACGACAGGCACCCGCCCGCGGTCGCGACGTTTCCCTTAGCCACGAACGGCTGGTTGAGCACAGCCACGCCGGCCTCCTCGACCCACGGCTTGGTGGTCAGGTCCGTGCAGGCCGGAACGCCGTCCAGCAGGTCTAGCTTCGCGAGTATCAGCGTGCCCGAGCACTGCGCGCCGAGCAGTTGGCGCGTCGGGTCGAGCCTCAGCTGCGACATCAACGCGGCATCGGCGACGACGTCTCGGGTCTGTATCCCACTGCCGACTAGCACCGCGTCGGCGTCGCAAGCGTCCTTCAGCGACGCTTGCGCCTCCAGCACCACGCCGTTCATCGAACGCACCTTGGCCGCCGGACTGGCGATCGACACCCGCCAGCCGGGCTTCTTGACCCGGCTGAGGATGTTGAGCGCGATCAGCGAGTCGAGTTCGTTGAAGCCTTCGAAGGTCAGGATGGCGATGTGCATGGCGTCCTCGTGCGGGTGGAGACGTTGTGTCGCTCCATGGTAGGGCCGATAATCAATACAATCAAATAATTGTCATGGATACATTGAGACATGCCTCAGCCGCGCTACAAACAACTGGTCGACCAACTCGCGGCTGACATCCGTGCAGGCCACCTGCGTCCCGGGACGCGTCTGCCAACGCACCGCGACCTCGCTGCTCGCGAAGGCCTGGCTCTGGTCACGGCCACGCGTGTCTACGCGGAGCTGCAGGATATGGGTTTGGTGAGCGGCGAAACCGGCCGCGGCACGTTCGTCAAAGAACCTCTTCCTCGCGGACAGGGCATTGACCTGCATGCCTGGAGCACGGACACGGTGGATCTGAGCTTCAACTATCCGTCTTCGCCGGGCCAGGCCGACCTTCTCAGGGCGGCGCTGCGCCAGCTCGCGGCCGCAGGTGACCTTGAGTCCCTGCTTCGATACCAGCCTCACGGTGGGCGCGAGCACGAGCGGGCGACGGTGGCGCACCACCTGGCCAGCCGGGGTCTGGCAGCAACGGTTGAAACCACCTTGCTCGTGAGCGGCGCACAGCATGGGCTGACGACGACCGCCATGGCGTTGCTCGAGCCCGGCGACGTGGTGGCCGTGGACGCGCTGACCTACCCGGGATTCAAGCTGGCTGCCGAGGCCAATCGACTGGAACTCGCACCGATCCCGGCCGCTGGGCACGGACCCGATCTGGACGCGTTAGCGGCCCTGTGCAAGCGACGGCGCGTACGCGCCGTCTACGCCATGCCAACGCTGCACAACCCGCTCGGCTGGGTGATGAGCGCAACGCGACGTCGGGAACTTGTCACCATCGCTCGACGACATGGACTGATCCTCATCGAGGACGCGGCCTACGCATTCCTTGCTGAAGATGCTCCGCCTCCGTTGGCAGCGCTTGCTCCGGAGACGACGGTCTATGTGTCGAGCTTGTCGAAAAGTGTCGCGACGGGTCTGCGCGTCGGCTTCGTCTGTGCGCCGCGCGAATGGGTCCCCAGGCTCGAACGAGCCATCCGGGCGACAACCTGGAACACCCCGGCGACCATGACAGCCATCGCCTGCGGTTGGCTGGAAGACGGCACCGTGGCCCGCCTGGAAGACGACAAGCGGCGCGATGCCAAGATGCGTCAGAGCCTTGCGGCCGACGTTTTGGGCCGGGTCAAGAGGATCAGTCACCCCGCGTCGTACTTCGTCTGGCTTCCTCTGGCGCAGGAGGTTCGCGCGGACGGGATTGCTATGGCGTTGATGCGCGAGCGGATTTCAGTGTCGACAGCCCATCCGTTCTCGACGTCGGCTCAGGTACCTCACGCCATTCGCCTGGCAATCGGCTCCGTCGACCTGGTCACGCTCAAGCGGTCGCTGGAAACAGTGGCCCGAGTTATTGCCGACCAGACCTACTGACCGGCAGACGCGACGGTGACATATTTAATAAGGTCTACCGCCCTACACGACTCCCTGAGCCACCATCGCGAGCAGCAACCGTTCTGCGCCGATGCCGAAACCCGCACCCTCCCGATAGGCACCGCCGCCGACGATCTGTTGTTGCGCCCCGAGTTCGGTGCAGCGCATCTCGAAGCCCAGGCCGTTCAGGTAATAGCTAAGACCGCGTCGAGCCGTGCTGTCGAGTTCGTAACGCAGTCCGAACGAATCCAGAAAGCCCGCCACGATCTCCTGGCTGCGCAGGTTGCGCCCGTTGAGGGTCCGGGCAAAGATATTCGAAACCGAGTTGCGAGAATTCGCGGTATCGACCGGCTTGAGGCCGCTCGTAGCGATAGCAGCGCGCGACGTAAAACAACATGCGCTCCGTCTGCTGTCCCAGCAATTCCTTGCTGCGCTCCTGAAAGAGCGCGGTGGCTTCCGGGATCAGACAGCAGGGTCTGCCTTTCTTGTCCGGGAACGCCCACATCTGTCCGATGACCTCACTGCCACCGGCTTTCTGGATGAAGGTGTCTTGTCCCCACAGAGCAGGAACAATAGCCTCCTCTGCCCCGGCTTCCATGAAGGTAGCTCCGGAAGCGGTTTTCGAGAGCACGAATCTGGGCGGCTTCGTTTCCGACGATAAAACGGGTTCCACGAATCATGGTCATGTCTGGTCTCTTGTGCGTAAAAAGTAAAAAAGGCGCCATAGGCGCCTTGGTCGTTTATGCATGAAACGGGATCAGTGAGGTCCCGATTCTCTGCTATGGACGTAACGAACCACGGCGCAACAGCATGCGGCCGTGATGGTGATGAGATTTGAACAGTACGTTACGGGGTTCCATGATGGGCATAGTCGCACATCGAATTAATTTTGGGAACACGTCGCTGCCGTCTCATTCTGCCGTGCCACGCCCCACTCAATGCCGCCACGACCCATGCGGCAACTCGACGTCCCGCTGCGCCGCTGCCAATCCTTCGGTGATGCCCGCGCGATCCAGCGCAATGCAATAGACCGGCTTCGCACGCTCGAAGCGCCAACTGTCCGCGAGCGCCCCGGCATCGACTGGATCGAAGCCGAACTGATCGAGAAGCGCGCTCACGACGTGTTTGGCCCGTTCGTCATCGCCGGCGAACGGCAGTGCCCGGCGGTTCGGCGCATCCGCAGGTTTGCCGTCCGTTTCGAGGTCTTTCGCCAGAATCGCGTTGAAGGCCTTGACCACCTTCGCGCCCGGCAACGCGGCGGCCAGCATCTGACTGGTGGTCGTCGAGCGACTGTCGAGCGCCTCGATCTGGCCATCGCGGTCGGGATAGTAGTTGCACGTGTCGATCACGATCTTGCCGTCGAGCGCCGCAACCGGCAGCGCGTCAATGTTGCTGAACGGCACGGTCACCACCACCACGTCGCCGAATTTCGCCGCCTCTTCAGCCGTGCCGAGTGCACAGCCAAGCACCGCGGCCGTACTGATCAAGGTCCGCGGATCACGGGAATTACTGATCATCACGTCGTGACCATGGTTCTTCGCGAGAGTCGCCATCGCTCGGCCGAGAAAACCGGCGCCGAGAATGCCTATCTTCATGTTTCACACTCCATGTCTATCTAAGGATCGCTCCGTTGAGCGCCCGCCCATCGGTGACAAGCACTATGATTCAAAACTTCAACCGGATAAACGGGCGTAGTTTGATGAGTGTCGAAACTGGGAGTGGGGAATCATGGACCGTTTGACCAGCATGGCCGTGTTCTTGAAAACCGCCGACAGCGGCTCGTTCGCCGCGGCCGCGCTCGCCTTCGGCATCTCGTCGCAGATGGCCGGCAAGCATGTCAGCACGCTGGAGGAGCGCGTCGGCGCGCGTTTGCTCAACCGGACCACGCGCCGCCAGAGCCTCACGGAGATCGGCCAGATTTTCTACGAACGCTGCAAGGCGCTGCTGGCGGATGCCGAAGCGGCCGAATCGGTCGCACAGGAATTGTCAGCCTCGCCGCGTGGGCGTTTGCGCATCACCGCGCCGGTGACCTTCGGCGCCTGCTGTCTCGCGCCGATGATCACGCGCTACCTGAAGGCGAATCCCGAGGTGCGGGTCGAGTTGGCGCTGACCGACCGCTTCGTCGATCTGATCGACGAAGGGTATGAAGCCGCGATCCGTTTGGGCTCGCTGTCGGATTCGTCGTTGATCGCGCGGCCGTTGATGCCGTACCGGCTGATCGCCTGCGCGTCGCCCAGCTATCTGGCCGAGCGCGGCGAGCCGCAGACCCCGCAAGCGCTGGCGGAGCACGAGTGCCTGAGCTTCGTCTATACGAGCTTGCCGGTTGCGACCGAATGGCGTTTTGCCGATGCACAAGGCGAACACGTGGTGCCGATTTCCGGCCGCTTTCAGGCCAACGACGTGAAAGCGCTGCTGGCCGCCGCCCTCAATGGCGGCGGCGTGATACTCGCGCCCGAAGTGGCGGTAAAAGACGAGCTCGCCGCAGGCCGGATGGTGCGCCTGCTGAACGGTTACGAAGCGCCCGCGCGACCTATGCATCTTGTGTTTCCGGCAAGCCGCGCCACCCCGAAGTTGCGCGCGTTTATCGACCAGGTGGTGGCCGAATTCGGGCCGCACGCCGCGTGAAATGAGCCGCCGGGCGTACCCGGCAGGCACCCTCCGCCACCCGCCAATCTCCACCCATTGAGCGCTAGAATTGCCGGCTTTGCCCGCTTCGGGCGCGCGACAAGGCAAAATACGGGTTTTGCGCGCGCCGAACGCGCCGCAGACCGGATGAATCAGACCTCGGCGGCATGCTTGCCGCCGACCCTCGCAAAGACGCATGACGACGGCCCAGCAAGCCAATCTGGCATGTCGGGCCCGACGCGTGCGACGCAGCCAGGACAGCTCGTCCTTTAACAGAGCCCCTCAGGAGCATTCATGACCGATTCGAACCCCTCTTTCCTCGGCAGGATTTCACTTGCCGTCAGTACGTTTTTCAGCATCCTCGGCGATGGCGAATTCGCCGCAGGGGTGCTGCGCCTGCGTAAGGGTGGCGCAGGTGGCGCAGGCGGCGCCGCTGCCGCGAGCCCTGCACCTGCCGCTGCACCCAAGCCCGCGCCTGCCGCTGCGCCGGCCCCCGCGCCTCAGCCGGCGCCCACGCTGAAAGAAGCGAGCCCGGACGCCGCGCTCCAGTTGCTCGGCCTGCTGCAACGCGACGCGCGCTTCGTCGATTTCGTCGAAGAAGACATCAAGGGTTATAGCGACGCCGACATCGGCGCCGCCGCCCGCCTCGTGCACGACGGCTGCCGCGCGACGTTGCGCGAGCATTTCACGATCCGTCCGGTGCGCGACGAAGCCGAAGGCAGCCGCGTGACGCTGGCCGAAGGTTTCGACGCCACCTCGATTCGCCTGACCGGCAATGTGGTCGGCAAGGCGCCGTTTAACGGCAGCATCAGCCACCGCGGCTGGCGTGTCGACGAAGTGCGTCTACCGAAGCTGACCGACAGCCATAACGCCAAGGTGATCGCACCGGCTGAGGTGGAGCTATGAGCGACGCACGCTTCTCAATCGGGATCGACCTGGGCACCACGCACTGCGCGCTGTCCTACGTCGACACCACGGCCAGCGACGGCGAAAAGACCACCCAGGGCGTGCTGCCGATCGCACAACTCACCGGCCCCGGCGCGATCGACAACCTCGATCTGCTGCCCTCGTTCCTCTACCTGCCGCATCCGGACGAACTCGCCTCGGGCGACCTGTACCTGCCGTGGACCGGCCAGCGCGAATTCGCGGTCGGTGAATTCGCCCGCAGCCGCGGCGCGGCCACGCCGATCCGGCTCGTGTCGAGCGCCAAGAGCTGGCTGTGTCATCCTGGCGTCGACCGTCGCGCGGCGATTCTGCCGAACGACGCGCCGCCTGAAGTCGCTCGCGTGTCGCCGCTCGAAAGCTCGGTGCGCTATCTGACGCACCTGCGCGAAGCGTGGGACCACGCGCATCCGGACGCCCCGTTCAGCCAGCAGGACATCACGGTGACGATCCCGGCGTCGTTCGATCCGGCCGCGCGCGAGTTGACCGCCGAAGCTGCGGAAGCCGCCGGCTACGGCCGCATGACGCTGCTCGAAGAACCACAAGCCGCGCTGTATAGCTGGATTCAGAAGAGCGGCGGCCAGTGGCGCAAGCAAGTCAAGGTCGGCGACATCATTCTCGTGGTCGACGTAGGCGGCGGGACGACCGACCTCTCGCTGATCGCCGTGATCGAGCGCGAAGGCAATCTCGAACTGCATCGCGTCGCGGTCGGCGAACACATTCTGCTGGGCGGCGACAACATGGATCTCGCGCTCGCCCATGGGGTCGCACGCAAGCTCGCCGCTCAAGGTACCCAGGCCGACGCGTGGCAACTGCGCGCCCTCACCTATGCCTGCCGCTCGGCGAAGGAAACGCTGCTCAGCGACCCGTCGACCGACACCGTGCCGCTCGTCGTGCCGAGCCGCGGCTCGAAGCTGATCGGCGGTTCGATCCGCACCGAGCTCACGCGTGCGGAGTTGACCCAGACGATCCTTGAAGGCTTCTTCCCGCAGGTAGATAGCGCTGCACGTCCGGTGAGCCGCGCGCGTGCCGGTCTGACGCAACTCGGTCTGCCGTATGCGCAGGACGCGGGCATCACGCGGCATCTGGCGGCCTTCCTTGGCCGTCAGGTGGGCGCGCTCGCCGAACTCGAAGGCTTGCGCGATATCGCCGCTCCGGAAGGCGCGAGCTTCCTGCACCCCACCGCCGTGCTCTTCAACGGCGGCGTGTTCAAGTCGCCGCTGCTGGTCGAGCGGATCATGGGCACGCTCAATGACTGGCTCAGCGCAGAAGATGCGCCGCAAGCACGCCTGCTCGAAGGCGCGGATCTTGATCTCGCCGTCGCGCGCGGCGCGGCCTATTACGGCTATGTGCGGCGCGGCCAGGGCGTGCGCATTCGCGGCGGCACGGCGCGCGCGTACTACAT
>NZ_WOEZ01000094.1 GCF_013177735.1 Paraburkholderia elongata | reverse complement strand
CCTATAACCGGTGTGTGTCGGCAGCCGTTAGTGCTTCAGCACTTATGGATGCCCCACCCTGCGCCACGCGCAGGGTCTTGAGACCACATGCACAGGTTGAGATCGATGTTGTGCCTCGAACAACACAACTCCCTCTGGTGAGCATCACCAGAAACTACTTCTTCCCGATTGGTTGTGTTGACGAAGTCAACGCAACAACAAGTCATGCCTGATGACCATAGCGAGTCGGTCCCACCCCTTCCCATCCCGAACAGGACCGTGAAACGACTCCACGCCGATGATAGTGCGGATTCCCGTGTGAAAGTAGGTAATCGTCAGGCTCCCCAGCAGCAACAGAAACCCCACCCCGAAAAGGTGGGGTTTCTGCGTTTACGGCGCAGAAACGCGTATCTGGAAGCATCGCCACCGTGCGACTTTGCCCGACGCGCTCCGGTTCTTCCGCTGTCACTCCTTCCCGATCCGCAGCGCGTTCGCGTAACCCGTCAGCTCCAAATAAGCACGTCCGACGTCCGCGCCGTCGCGGCTCACCCGAACTGCACCTTCCCAATACACTGCGCCGGTCGATTGACGGGAATCGAGTTCCTGGTCGTCCATCAACGGATCGAGACGCCACGTAAGCGCGCCGGTTTTGACCGTCATCGAGACGGGATACAACGTGTTCGTGCGGGGCGAGCGCCATGTGCGAACCGGAGTGAAATCGACCTGATCGCGGCCGAACGTCGTCACCTGACCGTCGCGATTTCTGAGTGCCGCATGTGCCCATACCGCGTGTCCGTCGCGACTGCGGATCTTAAAAGCCATCAAGGCTGAACCATCCGTCAGATTGGCGCCGAGCCAATCCCATCCGACCGCGTCGGTATCGAGCAGCGTGCTCGACCATTCGTGATCGAGCCACGCCGCGCCGGTAACGGCCGTTTCGCCCGTCGATTTGCTGCCTGTCGCGACCGGTCGAACTACGCTGCCGGTCACGCGCAATTGCGGCTCGCTGTAGTAATAGCTTGCCTGCTCGGGCCGCGGACCTTTGCGGGAGTAGCCGCGTTCGCCCTGGAGCAAGGGCGCTTGTGTCGGTGTCAGAGAAAGATGTAGCGAGAAATTCCCAGCATCGACTTCAACGTCGTAGTGCCCGTCGCTGGCGCGGATGAGTTTCCATGCGTCGAGTTTGACGTCGGTATTGTCCGGCTTCGCATACGCCAGCCCGAAACCCTGGCGAGCAATGCGCTGATCGTGCGTCAGATGACCGAGTGCAGGATCGCTTAACGCGGCATGAGCAATGATCAATTGCGACGGTGCGAACGCACTCGGGTCCGCTGGGTCGTGACCGGTTGCCGAGCGAAAGAAGGTGATCTGGAAACCGAGCGGCTGATTGTCCGGTGTCATGAGCCAGCCTGTTGCGTACCACCACTCGGTGCGAAAAGCCGCGTGTGCGCCGGTGTCTTGCGGCAGCACGATCGGATGATCCAGCGCGACCGCTGCGAACTCGGGTGTTGCGGCGACCGCAGACGCGGTAGCCATCAAACCCATGCAAAGTAAAGCTGCATGAATCGTAGCGCTCAGTCGCCGTGCACTTGCCAAGCGGGGCAGCGCAGCCGATGACTTGCTTGGTATGCTGTGCGCCAGACAGGCGCGGCCGGCTCGATAAGAGCGCGCCGTCACTTGATACGTCGCTTGATACTTCGATCCATGCGCCGCGTCATACACCGATTCTCGTGCCATCTCACGCGACCACATGTCCATCACCAATCCTCCTTCACCGCGCGCACCGCATCCACCGATACAGCGCCTCGTCCCGCAATCACCGCCGTCGAACACGACGAAGCCAGCATCACCAATGCGACCGTGCCGAGCACGGTCCATGGAACGTGCAGCGACATGCTCCAGTGAAACGACTGCGGATTGACGACGAACACAAGGATCAGACTGATCGCGAATCCGAGAATGAAGCCCATCGCGATACCGCAAGCGGTGAGCATCCCGCCTTCGAGTGCGAGAATCGCGAGAACCTGCGAACGGGTCACGCCCACATGCCGCAGCATGCCGAACTCACGGGCCCGTGCGAGTGTCTGCGCAGAAAACGTCGCCGCGACGCCGAACAGGCCGATGACGATCGCCACCCCCTCGAGAAGATAAGTGACGGCAAAACTTCGATCGAAAATAACCAGCGTACGCGCGCGGATTTCTCCCGGTAGCGACAGGTTCAGCGATGCACCGAAGGGCAGCGCACGCAGGCCGGTAATCACGCGTTCGGCGCTCGTTCCCGGTTGAATGGTGACAGCCACATCCGTCGCGCCGGTGTCGGCAGTTAGGCGCCGGTAATCCGAAAGCCGTATCTGAATCGCGCCGGTCTGCCGCACGTAATCGCGCCATACGCCGGCTATAACGAACACGTGGCCGCGCTCGCCGAGCGGCAACTGCACGCGCTGGCCAAGCTTATATCCATACAGATCAACCATTGCTTCGGATACCCAAACAGGTGTCTCGCCCTCATGCGATGCGGAAGGAGGCAGCACCGCCCCGGTCATCTGCAGATTCGCGCCTGGATCGGCGGCGTCGATTTCACGCGCGAGCACGGCGACGTCGGGCCGTGCAGGGTCGAGCGTGAGATGCGAGGTGCGGGCAAACGCGGCGGTCTTGATGCCGGGCACGCTGCCCAGCAGAGTCTGTTCGTCGGGGCGCAAGCCGCCGGTGTCGCCGTTCGGTGCCACCCGAACGTACAGATCGGCCGAGAGCAGGTGACCCAACCAGTCTTCGACAGAAACACGGAAGCTGGCCACCATGATCGCCATCGCGACGATCAGCGCGAAGCTCGACAGCACGCCGCCCATCGCGATCGATGCATGGCCCGGCGCATTCGCGAGACGCGCCAACGCGAGTGTGCTGGCCGCGCCGGCGCGCCGCCGCGCGCCGAAAGCACGACTCGCCGCGCCGAATATGAACGCGGTCACACGCGGCATCAGCGCTATCCCGCCGACCAGTAACAGCGCAACGGCCAGATAGCCGCTGATAGGCGCATCGAACAACGGTGGCACCTGGGTGAGCACGCCGGCAACCAGCAGACATGTCAAAGCGGGCCACGGTGTAGCGAGCCGTGCCAGTGCGCCTTCTTCGGCGCCGGCTTTGAGTGCTGCCGCGGGCCGCGCATGCGCCGCCTCCACGGCGGGGGCAAGACTGCCTAATACCGACGCAGCGATGCCGAGCGTCAGAAATAGTGCGGTCGCCAGCGGTTCGAAACCGACGTGCGGTTGCACGCCGGGAAAGTAGCCGCCGCCCAGATCGCTGCCGAAAAAGTGCAACGCACCGCTCGCCAGCGCATAGCTGAGCGCGAGTCCGGACAGCGAACCGAGCAGGCCGAGCAGCGCACCTTCCATCAGGATCTGGCGCAACAACTGGCCGCGCGTCAGTCCAAGCACGCGCAGCATCGCGAACTGTGCACGGCGCCGCACGACACTCAGCGCCTGTGTCGAAAAGACAAGAAAGGCACCGGTGAAAAGCGCCACCAGCGCGAGCACGTTCATATTGATCCGATAAGCGCGCGACAGACGATCGGTGCGGCTTTCGGCATCGCGCGTCTCGGAGATCACCCACCGGCTGCCGAGCCGCGCTTGCAGGCCACGCTTGAAGCGTTCGCGATCGACGCCGCGTTCGAGTTGCACGTCGATGCGTGACAGCTTGCCCACCTTGCCGAACTTCCACTGAGCGGCAGCGATATCCATCACCGCGAGCCGCTGACCCGGCCGCGTTCTCACGAGACCGCCGGCCACGCGAAAGTGCACGATCGACGTGCCGCTTTGCAGCGCGATGTCATCGCCGATCTTCACCTTCAACCATTGCTGCGCCGCCGCCGAGAGAAACACCGTATCGGCCGCGAGCGTATCGAACGGCCGTTCCGGCGACGGCACGCCGATCAGGTCGGGTGCAATGCGGCTTGCTTCGAAGACGTCGATGCCGAGCACAGGCAGCGCAGCGCTCTGATCCGGCACGGTGACATCGAGAGCAAGTACGGGACTCGCCAGCGCTACACCAGGCTCGGTCGACAAGCGCGGATAGATGGACTCGTCGAATAAAGGCTGTGCACCGCGCACCTGCAGATCGGCCTCGCCCGAGAGGCTGCGAGCCGCCGCCGAGAATTCATTGAAGGCTGCGCTGTTGATCAATTGAACGGCGTAGCCAAGCGCGACGCCGAGCGCGATCGTTGCGATTGCAACCAGTGCGCGTCCTCGGTGACTGCGCCACTCGGCGCCCAACAGCCAACGCGCGAGCCTGCGATGACCTCGCATTCGCTGCAGCGGGTGTGGGTCAGCGTGCATCATCGGCTGAACGCGCAGTGGATCGAGAGTCGGGGGACGAACCGGAAAAGGCATTGCGTCCGGACGATGCGTGCAAACCGCCGTCGCTCAGAATCAGGATGCGGTCCGCCACCGCCGCGGCTGCCTCCGAGTGCGTGACCATGATGGTGGCCGCACCGGTTGCCTTGCTTTGCGCGCGGAACAGGCCGAGTACCTCGTGTGCGGTATCGGGATCGAGATTGCCGGTGGGTTCGTCGGCGAGAATCAGTTTCGGGCGATGCACGAGCGCCCGCGCAATGGCGACGCGTTGCAACTCGCCGCCCGACAGCTGCCGCGGAAAATCATCGCCACGGCCGCTCAAGCCGACGGCCGCGAGCATATCGAGCGCGCCGGCCGTGGGTAGCTCGTTTAGCAGCAGCGGCAGAGCGACATTCTGCGCAAGTGTCAAATGGGGCAGTACGTGAAACGCCTGGAACACGAAGCCCAGTTTTTGCCGGCGCAAACGCGTTGCCGCGTTGTCATCCAGACGCGAGACCACGCTGCCGTCGATGATCACGTCGCCGCTGTCCGCGCTGTCGAGCCCTGCAATGAGATTGAGCAGTGTCGATTTGCCGACGCCGGAGTCACCCATGATCGCGACGAATTCACCCGGCGCGAGCGTGAAATCGAGGTGCGCCAGCACGATTCGGCCGGCGCCGTAAGCCTTGCCAAGCTCGCGGCATTCGAGCGCGGGAACAACACCTTCATCACGAAGCACCATGCGGTATCCGATAAGTCTGGCTGGCGAGGGCGGCGTTCAATCGTGCGAAGAAACTACCGTGCTGCGCACGAGCGTCGGCCCCTGAACCGCCGAAGTATATTCGGGTTCTGTAAGGCTCGCAGGCATAGACCGCCATCGCCCGATACCCGTCTGAAAGCGGGCAGGTAAGTGGATCGCGCGGGTCTTTTCGGGTGCCCACTGACGCTTCTTTAGAGTGCCGGATCAAAAAAATTTCTGTTCGCGGGCACGCTAAATTTTTGCCGGTTGCTCGAAATCGGCCTTGATGGTGCGTCATGCACCCGCATGAACCATTCCAGTGTAATCATTGTGCGGAGGTGTTCGCGCAAGAGTCGCTAATCGCCCGCCAACTGCTTTCTTCTACATGCAAAAAACATGGAGCATATCCTGTTCGGATGAATTTGTGCGTCTGCACATTTTTCGGCGTTTCGCAAGGCCGCGCGTGGCAAGAATGCATTGCCAAAGGCGTTGCAGCATTGTTGCGCTGCAAAAGTATTCTTATCTTGGTAATCTCCCACCCTTGGTCATTCGACTGCGGGTAAACGTGAAGCGCGCAGCACCGCTTCAACGTCAATTTCAGCGAAATCCAGCCTACATATCCGTTTCAATGCTTTCGTTTTTGAAGGTGTTGAAGCGGCGTTTTGTATTTCAAGTTTTCAACCGAACACATGCCATTGCCTCCGCTTCTTAGCCTACTCATCTGGATCCCTATTGTCGCCGGCCTGGTGGTTTTGCGTGCCGGATCTGACGCGGCACGTAGTCGCACGCGATGGCTCGCGCTGATCGGCGCAGTCGCGGGTTTCCTGCCGGTGATTCCGCTCGTGTCGAATTTCCGCAACGACGTGACGTCGATGCAGTTCGTCGAGAACCTCCGCTGGTCGCCCACGTTCGATATCGCGTGGCATGTGGGGGTGGATGGGATTTCGCTGTGGCTCGTCGCGTTGACCGCGTTGACCACGATCATCATCGTGGTCGCTTCGTGGGAGTCGATCACCGAGCGCACCGCGCAGTACTTCGGCGCGTTCCTGATGCTGTCGGGTTTCATGCAGGGCGTGTTCACCTCGATGGACGGCATGCTGTTCTTCATCTCGTTCGAGGCGACGCTGATTCCGCTGTACCTGCTGATCGGTACGTGGGGCAATTCGAACCGCTCGTATGCGGCGGTGAAGTTTTTCTTCGTCTCGTTCCTCGGCTCGCTGATGATGCTGATGTCGATGCTGTACCTGTACAGCCAGACGCACAGCTTCGATCTCGCGCTGTGGCGTGAAACTCACCTCGGCACCTGGGCGCAGGTTTTGGTCTTCCTCGGCTTCCTTGCTGCGTTCGGTGTCAAGGTGCCGATGTGGCCGCTGCATACGTGGCTGCCGGACGTCCACCTCGACGGCCCGACCGGCGCCGCCGTGATGATCGGCATGCTCAAGCTGGGCGGTTACGGTCTGCTGCGCTTCGCGCTGCCGATCGCCCCGCAGGCCAGCCATTTCTTCGCGCCGATGATGATCACGCTGTCGCTGATCGCGGTGATCTATTCGAGCCTGCTGGCGCTCGTGCAGACCGACATGCGCCGCTTGCTCGCGTATTCGACGATTGCGCACATGGGTCTCGTGACGCTCGGCCTGTTCGTTTTCAACCGTATCGGCCAGGCCGGCGCAATCGTGCAGATGCTGTCGTACGGCGTGGTTTCCGGTGCGATGCTGCTATGCACGGGCATGCTCTACGACCGCACGAAGACCGCTTCGATCGCCGAATACGGCGGCGTCGCCAATACGATGCCGCGCTTCGCCGCGTTCGTGATGCTGTTCTCGATGGCCAATATCGGCCTGCCGGGCACCTCGGGTTTTGTCGGCGAGTTCATGGTGTTGATGGGCGCGATCCGTTTCAATTTCTGGATCGGCGCAATCGCGGCCTCCACGTTGGTCCTGAGCGCGGCCTACACGCTGTGGATGTACAAGCGCGTGATCTTCGGCGCGATTGCCAACGCACGCGTCGCGAAGCTGCAGGACCTCGGCAAGCGCGAGTTCGTGTTGCTCGGCGCGATGGCTTTGCTGGTGCTGGCCATCGGCATCAATCCGAAACCGTTCACCGATGCGATCGACCCGTCGGTCGGTACGCTGCTGGCTCAATCGGAGCGAAGCGCGCATCCTTCGGACTCCGCACCGGCTGACGGTGGCGAGCACCTGCAGGCGGCGGCGCCGGCAGCCGTCGCGGCACGCACGCCGGGCTGATCAAAACGAAGCGCGCCGCGGGTGCAGCATTCATCTCTCGGATACTGCCTTTGCTGACGCGTTTTTTCGCATCGGCACGCGTCCATTTTTGAGCATCTGACGCGGCGCAACCATTCAGGTCGCGCTGCGTTTTAGCGCTTATATAAAGGGACTTTCGTGATCCGGCGACTCCGCCGGTACGTTGCAATAGAGCATTGCAAACCCTCACGTGCGCACAGGCGTGCGGCAACGTGTCGCACGGTGTTGCGGTGTAATAGATCGTTGCTAAATCCAGTGTTTATATCCAGTTGACGACCCCTTATTATGCGATCGCTTATTAAGGGAGAGCGGTCGAATGACGTTCGTCGAAGTCGTAAAAGAAGGGCAATGGATATGAAAGGAAAGACTCTGCGAGGGTCGACAGGTTTCCTTTCCGCCGGCCTCATGTTGTTGCTCTCGGGTTGCAGCAACCTCGATATTTTGAATCCGAAGGGGAGTGTGGGTCTGGCGGAACGTGAGCTGATTGCCACGTCGACCTGGGCCATGCTGATCGTGGTCGTTCCGGTTATCGCGCTCACGCTGCTGTTCGCATGGCGCTATCGCGCTTCGAACAAGAACGCCGAATACCGTCCGGGCTGGGTGCATTCGACCGGTATCGAAATCGCCATCTGGACGATTCCGACGCTGATCATTCTGTTCCTCGCCGTGCTGACGTGGAAGAGCACGCATGAGCTCGATCCGTATAAGCCGCTCGAGTCGCAGGTGAAGCCGATCAACGTCGAAGTCGTCGCGCTCGACTGGAAGTGGCTCTTCATCTATCCGGACCTCGGCATTGCATCGGTGAACCAGCTGGCGTTCCCGGTCGGCACGCCGGTGAACTTCGTCATCACGTCCGACACGGTGATGAACTCATTCTTCATTCCGCAGCTCGGCGGCCAGATCTACGCAATGGCGGGTATGCAAACGCGTCTGCACCTGATGGCCGACGAAGCCGGCAACTACGCCGGCACCGCGGCGAATTTCAGCGGCAAGGGTTTCTCGGATATGAAGTTCCGCGCACTCGCCACGTCGCCTGAAGAGTTCAATGCGTGGGTCGCCAAAGTACGCGGCTCGTCCGACCGTCTCGACATGGACCGCTACCACGCGGTATCGGCGCCTACGGAGAAGGAGCCAGTGCGGTACTTCTCCTCGGTCGATCCGAAGCTCTTTCACAACATCATTGCCCGATACAACAACGGTAACGTCCTCGACAACATGAAAGACGCTAACTGTGCGCCTAAGGGTAAGGGGTAACGCATGTTCGGAAAACTTACGCTCGATGCGATTCCGTATCACGAGCCAATCATCGTCGGTGCGGGCATCTTCATGGCGCTCGTCGGGCTGGCCGTGCTCGGCACGGTTACATATCTCGGCAAATGGCGCTACCTGTGGACGGAATGGCTGACCTCTGTCGACCATAAGAAGCTCGGCATCATGTACATCATCGTTGCGATGATCATGCTGCTGCGCGGCTTCTCGGACGCGATCATGATGCGTCTGCAACAGGCGCTCGGCAACATGAGCCCAGGTTATCTGCCACCGCATCACTACGACCAGGTGTTCACGGCACACGGCGTCATCATGATTTTCTTCATGGCGATGGCGTTCATGATCGGCCTGATGAACCTGATTGTGCCGCTGCAGATCGGCGCGCGCGACGTTGCGTTCCCGTTCATTAACTCGTTGAGCTTCTGGATGACCGCGGTCAGCGCGATTCTGATCAACGTGTCGCTGGTGATCGGTGAGTTCGCGCAAACGGGCTGGCTGGCTTATCCGCCGCTGTCGGAATTGCAGTTCAGTCCGGGTGTTGGGGTCGACTATTACCTATGGAGTTTGCAGCTCTCCGGTATAGGCACCTTGCTCACCGGCGTGAACTTCTTCGCGACCATCGTGAAGATGCGCGCCCCGGGCATGACCTTCATGAAGATGCCGGTGTTCACGTGGACTGCGCTCTGCACCAACGTGCTGATCATGGCGTCGTTCCCGATCCTGACCGTGACGCTCGCGTTGCTCGGGCTGGACCGCTACCTCGGCATGCACTTCTTCACGAATGACGGGGGCGGCAACGCCATGCTGTACGTGAACATGATCTGGGCATGGGGTCACCCCGAGGTGTACATCCTGATCCTGCCGGCGTTCGGTATCTTCTCGGAAGTCGTGGCCACCTTCGCCAAGAAGCCGCTGTTCGGCTATAAGACGATGGTGTGGGCGACCTGCGCGATCATGGTGCTGTCGTTCCTCGTGTGGCTGCACCACTTCTTCACGATGGGTTCGGGCGCTGACGTCAACGCGTTCTTTGGTATCGCGACGATGGTGATTGCGATTCCGACCGGCGTGAAAGTGTTCAACTGGCTGTTCACTATCTACAAAGGCCGTCTGGAATTCACCACGCCCGTGCTGTGGACGATCGGCTTCATGATCACGTTCACGATCGGCGGTATGACCGGCGTGATGATGGCGATCCCGGGCGCGGACTTCGTGCTGCACAACAGCCTGTTCCTGATCGCGCACTTTCACAACGTGATCATCGGTGGCGTGCTGTTCGGTTATCTGGCCGGTTTCAACTACTGGTTCCCGAAAGCGTTTGGTTTCAAGCTGAACGAGAAACTCGGCAAGGCCGCGTTCTGGTTCTGGCTGGTCGGTTTCTATGTCGCGTTCATGCCGCTGTATGTGCTCGGCTTCATGGGCATGACGCGCCGTCTGAACCATTACGACAATCCGGCATGGCATCCGTGGCTGATTCTCGCTGCGTTCGGCGCAGGGCTGATCGCTATCGGCATTGCTTGCCAGCTGGCGCAGCTGTACGTCAGTATCCGCGACCGCAATCTGCCGCAAAATCGCGACGTCTCTGGCGATCCGTGGAACGGTCATACGCTGGAATGGGCGATGAGCTCGCCGCCGCCGGTGTACAACTTCGCGATTATCCCGACTGTGCGCAAGCTGGACGCGTTTACCGACATGAAGTCGCGTAAAACGCAGCAAACAGAGCCGGTGTATCGCGACATTCATATGCCGTCGAATACGTCAGCGGGTCTGTTGGTGGGGCTGTTCTCACTGGCGCTCGGCTTTGCCGGTGTATGGCACATCTGGTGGCTTGCGATCGTCGGCCTGGTCGGTGCAATCGGCACGGTGATCGTCTATAGCTTCCAGGATAACGACGGCTATTACATCCCGGCCGACACGGTTGCGTTGATTGAAGAAAAGCGCGCCGGCGCTGGTGCCCACATTGCGGTAGAGGTGGACTGATGCTACAGAAGACTATTGCGGTCCAACCGCATCTCGCGCCGGATCATGTGCCGTCGCAATCGGTATTCGGTTTCTGGCTGTACCTGATGACCGACTGCATCATCTTTGCCGCGCTGTTCGCCGTGTTCGCGGTGATGGGCCACCAGTTCGCGGGTGGTCCGAGCGGTAAGGATCTGTTCGAGATTCCGGGTGTCGCGCTCGAAACGTCGATGCTGCTGCTGAGCAGCATTACGTACGGCTTCGCGATGCTGGGCGCGCATAAGAACAGGAAGGGCGTGCTGCTGTTCTGGCTCGGCGTGACGTTCCTGCTGGGTCTTGCGTTCCTCGTGCTGGAAATGCGCGAGTTCTCGCACCTGATCGCAGTGGGCGCCGGCCCGAGCCGTAGCGCGTTCCTGTCGTCGTTCTTTACGCTGGTCGGCACGCACGGTTTGCACGTGACGTGCGGCCTGATCTGGATGACGGTGCTCGCGATTCAGGTGATGCGTCATCGCGATCTGACCGAACGCGACATGATTCGCCTGACGTGCCTGAGCCTTTTCTGGCACTTTCTGGACGTCGTGTGGATCGGCGTCTTCACCTTTGTCTATCTTGCGAGCGTGATCTAAATGGACCATAGCCATCACTCACACCTGGCGCACTCGGACGAAGGACACGGGGGTGAAAGTCACGGCAGCATCGGCAGCTATACGGCGGGTTTCATTCTCTCCGTCGTGTTGACCGCCGCGGCGTTCGGCCTCGTGCTGACCGGCACGTTGACGGGCGAAACCGCCTTGCTCGCGATCGCGGGCCTCGCGTTCGTGCAGATCGTTGTGCATCTGATTTTCTTCCTGCACATGAATGCGTCGTCGGCACAGCGCTGGAACGTCATGGCGTTCGGCTTTACGGTGCTCACGGCCGTGATTCTGATCGTCGGCTCGTTGTGGATCATGCATAACGTCAGCATGCACATGATGTCCCGCTAGGCGGAAAACGTCGCAGGTCGAGAGAAAACCCCGCAAGGTGAAAGTCTTGCGGGGTTTTTTTCATGCATTCCGAAGGCGCACTATCCGGACACAGCGCCGCCATTCGCGATTGACCCGCCTCGAAACACGCGTTAGCATCGTTTCCATGACCGCTTCTATCCATTCCCGTTCGCATTCTTTGCACGCATGCTGTTGCAGCCTGCCAAGGGGAGCTTGCGTCTAGCGAGTCGATCTGTACATGTTCGTATCCCTGAGGCCACCCGTCACAAGACCGGTGGCTTTTTTGTTTTGGTCCTTTCGTTCCAGCTTTCTTACACGCTTAACACCACAGGAATCCACATGCCGCTCGTCCTGTACGACACCTGGTCGCGCACCTTACGCGCTTTCACGCCGATTCAAGCGGACCACGTGGGCCTGTATTGCTGCGGGCCCACCGTGTACGACCACGCGCATATCGGTAACCTTCGAACGTACATTTTCGAAGACGTGCTGCGACGCGTGCTGGCGTTGAACGGCTACACCGTGCGGCATGTCGTCAATATCACTGACGTGGGTCATCTGGTCTCCGATGCCGATGAAGGCGAAGACAAAATGGAGAAGGGCAGCCGGCGCACCGGTGAATCGGCATGGGCGATCGCGGAACGCTATACAGCGGCTTTCATGAGCGACTGGCGCGCGCTGAACCTGCTCGAGCCCTCCCTGTGGTGTCGCGCGACCGATCACATCGCCGAACAGATCGACTTCATTGCCGAGCTCGAGCGTAACGGTTACACATACCGGACGGCCGACGGCATCTACTTCGACACGAGCAAGCAGGACGATTACGGTTTTCTCGCACGTCTCGATGTAGCGGGCCTACAGGCCGGAAAACGTGTTGCACTGGGAGAGAAGCAACAGGCGACGGATTTCGCGCTGTGGAAATTCAGTCCACCGGATACCCTGCGGCAAATGGAGTGGGATAGCCCATGGGGCCGGGGCTTTCCCGGTTGGCATATCGAATGCTCGGCAATGTCGGCGAAATACTTGAGCCCGTGGTTCGACATTCATTGCGGCGGAGAAGATCACATCGCCGTGCATCACAGTAATGAAATCGCACAGACTCAGGCACGCCATGGAACACGCCTGGCGAACTTCTGGATGCATGGCCATTTCCTCACACTGGACGCCGGCAAGATGTCGAAGTCGGGCGGCGACTTCGTGCGCTTGCAGACGTTGACCGAACGCGGCATCGATCCGCTTGCGTATCGTTACCTATGCCTGAGCGCGCATTACCGGAGCAGCTTGCGTTTCAATGTGGACGCACTGGACGCTGCGCAATCCGCGTTGGACCGTTTGCGCAGAGCTTATGTGCAATGGCCGGAAGGCGGCATGCCCGATGCGAATTGTGTCGATCGTTTCAAGGTCGAGGTCGATCAGGATCTGAATCTGCCGCGTGCGCTTGCCGTGCTGTGGGATGTGGTGAGAAGCGATCTTCCAGCGGCGACGCGGCGGGCGACAGTCGATTGCTTCGACGCTGTGCTCGGACTCCGGCTTGCCGACTGGAAGGAGGGCGTGACGTCGATTCCCGCCGATATCGCGCTTCTCGCCGATGAGCGTGAAAAAGCCCGCGCGGCCAAAGACTGGAACGAGGCCGACCGTCTGCGTGACCACTTAAGAGCCGCGGGCTGGCATGTTGAAGACAGTTCGAGTGGGCAGGTACTGCGTCGGCTCGATAAGGCGCAATAGCACTATCAGGGCGTGGCGGCGTTGCCTATTCCCATGCGCCGCCACGCAATGGGAGCAGGTTGGCTCTTCTGCTCCCACCTGCCCATGTTCGTGGCCTAAACCGGCACCACCCCCGGTTTATCATGCGAAGGCGGCTTGCCGAATGGCAAAAGGACGGGCCCACTACCCCAATCAACCGGCGGACACAGATCCCAGCCGCGCCGAATGACAATGGGCGGCATCATCCCGCCAGGGCAAACAGAAGGTGGTTCCCGCGTGAGGTAGGCGGTGCCGCCGAGTACGGACTGCAACGCTGGCTGGCCGAGTTCATCGGCGCAGGGCAAATCTTTGAGAACGAGCCCTTTCATGGTGGACCTCCGGTAAGTTTGGATTGGCAGCGAGCCCGGACATCGCCGCGCTCATTCGTTCCAATTGCACACACCATGCCATCCACCGCAAAGCGGCGTGCCGTCCACATGCGCCGATCTTGCGCGCGCAAGGTGGTTGGGATAGACCGACTCGCGACGTTGCGACGTCGGTGCGCTGCCAACAGCTACACCCGTTATGGCGAACGAGACTACCCCCCCCCTCGCGGCGGGATATCGCGTACCGATCGATCCTGTGTTCGAGTCACCGCGCGTGCCCTCAACCCCGCACGCCGCGCCATCCGGTGAGCAGGGCGGGCAATTCGGCCATGTCCCGAAAGACGTGAACCGCGCCCGCGCCATGCAAGGCAGTGGCACTGCTGTGGCTCAGTTCTTTCGGGCAATAGCCCAACACCGTGGCGCCGCTGGCCACACCTGCAGTCACGCCTGTGACGGTGTCATCCACGACCGCGCAACGTTGCGAGTTCACACCCAAGCCCGCTGCCGCGGCGAGGTAGACATCGGGATAGGGCTTGTTGCGCGGTGTTTCGTGGCCGCTGAAGATGCGCCCCTCGAAGCAGTCGAGAATGCCGGCCTTGGCCAGTTGTAATTCCACCTTGATGCGATCGGCGCCCGACGCAACGGCAATACGTCCGTCGAGTGTCGCGTAAAGCGCGCGCACGGCCGACGCCGCGCCATCAATCGCCACCAGCTCGCGATCGAGCGCCTCATTACGGCGCGTACGAAACTGCATGAGCCAATCCGTGGTAATTGCGAAGCCGGTGCGCGCTTCAATGAGTGCCGCTTCATCCTTGACGGCCTTGCCGACAAAAATGCGCATCGCCTCTTCGACGCTCAATTGCCAGCCCAACTCGCCGAGCATCTCGGTCAGCACGCAGTTGGTGATGGGTTCGGAGTCGACGAGCACGCCGTCGCAGTCGAAGAGTACGGCGTCGAAAGGGAAATCAGCCATCGGGCAGGGTACGGATAGAAGTCGCGGAACCGGCAAGGATAACTCACCGGCTCGCGTAGCGCCGCGCAAAGGCTATGTGACTGCCTCCTGTGAGAGTCAGGACCCTGCGGCCTTGTACCCGTCACTCAGCGTTTTCATAAACGCAATCGTCTGCTGATTAAGCTTCGAGGGTGCGAACATTACGTTTCTTATCTATTTCCGCCCGTTTCAATAACGTTTGCTGTCGTTCTGCTTTCGCGGGCCCGCAATGTGAAGGCGGTTCTGTCCGTCACGACTCGCAGGCCCCAGCTCGCTTCTTTCAATGCAAATCAAAGCGACGGATTTTTCCGGTTGCTGCGTTCAAGAAGAAACGGAGCCGCTTGTGGCTTCGGCTCTTATGGGAGAAACCAGCATGACATCGACCAAACCGGTCCGCCTTCTGACTTCCGTGCTTGCTGCAGCGATCACGTGCGCCGCCGCGTTGACGGCCGCGCCTGCCTTCGCGCAGGCGGTGATCGTCGCGCCGATGGCGCCGCCGCCGCCGCGCGTCGAAGTGATGCCGGCGCCGCGTGCAGGGTACGTCTGGGATCAGGGCCGCTGGCGTTGGGACCACGGCCGTTATGTGTGGGTGCCCGGCCACTGGCAACCGGTTCGCGTCGGTTATCGCTGGGTGCCGGGGCATTGGGTGCAGCGCGGCCCGAACTGGCGGTGGGTCGAAGGGCATTGGGCCTGAACGTTGAGTATATTGATTGCAATGCACGCCGCACTCCGTCCGGTGCGCGCCGTTCGAACCGGTGCGCGCACAACCAATCGATCCGCGCTACGCATCTTGCGCGCGCTGTGGAGCCGCATGCCTTGAGCGAACGCGATCCCGATGCGGAACTGCTGGAGGGGGTTGCCCGGCAAGACCCGGCCGCTGTCCGCTCGCTCGTCGCGCGCAAGCTGCCGCGTCTGCTCGCACTCGCCACGCGCATGCTGGGCGATCGCATGGAAGCGGAAGACGTGGCGCAGGAGGTTTTCGTGCGGATCTGGAAACAGGCTTCGCGCTGGCGGGAAGGCGAGGCGAAGGTCGATACGTGGGTGCATCGCGTCGCGCTCAATCTTTGCTATGACCGGTTGCGCGGCCGCCGCGAAGTCCCGCACGACGACCTGCCTGACGAGATCGACCCTGCCGCATTGCCCGACGCCACCCTCGAAGCGCGCGCCCAAGATGAGCGCGTGCGCGAGGCGCTCGCCGCATTGCCGGCACGACAGCGCGAGGCGCTGGTGCTCAATTATTACCAGGAGATGTCGAACATCGACGCTGCCGCCCTGATGGGCATCACGGTCGATGCCCTGGAAAGTCTGCTGGCACGTGCGCGCCGCAATCTGCGCGCCCAACTGGCCGGCAGCGGCCTTAGCAAGGACAAGTCATGACGCCCGAAAGATTCCATCAGATCGTCGAAGCCTACGGCGCCGATCCACGCCGCTGGCCGCAGCAGGAACGCGCAGCGGGAGAGGCGTGGGCCGCGGCACATCGTATCGAGGCCGGTACGGTGCTGGCGGACGCGGCCGGCATCGATGCGTGGCTGGCGGCCGATAAGGTCGATCCACCGAGCGCGGCGTTGCAGCAGCGCATCATCGGCAGCGCACCGGTACGGCGGCCCATCGTGCCGCGCCGGCGCTTGTGGTGGTCGGGCGCGGCGGTGGCAGGCGTCGGCCTGCTGGGCGGTGTGGCCGGCGCTTTTGCGGTGTCGTTCTTCGTTTTGACGGGGACGGTTCCGCCACTGCATGAGTTCTCTTATTTAACTTCGAGCTTCGGTGGGTCATCCGCCGATTGGAGCGGCGAATGAACGGCCGGTCATGGAAAATCGCGCTGGTGGCTTCGCTGGTGCTCAACGTGTTTCTGCTGGGCGCGATTGTCGGTGGTGCTTATCAATGGTTCGCGGCGCATGGCGCGATGACCCCCGCGCTGGCGCAGCAGCGCACGGCGCTGCGCTTTGCAGCCGAAACGCTGCCGGCCGAGCGTCAGAAAGCCTTCATTGACGGCTTGAAGAGTGCGCGCCGCGAGGGCCGGCAGTTTGCCCGCGAGGGCCGCGAAGGGCGCCACGAGGTGTTGCGTCTGCTAGCTGCGCCGCAGTTCGATCGCGCGGCACTGGATGCAGCGCTGGCCCGCACGCGTGAAGCCGACAGCAGTTTGCGCGCGCAAGTTGAAGGCAGCGTGGCCGATTTTGCGGCGACGCTGTCGCCCGAGGAGCGCGTCGAATTCGCCGACAGCCTGAAGCTGCGGGGCCAGTGGCGTGAACCGCAACAGGCCGCCAATGCGAACAAGGCGCCGCAGCCGGCCGCGTCGCTGCCGGCCGCGAGCGAAGCTTCGAGTGAATCTTCGGGCGAATAAAAAATTTCTGGGCGGGCGCGACGGATTTCATCGTGGCGGTCGTTTAAAGAAATATCCAACGCCGAAGAGGACGGTATGACCACCTCACCGAACATGAATGCCGCGGCGATTGCGCTGAACCGCTTCGGCCTTGGCGCGCGTGTCGACGACACGCCGCCCGCCGACCCTAAGGGGTGGCTGCTCGCGCAGTTCGAGCAGTATCAAGCGCGGCCTGCCGCATGGGCGAGCCAGCCTGATTCGGTGGCGCTATCCACCGAACTGGCGCGGCAGCGCATGCAACTGAACCAGCCGAACCGGCAGAGTCAGCAGAACGTCAGCGAAGGCGCGGCCGCCAGTCAGACGAATGCGCAGGCCAACACGCAAACCAACGGACGAACCAACACGCAAACCACCGGGCAAGGTGCAACAGAGACCACCGCCCAAACTGCTAAGCAAGCCGAACGAAAAGCGCTACGCGGCGAAATTCTCGACATGTACCGTTCCTCGGTGAACGCGCGTGTCGCCAGCGCGCTGACCACGCAGACGCCTTTCATCGAGCGGCTGGTTCATTTCTGGGCAAACCACTTCGCGGTATCCACGGAAAAACCCGGCGTCGCGGCACTGGCCGGCTCATTCGAAGCGGAAGCGATCCGCCCGCATGTGCTCGGCCGTTTCGAAGACATGCTGGTCGCGGTCGAGCGTCATCCCGCCATGCAGTTGTTTCTCGATCAGACGCGCTCGGTCGGACCGGACAGCGTGGCGGCCATGCGCGCCGCAGAGCGCAATCCGAACGTCAAACGCGGGCTGAATGAGAATCTGGCGCGCGAAATCATGGAACTGCACACGCTCGGCGTGCGCAGCGGCTATAACCAGGACGACGTCACCGAATTCGCCCGCGCGCTGACTGGCTGGAGTCTCGCCGGCAATCCCGGGAATCCTGGCAATGCGGGCAACCCGGGCCGGCTGGGTGCGCAGCCGAACGCCGCCCCAGGCACCTTTGTGTTTCGCGTCGCGCTGCACGAGCCGGGTTCGAGAACCATCATGGGCCGCCGCTATGACCAGCCGGGAGAAGAGCAGGCGCTGGCGATCCTGCACGACCTTGCGAGCGCGCCTGCGACGGCGCAGCACATCGGCGGCAAGCTCGCCCGTCACTTCGTCGCGGACAATCCGCCGCCTGAAGTGAGCGAGCGGCTGGCGAGCGCGTTCGAGCGCAGCGGCGGCGATCTGCCGACCGTGTACCGGACGCTGATCGACATGCCGCAGGCGTGGTCGCCGGTCGCCGTGAAGTTCAAGACGCCGTGGGAATGGACCATTTCTTCGATGCGCGGGCTCGGCTGGCAGGACCTAAGCAATATGCAGGCCGCGCCCATTCTTACGCAACTCGGCCAGCCGGTATGGCGTCCGGGCTCGCCCGCCGGTTACGACGACATTGCCGCGAGCTGGGCGGCGCCCGACGCGCTCGTGCGCCGGGTCGAAGTGGCGCAGCGCTTCGCGTCGCGCGTCGGCGACCGGCTCGATGCGCGCTCGCTCGGCCAGACCTTGCTGGCCGGCTCGCTCAGCGCGCCGACCGCCAAGGCTGTGTCGCGGGCCGACAGCGCGTCCATGGCGATTGCGCTGCTGCTGGTCTCGCCGGATTTTCAACGGAGATGAATGCCATGCTTTCACGCCGCAAGTTTCTGAGCATTGCCGCTGCAGGCGCGGGCGCGATTCTCGTGTCGCCGCAGATCGCTTTTGCACGCGTCGCAAGCGACCGCCGTTTCGTGTTCGTGATCCAGCGCGGCGCGGCCGACGGCCTGAACATCGTCGTGCCATACGCCGAGCCCGCCTACGCGACGCTGCGCGGTGCGCTTGCGATCGATGCCTCCAACGCGACCAGGCTCGACGGCACCTTCGCGCTGCATCCCTCGCTTGCACAAACCGCTGCGATGTATGCGAGTCATCAGGCGCTGTTCGTCCACGCGGTGGCGTCGCCATATCGCGACCGCTCGCACTTCGACGGGCAGAACGTGCTGGAGACCGGCGGCACGTCGCCGTATCAGATGAAGGACGGCTGGCTGAACCGGCTCGTCGCATCGATGCCCACCACGCGCGAGAACGCGATCGCCTTCGCGCCGACCGTGCCCATGGCGCTGCGCGGCAAGGCGGCGGTAACGTCGTACGCGCCCTCGGGGTTGCCGCAGGCGCCTGACGATTTGCTCATGCGGGTCTCGCAACTGTACGACCAGGATGCGCAATTGCGGCCGCTATGGGAATCGGCAATGACCGCGCGCGGCCTCGCTGGCGACGCCGGTGCGCGCCAGGACCCGGCGAGCCTCGGCAAGCTCGCCGCCGGTTTTCTGTCACGCGACGAAGGTCCGCGTATCGCGATGATCGAAACCGGTGGCTGGGACACGCATACGGCGCAGAACGCGCGTCTTGCGAATCAGTTGAAAGCGCTCGACACGATGCTCGCGTCGTTGCGCGACGGCATGGGTCCGTTGTGGACCAAGACCACCGTGGTGGTGGCAACCGAGTTCGGCAGAACCGCCGCCGCCAATGGCACGGGCGGCACCGATCATGGCACCGGCTCGGTGGCGATGGTGCTGGGCGGCTCGGTGGCGGGCGGACGCGTGCTTGCCGACTGGCCCGGCCTGAAACCGGGCGACCTTTACGAAGCGCGCGATCTCAAGCCGACCCTGTCGCTGGATGCCTTGATCGCCGGCGCCGCGAGCGAAAGCCTCGGACTCGATCCGCAGCGTACGGCCAGCACGCTGTTCGGGCAGACCGCGGGAATGCGGCCGATGACGGGGCTCGTGCGCGCATAGCAATGTCAGGACGACAAGCAGCGCCGCAAATTGGCACTTGCGGCGCTACTCATCGCAACCTGTCGTCATTTATCGATCGCGAGGCGCGATCAACCTCCGCCGCCGCCCTGCGTACCGAGCGTCAGCTTGTTGTTCACCGATTTCACACCGGCAACACTCTTTGCGATTTCCTCCGCTTGCGGGATCTGCGCACCATCGGGCACCGTTCCAGTCAACGTCACCGCGCCGCCGCGCGCCCGGACAAACACGTTCGACACATCAAAACCCTGTGCTTTTCCCAAAGCCTTGCGCACGTCCAGACCCAGCTTGCGGTCCATCTTCTTGACGACTTTAGGATTCTCGGTCGGCGCTGCCATGCTGCCCGACGCCATCGCGTCGCTCGACTGGGCATAGGAACTGGACACAGTCGCCACACACAATGCGATGCCGAGTGCCTTCAATAGATTGACTGTTTTCACGTTTTCTCCATTTCTCGAAAAGTTGATTTCGCATCGTTGCATGCAAAAAACCACGCGCCTGCGAGCACTTTTCCGCCCGCATGGAACACCCTGTCTTATAGAAGAGTGACGTTGTGAAGCTCCCAGCGCGCTTAAACAATACTCCAGCAAACGCGCGAGTGTTGAAAAAACTCAGTTGACCACCCAACGCCGGCCGCCCGTCGCACGATTCGCCTATCATGGCGGCTTCGATCATCAAAGGCGCACTGCAGATGTCTGATGGTGTACAGCAACAACTCCATGAACCATGCACGGATACCGCTGCATCGTCGATCGATTACGGCTTGTGGGCACTGACCTTCGGCTACGTGTTGAGCCAGTTTTTTCGCAGCTATATCGCTGTGATCTCCACTCAGCTGATCGGCGATTTCCGTTTCTCGCCGCAAATGTTCGGCTGGTTCGCGGGATCGTTCTTTCTCGTATTCGCCATCGCGCAACTGCCGGTCGGCGTCATGTTCGACCGCTATGGTGTGCGCGGACCCACCGCGCTTTTGATGGGCATCGGCGCCGCGTGCGCCGGCATCCTTTCGATGACGACGAGCGCAACCGTTGCGCTCGTCGCGCAAGCCGGCATCGGACTGGGTTGCGCGCCCATCTTCATGGGGCTGCTCAATTACGTACTGCATAGCGGCCACGGCACACGCAATGTGCGCGCCGTCACAACGGCGAGTGCAATCGGCATGGCGGGTGCATTGCTGGCCGCGTTTCCGCTGAGCCGGGCGACAGCCAGCTTCGGCTGGCGTCCGGTCATGGTCACCGCGGCGCTCGCCATGCTGTGCGCGACGCTTGGCGTCGTATGCTTCGTGCGCCGGCGCGATGCCGCCGCCCATGAGCAAAGCCTCGCTGCGCCGCAACACGCGGCAGGCGTGGTGAAACGGCGCACCGGTTTCTGGACCTTGATGCCGGCCTGTCTCGCGCTCTCGGTCGGTAGCACGTTTCGTACCTCATGGGGCGGCCCGTATCTTGCCGACATCTACGGCTTCGACGTCATCGCGCGCGGCAATGCAATGACCGTCACCAGTGTGATCGGGATCGCCGCGTCGTTCTGTATTCCCGTCGCCGTGCGGTTCTGCGCGCCCAAGCTGATTTCCTTGCTGTGGCTGATCGCCGGCGTGCTGGCGGCGCTCGTGCTCGCGGTGGGTCCGGACAGCAACTGGGTGGTCAGTGTCGCGTTGATATGCGTGTTGTTCTCGGTCGGCTCGATCCATCCGCTCGTGATGTCGCAAGCGCGCGCCATCATTGCGCCGCGCCGGCTCGGGCTCGGTTTGGGCCTGCTCAATAGCCTGGTTTTTCTGGGTGTGGCGCTGACCAGCAGTTGTTTCGGCTGGATCGCGGGTGCCGCAAAACAGGCGCATCTATCGAACGCGGGGATCTATTCGGCGCTGTTCGCCGTGACCGTGGTACCGCTTGCGATCGGCGCGGCCGTTTATTTTTTCAGCCCGGTGGTGGCTGCGCCGAAAGAAGAGGTCTGAGCGACTGTTTGCGTTTGTCTATAATTCCGCAGCCCGGATCACCCTTGATCCGGGCCACGGTTTGTCCTTCAGATGGTGCCGTTTCGCAGGAGCGCGTTTCATTTTGAGCAAAACCAATCATAGCCCGGTCGATAATCCGGTCGACGGTCCGAGCGCCAGCGAAGCCGCGCAAACACCCGTTGCATCCGCCAGGGGAAATACAGTCCTCGCGAGCCGGACGGCGCACGAAGCGCACAAGGATGACCGGCATTTCGTCACCGCACTCGCGCGCGGGCTCGAGGTGCTGGCGTGTTTTCGCTCGGGCGACAAATCGCTGAGCAATCAGGAACTCGCATTGCGTTGCAAGCTGCCGAAATCGACGGTATCGCGCCTGACTCATACGCTCACGCTGCTCGGCTATCTGATTCATCTGAAAGAGAGCGGCAAATATCGGCTTGGCACGGCTTCGCTTGCGCTGGGCAGCGCGATGCTGGCGCGGCTCGACGTGCGCAAGATCGCCCGGCCGGCGATGCAGGAATTGGCCGACATCTCCGGCGCCACGGTGTCGTTGGGTACGCGCGACCGGCTCTCGATGATCTACGTGGAAAACTGCCGGGGCTCGGTTGCGCTTGCGGTCACGCTTGAAGTCGGTTCGCGTATTCCGGTCGCCACGTCGGCGATTGGCCGCGCGTGGCTCGCGGCGATCCCTGAACATGATCGTCTCAGCTTCATGGAACAGGTGCGTGAACTCGATCACGTGACGTGGCCGAAAACCCGTCGCGGCATTGAGAATGCGCTCGAAGATTACCGCACGCTCGGTGTCACGACTTCGTTCGGCGAATGGCAGAAAGACGTGAACGGCATCGCACGCGCTTTCCAGCCGGGTGGTGAACTGCCGATCATGGCGATCAATGTCGGCGGCCCCTCATTCAAGCTCTCAAAGGAATTCCTTCTTGAAGAGGTGCGGCCACGCCTGATCGACGTGGTGACGCAGCTGGAAAGCGCGCTGTCGCATTGAGCGGCAACGCTTAGAACCACTGAGGCGCCATGCTGAGCGTCGTATCGTCGAGGCCGCGCAACGTGGCCAGCATCAGCGAGACGCGCGGCAATTCCCAACGGAAGAACCACTGGCACGCATGCAGCTTGCCGCGATAAAAGTCACCGTCGGCTTCGCTCTTTGCCCCAGGCAGCGCAGTGCTCGCAACGATCGCCTGCCGCAACCACGTCCATGCAAGCACGATATGGCCGAATGCTTCGAGAAAAGCATTCGCGTTGGCAAGCGCGCGTTCGCTTTCGCTGGCGAGCGTCGGCAATAAGGCTTCGACCGTACCGGTCAGTTCGCTCCATGCCTTGCTGAGCGAATCAGCATGCGCTTGCAGGCCCGGATGAACTCGCGCTGATTCAACGCTACGCTGTATTTCACGCCCCAACAGCTTGAGCGCGGCACCCTGTTTCATCACGACTTTGCGGCCGAGCAGATCGAGCGCCTGGATACCGTGCGTGCCTTCGTGAATCATGTTCAGGCGGTTGTCGCGGTAGAACTGCTCGACCGGATATTCACGCGTATAGCCGTAACCGCCGTGAATCTGGATCGCCAGACTATTCGCTTCGAGGCACCACTGCGACGGCCACGACTTCACCACTGGCGTCAGCATATCGAGCAGCAGGCCCGCTTCGGCGCGTGCGGTGTCGCTCTCGCCGGTGTTCTGTTCGTCGACGAGGCGCGCCGCGTACAGGCACAGCGCGTAGGCGCCTTCCACGTAGGCCTTTTGTGCGAGCAGCATGCGGCGCACGTCGGCGTGTTCGATCAGCGGCAATTGCGGATCGAGCGGGTTCTTGTTATCCGGGCGACGCCCTTGCGGCCGTTCGCGTGCGTAATCGAGCGAGGCCAGGTAGCCGCGGTAGCCGAGCATTACCGCGCCGAGGCCGACGCCGATGCGCGCCTCGTTCATCATGTGGAACATATAAGCGAGACCCTGATGCGGTTCGCCCACCAGTTCGCCGATGCATTCGCCGCGTTCGCCGAACGACAGCATCGTCGACGTGGTGCCGCGCCAGCCCATCTTGTGAATCAGCCCCGCGAGCGCGACGTCGTTGCGCGCGCCGAGGCTGCCGTCGTCGTTCACGTGGAACTTCGGCACGGTGAAGAGCGAGATGCCTTTGACGCCCGGCGGCCCGCCGGGAATGCGTGCCAGCACCAGGTGGACGATGTTCTCGCTCAGTTCGTGATCGCCGCCCGAAATAAAAATCTTGTTGCCGCGGATCGAATAGGTGCCGTCTTCGTTGGGCGTCGCACTGGTGACGAGATCCGAGAGGCTCGAGCCCGCTTGCGGCTCGGTCAGCGCCATTGTGCCGAACGCGCGGCCTTCGAATAACACCTGCAGATACTTGCGCTTTTGCGCGGCGCTGCCGAAACGTTCGATCACGTTCGCATTCGCCGTGGTCAGCATCGCGTAAGACGAGGTGGCGATGTTGGCGCTCTTGAAGAGCGACAGGCACGCAAAGGAAATCACCGAGGGCAACTGCATGCCGCCCCATTCGTAGTCTTTGCCTGCAGCGAGGAAACCGGCGGAGCGGAACGCGTCGAGCGCTTCCTTCACCTCGGCGGGCATCGTCACGCGTTGACCGTCGAATTGCGGCTCGTGTTCGTCCGAGAGGCGGTTGTGCGTCGCGAACTTTTCGGCGGCAACTGCGTGAGCGGTTTCGAGTGCCGCGTTGAAGGTCTCGCGGCTGTGGTCGGCATGGCGCGCGCGCTGCGTGAGCGTCTCGGCCTCGAGCACTTCGAACAGCTGGAATTCCAGATCACGCGAGTTGATGATCAGCGCATCTTGCATGGAGAAGACCCGTCTAAAGTGAGCCGCTATGCAGAACAACTACGCAACACGCGCAGAAACACGCGAAATCGCACGGCCGCGGCTCGATTAAGAAGTGCGGCATTCGGGTAAGTACCGATGAGCCGCCCATCGACGATGCGTGTCAGTTTAAAACAAAAGTGAATGAGCGTGCTTTTATTTACACGGCGAATTTCGGCACGTATGATGGTCGACAAATCTGGAATGAAAGTCTGCATTGCAGAACAAACTGGAGGAGCGTCGTAATGTCTGTGAAAGACCTGTTTCAACTGGACGGCAAGGTTGCACTGATCACCGGAGGCTCGCGCGGGCTAGGCCTGCAAATGGCCGAGGCGCTGGGAGAAATGGGCTGCCGCGTGGCGATCACCGCGCGCAAAGCCGACGAACTCGCCGAGGCGAAAACGCATCTGCAGAGCCGGGGTATCGAGGTGCAGACGGTGGTCAACGATCTGCAGCGCTTCGAGGGTATTCCCGGTCTCGTGGATGAAGTGCTCGGCGTGCATAGCCGCATCGACATTCTCGTGAACAACGCGGGCGCGACTTGGGGTGCACCCGCCGAGGACTATCCCGACGAAGCGTGGCACAAGGTGATGAACCTGAACGTCAACGCACCTTTTTTCGTTGCTCGCGAAGTCGGCAAGCGCAGCATGATCCCGCGCCGAGCCGGCAAGATCATCAACATCGCGTCGGTGGCGGGTCTGAAGGGTTCGCCGCCCGGCATGAACACGATTGCGTACAACACGTCCAAGGCCGCGGCGATCAATTTCACGCGGGCGCTCGCGGCGGAATGGGGCAAGTACAACATCAACGTCAACGCGATCTGCCCGGGCTTTTTCCCCTCGAAGATGTCGGCGGGGTTGCTCGACAAGCTCGAAGACACCATCGTCTCGCGCACGCCATTGCAGCGTCTCGGCGGCGACGAGGATCTCAAAGGACCGGTCGTGTTCCTCGCGAGTGAAGCGTCGCGTCACATCACAGGCCAGTATTTCGCGGTGGACGGCGGCTCGATCATTGTCTAACCAGCTTTGCATGGGACTGGAGTAAGTGCTCTGCATGGGACCAGAGTAGCGCGCTAAAGCGCTAACTCTGGTCGACAGCTAAAGCGCTAACTCCGACCGACAGGAGACGCCGCATGGATTTTCAGCACTCGGACAAGGTCAAGAGTTTGCAGCAACGCCTGAACGCTTTCATGGACGAGTACGTGTATCCGGCCGAGGCGGTTTTCGAAGCGCAGATGGACGCCGCGCGTGAATCCGGCAACCGGTGGCAGCCCGCGCCGGTGATCGAGGAATTGAAAGAGAAGGCGAAGGCCGCGGGTTTGTGGAACCTGTTCCTGCCCGAGTCGAAATACGGTGCGGGGCTCACCAACCTGGAATACGCGCCGCTGTGCGAAATCATGGGGCGCTCGCATATTGGTGCGGAGCCGTTCAACTGCTCGGCGCCGGACACCGGCAACATGGAAACGTTGGTGCGTTACGCCACGCCCGAGCAGCAACAGCAATGGCTGCTGCCGCTGCTCGACGGCACGATCCGCTCGGCCTTTGCGATGACGGAGCCGGAAGTGGCCTCGTCGGACGCGACCAATATCGAAGCGCGCATTGAACGCGACGGCGACGAATACATTCTGAACGGCCGAAAATGGTGGACCTCGGGGGCGAACGATCCGCGCTGCAAGGTGCTGATCTTCATGGGCAAGTCCAATCCGGATCACACGAACCGGCATCAGCAGCAGTCGATGATTCTGGTACCGATGGATACGCCGGGCGTGAAGGTGCTGCGTCATCTGCCGGTATTCGGTTATGACGACGCTCCGCACGGCCACGCCGAAATCTCCTTTGAAAACGTACGCGTGCCGGCCAGCAACATGCTGCTCGGCGAGGGGCGCGGCTTCGAGATCGCGCAAGGGCGGCTCGGACCGGGCCGCATCCATCACTGCATGCGCCTGATCGGGCGTGCTGAACGCGCACTTGAAGCTATGTGCCGCCGCTCGCTGGAACGTGTAGCGTTTGGCCGGCCGATTGCCGATCAGGGCGTCACGCGTGAACGGATCGCGAATGCACGCATCATGATCGACCAGACGCGTTTTCTGGTGCTGAACGCGGCGCACAAGATGGATACGGTCGGCAACAAGGACGCGCGTCAGGAGATCGCCATGATCAAGGTGGCCGCGCCCAGCATGGCGTGCCAGGTGATCGACTGGGCCATGCAGGTGCATGGTGGCGGCGCGGTCAGCAACGACTTCGGCCTCGCGCGAGCGTATGCGAGTTCGCGCACGTTGCGTTTTGCGGATGGACCCGACGAAGTGCACCGTAATGCCATCGCGAAGATGGAACTTGGGCGCCACCTTGGGCGTTCATGAAGCCCCTGGCACCTCTGACTCCCCGGACTCGCCGGGCTCGTTAGCCAGCACGAGCCAGGATTAACCAACCGCGTCCGTCACGCGGCGGATGTACGCGCAGCACGCACCATCAGTGTGAAACGCACAACGACAGCAAGGCAGGAGACGCCTATGAACGAACGCCATCACCCGAATTGGCCGCCGCAAGTGCCAAAGCATCTGACGCTGCCCGAAACCAACATTTTCTATAACGCCGAGGTGTCGGCGGCGCGCTTTCCGCATAAGCCGTTCATTGTCTTCTACGACACACCGGTCACGTTCGCCGAGTTCAAGGACGAAACCGAGCGCATGGCGGGATTTCTTCAGCAGGAATGCCACATCAAGGCGGGCGACCGCGTGCTGCTTTATATGCAGAACAGCCCGCAATGGATCATCGCTTACTACGGGATCCTGCGTGCGAACGCCGTCGTGGTGCCGGTCAATCCGATGAACATGAGCGGTGAACTGGCGCATTACGTAGAGGACAGCGGGGCGACCACGATCATCGCGCCGCAATGCCTGTTCGCGAACGTCGAACCGCTGATCGGAAACGCCCCCGGTCAGGGCATCGAACACGCAATCGTCGCGACGTATAGCGATTACGTGAAGCAGCCATCGCAGATTCCCGTGCCGGAATTCGTGGCGGCGCCGCGCAAGACCTTCAATATTCCTGGCGTCGTACCCTGGCGCGAGGTACTCGAACGGCGTATCGCGCCGGGTCCGCTCACCACCGGTCCAGACGATCTATGCGTGATGCCGTACACGTCCGGCACCACCGGCAAGCCGAAGGGCTGCATGCACACGCACCGCAGCGTGATGAGCACACTGCTTGGTGGCTGCGTCTGGTTCTCGGCGCCGTCGGACGGTGTGTATCTATCGATGTTGCCGTTCTTTCACGTGACCGGCATGCAAGGCGGCATGAACAGCGCGATCTTCTCCGGTGCAACGATTGTCGTGTTGCCGCGCTGGGATCGGGAAGCGGCGGCGCTATGCATGCAGAAATATCGCGTGACCGCGTGGCAGTCGATCACGGCGATGATGGTCGATTTTCTGTCGAACCCGAAGCTCGGCGAATACGATCTGTCGAGCCTGACAGGCGCACGCGGCGGCGGCGCGGCGATGCCGGACGCCATCGCCAGAAAGCTCAAGTCGTTGACAGGGCTCGATTACGTCGAAGGCTACGGCATGTCCGAGACGATTGCCGGCACGCACATCAATCCGCCGCATCGGCCCAAGCCGCAGTGTCTCGGCATCCCGGTGTTCGACGTGGACTCGCGCGTGATCGATCCGGTCACGCTGCAGGAACTCCCGCAAGGCGAAACCGGTGAGATCATCGTGAACGCGCCGCAGGTGATGCAAGGTTACTGGCGCAATCCCAAGGCGACTGAAGAAGCGTTTATCGAACTCGACGGCAAGCGTTTTCTGCGTACCGGCGACCTCGGTCATATCGACGAAGACGGCTATTTCTTTATGACCGACCGCCTCAAGCGCATGATCAACGCGTCGGGCTACAAGGTGTGGCCCGCTGAAGTCGAGGCGCTTATGTACCGGCATCCCGCGATTCACGAGGTGTGCGTGATCGGCGTGAAGGACGCGAAGCGCGGCGAAACCGTCAAGGCGCTGGTGGTGCCCGCTGCGGCGCATGCCGGCACGATCAGCGAGCAGGAGATCATCGACTGGTCTCATGAGCAGATGGCGGCTTATAAGGCGCCGCGCATTGTCGAGTTCGTGACGTCGCTGCCTAAGTCGGGCAGCGGCAAGATTCTGTGGCGCAAGTTGCAGGAAGATGATGCGGCGCGCACGGCCGCAGCCAATGAGGGCAATGGCAGCGGTGCCAGCAACAGCAGCAACGGCAGCACAGGAGGCGCCTCGTCATGACATGGCTCGAAGCGTTACTGGACGAACCGTTCGTCTGCATCACCGACATGCTCCGCCGCTTCGCGAAAGAACGCGTTGAGCACGCGGCGTTGATCTGCAACGGCGAGATCGTGACTTACGCCGCGCTGGACGCACGAGTCGATCGCTTTGCCGCCGCATTGCAGCGCGACGGCGTCAAGCCGTGCGACGCGATTGCGTTGTGCGCGGCCGCCTCGGTGGAATACGCCGTGGCGTTTCTCGGCGGCTTGCGGGCAGGGGCGGCAGTGGCGCCGCTCGCGCCGTCGTCGAGCGCGGCGAGTCTTGTCAGCATGATTGGCAACTCGGGCGCGCGGCTGCTGTTTCTCGACGCCGACGTCAAGCGTCTGCTCGAACCGGTGGCCGACGAGATCAACGCGATCTCCGTCGCGCTCGATGCGCACGCAGGCAGCACCGCGCTTGAGGCGTGGCTCGCGCCCAAGGGCGCAACGCCTGAAGTCGTGACGATCGATCCGGCGTGGCCGTTCAACATCATCTATTCGTCAGGCACCACGGGCACGCCGAAAGGCATCGTGCAGTCGCACGGCATGCGCTGGGCCTACGCGGTGCGCAGCATTCAGCGCGGCTATGGCCCTGAGGCCGCGACGCTGATCTCCACGCCGTTGTATTCGAACACGACGCTCGTGAGTTTCATGCCGACGCTGACATTCGGCGGCACAGTTGTGCTGATGCCGAAATTCGACGCCACGCGCTATCTCGAGCTGGCGCAACAGTACCGCGTCACGCACACGATGCTGGTGCCGGTTCAGTATCAGCGCCTGATGGCGCATCCGGACTTCGACAGTTACGACCTCTCCAGTTTCAAGGCCAAGTTCTGCACCAGCGCGCCGTTCGCGGCGAGCGTGAAGGCGGACGTGGTGCGCCGCTGGCCGGGCAAGCTCACTGAGTACTACGGCATGACCGAAGGCGGCGGCTCGTGCCAGTTGGAGGCCGACGAATTTCCCTCCAAGCTGCATACGGTCGGCAAACCGATGGAAGGCCACGATATTCGTCTGATCGACGAGCTCGGCAACGAGGTGGCGGCAGGAGAGGTTGGCGAAATCGTCGGCCATTCGCCCGCGATGATGACCGGCTACTACCGTCAGCCGGACAAGACTGCCGAGGCGGAGTGGTACGACCCGAGCGGCAAGCGCTTCATCCGCACGGGCGATATGGGGCGCTTCGATGCAGACGGTTTTTTGACGTTGCTCGATCGCAAGAAGGACATGATCATTTCGGGTGGCTTCAACGTTTATCCGAGCGACCTCGAGGCTGAACTGCGCTCGCATCCCGACGTAGCGGATGTGGCCGTGGTGGGCGCGCAGTCGGAGCAGTGGGGCGAGACACCGGTTGCGTTCGTGGTGCGCCGGGCAAATGCACCGATCGACGCCGACACGCTGCTTGCGTGGGTCAACGCGCGGCTGGGAAAAATGCAGCGGCTTTCCGCGCTGACTTTCATCGATACCTTGCCGCGCAGTCCGATTGGCAAGGTGCTGAAACGGGAATTGCGCGAGCAGTACTATCCCGCCGCGCGTTAACTCGGTGAACCTCGCGGTGTAGCAATGCGCCACGACACCTGACTGAATACACCAACTCGCAATGGGGCAAATGGGAGAAGGCATGGACAATTTTGAAGGCAAGGTCGCGGTGATCACCGGCGCCGGCTCCGGATTCGGCCGTGAGCTCGCGCGGCTCGGCACGAAGCTGGGCATGCGCCTCGTACTCGCCGACGTGCAGCAGGACGCACTCGACGAAACGTTCGCCGAGGTAAGCGCAGCCGGCGCGCAGGCTATCGCGCGCCGTGTCGACGTCGCGAAGGCCGAGGAAATCGACGCACTGGCGCGCGCCACGCTCGACGCCTACGGCAGCGTGCATCTGGTGTTCAACAACGCGGGCGTGGGCGGCAGCGGCGGGCTCGTGTGGGAGAACACTGAGCGCGACTGGCAATGGCTGCTCGGCGTCAACCTGTGGGGCGTGATCCACGGCGTGCGGGTTTTCACGCCGCTTATGCTCGACGCCGCCAAACGCGATCCGAACTATCGCGGGCACATCGTCAATACGGCGTCGATGGCGGGCATGCTCAATCCGCCCATGATGGGTCCGTACAACGTGTCGAAACATGCGGTGGTGTCGCTGACCGAGTCGCTGTATCAGGATCTTCCGCTGGTCACGCAGCAGGTGGCGTGCTCGGTGCTGTGTCCGTACTTCGTGCCGACGGGGATTGCAAAGGCGCATCGCAACCGGCCGTCCGAACTGGCCAACGATACGCCGCCGACCTTGTCGCAACGTGTATCGCGCGCGATGAGCGAGAAGGCGGTGAGTTCGGGGAAGGTGAGTGCGCAAGAGGTCGCGGGGATGGTGTTCGATGCGATCCGCGAAGAGCAGTTCTATATCTTCTCGCATCCGCATGCGCTAGGTGCCGTGAAAACGCGCGCTGAAGATATCGTTACGCCGCGTAATCCGACCGATCCGTTTGCCGAGCGGCCTGAAGTGCGTGTGCAGATTATCGAAGCGTTGAAGGGGTAATCCGATCTGGAATGCATGAAGCGCCGTGGAAAACCACGGCGCTTTTTTTACGCCTATATCACGTCGTCACTTCGCCGCAGCCGGTTGCCATGACGAGCAAGACGCCGCACAATGCATCTCCCGCGGGGGATCGTGAAGGTACTGAGACGACCGCGCTATCCAGTGGACGTGATTCTGCTGTGTGTGCGATGGTACGTGGCGTATTCGCTGATGACGGGAAGACGCCCTTTCATGACGAAACTTATCGCCTCTTCAATCTTATCGCGACAAAAAACCATAATGGGGTGTCCTACGCGTGCTTACGAGATTGTCAGCTCAGGTCGATCGGACTCCGTTCGTCTCCCCGGCGTTGCAGTGCCTGCGTGGTATCGCTTTTGCCTCCTGGCGCTGCCTGTTTGCGTGCCGGCGCATGCGGATGTGACGCTACCCAGTTCGAACGGTCAGACCGTCGCGCTCGACACCCGCTATCCCGGTGAGTCCGTCTTCCTGCTGCCACAGGGCGGGTCGATCGTCAACACTGGCGCCGCCGTAACCGGCGGCAACGCTCAGAACTGGCAGTTCACCAACCTCGGCACCTTGCAGGGCGGGTCGCCTACGACTGCCACAGCGGCACTCAAGCTCGGCGGCGCCAGCGCAAGGGCCGACCGGGTGGACAACTACGGCGTGATCGAGTCGCTAGCGATCCAGCAGAACGGACCTTCGGGCGTACAGTTCACCAACGGCGGAACCGTCTATAACTACGCCGGAGGCACCATTTCAGGTCCCGACGGCGTGCATACCGACCATGCGTCCATGGCGGTCTACAACGACGGACAGATCGTCGGCACAGTGAGTTCAGGCGTCTACACGGGGCGCGGCGCACTGGTCGACAACTCGTCGACGGGCACGATCAGCGGTAAGTATGGCGTTGTCTCGAACGGCGCGTATAACGTGACCGTGACGAATGCCGGACTCATTTCAGCCAGCAACTATGCATTGTGGTTCTTCGGCAGCGGACTCTATTCGGTCATCAATGAGGCGTCGGGTGTGATCCAGGGCGGTGGCAGCAAAGCGCCGACCATGGACTTCGAGGGCGCAGCGCAAAGCCAACTGCTCAACTACGGCACGATCCGCAACATAAGCGGTGCGGTCATGCAGTCGAAGGCCGACGACAACGTGATGATCAACGCCGGCACCCTTCAGGCGGGAGCGAGCCGCGGTCCCGCCATCGACCTGACCGGCGACGGCAACCGCGTGTACAACCTCGGCACGATAACAGGGGCGGCCACGGCCGTGCAGTTCGACGGCGACGACAACACGATGATTCTCGGCACGCATGCCGAGTTTCCCGAGATATCGCTCGTGGTGAATGGCCCCGGGTCGGTGCTCGGAGGCGACCTCGTCAGCAACGGTGCGGGCAACGCCGTCCTGTTGACGGATACCGGCAGCACGGGCGTCGCCATCAAAGGATTCGACTCGCTCACGATGCAGGGCGTCGACTGGACGCTGTCGGGGCCAGTCAACCTCACCGGAGCGGCAGCGGACGCGCTGTCGGTCCAGCAGGGCGTACTTCGATTGACAGGCATCCTCACGAACCCGGGCGGCACAGAGGTGGACCCGGGCGCCACGCTTCTCGTCGGCGACGCCGCGCACCGTGCCGCGACACTCTCGAGCGTCGGCGGCGTGACGGTCGACGGAACGCTGGGAGGATATGGGATCGTGAATGCAAACGTGCTCAATCGCGGTATGCTCACGGCAGCGGATGCGGCACCGCAGTTGCAGGGGCAAGGCCTCGGTGCGCTCACGCTCATCGGCCAGATCCAGAATGATGGCACCATCGATCTGCGCGGCGCCGTGCCGGGGAATCAGCTCCACGTCCTCGGTAACTACGGTGGGCAGGGCACGTTGCGCCTGAACACGCAGCTCGGGGCAGACGGGTCGCCGACGGACCGGCTCGTTATCGACGGCGCGAACGGCGGAGCCGCCGTCACCGGCAACACGGCCATCCGCATTACGAATGCCGGAGGCCTGGGCGCGCTCACGCAGACCGGCATCCGCGTGGTGGCGCTGACGAACGGCGCAACGTCGACCTCGACCGCCTTTGCGCTCGCAGGTCGTGTGGTTGCCGGTCTCTATGAGTATGAAATCAGCCAGGATGCCGCCAGCGGGCAGTGGTATTTAAGCTCCTCGGTGCAACCGACGCCAACACCAACACCAACGCCGACACCAACACCAACGCCGACACCAACACCAACGCCGACACCAACACCAACGCCGACACCAACGCCGACACCGACACCAACACCGACGCCAACACCGACGCCAACACCGACGCCAACACCGACCCCACCGACTCCGACGCCAGTGCCTCGCTACCGGCCGGAGATCGGCGTCTATCTGGCGAATGTCTATGCTTCGGCGACCTTGTTCAATCACGAGCTGCACGATCGTCTCGGCGATACGACCGGCGACTATCAGTCGACCCAGTCCCAGTCCGCCTTCGGTTCGAGCGCGTGGGCGAGAGTCGAGGGCGCGGGCGGGCACGCGAGCTTCGCGGACGGCCGGGGCGACATGCACAACACGCGATGGCTGCTGCACATGGGCACCGACGTCGGTGCATGGCCGCTGACGGGGAACGGCGACCGATTACATATGGGCGTGATGGCCGCGTATGGGCACGTCGATACCAGCGCGACGGCCGCCGACAATCCGAACCGCGCGTCCGGCAGCGTGGACAGTTACGCGGCGGGGATCTACGGCACCTGGTTTCAGGACGACGTCCAGCGCCTGAGGACGTACGTCGATAGCTGGTTGATGTATGGCTGGCAGAACAGCAGCGTGAGCGGCGAAGGACTGCCTACACAGTCCTATCATTCGCAGATCGCCGCCACGTCACTTGAAAGCGGCTATGCATTCGGACCCGTCGGCCGTTACGGCGTCGTGGTAACGCCGCTGGCGCAGGTCATCTGGAACGGCTACTTCGACCATACCGTGTTCGAATCCGCGACCGGAACGACAGTCGATTTCGTCAGCCCGAACGGGTTGACGATGCGGCTCGGCATGCGTGTCAATGGCACGATCGACACGTCAGCGACGACGAGACTGCAACCGTTCATCGAAGCCGTCTGGCGCTATGAATACGGGCAGTCGGAGCTGGCGATGAACGGGCGCACTGTGTCGGCGGACGGGGCGAAGAACCTCGCGGAGGTCAACGTTGGTCTGAACGGCCGGTTCGATGCGCGCTGGCGCACGTGGTTGAAGGTCGGGGCGCAACTGGGCGGGAACGGGAAAGGCGTGAACGGTGGGTTGGGGCTGCGGTATGAGTATTAGCATCCCCGTATATCACGTCATCACTTCGCCACTGCCAGCGAACTCAATCCCGCTGACTTCAACTGTCCACCCTGAACCACCGCCGCCAGCGGATTGCCGATCACGAAGCCACCGTGGTCGTCAACGCCGGTCACGCTTTGCGGATTGGCCTGCGGCGGCAGCGCCTTCACGGCCTTATCGAACTGATTGCGGATCGCGGTGGCGTCGCTGACGCTGCCGGCCAGCTTCATCGCGAGTGCCGTTGCGTAGACCGCGGTGTAGTTCAGCGATACCTCCTGGCTCGGATCACGGCCGCCGTGGCTCTTGCGGAAGCGCTCCACAAACGCTTTAGCGTTCGGCGTCTCATCGTTGGCCAACGGCAATACCCCGATCGCACCGTTCAGCGGTGCATAGCCGCCGGTGACCTTGGCCACTTCGTCGAGCTTGGCCTGGTCCATCACGATAAAGCCACCTTTGAAGCCCAACTCGCGTGCCTGCTGCGCAATCAGGCCGGTCGGCTCGGACGGCCCACCGATAAACATCACGTCGGGTTTGGCAGCCAGCACGCGGCTCACGCCGCTGTAGAAATCGGTGGCGCGGTTATACGACATCGAGTTGTCCGCGACGATCGTGCCGCCGGCCGCTTCCCACGCGGGTTTGAATGCGGCGACCCAGACCTTGCCGTAGTCGGTATCGGTGGCGGCGAGCGCAACCTTCTTGCCGTACGTCGCCATTTCGTACTTGATGAACGAGTTCAGATACGACGTGAACGCGGGCGGAATGCGCACCGTGAGCTTGTTGCCGCGCTCGCTGATCTGCGGCACGCTGGTGTATGAGAGCAGCAGCAATTTCTGTTGCTCGTTGCTGGTCTGCACCGCGAAGCCGCCGCCCGAATGCGGTACAAGCACCACGGCGGCCTGCTGTTCCTGCGCGAGACGCCGTGCGTTGATCGCGGTTTCGGCGGGGTTGTATTTGTCGTCGAGCGGCACGATCTCGAGCTTGATCTTCTTGCCGGCCACTTCGATGCCGGCCTGATTGACGTCGGCGGCCGCCATCTGCATACCGTCGAGCACCTCCTGGCCGTACTTCGCCGCGCCGCCGCTCAACGGACCGGAGTAGCCGATATGCACCACCTGCTGCGCCATCGCGGCGCCCGCGCCCAGCAGCGCAGTCGTGGTGACAGCCGCAACCACTCCAGCGCGTCCGCACAAGCGTTTGATCGTCATATGTGTCTCCTTTGGGATTGTTCGGATGGGCCGACGCTTATGGCCATGTTCGTGTTCATGCGTCAAACCGTGCGTCAATTGCGTTCAGCCGCCGACATAAGCGCGCCGGATCGCTTCGTTGTTCATCAGACTCGCGTGATTGCCTTCGAGCACGATGCGGCCGTTCTCGATCACGTAGGCGCGGTGCGCGATTTTCAGTGCGGCGAACGCGTTCTGTTCGGCGAGCAGCACCGTCGTGCCCGCGCGGTTGATCTGCTGGATCACATCGAACACCTGCTTGACCACCAGCGGCGCGAGACCGAGCGACGGTTCGTCGAGCAGCAGCACCTTGGGCCGGGCCATCATCGCGCGGCCGATCGCGACCATCTGCTGCTGCCCGCCGGATAGCGAGCCAGCCGGATGGTCCTTGCGTTCGGCGAGAAGCGGGAATAGTGCGAACACCTGGTCGAGATTGCGCTGATTGCCGGTCTTGTCGCCGCGATGCACATAGGCGCCGAGCGTGAGGTTCTTCAGCACCGACATGCCGGGGAACAGCTTGCGGCCCTCCGGGCACTGAATCACGCCGCTGCGTACGATCTGTGCGGGCGTCATGCCGAGCAGCTCGCGCGTTCCCAGGCGCAAGCTGCCGCTCGCGGCGCGCCGCAGGCCGCTCGTCGCGAGGAAGATGGAACTCTTGCCCGCACCGTTGGCGCCGAGCAGCACGACAAGTTCGCCGTCGTCCGCGTGGAGATCGATGCCGTCCAGCGCGCGGAAGCTGCCGTAATCGAGCGAGACGTTCTCAAATTTCAGCATGCTCGCTCCCGAGATAGGCGTCGATCACGGCCGGGTTCGCGCGAATCTCGGCAGGCGTGCCCTCAGCGATTTTCTCGCCATAGTTCAGCACCATGATGCGGTCGGCGAGCTTCATGATCATGTTCATCTTGTGCTCCACAAGGCACACCGTCACGCCGTGTTTCACCAGCTTGCGGATCAGTTCGGCGAGGCCTTCGGTCTCTTCGGGATTCACGCCGCCCGCCGGTTCGTCCAGCAACATCAGGCTCGGTTCAGTGGCAAGCGCGAGCGCCACGGCGGCGCGTTTGCGCTCTTCCTGCGAGATGTCGCCGGCCATCCGCTCCGCGATCGCCGACAAGCCGACAAAGTCCAAAGCCTCGCGCGCCTTTTCGCGGCAAATGCGTTCTTCCTGCTTGAGCCGCGTCGAATGTGTCAGCACGTCCCACAGCCCCGAGCGCGTGCGCAACCGGTGGCCGACGATCAGGTTGTCGAGCACGCTGGCCCGGTCGAACAGAGCGGTGGATTGAAAGGTGCGCGCGACACCGAGGCGCGCCATCTGATCGGCGCCCAGCTTTGTCACATCCTGGCCTTTGAAGCGGATGCGTCCAGAACTAGGCAGATGGGTGCCGCTGATCAGATTGAAGAAGGTGGTTTTACCCGCACCGTTCGGCCCGATGATCGCGTTGATCTTGCCGGCTTCGATATGCGTGCTCACGTTGTCCACCGCGACGAGGCCGCCGAAGTGTTTGCTGAGCGAGTCTATTTCAAGCATGACCGTCTCCGCGCGCGGGTTGCGACTGACGCGCGACAATGCCGTTTTTCGGCGTGGCAAGTTTCGCGTACCGGTTTCTTCTCGCCATGTACAAACCGACGATACCGTTCGGCAGAAAGATCACCAGCAGAATCAGGATCGGGCCGAACACGACGAAGCGGTACTCCTGCAAAAACTGCAGATACTGCGTGAGCCATGGGATGGCGAGCGCGCCGAGCAGCGGGCCGGCGAGGGTGCCGATGCCGCCTACCAGCATGTACATAGTCATGTCGAAGGTATGCTCGACGCCCGCGAGATCCGGTCCGAGAAAACGCACGGAGCCGGCATAGAGGCCACCCGCGAGCCCCGCATAGACAACTGACAGCACGAAGGCCAGCACCTTGTTGCGCATCAGGTTGATGCCGAGCGACTGCGCGAGGCCATCGCTATTGCGGATCGCCATGAAGGTCCGGCCGAGCAGCCAGTTGACGATGCGATGCATCAGCCACACACCGAGCACCAGAAACGCGAACACCAGGTAATAGAGTGGCCGCGGATTTTCAAAGGACACGATGCCGAAGCCGGAAGGCGCCGGGATGCCCACGATGTCCGAGACGCCGTGCGTGAGGCTGTCCCATTTCTCGATCACGAGAAACATGATGTAGCCCACGCACAGCGTGAAAATAGAAAAGTAATGGCCGCGCAGACGCAGCGATACGAGACCGACCAGCGCGCCCAGTATCGCGACGACCACGCCCGAGGCAATAAACGCGAGCCAGAACGGCACCTGATGGTCGACCGTGAGAATGCCCACCGTGTACGCGCCCACCGCCATGAAGCTGCCGTGTGCGAGATTGAACTGTCCCGTATAGCCGGTAATCAGATTCAGCCCTACAGTGGCCAGCGCGAAAATGTAGGCGGTGGACATCACGGTGAGCATGTAGTCGTTGGTGGCCAGAAACGGGAACACGAGACCGAGCGCGAACAGCAGCGTCCACCCAAGCTTGCCCTCGAATAATTTCAAGACTGATTTCACGATGCGCGCAGTTCCCTGGTGAACAGCCCTTGAGGACGAACCGACAGAACCACCACCAGCAGCACGAAGGCGATGATGTCCTTGTAGTCGGTCGAAATGTAGAAGGCGCCGAAGCTCTCCGCCATGCCGATGATCAGCCCGCCCACGATCGCGCCCGGCACGCTGCCCATGCCGCCGAGAATGATGATCACGAAGGCCTTCAGGATCACCAGTTGGCCCATCGCCGGATAGACGAGGTTGATCGGCGCGTACAGCGTGGCCGCCACGGCGGCGAGAAGGCCCGAGATGCCGAAGGTCAGCATCGTCACCTTGTTGGCGTCGATGCCCATCAGCGAGGCACCTTCGCGGTCCTGCGCCATCGCGATGATGCTTGAGCCGATCACGGTGTATTTGAGGAAGAGTTGCAGCAGCACCACCAACGCGAACGCGGCGCCGATGATCAGCAAGCGCTGCAGCGGCGCGGTCACGCCACCCAGATCGAGGACCCCGGCGTAGGGTGTGGCCATGCGATGAAAGTCCGCGCCCCAGATCGCTTGCGCACCGGCTTCGAGAAACAGCAGCAGGCCGATCGCGGCGATCATCGGATGTAATTCGGACGATTTGCGCAGCGGATGGAACACCAGCCGCTCGGCAAGGATCGCCAGTACCGCGACCGCGAGGCCGGAGCCGATCATGGCGAGCCAGTAGTTCCAGCCGAGCCGGCTCATCAGGTAGAACGAGACGAACGCGCCGACCATGTAGAACGCGCCGTGGGCGAAATTCGGCACCGCGAGAATGCCGTAGACCAGCGTGAGTCCGAGCGCGACGAGGCTGTAGATGCCGCCCAGCGTCAACCCGTTGAGAAGCTGCTGCAAAAACATTTCCACGCTTTTACACCCTCCAACGGGGCGCACGGCGCAATCGTCACACCAGGCTTCTGGGGACGCATCGCCGCACGCCTGACTACGGACGGGACAACAGCCGCCGCTCGAATCCGGCGACCGTTATCGACGGCTATCGACGATTGTTGACGGTTTGAAACACGCACGCACCGGCGCATCGGCGCAAACTACAAAAACTGATGAGCGGCTGCTGGAGAGAAATTTGGCACGGGCGTTCGCTTTGCGTCAATAGGGTTTTCCATTTGATTGTTCTGCATTGCAGATTATTAGGGAAGTCACTTAGAATGCGCGCACTCCAGGCAGGCACGTTTGACGCGCCCCGCGCTTATCGCACAAAAGCCGCGCCGTTACTTGCATTCGGCATAGATCGAGGGTGTGTCGATCGCGCTCGCAAGCAGCGTCGGTGAAAATGGAAAGTCGGCTTGACTTCACTTTGAACGCCCCAGTATTCTGCAATGCAGAAATTAGTCCACCGCTAACGCACTCCACACATCTCGGCACGAGTGCTTCGCAATGCGGCCGTCAACATGATGTTCGTCGCTTTCTCAAGGTGCCCCGCCCATGAACCCCGCACTCGATATTCCCAGCGTTCGTCCGATGGTGTCTCCGGAAGAGTGGCAGGTCCGCGTCGACCTTGCCGCTGCGTACCGGCTGGTGGCTTTGTTCGGTTGGGACGACCTGGTGTTCACGCATATTTCGGCGCGTGTGCCGGGCCACGAGCACCAGTTTCTGATCAACCCGTATGGCCTGTTCTTTGAGGAAATCACTGCATCGAGTCTGGTCAAGGTGGACCATGAGGGACAGCCCGTCATGCCGACCCCGTTCGACGTGAATCCTGCCGGCTTCGTGATTCATAGCGCCGTGCACGAAGCACGGCCCAACGTGAATTGCGTGCTGCACACGCATACGGCCTATGGCGTTGCGGTCGCCGCGCAGGAGGATGGATTGCTGCCGTTGTCGCAGCAATCCGGCTTCGTGCTGACGAACCTCGCTTACCACGACTATGAAGGTGTCGCGCTGCGCGATGCCGAAAAGGCGACACTGGTCGCCGATCTCGGCGACGCCAATTACATGATGCTGCGCAATCACGGACTGTTGACCTGCGGACGGTCCGTCGCCGAAGCGTTTCAGGCGATGTATCTGTTCGAAACGTCATGCCGTATCCAGATCCTCGCGCAAGCAGGCGGCAAGTTGATCGAAGTGCCGCAATCGATCATCGAAACGATGGGTGAGCAGGCGCGTCAAGTCAGCAAAGGCAAGGGCGCCGATCTGGTGTGGCCTGGCCTGCTGCGGCGTTTGGCGCGGCGTAATCCTGGCTACGATCTGTAGGGCGCAATTCCGCATGATCCGGCGCACCGCCCGCGCGGCACGCCGGATCATACCTTCCGCACCGGCTAGAACAGGTGCCGCATACCGACGTTCACGCCGGCCGTTGTACCAGTGGCTTCGTTCAGTGCGTTGTTGACGGATAGTCCGGTGTGCATCGCGCCGTGGTTGGTAACGAAGCCTGCTTGCCCATACACCACGGTGGCCTTCGACAGCGAATACTCAAGCCCGGTGGACGCGAGTATCGAATTGTTCGACGAGTGATTCCCGTCGCGCGTGACCCACACGCCCGCGTCGACATTCAGCGCCGGTGTGATGCGATAGCTGGCGCCGCCTGAATAGACGCGATCGTTGAACGAACCTGCCACTTTGTACTGCACGTATGAAGCCTTCACGGTCAGGCTGTTGAAAATGTAGCTGGCGCCGATGGCACGGCCGTCGAATGCGACCACGCTCGGAATCGCGATCGATGCAGCACTGCCACCGGCGTTGCCGCTGTAGAGCGCGGCGTCGACGGTCAGCGTGCCGAGGTGGTAACGCAGGCTCGCCGAGTACTGGCGGCCCGCCTGAAAATTCCCGGCTGTGCCGCCTAGTGCCATCATCGCGCTGGCTTGCAAGCCAGCGATTTCCGGTGACGTGTACGAAATGCCGTTCGGGTTGAACAGGCCGGTCACATAGACGTTATTGAGGTAGGTGATGAGGCCGCTGCCGAAGTACGACATCTCGCGTGGATCGAAGTCGTACACCGCGAGGAAGAAGGGCGAGAACTGCAAGCCGGCCTTCACCGTACCGTAGCGGCTGTCCACGCCGACCCATGCCTGCCGCCCGAATTCGTTGCCGTTCGAATTGCCGAACGAGCCGTTGGCAATGCTGATGCCGCTTTCGAGTTCGAAGATCGCGCGCATGCTGCCGCCGAGATCTTCGGCACCACGCATGCCGAAGCGAGAACCCGAGAGCCCGCTGTCGGTGAACGAGTATTGATGGCCGGCGCTCTGGCCGGTTGCCGGGTTAAGTGATTTGCTGGTGTAGAGGAGGGAGCCGTCGACGATGCCGTACAACGTGACGCTGCTTTGCGCGTGGGCGCTTTGGACGGCGCCTAGTGCGCAGGCACCTGCTAATCCAAGAATGGCTCCAACCCGACTGCGATGACTTGCCGGCATGCTCCGTGTCTCCTTGTTTATTGGAATCGATTGAACTGGCGAAGTAATGCGAGTGCTACAAGGTTCTGGCGATCTGTTGCGCGATGCGATTTCAATGGGCGATACAACGCCTTCCCAATCTGGTAAGGGATGCGAAATAATGGGTCTGCTGGTGGGCGCCTTGGGTCCGGTTGCCTGCTAGGTTGTCTCCTGATCGCTGGGGCGGCTCGGCGCTGCTATGAACTCAATGATCGCGTGCTTGCGCACAGGATGCAGGTGCAATTTGGCACGACCGTTCGTTCTGTGTCAACGGGGGAAATCGCTCGTTTGGACTGCAATGCAGGCCAAAATAGGGAAAACACCTGGCGCTGCGGGTGTGCTTGATTTGCGCCGTAAGGCTATGTAATAGAAGGAAGTTGCCGGAACTATCCGGTTTGAATTGCCGGCCGGTCGCAAGATATTGATGTTCTGCATCGCAGAACTACGGGAAGGCCGACTTAACGCGCACCAAGCGTCTCGATCAGCATGTCGACGAATGCCTTGACCCGCGCCGTCATTTGCAACTGTTGCGGGTACACCGCGTAAATATCGGCACCTGGCGTGCGGTATTCCGGCAGGACATGGATCAGGCGGCCATCGGCGAGATACTCCGCAATATCCCATTCGGCCCGCATCAGAATGCCGTGGCCGTCCAGTGCCCACTTCACGGCGATCTCGCCGTCATTGGTGGTGAGGTTGCCGCGCACGCGAACTGTCTCGGTCTTTTCGGTCGAACCGCGTCCGCTGGTCAGACGCCATAGCCCGTAGCCGTCGCCGCCTTGACGAATGCCAATGCAGTTGTGTTGCGATAGCTCGGCCGGACTGCGTGGCGCGCGGTGTTTGGCGAAATACGCAGGCGATGCGCAAAGCAGCCGCCGATTGGACGCGACCCGGCGCGCAATCACGCGAGCATCCGGAGGTTCGCCGAAGCGCACGCACACGTCGAAGGCGTCGTCGCTGATCGGCGGTGGGTCGACGGAGAGCTGCAACTGCACGTCCACCTCGGGAAAGCGCCGCACAAACCGGGAAATCAGCGGCGCCACGTGACTGCGGCCGAAGCCGAGGGTCGCGTTCACGCGCAGCAGGCCTTTCGGCGTCGCTTGCGAGCCGCCGAGCAATTGGGCTAGGTCGTCCATTTCGCTCAGAATGCGCCGCGCCCGGGTCAGATAGAGTTCGCCCTCCGGCGTGAGGCTCATGCGCCGCGTTGTGCGATTGACGAGCGACACGCCCGCCCGCGATTCCATTTGCGCCAGATGCTTGCTCACGGCCGCGGTGCTCAACCCGAGTTCGCGCGCAGCCGCTGTCAGGCTGCCGCTTGCGGCGAGCGTGGAGAAGAAGGCGAGGTCGTCCGGCTGTATCGACGAGGTCATATTGAGTGGGCCAATGAGCAGACCGATGAGTCGCCCATTATTAACTTCAGGTTAAGGATGCTTTGAGTCTAGCAGCGTTTTCGCGAGCGTTCTCCGTTCTAGGATGCAGCCATACGTTCAACATCATGGAGACGCCAGTGAAGACCTACCGCATCGCAACCATTCCCGGCGACGGCATCGGCAAGGAAGTCGTGCCCGCGGGCCAACGGGTTCTCGAAGCCATCGCTGCGCGAAGCGACGCCTTCCAGTTCGAGTTCGAGAATTTCGATTGGGGCGGCGATTTCTATCGCCAGCACGGTGTGATGATGCCGGCCGATGGGCTGGATGCCATCCGCAGCAAAGATGCGATTCTGTTCGGCTCGGCGGGCGACCCGCATATTCCCGATCACGTGACGCTATGGGGTCTGCGCCTGAAGATCTGTCAGGGTTTCGATCAGTACGCGAACGTGCGTCCCACCCGCATCCTTCCCGGTATCGACGCGCCGTTAAAGCGCTGTGGGCCGAAGGATCTCGACTGGGTCATCGTTCGCGAGAACTCGGAGGGTGAGTACTCCGGCGTAGGCGGGCGCGCGCACCAGGGCCATCCGATCGAAGTGGCAACGGACGTTTCGATGATGACCCGCGCGGGCGTCGAGCGCATTCTTCGATTCGCGTTCCGCCTCGCACAGTCGCGGCCGCGCAAGCTGCTGACGGTGATCACCAAGAGCAATGCGCAACGCCACGCGATGGTGATGTGGGACGAGATTGCTCTCGAAGTCTCGAAGGCGTTTCCCGACGTCAAATGGGACAAGGAACTCGTCGACGCCGCCACCGCGCGCATGGTCAACCGACCCGCCACGCTCGACACGATCGTCGCGACGAACCTTCACGCGGACATTCTCAGCGATCTGGCAGCGGCACTGGCCGGCAGCCTCGGCATCGCGCCGACCGCGAATCTCGACCCCGAGCGCCGCTATCCCTCGATGTTCGAACCGATTCACGGCTCCGCTTTCGACATCATGGGCAAGGGGCTCGCCAATCCGGTCGGCACGTTCTGGTCGGTTGTGATGATGCTCGAGCATCTTGGCGAGGCGGGCGCTACGCAGCAATTGATGAACGCGATCGAACGCATTACGGCTGACCCGGCGCTGCACACTGGCGACCTCGGCGGCACGGCTACAACGGCGCAGGTGACCGATGCGGTTTGCGCGATCCTCGCAGCGGAACCGGCGGCGGAGTCCAAGGCAGCCTGAACTCGCGACACGCAATACGTAACGTGCAACACGTAACGCGCGCATTAGACAAAAATAACGCCCGGACGAATACGTCACGGGCGATTTAAAGAATGGAGACTGGCGTGGCCAATGAATTGCAAGCCAGGGTGGTTCGCAAGCTGACGTGGCGCATTTTGCCCTTCGTCATGCTGCTTTACTTCGTCAGCTTTCTCGATCGTGTGAACGTCGGCTTCGCCGCACTCACGATGAACAAGGACCTCGGCCTCTCGCCGACCATGTTCGGCCTGGGTGGCGGCATCTTCTTTCTTGGGTACTTTCTGTTCGAAGTGCCCTCGAACCTCATTCTGAACAAGGTCGGTGCGCGCATCTGGATTGCACGCGTCATGGTGACGTGGGGGCTGGTGTCGGCGGCTTCCGCGTTCGTGGTTGGGCCGAATTCGTTCTATACGCTGCGCTTTTTGCTCGGTGTGGCCGAAGCCGGTTTCTTTCCCGGCATCATTCTCTATCTCAGCCAGTGGTTTCCCGCACGGCAACGTGCAGTCGCAGCCGCGGCGTTCATGGCGGCCGCACCTTTGTCGACGGCAATCGGGTCGCCCATTTCAGGCGCCATCATGCAGATGCCGGCCCTGTTCGGATTTAAAGACTGGCAATGGCTGTTCATCATTGAAGCGATTCCTGCCGTCGTTCTCGGGTTCGTGGTGTTGAAAGCACTCACCGATTCACCAGAAAAGGCGACGTGGCTTGCAGCAGATGAGAAAGCGTGGCTCGTCGCGACCTTACGTGAAGAACGAGCGGGACGTGAATCGCAGGCAGGCCATGCGGCAGGTGCGCTCGCCGCGCTGCGCGACCCACGCGTGTGGATCATGTCGATGATTTACTTCGGCACATCTGCGGGCCTTTATACACTCGGGCTATGGGCGCCGCTGATCATTCGTCAATTCGGCTTTAGCGCCCTCGGCACGGGCGCATTGAATGCGATTCCCAGCGTGCTGGCTGTGCTCGGCATGGTGATGTGGGCGCGCCATTCGGATCACACCGGCGAGCGCACGTGGCATGTGGTGATTCCGTGCGTTGCGGCAGGCGTCGGGCTCGCATGGGCAGGCTTCGCGGATACCGTCGTTGCGGTGGTGCTCGCGCTGATCCTCGTGAACGTGGGCATTAGCGCGGCCAAGGCGCCGCTGTGGGCCATGCCGAGTACCTTTCTCTCAGGCGCCGGCGCAGCGGCCGGTATCGCCATGATCAACTCGATCGGCAATCTCGGTGGTTTCGTCGGCCCGTTTGCAATTGGCTGGCTGAAGAGCGTGACGGGGGGATATGCTGCAGGACTCTATGTGGTGGCGGCGAGTCTCGCGGTATCCGCCACGCTCGCTTTGGCTATCGGCCGGCGAGGATATCGGGCGGCTCCTGCGCCGCAATGATCTCGCTGGTGTCTGGTCGGTTTTCTGATTGAAGATGTGCCTCGCTCTCCCGCGCTGATTTTTTTCCGCTGACTTGCTACGAGTAATGGAAAACGCAGGGACAGCGCGGAAGTGCAGGGCATCATCGCGCGTATTCAATGATTGAACACTCCCGAGTTCTTGCCCGTGAAATGCATCGTCGAAGATTGCGAAAAGCTTGTCGCAGGCGCGCCGTAACCCGAACTGTCGCCGGAGCCCGACATCTTGTGCGAAGGTTGCTGATATTGCGTACCCGGCTGATTGTTCTGCGTGTCGTGCATCGAGACGGTGGGCGCTGGTGTTGTGTCGTTCATCGGCGTGTTCATTTTCTGGGCAAACGACAGGGTCGGGATGGCGACGATCGAAGCGATGAGCATGATGTGTTTGAGTGCTTTCAAGATGGTTCTCCAATAGTGTGATGGTGTCGCGCCGACCATTCCGGTCGATGCGTGTCCACAGAATAAGCAGCTTTCCTTAACTTCTCCTTAGGGGCGTTCAAAACAATTTCCTTCCGTATTTCGAAGTGCTGAAAATGCAGGACGATAGTGGCCAGAACCTGTGCCTGACGAGGACACGCATAAGCCTGTCTTAAGAGAAAATCGTGCAGAGCCGAATGGGGATGAGAACCGTTGGCGTTCTCGCTAAAGATGCGTTTTAGGGGTTTTATGACTTCCGTGCCTGAATCGATTACGCTTCGTTGTTAGCTACCCGATATGCAGGCACGTCACCATGGCATCCAAGCACGAAGTCAAGCGGTACAGAGCCAATCTCTCCGATGAGCTCCATAGCGCCGCGCTCTATGAAACGCTCGCGAAAGTCGAGAAGGACGACACGCGTAAGCAGGTCTACAGTGACCTCGCGAAGTCAGAGCACGATCATGCGCAGGTATGGGCCGATAAGCTGAGAGCTAACGGCATCCAGCCGAAGGGCACCGGCCAGGCCGTGAAGACGCGCCTGATGAAAGCACTGGTACGCATGTTCGGCGCAGGTTTCGTGCTACCCACGCTCGCTGCGGCCGAATACGCCGACCGTAACAAATACCACGGGCAGCCGGACGCGGGCCGTATGTCGGCCGACGAGCATCACCATGCGGCGGTAGTCCAGACCCTGGCCCACGGCGGCGGCGACCCGGACCTGTCGCAAGGCGCGCGCATCGCCGCAGCGGAGACGTGGCATAAGGGCGTTTCGTCGGGTAACGATCTGCGCGCGGCCGTGCTCGGTGCGAACGACGGCCTCGTTTCGAACTTCTGCCTGATCATGGGCGTGGCCGGCGCGGGAACCGGCAACAAGGCGATCCTGCTCACGGGGCTCGCCGGCCTGATCGCCGGCGCGTGTTCGATGGCGCTGGGTGAATGGCTGTCGGTGACCAATGCGCGCGAGCTCGCCAGTACCCAGATTGCTAAAGAAGCGGAAGAACTGGAGGTGTCGCCGGAAGCCGAAGAACACGAGCTGGCGCTGATCTATCGCGCCAAGGGTCTTGATGCCGTCGAGGCGAAACGGGTGGCGTCGCAGATGATGCGTGACAAGGACAAGGCGCTCGATACCTTGACGCGTGAGGAACTCGGACTCGATCCCGCCGAGTTGGGCGGCAATCCTTGGTCTGCTGCGGGGGTCTCGTTTTGCCTGTTCTCGGTCGGCGCGATTTTTCCGGTGATGCCGTTTCTGTGGACGCACGGGCTTAATGCGATCGTGCAATGCGTCGTATTTAGCATGCTTGCGCTCGCATCCATTGGGGTCTTTACTTCGCTATTCAATGGGCGCAGCGCGGGGTTCTCCGCAACGCGGCAGGTCGTTATCGGTCTCGTTGCCGCGGGGTTCACGTTCGGGGTCGGGAAGCTGTTGGGGGTATCGATTTCCTGATGAACGCGATCGTGTTGCGCTGATTCCCGCTTATTCTTTCAGTTCATTTACCCTGGCGGCATAAAGCATTACGGTTTGTTTTCAGTTTGCCTGCCGGCGGCTACAGTCAGCTACTTTCGTCGATGTGATTCTTACATCGATGCGTTTTTTAATTAATAAGTAATCCTATGAGTGTGTGCCGCTTGCAGTAGCGGCTTTTTTTTGTGCCTCTAAAGCGCACTCACTTAAGCGTCCCTTAAGCGGCGAGCGGGTAGTTTCCTTTGGCTTAGCAAAAAGAGAAAATCCTGCGATTCGGCCAACAGAAAAGTCTCTTTCAAGGTGCACCTGCATTTCGCAACGTCATTCGATTGACATATCCAGCCGCTAAAGTGAAACCGCCGGTTTATACGGTTTTTACTGTACTGGTGCGGTAGAGGGATGTTGCTTACTTGACAAAAAAGAAATGCATTTAATCAGGACACCTTTAAAATGAAAAAGACTTCCATTGCTTTGATGATTTCGGCTGTGATGGCACTTTCGGCGTGTGGCGGAGGCGTTGACAATCCGAGCCCGGCAGCAACAACGGCAGCGGCTACGCCGGTTCCGAACACGGCAACCGCCACCGGTTACTCGCTCGCGGTATTCGCAAAAGCACCCTCGGCAACACAGAAGCCGGATTCGATCGTGCAGATGGGTTCCAGCATATTCATCGGCTATCAGAACGCCGGCGAAGTGAAGGATGGCTCGGTGCCCGGCATCACCAACCAGGTCGTACAGTACGACTTGAACGGCAACGCTCAGAAAACCTTTACGGTGCCGGGCCATGTGGACGGTCTGATGGCGCGCAGCGACACGAATACGCTATGGGCGATGGCGAATGAAGACGGCAATCCTGAGCTGACTATCATCAACCTTGCCACAGGCGCGCAGAAAACCTATCAGGCGACGGTCAATCCCACCGTGCACGGCGGTGGTTACGACGATATGCAACTCATCAACGGTGTCGTGTACGTGAGTGCTTCGGCGCCCACCACGCCAGGCGTAGGACCGACCGTCGTTGCGCTCACGCTGAACGCCAATGGTTCCACCTTCGACGTGACGCCGGTACTGGCCGGCAACGCCCAGGCTATCGACTTGACGCCATCGGTGGGCGGCGCGGCGAACCCGACGTTCAATCAGCCGGTGACGCTGACCCTGACCGATCCGGATTCGTTGGCCATCGACCCGTCGGGGAAGCTCGTGCTGGATAGCCAGGCGGACGGCAAGCTCGTGTTCATCAGCAATCCTGGGCCCAGCCAGAGCGTGAGTGTCCTGACGCTCACGCTGTACAGCGATAAGGATGGTCCGATCTACCCGGTGGACGATACGCGCTTTGTCCCGGCGCCGGGTTCGACGGGCAAGACATTCATGCTGTTCACCGACGCAAACAACACGACGTACCGCGTCGATGCGCCGTTTAAGCAGGGTGATGCGTACAGCGCAGGCCAGGGGCAGGTGATGCAACTGGACGTGAAGTCCGGTCACCTCACGCCCGTCGTGGCGGGTATCGGCAGCGCATCCGCGCTGCAGGATCCGCACGGTATGCTCTTCGTCGCTCAGTAAAGGGCACGCATGAGTAGCACGCAATAAGCAGCACGCACGGCCGCCTCAGTGAGTTTCCTGAGGCGGCCGGCCACACAACGGGCCCGCTACCGGCGGGACGTCACCGCCACTTCGCTTGTCTCAATCCCCTTCCCAGCCATGGCGCTCGTGCCATTCGCGCTCGTGCTCCTCATGCTCATGGTGGCGCCACTGCCGCTCACGCCATTCCTGCCGCTCATGCCATTCGCGGGCACGCCAGTCGTCGCCGTAGCCGTAGCCATATCCGACGACCGGCGGGGGCGCATAGACGACTGGAGGAGGCTCAACGTAGACCGGCTGGGCAGGCACGAAAACCGGCCCGGGAATGCCAATGCCGATGCCCACGTCGACGTGGGCGGAAGCGACTGTGGAAGCCACTAGTATCGCGCCGCCGAGAATCACTGATAATAGGTTCTTGCGCATGTTTTTCTTTTCGCCCGATGGTTGCAGGCGATGACAGTGAAGATGCTGCGCAGTTTAGGCAGGGCCGCGGTTTGCAGGTGCAAGAGGGATGCTAGATTGGTAACACGGAGTAACGGCGAGCAGCCTTAAGGTTGCCCTAATGATTTCTGTGCACCATGAGCCGGCTAGACCTCCGGTTTCCCTCCGCGGCGTGCAACCCGCGACGCTGTTTTCGGCTCGAACCGGCAATCGATAGCCAGGTCGTGCCGTTTCAAATTTTGCCGACTGGCATCCACGATGTAGCGGGGGACGCAATGGGTATTTTCGCTGGTATTTCTGCTGGTTTTTCTGCCGAGGTTTGGTCGCTCGCGCGCCTGTGTTGCATGTATCCACTACTGGCCGGCCTTGCGATCTGGTATTTTGCGCGGGCGGACCGTCTGTTGCAGGTTGTTCGCGCGCGATATTGAGCATCGACCATTGAGTATCGGGTCCAACCCGCGGGTGCGTAATGGCGCCCGCTGAACGACGGTGTGCTTGCTGCACCGCCGCAAGTTTGCCTGCCGCTTCCCCCACACAGCCGTTTTTTCCGCCGGATCACCGCCACTTGCTCTGGCGCGACACGCCCGGCTGACCACCCCAACACCCCGCAAACCCTTGTCCAACAGGGCTTTGCCTGCCGCCTGCCGGCACCCGTGCGACGACGGTGTCGCATTTCCACATGTGGTTGTCGCAAATAGTCGGCTAGGCGTACTTTTTTCTGGCAACTATGTATGCACAGCGCGGACGGACGTCCGCCACTGCAGCAACTGTCTTGCATGGGACCGGAGTAAGCACTAAAGCGCTAACTCCGGTCGACAGCTTTGCATGGGACCGGAGTAAGCACTAAAGCGCTAACTCCGGTCGACAAAGGAGAGCATTCAATGAATTCCCCCAAGGTCGTGGTCGAAGGGCTGTGCAAGGTGTTCGGCACCAACCCGAAACAGGCGATCGGCATGCTGGCAGGCGGCGCAACGAAAGAAGAAGTTTTCGCGCGCACCGGTCAGATAGTCGGCGTCCATAACGTATCGTTCGAAGTCAAGGAAGGCGAGATCTTCGTGCTGATGGGCCTGTCCGGCTCCGGCAAGTCGACGCTGATTCGCCTGATCAATCGTCTCGTCGAGCCAACGGCCGGCAAAGTGCTGATCGACGGCCGCGACGTGGCCAGCGTGCCGCGCGCGGAACTGACGGCGCTGCGCCGCAAGGACATGAGCATGGTGTTCCAGTCCTTTGCGTTGATGCCGCAGCGTACGGTGCTGTCCAACGCGGCGTTCGGGCTGGAAGTGGCGGGCATCGGCAAGAAGGAGCGCGAGAAGCGCGCCATGACGATGCTGGAGCAGGTCGGTCTCGCGCCGTTCGCGGAAAAGCTGCCGGCCCAGCTGTCCGGCGGCATGCAGCAACGCGTGGGACTTGCGCGGGCGCTGGCAGTCAACCCGTCGCTGATGATCATGGACGAGGCGTTCTCCGCGCTCGATCCGCTCAAGCGCAAGGAAATGCAGAACGTGCTGCTCGATCTGCAACGCGAGCAGCAGCGCACCATCCTGTTCGTCTCGCACGATCTGGAAGAGGCGATGCGCATCGGCACCCGGATCGCGATCATGGAAGGCGGCAAGGTGGTGCAGGTCGGCACGCCGCAGCAAATCATCACCAATCCCGCCGACGACTATGTGCGCGCGTTCTTCGAGGGCATCGACACCAGCCGCTATCTGACGGCCGGCGACCTGATGCAGACGGACGCGGTGCCGCTCATGCAGCATTCGCCGCAGATCGACGCCTCGAGCGTGGCCGCGACGCTCAACGGCAGCGCTGATTACGCGTTCGTGCTTGACGCCGAGCGCAAGATTCGCGGCTTCGTGTGCCGCGATGCGATGGGCAGCGCGTCGCCGCAGCTCAATCACATCGAGTGCATCCGCCGTACCACGCCTTTGGACGACGTCGTCGAACGCGTGGTGGCGAGCCGTGCGCCGCTCCCAGTCGTCGAAGCGGACGGCTCCTACTGCGGTTCGGTCAACAAAACGAACGTGCTGAACGTTCTCACGCGCCATCGAGGTTCCCATGTCTGAAGTCATTCCACTTGGCGCCTGGGTCGATCACGGCGTTCACTACCTGCTCGACCACGACGCACAAACCTTCGATTCCATTGGCAAGGTCATCGAGAGTTTTGCCGCGCTGATCGAGCACGGGCTGCAAGCGGTCCCGATGTGGGCGCTGATGGCGTTTTTCGTCGGCATTGGTTTGTGGCGGGTGGGCTGGCGTTTCGCGCTGTTCACGTTGCTGGCGATGCTGCTGATCTACGGCACCGGTTTCTGGGATCAGATGGTGATCACGCTCGGTCTCACGCTCTCGGCGACCTTGATCAGCCTGCTGCTTGGTGTGCCGCTCGGCATCTGGACAGCGAAGAGCCGTACCGTCGAAATGATGGTGCGCCCCGTGCTCGACTTGATGCAGACCATGCCCGCGTTCGTCTACCTGATTCCGGCCGCGATGCTGTTCGGTCTCGGCCGTGTGCCGGGGATTCTCTCCACGGTGATCTTCGCGATGCCGCCTGCTGTGCGCCTCACGTCGCTCGGCATCAAGCATGTGAATCGTGAAATCGTCGAAGCAGGGCAGGCGTTCGGCTGCACGCCCTTGCAATTGCTCTACAAAGTGCAGTTTCCGAACGCGCTGCCGTCGATCATGACCGGCGTGAACCAGACCATCATGATGGCGCTTTCGATGGTGATCATCGCCTCGATGGTCGGCGCGGGCGGCCTCGGCAACGACGTGCTGGCGAGTATTCAGCGGCTCGATATCGGTCTCGGCTTCGAAAGCGGCCTCTCGGTGGTGATGCTTGCGATCATTCTCGACCGCATCACGGAAAGCTTCGGCCGCTCGCCAGGCACGGCGCGCGCGCCGCTGCTGTCGGGCTTGCGCAGCTTAATGAAGGTGCGGAAGGTGCGCCGGGCGCCGACGGCGCAGCACAGCTGAGCTGCGTATGAAGCGCGACGCGTTTCCCCCTGTCGAGGCCCCATCCGAATCGCCGCTGTCCGGGCTCGCGCACTACGGCTTTCTGACGCTGCCGAACTTTTCGATGATCGCTTTTACGAGCGCGGTCGAGGTGCTGCGCATGGCCAACTACGTGGGCCGCGCGCAGCACTACAGGTGGTCGGTGATTACGCCGGACGGCGAGCCGGCGCGAGCGAGCAACGGCATCACCGTGAAGCCGACCACGACGCTGGCCGAAGCGGGCATGCCGGACGTGCTGATCGTCTGCGCCGGCTGGCATGTGCGCGATTACGTGGACGATACGGTCGTTACATTGCTGCAGGACGTTGCGTCGAAAGGCATTCCGCTTGGCGGCATTTGTACGGGACCGTACGCGCTGCTGGCTGCAAACCTGCTCGACGGTTATCGCTGTACCGTGCATTGGGAAGATATGTCGCCACTGCACAAGAGTTACCCGCACGTGCGTTTCGCCGATGAACTGTTCGTGATCGACCGTGACCGGATGACCTGCACCGGCGGCACCGCGCCGCTCGATCTGATGCTGAATCTGGTCGGCATGCGCCTCGGCCATGCAGTCGCGGCGCAAGTGTCCGAGCAGTTCATTGTCGAGCGGATTCGCGGTTCGACGGATTATCAGCATATTCCCGTCGACGCGCGCGTTGGTTTCTCGCGAGCGGAATTGATCGAAGTGGTGCGGTTGATGGAAGCGAATATCGAAGAGCCGTTGTCGCTCGATGAACTCGCGCGGCTCGTGCATCTGTCGCAACGTCATTTGCAGCGCATGTTCAAGATGTTTCTGAGCGTATCGCCGACGCACTATTACCTGACCCTGCGTTTGCGTCGTGCGCGCGAACTGTTGCGCAATACGGATGCGTCGATCGCGCGGGTAACGGCTGTGTGCGGTTTTCATTCGCCGTGTCATTTCAGTAAGGCCTATCGCGCGCAGTTTGGTCACGCACCGAGCGTCGAGCGGCGTTTATCTGCGTGAATGAGTTAGCGTAAATGAGTCTGTGTGAATGAGTTGTCGTCTTTGAGTTGGCATCAATGAAGTCCGTGTAAAAAATCGCGCCTTGCAAATCCGCTTAGTAAAACCAGTCAAGCTTCAATCACCCTGAGGGAACGCCATGAAACGTTTGTGGGCTGCGTCGTTGTGCGCGCTGTCGGTGTCGTCTGTCTTTGCCACGGAACCTGCCACCTGCCGGGACGTCCGGTTCGCCGACGTCGGCTGGACCGATATCGCGGCAACCACCGGTCTCGCCTCGACGGTGCTCGAAGGGCTCGGCTACAAGCCGACCAAAACCATCGCCTCGGTGCCGATCACCTTCGCGGGTGTGAAGAGCAAGCAAATCGACGTGTTTCTCGGTTACTGGTCGCCGACCATGGATCCGATGATCGATCCGTTCAGGAAGGCTGGCCAGCTCACCGTGCTGCCCACGCCAAACCTGACCGGCGCTAAATACACGCTGGCCGTGCCGGACTACGCGTACCAGGCAGGCATCAAAACCTTCGCCGACATCGCGAAGAACTACGACAAGCTCGACGGCAAGATCTATGGCATCGAACCGGGTAACGACGGCAATGCGTTGATCAAGAAGATGATCGATAGCAACCAGTACGGGCTTGGCAAGTTCAAGATGGTGGAGTCGAGCGAGGCGGGCATGCTGGTCGAAGTGAATCGCGCGATTCGCGAGAAGAAGCCGATCGTGTTTCTCGGCTGGGAACCGCATCCGATGAACGTGCAGATGAAGATCGATTATCTGTCCGGTGGCGACGACGTGTTCGGCCCGAACTACGGCGAAGCCAAAGTGATGACGGTCGTGCCGACCGATTATTCGGCACGTTGCCCGAACGTCGCGAAGCTGGTGTCGAACCTGCACTTCACGACCGATATCGAGAACCACGTGATGCTGCCGATCATGAACAAGACGGATCCGAACAAGGCGGCGCGGGATTGGCTGAAGGCGAATCCGGGGGTGCTCGACAAGTGGCTGGCGGGCGTGAAGACCTTTGATGGGAAGGATGGATTGCCGGCGGTGAAGGCTTATGTTGCCGGGCAGTGAGGTCTGAGGGTTTAGCTTTCGCGCCGTTTCGGCGGCGCGAAAGCGGGGCTGCTAGAGCTGCCCTGCAAAAGTTGACCGGTAAACTCAGCCATCAAACCAGGGCTGCAAAACCCGGACAACAAACACCGCGCTCAGATCGCCTGAGCCCGCCCCGGAAAGGTTTCGTCATAGCCTGAACCGTCATCCACTTCCGCCGCCGTACCACGTTGCTCACGGTACATCATCGGCGGCAAGCCGAACTGCTTGCGGAATTCACGGCCCAGATGCGAGGCGTCGGAAAAGCCGCAACTCGACGCGATATCCGCCACGGTCTTATCCGAACTCGTCAGCAGCCACGCGGCGGTGCGCAAACGCACCTGCTTTGCATAGGCCTGCGGCGCCTTACCGGTTTGCGCCTTGAAGAGCCTTTCGAGCTGACGCGGCGACAGATCGAGCTTGCGCGCCAGTTCATCGAGCGACAACGAACGCCCCACATGCTGCTCCATTAGCAGAATCGCGCGCTTCACCTTCGGATGCGCGGCGGGCGCCAATCCCGGCGGATGCGGTTGCGGCGCATTACCCTTCTGCATATCGTCCACCAGCAGAATCCGCAGCGCCTTTTGCACCGTGGCCGTTTCAAAGTGGCGCAACAGAATCGCGGCCGCCACATCGATCGACGCCCGTCCACCCGAGCACGTAATGCGCCGACGGTCGATCACGAACAGCCTATCTGCCACCAGTGCTTCCTCATTGACCGCCGGAAAGCGCTCGATGAAATCCCAGTAGTGAAACCAGCTCACGCAGATGCGGTGGCCTTCCAGCACGCCCGCGCGCATCAGCGAAAACACGCCGGTGCACATGCCGACCAGCGTTGCATCGGTGGCGGCGGCGCGGCGGATGAAGGCCAGCGTCGCGTCGCTCGCGGCCGGCCCGGAATGCAGCAGGCCGCCGACCACGACGACGTAATCGAACGGCTCGGCGTTTTCGAACGTCTCCCACGGCGTGATCTGGATCCCGCAACTCGCGCGTACCGGGGCGAGGGTTTCCCCTATCACGCTCCACGAACAACGCACGGGCTTGCTGAAGTCGCCTTCGTCCGCGGACAGGCGCAACAGGTCGACGAAGCCCGAGAACGCCGTCAGCGTGAAGTTCGGCAGCAGGATGATGCCGAAGCGGATGCGCTGCTTCGACGGGCCGTCGATCGATTGAAGGGGAAGCGGTTCAGCGGAATTCATGCATGCAGCCAGCAAGGGAAGGGGTTAAATCAAGCATAGCACCGGGGATAGCGACCGATTCAGCGGTAGCACCAGCATCGCCAGCCGCAACATCCGCGCCTGTCGCAAATGCGTCAGAAGTCGTCGCAAATCCGCCGCCGTGCTTGGCCGGCGGCCTGATTGACGCCACTATCCCACTGTCATGCCGTTTTTATTCTATCGGTCCAATTTGACGTGCGGTGCAATAGGGGCTAGTTGAAGCCAAACCCGGCAACCTAGGCATCGCAACGTATAAGGCACGCCATGAACGTCAGCGTCTTCGATCTGTTCAAGATCGGTATCGGTCCTTCCAGCTCGCACACCGTCGGGCCGATGATCGCCGCTTGCCGCTTCGCCTCGCATATCGAAGACGCCAATCTGCTGGGCTTCGTGCGCCGCGTCAAGGTCGAACTGTTCGGCTCGCTCGGCGCGACCGGCAAGGGACACGGCACGGACAAGGCGGTGCTGCTCGGCCTCGAAGGCAATCTGCCCGATCTGATCGACCCCGACGTAATCGAGCCGCGTCTGCAGGCGATTCGCGAAACGAAGCAACTGGTGCTGCTCGGCAAGCACCCGGTCAAATTCGACGAGCGGGAACAACTCGGCTTCTTCCGCAAGCTGATGCCGGGTGCGCCGGGCTCGAGCATCGTGCATCCGAACGGCATGCGTTTTCAGGCTTTCGATGAAAACGGCCAGCTGTTGGTGGAGAAAGAGTATTACTCGATCGGCGGCGGCTTTGTGATCAATCGTGAAGGCGACCGCGTCAATGGCCTGCGCGCCGGCGCGGAAGTGCCACATCCGTTTCGGACCGGCGACGATCTGATGCGTGTGTGCCGTGAAACCGGTTTGTCGATCGCAGAGGTGACGCTGCGCAACGAATGCGCGTCGCGTACCGAACAGGAAGTACGCGAGGGGCTGCTGACGATCTGGCGCGTCATGTCCGCCTGCGTCGAACGTGGCTGCAAGGTGCGTGGCGAGCTTCCCGGCCCGATGCACGTGAAGCGCCGCGCCGCCGACCTGTGCGCGCAATTGCGTTCGCGTTCGGAAGAGTCGCTGCGTGATCCGCTGTCGATGCTCGACTGGGTCAATCTCTACGCGATGGCCGTGAACGAAGAAAACGCTGCAGGCGGCCGTGTCGTCACGGCACCGACCAACGGCGCGGCCGGTGTGATTCCCGCGGTGCTGCATTACTACGTGAAGTTCATGCATGCGTCGAACGATGAGGGCATCGTCACGTTCCTGCTGACGGCTGCCGCGATCGGCATCATCTACAAGGAAACCGCCTCGATCTCGGGCGCCGAAGTGGGCTGCCAGGGCGAGGTGGGCGTGGCCTGCTCGATGGCTGCAGCGGCGCTCGCCGCCGTGATGGGCGGCACGCCGACGCAAGTGGAAAACGCCGCCGAAATCGGCATGGAACACAACCTCGGCATGACCTGCGACCCGGTGGGGGGCCTCGTGCAGATTCCCTGCATCGAACGTAACGCTATGGGCGCGATCAAGGCGCTGAACGCCGCGCGCATGGCGATGAAGGGCGATGGCCAGCACTACGTGTCGCTCGACAACGTGATTAAGACCATGCGCGAAACCGGCGCGGATATGAAGACCAAATACAAGGAGACGTCGCGCGGTGGCCTCGCCGTGAACGTCATCGAATGCTGATCGAGTCAGGAAGCAAAGAGTATCAACAGTACCCAAAGGACCAACAATGAGCCGCTATTCGATATTCAGCCTGTTGCGCAACGGGATGTCGTATCACGAGAACTGGGAGCGTCAATGGAAGAGCCCGGAGCCTAAGCGTGAATACGACGTCGTGATCGTCGGCGGCGGCGGGCATGGTCTCGCCACTGCCTATTACCTCGCGAAGGAGCATGGCGTGCGCAATATCGCCGTGCTGGAGAAAGGCTGGATCGGCGGCGGCAATACCGCGCGCAATACGACTATCGTGCGCTCGAATTATCTGTGGGACGAATCGGCCGCGCTCTACGAAAAGGCGATGAAGCTGTGGGAAGGTCTGTCGCAGGACCTGAACTACAACGTGATGTTCAGCCAGCGCGGCGTGATGAACCTTGCGCATACGTTGCAGGATGTGCGCGACACCGAACGGCGTGTGAATGCGAACCGGCTGAACGGTGTGGATGCCGAATTCCTGACGCCTGAGCAAATCAAGGAAATCGAGCCGACCATTAATCTGAATAGCCGCTATCCGGTGCTCGGCGCGTCGATCCAGCGTCGCGGCGGTGTGGCTCGGCATGATGCGGTGGCGTGGGGTTTTGCGCGCGGCGCGGATCAACATGGTGTGGACATCGTTCAGAACTGCCAGGTCACCGGTATTCGCCGCGACGGTAGTCAGGTGGTCGGCGTGGATACCACGAAGGGGTTCATCAAGGCGAAGAAGGTCGCGGTGGTCGCGGCAGGCAATACGTCCACGCTCGCCGATATGGCCGGCATCCGCTTGCCTTTGGAGAGTCATCCTTTGCAGGCTTTGGTCTCAGAGCCGATCAAACCGGTCGTCAACACGGTGGTGATGTCGAACGCGGTGCACGCCTACATCAGCCAGTCCGACAAGGGCGATCTGGTGATCGGCGCGGGCGTCGATCAATACACAGGCTTCGGTCAACGCGGCAGTTTCCAGATCATCGAAGGCACGCTCGAAGCGATTGTCGAGATGTTCCCGGTGTTCTCCCGCGTGCGGATGAACCGCCAGTGGGGCGGCATCGTCGACGTGTCGCCGGATGCGTGCCCGATTATCAGCAAGACCGACGTAAAGGGGCTTTATTTCAACTGCGGCTGGGGCACGGGCGGCTTCAAGGCGACACCCGGATCGGGCTGGGCCTATGCGCACACGATCGCGAGGGACGAGCCTCATCCGCTGAATGCGCCGTTCTCGCTGGACCGTTTTTACACCGGTCACCTGATCGACGAGCACGGCGCCGCCGCCGTCGCCCACTAACGCTGAGGAGAACCAGATGCTGCTGATCGAATGCCCGTGGTGCGGGCCACGCGCCGAAACCGAATTTTCTTGCGGCGGCGAAGCGGACATTGCACGTCCGTTCGATACCGACAAGCTCACCGACAAGGAATGGGGCGACTACCTGTTCATGCGCAAGAATCCGCGTGGCGTGCATCGCGAGCAATGGATGCACACGCAAGGATGCCGCCGCTGGTTCAAGGCGCAGCGCGACACGGTGAGCTACGAGATTCAGGGCTACGAGACGTTCGAACGTCCGCTGCTCACGATGGACAGCAATGAGGCTAACGCACAAGGCAAGGCACACGAGGGCAAGGCACCATGAGCCAGAAAGACCGACTCCCCAGCGGCGGGCGCATCAACCGCGCGATCGTACTGAACTTCACGTTCAACGGGCGCAAGTATCAGGGCTATCAGGGCGACACGCTCGCCTCCGCGTTGCTCGCGAACGGTGAGCACTTCGTGGCGCGCAGCTGGAAATACCACCGGCCGCGCGGCATCGTGACGGCGGGTGTGGAAGAACCGAATGCGATCGTCCAGCTCGAAACCGGCGCGTACACGGTACCGAACGCGCGTGCGACTGAAGTGGAGTTGTATCAGGGACTCGTCGCGACCAGCGTGAACGCGAAGCCGAGTATCGAGAAAGACCGCATGGCGATCAACCAGAAGTTCGCGCGCTTCATTCCGGCTGGCTTCTACTACAAGACCTTCATGTGGCCGCGCAAGTTCTGGCCGAAGTATGAAGAGGTGATCCGCGACGCAGCCGGCCTCGGCAAGGCGCCCGAGCAAACCGATGCGGACCGCTATGACAAGTGCTTTGCGCATTGCGACGTGCTGGTGGTCGGCGGTGGCCCGACGGGTCTGGCGGCCGCGCATGCGGCGGCATTGTCCGGTGCACGCGTGACGCTGATCGACGATCAGCCGGAACTTGGCGGTTCGTTGCTGTCGTGCCGCGCGGAAATCGACGGCAAACCGGCGCTGCAATGGGTCCACAAGATCGAGGACGAGCTGCGGCAGATGCCCGATGTGAAGATCCTGTGCCGCAGCACCGCATTCGGTTACCAGGACCATAACCTCATCACCGTCACGCAGCGGCTCACGGAACATCTGCCGGTATCGCAAAGAAAGGGCACGCGTGAACTGATGTGGAAGATCCGCGCGAAACGCGTGATTCTCGCAACAGGCGCGCATGAGCGGCCGATCGTGTTCGGCAACAACGATCTGCCGGGCGTGATGCTGGCTTCGGCTGTGTCGACATATCTGCATCGCTACGCGGTACTGCCGGGCCGCAATGCTGTCGTGTTCACGAACAACGACGACGGTTATCAATGCGCGCTCGATCTGAAAGCGGCCGGTGCCCAGGTGACGGTCGTCGATCCGCGTGCGGGCGAATCGAAGGGCACGCTGCCCGCGCTCGCACGGCGCTACGGCGTCAAAGTGATGAACGGTGTGGCCGTGACGGCGGCGCACGGCAAGCTGCGGGTTGCATCGGTCGATGTGGCGTCGTATTCGAACGGACAGGTCGGTGCGAAGCGGAGCGAGCTGCCCTGTGATCTGCTCGCGATGTCCGGCGGCTGGAGCCCGGTGCTGCACCTGTTCGCCCAGTCGGGCGGCAAGGCGCACTGGCATGACGAGAAGGCTTGCTTCGTGCCGGGCAAGGCGATGCAGGCGGAAACGAGCGTCGGCGCGTGTGCCGGCGACTTCACGCTGGGACAGGGTATTCGCTTTGCCGTCGACGCCGGTGTCGAGGCGGCGCGCGCGGCTGGCCACATCGTTGCGCGGCCAAATCCGGTGCAGGTGGCTGAGATTGCCGAAGCGAAGATGCAACCGCTATGGCTCGTCGGCGGCCGCGAACTCGCGACGCGCGGGCCGAAGCAGTTCGTCGACTTCCAGAACGACGTGTCGGCGGCCGATATTTTCCTGGCAGCGCGCGAAGGCTTCGAATCCGTCGAGCACGTGAAGCGCTATACGGCAATGGGTTTCGGCACCGATCAGGGCAAGCTCGGCAATATCAACGGCATGGCGATTCTCGCGCAGGCACTCGGCAAGACGATTCCCGAAACCGGCACGACGACGTTCCGTCCGAACTACACGCCGGTCACATTCGGCACGTTTGCCGGCAGCGAGCTCGGAGAGTTTCTCGACCCGGTACGCAAGACAGCGGTGCACGAATGGCACGTGGGAAACGGTGCGGCGTTCGAGGACGTCGGCAACTGGAAGCGCCCCTGGTACTACCCGAAAGCTGGCGAAGACATGCATGCCGCGGTGGCGCGTGAGTCACTGGCGGTGCGCACGAGCGTCGGCATCCTCGACGCCTCGACGCTCGGCAAGATCGACATTCAGGGCCCCGATTCCGCGAAGCTGCTGAACTGGGTCTACACGAATCCGTGGAGCAAACTGGAAGTCGGCAAATGCCGCTATGGCCTGATGCTCGACGAAAACGGCATGATTTTCGACGACGGCGTGACCGTGCGTCTCGCCGACCAGCACTACATGATGACCACCACCACCGGCGGCGCAGCGCGTGTGCTCACGTGGCTCGAACGCTGGCTGCAAACCGAGTGGCCAGACATGCGCGTGCGGCTTGCTTCCGTGACGGATCACTGGGCGACCTTCGCCGTGGTCGGTCCGAACAGCCGCAAGGTCTTGCAGAAGGTCTGCCCGGACATCGACTTTGCGAACGCGGCGTTCCCGTTCATGAGCTATCGCGAAGGCACCGTGGCGGGGGCGGCGTCGCGCGTGATGCGGATCAGCTTCTCGGGCGAGTTGGCTTATGAAGTGAATGTCCCCGCGAACGTCGGTCGCGCGGTGTGGGAGGCGCTGATGGCCGCTGGCGCGGAATTCGACATCACGCCGTATGGCACGGAAACCATGCACGTGCTGCGTGCAGAGAAGGGCTACATCATCGTCGGGCAGGATACGGACGGATCGATGACGCCGTATGACCTCGGCATGGGCGGGCTGGTCGCGAAGTCGAAGGACTTCCTCGGCAAGCGTTCATTGACGCGAACGGACACGGCGAAGGCGGGGCGTAAGCAACTGGTCGGGCTGCTTTCGGATGATCCCTCGTTCGTGATTCCCGAAGGCTCGCAGATCGTGGCCGGTCCGTTCCAGGGCGATACCGCACCGATGCTCGGCCACGTCACGTCGAGCTATTACAGCCCGATCCTGAAGCGCTCGATTGCGATGGCGGTGGTGAAGGGCGGTCTCGACAAGATCGGCGAAACGGTCACGATTCCGGTCGCGAGCGGCAAGCAGATTGCAGCCAAGGTCACCAGCTCGGTGTTCTACGACAGCGAAGGAGCACGTCAACATGTGGAATGAAACAAAAGAGACGGTGTCGGCGATGAATCGCGCTGTCGGCAAGCAAACCGGTGTGTGGCAGGAGTCGCCGCTGGTGGGTGCGGATGCGCTGCTGAAGAAGCATCAGGCGACGGCGTCGGCGGCGTTCCGATTGAGCGAGCGGCCGTTTCTGGAACTGGTGAACGTGCGTGGTGACACGCGCGACGCAGCGTTCGTGAGCGCGGTGGAAAGCGTGATCGGCTGCCGGCCGCCCGAGAAGGCGAACACCATTGCGCGCGGCAATGGCTACGACATGCTGTGGCTCGGTCCCGACGAGTGGCTGGTGCGCTCGGCTATGGCGCACGATGCGACCCGTACCGCGCCGTTGCAGACGAAGCTCGGCGCGGCATTTGCGGGCGTGTTCGCGTCGGCGGTGGATATCGGCAGCGGCTATACGGTGCTCGAAATTAGCGGCACGCGCACGCGTGAAGTGCTGGTGCGCGGTTGCCCGCTCGATCTGCACCCGAAATTATTCGGTGAAGGGCAGTGCGCGCAGACCCACTATTTCAAGGCATCGATGACGCTGTTGCCGACCGGCGCGGACAGTTTCGATATCGTCGTGCGCCGCAGCTTTGCGGACTACTTCGTCAAGATCATGCTCGATGCGGCCGAGCCGCTGATGTCGTGAAGCGCGGCGAGCGGTGTCTTGCTGAGGCACTGCTCGCGGCTCTTCCGGCCGCTGACTGACATGACGTCGACACGTCTAGCCACTGCGCGTCTTACTGAACGCGCGTGCCAACAGGGCGATGCCCACGCCGCGCTTGCGCTGCTCGATCAGAGCATCGTGTTGCGACACCGGCGCATCGCATTGATCCGCTATCTCCTCGCGCAGCAGTTGGGCGCACCGCTGCAGTCGCGGCATCACGAATACGTTGAGAAGATCGCCGCTCGTTTGAGTGCGGATGCGCTCGCGCGCATTGCTGGTGCTGCGCGTGCTCGGTTGCGACCGTAAAGCTCGATTTCGTACATGCACCGCTTCGATCATGAAGCGCTGTTTCGCCCTTACACGGCTTCGACCCGAAAGTGCGCCTCTCGCGCGTATGCGTGCGCGCGCGAAAGACTGGAACGACGGCCCCGTTCCATCCCGATGACGTATTTCTTCTATGTGGCCGAATTATGTCGGCGTCTACTGAAATGCACTGATCGGAACGTCCACGCGGCAGCCGCCGCATCAACGAGGGCATAACATGTCTACCGCTTTTCAGCCTCGCGCGAGCGCAGCCGCCAGACTCGAGCGACTGCCGTTCTCCGGATATCACCGGACCATCTTCATCATCATCGCGATCGCATTCTTTTTCGACTCGGTCGATCTCGGCACAATGACCTTCGTGCTCGGCTCGATCAAGAGCGAATTTCATTTGTCGAGCGCGACGACGGGGCTGGTCGCGAGTGCGAGCTTCTTCGGCATGGTAATCGGCGCGGCTGTGGCTGGATTGCTGGCTGATCGCTTCGGGCGGCGCCCCGTGTTTCAGTGGAGCATGGTGCTATGGGGCCTCGCGTCGTATCTGTGCTCGACCGCGCAGAGTGTCGAAGCGCTCATTTTCTTTCGCGTGCTGCTCGGTTTCGGCATGGGCATGGAGTTTCCCATCGCGCAGACGCTCTTGTCCGAATTCGTGCCGGCAGCGTCTCGAGGACGACTGATCGCGCTGATGGACGGCTTCTGGCCGCTCGGTTTCATCACGGCGGGCGTGGTGTCGTATTTCGTATTGCCGGCGTTCGGCTGGCGCACGGAGTTCGCGTTGCTGGCGATTCCTGCCGTGTTCGTGCTTATCGTGCGCCGCGTCGTGCCGGAATCGCCGCGCTGGCTGGAACATCGCGGACGCCTCGCGGAAGCGGACAAGATCCTTGCCGAGGTCGAAGTGAAGGTCATGAAAGCGGCCGGCCTGAGCCAGTTGCGCGCGCCTGTGACGCTGCAGGAACCACCGGCCGCGAAGGGCACGAGCGCGTTTCGCGAGATCTGGAGCGTGGCCTACCGGCGCCGCACGATCATGGTGTGGACGCTGTGGTTCTTCGCGTTGCTCGGATTTTATGGCCTGACGTCCTGGCTCGGCGCGTTGATGCAGCAAGCGGGTTTTGCGGTGACGAAGTCGGTGCTGTATACGGTACTGATTTCGCTCGGTGGGATACCCGGGTTTATTTGCGCAGCGTGGCTGGTCGAACGCTGGGGACGTAAGCCGACGTGCATCGCGTCGCTGGCCGGCAGCGCGGTGATGGCCTATGTCTACGGACAAACCGCGCTGCACGCACAAACGCCGACGTTGCTGATCTGCGCCGGACTTGCGATGCAGTTTTTTATGTTTGCGATGTGGGCGGGGCTTTACACCTATACGCCTGAGCTTTATGGCACGGGTGCGCGGGCTACAGGATCAGGCTTTGCATCGGCGATTGGCCGCGTGGGCTCCTTGATCGGCCCTTACGTGGTCGGTGTGGTGTTGCCGATGTTCGGGCAAGGCGGCGTGTTTTCGCTCGGCGCGATGTGTTTTGTGATCGCTGCTGCGGCGGTGTGGATCATGGGGATCGAAACGCGTGGGCTGGCGCTGGAGACCTTGGTGTCTGAAGCGGTTGAGCCGGACGCGCAGGGGGTGTTGAGCCCTGCGCGTGAGTGAATGCTCGGCGGGTATTACACCGCCGCTGGTTCACGTTTCCTTGACGCCGCTCCGTGTGCCACGAAGTAAGGCGTCTCCACCCGCGCCAGCGCCTCCCGTCCGCGAATCCGATCGGCGATCTTCTCCGCCAGCATGATCGTCGGTGCGTTCAGATTGCCGGTTGTGATCTGCGGCATGATCGACGCATCGACCACGCGCAGCGCTTCCATGCCATGCACGCGGCCCTCGCTATCCACCACCGCCATATCGTCATAACCCATCTTGCATGAGCACGACGGATGAAACGCCGTCTCCGCACGGTTGCGCACGAAGGTGTCGAGTTGTTCGTCGGTTGTGAGTTCAGCGCCCGGATTCAGCTCACGCCCGCGATAACGATCGAGCGCCGGCTGCCGCATGATCTCGCGCGTAATGCGGATACCGTCGCGGAATTCGCGCCAGTCGAGCGGATCGGCCATGTAATTGAACAGGATGCTCGGATGCGCGGCAGGATCGCGTGACGTGAGCTTCACACGGCCACGGCTTGGCGAGCGCATCGAACCGACATGCGCCTGGAAGCCGTGCATTTTGATCGCGTTCGACCCGTTGTAGTTGATCGCGACGGGCAGGAAGTGATACTGGATGTTCGGCCACAGATCATCGTCGCGGGTACGGATGAAGCCGCCCGCTTCGAACTGATTGCTCGCGCCGATACCCGTGCCGTTAAGCATCCATTCAAGTCCGATGGCAGGTTGATTCCACCATTGCAACGCGGGATACAGCGAAACCGGCTCCTTGCATTCGTACTGGATATACATCTCCAGATGGTCCTGTAGATTCTCGCCGACGCCTGGCAGATCGTGCACGAGTGGCACGTCGAGTTCACGCAGCCACGTCGAGCGGCCAACGCCTGAGCGTTGCAGCAATTGAGGCGAGGCAATCGCGCCGCTGCACACCAGCACTTCGCGGCGTGCATGCGCAGTCACCGCATTGCCATGATGCTGATACGCGACGCAAACCGCACGCTTGCCCGAGAACAGCACGCGATCGGTCATGGCATGCGTCACGATGGTCAGATTCGGACGCGTCTTCGCGCGATCCAGATAACCGCGCGCGGTGCTGGCGCGTCTGCCGTTCGCCGTGACCGTGCGATCCATCGGGCCGAAGCCTTCCTGCTGATAGCCGTTCAGATCATCGGTGCGCGGAAAGCCCGCCTGCACGCCGGCCTCCACCATCGCGGCGAACAAGGGATTGTTGCCGGGCTTGCTCGTCGTCACATGAACCGGGCCGTCGCCGCCGTGATACGCGTTCGCGCCGACATCGCGTGTTTCGGCTTTGCGGAAGTACGGCAGACAATCCAGATAAGTCCAGTTTTCCAGACCAGGACGCCCGGCCCAGCCGTCGTAATCGAGCGCATTGCCGCGGATGTAGCACATGCCATTGATCAGCGACGAACCGCCGAGCCCCTTGCCGCGTCCGCACTCCATGCGACGGTTGTTCATATGCGGCTCCGGGTCGGTTTCGTACGCCCAGTTATAACGCCGCCCTTGCAACGGATAGGCGAGGGCCGCGGGCATCTGCGTGCGAAAATCGAAACGGTAGTCGGGGCCGCCTGCTTCGAGGAGCAGCACGGTCACGTCCGCGTCTTCGGTCAGGCGCGAAGCGAGCACGTTGCCCGCTGAACCCGCACCGACGATGATGTAGTCGTATTCGTTCGAAGCCATCGCCACCTCTCCTTAGAACACCGGTTGATACGGGCCGAGTTCGACCTGCACGGACTTGATGCGCGTGTAGTGTTCGAGCGTGGTGATGCCGTTCTCACGGCCGACGCCCGATTGCTTGTAGCCGCCCACCGGCATTTCCGCGGGCGACTCACCCCACGTATTGATCCAGCAGATACCCGCTTCGAGACGATGAATCACGCGATGCGCGCGCGCCAGGTTCTCGGTTACGACGCCCGCGGCAAGACCGTAAGCGGTGCTATTCGCGCGAGCGATCGCTTCGTCTTCGTCGTCGAAAACGAGAATGCTCATCACCGGGCCGAAAATTTCTTCGCGCACGATACGCATGTCGTCATGGCAGCCGGTGAAAACCGTCGGCTCGACGTACTGGCCGTTGCGGAAGTGGCCTTCCGTCAGCCGCTTGCCGCCGGCAATTAGCCGCGCGCCTTCCTGCACGCCGCTTTCGATGTAGCCGAGCACTTTCTGCAATTGCGCGGCGCTGACCAGCGGGCCAAAGTTGGTGTCGGCGTCAGTGGGCGCGCCGACGCGAATCCGCTTTACGCGCTCCAGCACCAGCGTTTCGAACCGTTCCAGCACGCTACGCTGCACGAATACACGTGTGCCGTTTGTACAAACCTGACCGGAGCTGAAAAAATTGGCGCTCATCGCAATGTCGGCGGCGCGTTCGAGGTTGGCGTCGTCGAAGACGAGCAGGGGGGATTTGCCGCCCAGCTCCATCGTCACTTCTTTCAGCGACGATGCGCCTGCCAGCGACATGACCTTCTTGCCCGTTTCAACGCCGCCGGTGAACGAAATCTTCTCGATGTCGGGATGCGCGGCGAGCATGGCACCCACGCGTCCGTCGCCTTGTACGACGTTGAACACGCCGGCCGGCACACCGGCTTCGGTATAAATCTCAGCGAGTTTCAAAGCGGACAGTGGCGTGATTTCGCTCGGCTTGAAGATCATCGCATTGCCGGCCGCCAACGCGGGCGCCGATTTCCAGCACGCGATCTGGATCGGGTAATTCCACGCGCCGATACCTGCGCACACGCCCAGCGGTTCACGCCGCGTATAAACAAACGACGAGGGTCGCAACGGAATCTGTTGTCCTTCGATGGCAGTCGCAAGTCCCGCGTAATACTCGATCACGTCCGCGCCGGTGACGATATCGACCGCCCGGGTCTCCGCGATCGCCTTGCCCGTGTCGCGTGTTTCGAGCGCGGCGAGTTCGTCATTGCGGTCGCGCAAGATCTCGACCGCGCGGCGCAGAATGCGCGAGCGCTGCATTGCCGTGAGCGCGGCCCACTCGCGTTGGCCGTCACGTGCGGATTGCACCGCGCGATCCACGTCGGCCGCCGAGGCTTGCTGCACGGTTGCGAGCGTTTCGCCGGTGGCGGGGTCGAGCGTGTCGAAAGTCTCGCCACTGGTCGCGTCGACGTAGCCGCCGCCTATATAGAGACGTTGCGTTGCGAATACCGCCATGACTTGCTCCTTTTCTGAAAATGTCGCTGCTCTGGTTGCGTTCTAGTTGCGTGCTTCCAACAGCAGATCGATGTAGTCGTTTGCCACGCGCAGTGCAGCCTTCGTATCGAAGGGCTCACCGGACAAAGCGCCGCGCAGCCATAGCCCGTCGATTAGCGCCGCCAGGCCGCTTGCCGCACGGCGTGCCGCAGCACGCGGCAGTGCTTTAGAAAAATCCGCGCACAGGTTCGAGTTCAAGCGCCGCGTGTTCACGTATTGAAGCCGCCGCAATTGCGGCTTGTGCATGCTCTCGGACCAGAAGGCGAGCCACGTTTTCATGACCGGGCTGCTGGTCTGCTCCGCGTCGAAATTCGCTGCGACGACCGCGCGCAGTTTCGAGCGGGGATCCGCCTTCGCCGCACGGCGCCGTCTTGACGTGGCTTGCCACAGATCGCGCAGCACGTGGCGCATGGTGGCTTCGAGCAAACCGTCCTTGTCGCCGAAATAGTGGCTGACGATGCCGGTGGAAATGCTCGCGCGCTGCGCGACCGAAGCGAGCGTCGCACCGGCGAGACCGGTCTGGTCGATGGTCAGCAGGGTTGCGTCGATCAACTGGGCGCGGCGGATTTCGCGCATTCCAAGTTTGGGCATGGTGCTAGAGGCGGCAGGCGCAGGCAGGCCACCCAAGTGTTCGATGGGCCATGTTAGTTTTTTTATGTTGAACGGTCAATCAATAAAAAATTGGCGGCATCAACGTGCGCGCGGGTTGCACCTTGCGTGTCGGTTCCTGCCAAACCGGTGTCGTGTTCGGTACATGTCCTTTGCTTCAGCGGGCGCTACGCTCGTTAAACGGCGTGCCACATCGAGTCGGGCGCGTCGCTCACAGGACATGGAGACAGGCAAATGAGCAGCAATCGCGGCGTCGTGTATCTAGGGCAGGGCAAGGTGGAAGTGCAGTCGATCGACTTTCCGAAGATGGTCGATCCGCGTGGCCGGTCAATCGGCCACGGCGTGATCCTGAAGGTGGTAAGCACGAATATTTGCGGCTCCGATCAGCACATGGTGCGCGGCCGCACGACCGCCGAGGTCGGCCTCGTACTCGGCCATGAGATCACCGGCGAGGTGATCGAGGTGGGCCGCGATGTTGAAACGTTGAAGATCGGCGACTTGGTGTCGGTGCCGTTCAACGTCGCCTGCGGACGCTGCCCGACCTGCAAGGCGCAGCATACCGGCGTGTGCCTGAACGTGAATCCGTCACGGGCGGGTGGGGCTTATGGCTACGTCGACATGGGCGGCTGGATCGGCGGTCAGGCTGAGTACGTGCTGGTGCCGTACGCCGACTTCAATCTGCTGAAATTCCCCGACCATGCTCAGGCGATGTCGAAAATCCGCGACCTGACGTGCCTGTCCGACATTCTGCCGACCGGCTATCACGGCGCGGTGATGGCGGGCGTGAAGCCCGGCGCTACGGTCTACATTGCAGGGGCGGGACCGGTGGGGATGGCGGCGGCCGCTTCCGCGCGCTTGCTGGGCGCGGCCTGCACGATCGTCGGCGATATGAATGAGGCGCGACTCGCGCATGCGCGCAAGATGGGTTTCCAGACTATCGATTTGTCGAAGGACGCCACGCTCGGCGAACAGATCGAACAGATTCTCGGCAAACCCGAAGTGGACTGCGCGGTGGACTGCGTCGGCTTCGAGGCGCACGGTCACGGCAGCAGCGGCTCGCATGAGGAAGCGCCGGCCACGGTGCTCAATTCGCTGATGGAAATCACCCGGGCCGCGGGCGCGATCGGGATTCCGGGCCTTTACGTGACGGACGATCCGGGCGCTACCGATGCCGCCGCCCGCAAAGGCAGCCTGAGCATTCGCTTCGGTCTCGGCTGGGCCAAATCACACTCGTTCCATACCGGGCAGACGCCGGTGATGAAGTACAACCACAATCTGATGCAGGCGATCCTGTGGGACCGGCTGCCGATTGCGGACATCGTCAACGTGACCGTTGTCTCGCTCGACGAGGCCCCGGACGGTTACCGGCAGTTCGATGGGGGCGCGCCGAAGAAGTTTGTGATCGACCCGCACGGGCTGTTGAAGGCGGCTTGATGCGCGAAGGGACCGCGTTCGCGGTCCTGTCTGAGACTGTCACGCAAGGCTGAACAGCGTGATCACAACGCACGCGTTGAGCGGGTTCCAGTTCAACGCGTTGTGTTTTCAGGCGGTGAAGTTGTCAGTGAGGCAATCGACTCAAGCGGCCATCACCGGCGCCGCAGCCAGCGACGGCGCCTGCCTGCGCCGTTCGCGCGTGGGCGCGGTGCCGAACGCGTCGCGATAGCTCTTCGAGAAGTGGCAAGCCGACTGGAAGCCGCAAGCCATCGTGATATGCATGATCGACATGTCGGTCTGCAGCAGCAACTCGCGGGCGCGCCGCAAGCGCAGCGTCAGATAGTAATGCGTGGGCGTCATCCCCAGGTGCTCGCGGAACAGGCGCTGCAATTGCCGTTGCGACATGCCGGCGAGCCGTGCGAGCTCCTCGCGTGAAAGCGGCTCTTCGATGTTGTTCTCCATCAGCGAGATCACTTCGAAGAGCGACTTGTTGGCCGACCCGAGCCGCGCCACCAGCGGCATTTTCTGTTGTGCGCTCGTATCGCGCACGTGTTCGACGATGAACTGCTCGGCGATCTGCGTGACCCGTGCCGTGCCGACACGCGGCGCGATCAGGTTGAGCATCATGTCGAGTGGGGCGACGCCGCCCGTGCAGGTGACGCGATCGCGATCGACCACGAACAGTTCTTTCAGAAAGCGCGTGTCGGGAAACTCTTCTTTGAGCGCCGACATGTTCTCCCAGTGAATTGCACACGCGTAACCGGCCAGCAAGCCGGCACGCGCCAGCGCATAGGTGCCGGTGCACAGGCTGCCGAGCACACAACCCATGCGGGCGAAGCGGCGCAACGCGACGAGGTGAGCGGGGGTGGTGGCGCGCTGCACATCGATGCCGCCGACCACAAACACGATATCCGGCTGATCGACGCATTCAACTGGACCGGTATCGACCGCAAGACCGTTGCTCGCCGTCACCGGGCCGCCTTCGGGGCTCACGATCGACCAGCGGTAAAGCGTTTGTCCTGTCAGGTAGTTCGCCATGCGGAGGACTTCGATCGCGTTGGTGAACGCGATCATCGTGAAGTTCGGAACCGGCATGAATGCGAAATGCGACAGCGACGCCGTGCGATCGGTGGACATGGGGGAAATGAATCCTTCGAATCTGTAATGTCGCGTCGCCGTGGGGAGCGGCGACTCCTGCAATTTTGAGGACGAGCGCAACTAACGTGCCATCAGGCTAAACCCTCGGTTGCCCATCAATAAAGTTGGATAGCTAAACGAACGGCACCAGAACGGAGCCACCAGCGCTCACATTCGCACCCGAAGTGCGCACAGCGATCAGCTGCAGTGCAGCATGAGCGCGAATAGCTAACGATCGTTCGCAACCCGTTATCGCGACTTGTCGAAAAAGGACGCGGATGGCGGAAAAGGCAAAGAACGCGTCTGAATTCGTAAATTGGCGCGCGGGGCGAACGTCAAGAATAGACGCAATGCAGACGGGTACTAGCGGGCCTTCAGGGCCGCTTCCGGCACTCCGTCAACGCCCGTTTCCTGAACCCAAGGACCTTCCATGTCGAACCCGAATCCTTTCTTCGAAGAATCGCTCGCCACGCGTGATGCGGCGGTGCGCGGCGCCATTTTGAAAGAGCTGGAGCGCCAGCAGTCGCAAGTCGAATTGATCGCGTCGGAAAACATCGTGTCGCGCGCGGTGCTCGAAGCACAAGGCTCGGTGCTGACCAACAAATACGCGGAAGGGTATCCGGGAAAACGCTACTACGGTGGTTGCGAATACGCCGACGTGATCGAAACGCTGGCCCTCGACCGGATCAAGCAACTGTTCAACGCGAAATTCGCCAACGTGCAGCCGCACTCCGGCGCGCAGGCGAACGGCGCGGTGATGCTCGCCCTGGTGAAGCCGGGCGACACGGTGCTCGGTATGTCGCTCGACGCGGGCGGCCACCTGACCCACGGCGCCAAGCCGGCGATGTCGGGTAAGTGGTTCAACGCGGTCCAATACGGCGTTAATCGCGACACGATGCTGATCGATTATGAGCAGATCGAGGAACTCGCGCAGCAGCACAAACCGGCGCTGCTCATCGCCGGCTTCTCGGCTTATCCGCGCGCATTGGACTTCGCACGGTTGCGCGCGATCGCCGATGGCGTGGGCGCGAAGCTGATGGTGGATATGGCGCACATCGCTGGGATTATCGCGGCCGGGCGTCACCAGAATCCGGTTGAGCACGCGCACGTCGTCACGTCGACCACGCACAAGACGCTGCGCGGTCCGCGCGGCGGCTTTGTACTGACGAATGACGAAGACATCGCCAAAAAGATCAACTCTGCCGTGTTTCCCGGCTTGCAAGGCGGCCCGCTGATGCATGTGATCGCCGGCAAGGCGGTGGCGTTCGGCGAAGCGTTACAACCGGGCTTCAAGACCTACATCGATAACGTGCTGGCCAATGCGCAGGCGCTAGGCGAAGTGCTGAAAGCGGGCGGCGTCGATCTGGTGACGGGCGGCACGGACAACCATCTGCTGCTGGTCGATCTGCGTCCGAAGGGCCTCAAAGGCAATCAGGTCGAGCAGGCGCTGGAACGCGCGGGCATCACCTGCAACAAGAACGGCATTCCTTTCGACACCGAGAAGCCGACGGTCACGTCCGGCATTCGCCTCGGCACGCCGGCGGGCACGACGCGTGGCTTCGGCGTGAGCGAGTTCCGCGAAGTGGGGCGGTTGATCGTCGAAGTGCTCGACGCGCTGCGCGATCATCCGGAAGGCCATGCCGCAACCGAACAACGCGTGCGCCGCGAAATTTTCGCGCTGTGCGAACGCTTCCCCATCTACTAAGCACGCCTGGAGCAAATGATGAGCACTCTGCACGACAACAGCATCATCATCGACGGTCTGAACATTTCGAAGTTCGAGCGCTCGGTGTTCGAAGACATGCGCAAGGGCGGCGTGACCGCGGTGAACTGCACGGTGTCGGTTTGGGAAAGCTTCCAGAAGACCGTCGACAACATCGCCGAGATGAAGCAGCAGATCCGCGAATACGGCGAGATCCTGACGCTCGTGCGCACCACCGACGACATCTTGCGCGCGAAGAAAGAGAACAAGACCGGCATCATTTTCGGGTTCCAGAACGCGCATGCGTTCGAAGACAACCTCGGCTATATCGAGACCTTCAAGGATCTCGGCGTGAACGTGGTCCAGCTTTGCTACAACACGCAGAATCTGGTCGGCACGGGCTGTTATGAGCGCGATGGCGGGCTGTCAGGCTATGGCCGTGAAGTGATTCAGGAGATGAACCGCGTCGGCATCATGGTCGATCTCTCGCATGTGGGCGGCAAGACGTCGTCCGAAGCGATCGCGGCGTCGAACAAGCCGGTGTGCTACTCGCATTGCTGCCCGTCGGGGCTGAAAGAGCATCCGCGCAACAAGAGCGACGAGCAACTGAAAGAAATCGCCGATGCAGGCGGTTTTGTCGGCGTGACGATGTTCGCGCCGTTCCTGAAGCGCGGCCCGGACGCGACGGTCGAAGACTATATCGAAGCAATCGACTACGTGGTGAATCTGATCGGTGAAGACCAGGTCGGTATCGGCACGGACTTCACGCAAGGTTACAGCACCGAGTTCTTCGACTGGATCACGCACGATAAGGGTCGTTATCGCCAACTGACGAACTTCGGCAAGGTGGTGAATCCGGAAGGCATTCGCACGATCGGCGAGTTTCCGAACCTGACGGCCGCGATGGAGCGTGCCGGCTGGAGCGAGACGCGCATCAAGAAGATCATGGGTGAAAACTGGGTACGGGTGTTCGGCGAAGTGTGGAAAGTTTGATTTCCACCTTATTTTCCACATTATCGAACGTAACCCCATAAAAGAACGGAGCCTCCACATGCAACCCCAACTGCCTATCGACGTCGATCCGAACACCGGCGTCTGGACGACCGACGCGCTGCCGATGCTCTACGTGCCGCGTCACTTCTTCACGAACAACCACACTGCCGTTGAGGAAGCGCTCGGCATCGACGCGTATGCCGAGATTCTCTACAAGGCCGGCTACAAGTCCGCATATTTCTGGTGCGACAAGGAAGCAAAACAGCACGGCATTGCCGGCATGGCGGTGTTCGAGCATTACCTGAACCGGCTGTCGCAACGCGGCTGGGGCCTCTTCACGATTCCCGAAGCCGATCCGTCCAGCTCGCGTGCTCGCATCGAATTGCACCACTCGTCGTTCGTGCTCGCGCAGCCGGGCAAGGAAGGCAAGCTTTGCTACATGTTCGCCGGTTGGTTCGCGGGCGCGATGGACTGGGTCAACGACACTGCGCCGGATGGACAGCGCAAGGGTCCGCCGTCCCATTCGAAGGAAGCGCGCTGCGCGGCTGAAGGCCACGATCACTGCGTGTTCGAAGTGTCGCCGCTCGCATCGTAACTGCAACGCACACAGCCGCATACAGCTATTAATTCCGAGGTCGATCGCGATGCGTTACCCGAACCTTTTCAAGCCTCTCACGCTAAACAAACTGACTTTGCGTAACCGCATTGTCAGCACCGCGCACGCGGAGGTGTATGCGGAGCCGGGTGGTCTGCCCGGCGACCGTTATATCCGTTACTACGAGGAGAAGGCCAAGGGCGGCGTCGGCCTCGCCGTGTGCGGCGGCTCGAGCCCGGTGTCGATCGACAGCCCGCAAGGCTGGTGGAAGTCGGTGAATCTCTCGACCGACAAGATCATCGATCCGCTCGCGCGGCTCGCCGAAGCGATGCATCGGCACGGCGCGAAGATCATGATTCAGGCCACGCACATGGGCCGCCGTTCGGCGTTTCATGGCGAGCATTGGCCGCATCTGATGTCGCCGTCAGGCGTGCGTGAGCCGGTTCACCGCGGCAATGCGAAGATCATCGAAGTGGAAGAGATTCGCCGCATCATTTCGGACTTTGCCGCGGCCGCGAAGCGCGTGAAGGATGCCGGGATGGACGGCATCGAAATTTCGGCGGCCCACCAGCATCTGATCGATCAGTTCTGGAGTCCGCGTACGAATTTCCGCAACGACGAATGGGGCGGCTCGCTCGAAAACCGTCTGCGTTTCGGCACGGAAGTGTTGAAGGCTGTGCGCGAAGCGGTGGGCGCGGATTTCTGCGTCGGTCTGCGCATGTGTGGCGACGAATTCCATGAAGACGGTCTCGATCACGAACAACTGAAAGAGATCGCCCAGGCGATGAGCGAAACCGGCCTGATCGATTACCTCGGCGTGATCGGTTCCGGCGCGGATACGCACAACACGCTGGCGAACTGCATGCCGCCGATGGCGCTGCCGCCTGAACCGTTCGTGCACCTCGCGGCCGGGATCAAGTCGGTGGTGAAGCTGCCGGTGATGCATGCGCAAAGCATTCGCGACGCGGGCCAGGCGGAACGTCTGCTGGCGAGCGGCATGGTCGATCTGGTCGGCATGACGCGCGCGCAGATCGCCGATCCGCATATGGTCATCAAGATCCGCGACGGCCGCGAAGACGAGATCAAGCAATGCGTGGGCGCGAATTATTGCATCGACCGCCAGTACAACGGGCTGGACGTGCTGTGCGTGCAGAACGCCGCAACGTCACGTGAAGAAACCATGCCGCACGTGATCGCAAAGACACGTGGACCGAAGCGCAAGGTAGTCGTGGTCGGTGCGGGTCCGGCGGGACTGGAAGCGGCGCGGGTGGCGAAGTCGCGTGGTCATGACGTGGTGCTGTTCGAGAAGAACGATTACGTCGGCGGTCAGATCATGCTGGCCGCGAAAGCGCCGCAGCGCGAGCAGATGGCGGGCATCGTCCGCTGGTTCGATATGGAGACGAAGCGCCTCGGCGTCGATCGACGTCTCGGTGTTGCCGCCGACGAAAAAACCATCATGGCCGAGAAGCCGGACATCGTCGTGCTGGCCACGGGCGGTTCGTCGTTCACGTCGCAAGTCGCGGCGTGGGGCGTCGAAGAAGGGCTCGCGGTCAGTTCGTGGGATGTGCTGTCGGGCAAGGTCGAGCCGGGCAAGAACGTGCTGGTTTATGACGGCGTCAGCACACACGCCGGCACGGGCGTCGCGGATTTCATGTCGAGCCGCGGCTCGAACGTCGAGATCGTGACGCCTGACGTGAAGGTTGCCGACGACGTCGGCGGCACCACGTTCCCGATTTTCTATCGGCGCCTCTACGCGCAAGGCGTGATTCACACGCCGAACTACTGGCTCGATAAGGTCTATGAGGAAGACGGCAAGAAGATCGCCGTGATCCGCAACGAGTACACCGAAGAGCAGGAAGAGCGCGCGGTCGATCAGGTGGTGATCGAGAACGGCAGCACGCCGAACGACCAGCTCTACTGGGCGCTCAAGCCCGAGTCGGTGAATCGCGGCCAGGTGGACGTGCATAAGCTCTTCGCGTCCGAGCCGCAACCGTCGCTCAGCGAAGAACTCGGTAACGGTCGCTTCCTGCTGTTCCGCGTCGGCGACTGTATTTCCATGCACAACATTCACGGCGCGATCTACGACGCGCTGCGCCTTTGCAAGGATTTCTGACGATGAGCCCCGTGTTTGTCATCACCGTCCTGCTGTGGTTGTCGGTGGCGGGTCTGGCGTTCGCGCTCGCCAAGCGCGCTGCGTACTGGCGCGAAGGCCGCGCCACGGCAGCGGGCGCGTACGGCTGGGCCAATCTGCTGGCGATTCCGAAGCGCTATTTCGTCGACCTTCACCATGTGGTTGCGCGTGACCCGTACATCGCGAAGACGCACGTGGCGACGGCGGGCGGTGCGATCCTCGCGATGGCGCTAGTGTTCGTCAACTACGGCCTCGCCATCTACTCGCCGTGGCTCGACAAGCTGATCTTTCTGGCAGCGCTGGTAATGCTGGTCGGCGCGGTATTCGTCTGGCGTCGGCGGCATGGTGCGAAGGCGGTGCCGACACGGCTCTCGCGTGGGCCTTGGGATCATCTGCCGCTATTGCTTGGCTCGTTCGCGCTCGGTTTGGCGCTGTTCATCGCGCTGCCGGCAGCGGCGATGTCGGGTGCGCTGGCCATCATCGTCGCACTGCTGATCGCGGTGGGCGCGTTCACGATGACGTTCGGTGCGGCTCGTGGCGGTCCGATGAAGCATGCGCTCGCCGGTCTGCTGCACCTCGCGTTTCACCCGCGTCAAGAGCGCTTTGCCGAGCGTAACGACAACGATGTTGTGCCGCCGACCGCGCTGAAAGCGCCGCTGCTCGACGCAAAGGAATACGGCGTCGGCAAGCCGGTCGAGTTTCGCTGGAACCAGTTGCTGAGCTTCGACGCCTGCGTGCAGTGCGGCAAGTGCGAAGCGGCGTGCCCCGCGTTTGCCGCCGGGCAGCCGCTCAATCCGAAGAAGCTCATTCAGGATCTTGTCACGGGCATGGTTGGTGGCACGGACGAGGCGTATGCCGGCAGCCCGACGCCAGGCATTCCGGTCGGCAAACACGGCGGCGCGCCGGACAAGCCGCTCGTGTCGAGCCTGATCGAAGCGGACACGCTGTGGTCCTGCACCACCTGCCGCGCCTGCGTGCAGGAATGCCCGATGTTGATCGAGCACGTCGACGCGATCGTGGATATGCGCCGCAACCAGACGTTGGTCGAAGGCAGCGTACCCGGCAAAGGTCCGATTACGCTCGCGAATCTGCGTGAGACCGGCAGTTCGAACGGTTATGACATCGGTGCGCGGTACGACTGGGCGGTCGATCTGCAAGTGCAGGTCGCGCAACCGGGGCGCCTGGTGGACGTGCTGTTGATCGCCGGCGAAGGTGCGTTCGACATGCGCTATCAGCGCACGCTGCGAGCGTTGATCAAAGTGCTGAACCGGGCGGGGATCGACTACGCGGTGCTCGGTGGCGTCGAAACCGATACCGGCGACACGGCGCGGCGCTTGGGCGATGAAGCCACCTTCCAACAACTCGCGACCAAACTGATCGGCACGCTGTCGCAGTACTCATTCCGCAAGATCGTTACCGCCGATCCGCACGTGCTACACAGCCTGCGCAACGAATATCGCGCACTCGGCGGTTTCTACGAGGTGCAGCACCATACGGCGCTGATCGAAGAACTGGTATCGAGCGGCAAGCTGTCGCCAAAGGCGGTCGCCGCGTTCGCGGACCGCAAGGTCACGTATCACGATCCGTGCTATCTGGGCCGCTATAACGGCGAGACGGAAGCGCCGCGTCGGTTGCTGAAAACCATCGGCATCAAGGTAGTCGAAATGGAACGCAACGGTATGCGCGGACGTTGTTGCGGCGGTGGCGGCGGGGCGCCGTTGACTGACATTCCCGGGAAAAAACGCATTCCGGATATCCGTATCGACGACGCCCGCAGCATCGGCGCCGAGATCGTTGCGGTGGGTTGCCCGAATTGCACGGCGATGCTCGAAGGCGTGGTCGGCCCGCGCCCGGAAGTGCTGGACGTCGCCGAACTGGTTGCCGCGGCGCTGGAGTAACGCGATGAATAATCTCAAACGAATCGACCCGCGCCGACCGTTCACGATCACGGCCGAGGGCCTCAAGCGCATCACGCTCGGTATGACGGGTGTCGCAGGCTCGATGGAATTCGCGGCGCATGACTCCACGGGGTCGGCGCATCGCGAGCACGCGAAACCGCGCCGCACGACGGCCGCCGCGCAGCGTGTGCTGCTGGTGGCGGCTCACGCGGACCGCGGCGCGCTGGATGATCACGCGCGCCAGACCCTGGCCGCCGCCGCGCTGATCGCGGACACGACAACCGAAGTCCTACTGCTCGTATTCGGCGAGTTCACTGGCGACGCCGCCGCGCTCGGCGCCGACAAGCTGATCGAGTTGCCGATGTTTGACCGCCGCGTTTTCGCGCCGCTGGACGAATTGAACGCACTGGCCGCATGCGTCGCGGCCTATGCGCCGGCGCACATTTTCCTGCCCGACAACGCCACCGGCGACGGCGACCTCGGCCGCCGTTATGCGGCAGCTGCGAACGCGAGCGTCGCGACGCATGTCGTCGAGATCGATGCGGCGCATGTCGCGGCTTATATTCAGACGAATACGGCGTTCGCCGTGCGTGCACTGCCTGAAGTCATTTTGCTTGCACCGAATGCGGTCGATCCGAAGCTGCCGTTTGTCGGCGCGGGTGAGCGAGTGGTGTGGCGTTTCGATGGCGAACCGGCCTCGCCAAAAAGCATCGTGCGCGATCTGGGCATCGAGGAAATCGACGCTGCCCAGCTCGCGCTCGAAGAGGCGGATTTCATCGTCTCGGCAGGCAATGGTGTCAGCGATGTCCCCGCGTTCGAGCGTCTGGCAGCCACGTTAGGCGCCGCGATCGGCGCAAGCCGCGTTGCGGTGGACGACGGCAAGTTCACCCGCGACAAGCAGATTGGTGCCACGGGCAAGACCGTCGAGGCGAGCGTCTACATCGCGTTCGGCATTTCCGGTGCGGTTCAGCATCTGCAGGGCATCAAGGATTGCCGGCACGTGATCGCCGTGAATCTAGACGCCAGCGCGCCGATCGCCAAACGCGCGAATCTGACCGTCATCGCCGATGCGCAGGAGACCATCGCGGCGCTGAACGAAGCCGCGGAGGCTGCGCGTACGGCACGCGGCACCGGTGCTGCGCTATTGAATTCAAAGGCTGTTGCGGAAGGAGCGCTTGCATGAAGATCGCCGTACTGGTTTCCGTGGGGCGGCACCCGGTCAGCGGCACCGCGCGTTACAGCCGTAACGACGCTGCCGCGCTGACGATAGCGCTTTCGCTCGCCAAAACGCACGGCGCGACGCTCGACGTGTTGCATGCGGGCGATCCGTCGAACCCGGCGCTGAAGGAGTATCTCGCGCTCGGCGCGCGCACTGTCGAGGTGCTCGAAGTGCCGGCGACGCCTGAATTGCAAGGCGATGCGATAGCGCCGCTCGCGGCACGTCTGCGCGGTTACGACCTTGTATTGACCGGCACCCGCGCCGAAGGCGCCTTCGATAGCGGCATGCTGCCGTATCGCGTCGCCAGTGCGTTGGACATGCCACTGGTCGGTGCAGCCGTCGATCTGACGCTGCGCGACGGTTGCGCCGAAGTCCGGCAATTCATGCCGAAGGGCTTGCGCCGGCGTGTCGAAGTGCAGTTGCCGGCTTTGATCGCGGTGCATCCGATGGCCAACACGGCACCGAGCTACGCCTATGCAAGGCTGCGCGAAGGCACGATCAGCACGATCCGCCCGGTCGCGACAAAAACGCCCGGGAGGCCGGACGCCGGAAGCCCGCACGCAGCCAACCCCGACGACCTCGCCTGGACGACCCGTCCCGCGACCGCCAAACCGGTGCGTCTCGCCGCCGCCGAGAAGCGCTCGGGCCATGCCCGCATGCTCTCGGCGACGACGACCGAAAGCCGCGGCGGCAGCGTCGTAATTGAAGGGAGTTCCGTCGAAAAAGCACAAGTGATCCTCGCGTATTTGCGCGAGCATCAACTCGTGGATTACTGAATTCCGGTTCGGGCCAGCATGCGACCAGGAGGGCCTGGCGCGGCGCCAGACGTGACATGCAACGGAGCACACTATGAAAGTTTCGGCAGACGTTCGCGCAATGATCGAACGCCGCAAAAGGAATCACACACTGGAAGCGCCGTTCTATACGGGCGAGGATATTTTCGCGCTCGATATGGAGGCGATTTTCCGCAAGCACTGGATTCAGGTCGCGGTGGAACCGGACGTACCGGAGCCGGGCGACTACATCACAGTGGAAATCGGCAACGATTCGATTCTGATCGTACGCGACGACGACATGCAGGTACGGGCGTTCCATAACGTTTGCCGTCATCGTGGCGCGCGTTTGTGCAATACGGACAAAGGTTCACTCGGCAATATCGTCTGCCCGTATCACAGCTGGACCTACAACCTGAACGGCGATCTGATGTTCGCCGAGCACATGGGCGACCAGTTCGACCGCTGCAAACACAGCCTGAAAGCGGTGCACCTCGAGAATCTCGCCGGCCTGATCTTCATCTGCCTCGCGGACGAACCGCCCGCCGACTTCGCCGTGATGCGCGCCGCGATGGAGCCGTATCTGTTGCCGCACGATCTCGCTAGCTGCAAGGTCGCGGCGTCGATCGACATCATCGAAGAGGGTAACTGGAAGCTCACGATGGAAAACAATCGCGAGTGCTACCACTGCGTCGCGAACCATCCCGAGCTGACGATTTCGCTTTACGAATACGGCTTTGGCTATCAACGCACGCCCGCCAACGAAGAAGGCATGGCCGCGTTCGAAGCGACCGTGGCGCGGCGTACCGCGCAATGGGAAGCGATGAACCTGCCGTCGGCGGAAATCGACCGCCTGGCCGATCTGGTCACGGGGTTCCGCACGCAACGCCTGCCGCTCGATCGCGACGGCGAATCGCAGACCATGGACGCGAAGGTGGCATCGAAGAAACTGCTCGGCGGTTTCGAGCAGGCCGATCTCGGTGGCCTCTCGTTCTGGACGCAGCCGAATTCGTGGCATCACTTCATGAGCGATCATATCGTCAGCTTTTCGGTGATTCCGCTGTCGGCGGGTAAAACGCTGGTGCGCACCAAGTGGCTCGTCCACAAGGATGCACGCGAAGGCATCGATTACGACGTGAACAATCTCACGGCCGTGTGGCGCGCCACCAATGACCAGGACCGCGCGCTTGTGGAGTACTCGCAACGCGGCGCAACCAGCAGCGCCTACGAGCCGGGCCCGTATTCGCCGTTCACCGAAGGTCTCGTCGAGAAGTTCTGCGAGTGGTACATCGGCCGCATGGCGGAGTACAGCAATGCGCCCCAAACCCATGATGCCGGCGACGCGCCGACTTCTCACGGCGAAAAAGTCGTGTCTTTCATGCGCTGAGCGCGATACCGCAACCAGGAGCGGGAGAAAATAATGATGCGCGATCAGGCGACGCTTCAGCTCAGCCCCGAGCCAGCTCCAAACCGCGAGACTGCAAACCGTGAGACTTTAAGCCGAGTAACGCAGCCTCGGTTCTGGGAGACGTTGCCGGCGCGCTGGAACAGCGATACCGACGACACGCTGGTGTGCTGCCAGGTCCGCCAGGAAACCCACGACGTCAAGAGCTTTTTCTTTCGCGCGCCGTCCGAGCGGGCGTTCGTGTTCGAGCCGGGGCAGTTCATTACGCTGGAGCTGGAGATCGACGGCGAGGCGGTGAATCGCTGCTATACGATCTCCTCGCCACCCACGCGTCCACACACCATCTCCATCACCGTGAAGCGCGTGCCGGGTGGCAAGGTGTCGAACTGGCTGCACGACAAGCTGCACGCGGGCATGCAGGTTCGTGTGCTGGGGCCGTCCGGCGAGTTCACCTGTGCGCGGCATCCGGCGCGTAAGTTTCTGTTTTTGTCGGCAGGTTCGGGCGTTACGCCGTTGATGTCGATGAGCCGTGCGCATCACGAACTCGGCGAAGATAGCGACATCGTATTCGTGCACAGCGCCCGCACGCCCGACGACATCATCTTCGCGCGCGAGCTCGATCTGATTGCGTCGAATCAGGCCAATTTCCGCACGGCGTTTGTCTGTGAACGGCTTGGTGCACGGACCAATTGGCCTGGCGTCACTGGCTTTCTGACCTTGCCCTTACTTAAACTCATCGCGCCGGATTTTCTGGATCGCGAGATTTTCACCTGCGGTCCCGCGCCGTACATGCAGGCAGTCCGGAATTTGCTGGCTGAAGGCGGCTTCGATCGCAGCCATTATCACGAGGAGAGCTTCTCGTTCGAGACGATCAGCGAGGTCGCCGCGCAATTGACGACCGCGCATGTCGCCGATGCGTTGCACGCGCCGACAGCCAATGCTGAGAGCTTTGTCGAAACGCGCGAACAGGCGGCGGGGTTCACACCCGCACTGGTGCCGCTCGAGACGGAAACGAAGTTCAAGGTGAGCTTCGCCAAAAGCAATCGCGAGATCGAATGCGGCAGCGGCCAGCATGTACTCGACGCCGCAAAGAAGGCCGGCGTGCGGCTCCCGGCCTCGTGCACGCAGGGCATGTGCGGCACTTGCAAAGTGAAGCTGGTGTCCGGCGAAGTCGCCATGAAACACGCCGGCGGCATTCGTCAGCGCGAAATCGATCAGGGCATGGTGCTGCTGTGCTGCAGCAAGCCGTTGAGCGATCTCGTCGTCGATAAGTAAGACAAGAACGGAACCCGGACTCGCGGTCGAGGTCGCCTGCGGACAACTGGATGTCGGAAAACAACGCTACCTGGTAATTCTGGCTGGCGATTCTAAATGCTCAATGGGTAGTTTGGACGGCGAACGGGAGAACGGCGATGAGACTGGTCAAGAAGGTACTGATGTTGAGCGTATTGAGCGCGGCGCTGGCGGCAAGCAGCGTGAGCGTGTCGGCCGATACCAAGCCGACCATCAAGATCGGCTATGTGGAGGGTTGGGACGACAGCGTCGCAACGGCGAACGTGGCCGCGCGCGTGATCGAGAAGCGCCTCGGCTATCAGGTGCAGCTCGTGCCCGTCGCGGCCGGTGTGATGTGGCAAGGTGTGGCGCGCGGCGACCTCGACGCGACGCTGTCCGCGTGGCTGCCGGTCACGCATGGCGCGTACTGGAACAACTTCAAGGATAAAGTCGTCGACCTGGGTCCCAACTTTAACGATGCGAAGATCGGTCTGATCGTGCCGGATAACGCTGACGTGAAGAGCGTCGGCGATCTCGAAGCGAAGAAGGCGGAATTCGGCTCGCGTATTGTCGGTATCGATGCCGGCGCGGGCGTGATGCAGAAAACCAGCGAAGCGATCAAGGCATACGGACTAGACTATCAGTTGATGCCGAGCTCGGGCAGCGCGATGACCGCGGAACTGGCGCGTTCGGAAGCGGCGAGCAAGCCGATTATCGTGACCGGTTGGAAGCCGCATTGGATGTTCGCGAAGTACAAGCTCAAATTCCTCGACGATCCGAAGAAGGTGTTTGGCGAATCGGAACACGTGGATAGCGTCGTCAATCCTGGACTGGAGACGAAGGCGCCGCCGGTTGTCGCGTTCCTCAAGAAGTTTCAATGGAAGCCGGGCGAGATCGACAGCGTGATGCTGGCGACGCAAAACGGTGAGAAGCCTACGGCCGCCGCCGATGCGTGGATCAGCGCGCATGGGGATCGTGTGGATAGCTGGGTGAAGTAAGTTCGTGCTTCGCGCGAATGAGTTGCCGCTTCTTTTGAGCGGCAACTTCCACAAAGAACGCCGCTTTTTCAAGCGGCGTTTTTTTATTGCAGGACGACCGTCCGATCGCCGTTGATGAACACCCGTCGCTCGATAAACGCCTTCACGGCCCGCGCAAGCGTGATGCATTCGACGTCGCGTCCTGTCGCAAGCAGCCGCTCCGGGCTGTACGAGTGATCGACGCGCTCCACGACTTGCTCGATGATCGGACCTTCGTCGAGATCGTCGGTGACAAAGTGTGCGGTTGCGCCGATCAGCTTCACGCCGCGGGCATGCGCCTGGTGATAAGGCTTTGCACCTTTGAAGCCGGGCAGAAACGAATGGTGGATGTTGATCGCGCGGGCCGCGAGGGCACGGCTCGTTTCGCCGGAGAGAATCTGCATGTAGCGGGCAAGGATCATCAATTCGGCGCCTGATGTCTCGAACAGGTCGAGCAAACGCGCCTCCTGTTGCGACTTGGTATCGGCGCTGATCGGCAGATGATGGAACGGCAGGCCGTGCTGTTGCGCGAGCGGTTCCAGATCGCGATGGTTCGAGGCAATGCCGACAATATCCATCTTCAACTCACGCATGCGCCAGCGGAACAGCAGATCGGCGAGACAGTGTTCGAGTTTCGACACCATGATCAGCACCTTCGGCCGCGTGCCGACGTCATGCATCGCCCACGTCATCCGAAAACGCTCGGCGATCGATTCGAATTCGCGCTTGAGTGCCGCGATATGCAGGGTCTCGTTGGTGTCGACGCCATGAAACACGCAGCGTACGAAGAAGCGCTCGCTGAGGTCGTCGTCGAAAACGGTCAGTTCGTCGATATAGCAATGATGCCGGTCGAGAAAGCCGACGACGGCGGCAACCTGGCCCGCCGCGCTCGGACAGGCGACCGTGAGAACCAGTTGATCGGGACGGGAATCGGCGGACATGCGCTCTCCACTTAGGCAATAGGGCAACGCCGCGGGGCGCGGCATGCATCATCGCAGTAGAGCAAATCAGTGGGTCACGGGGATAGAAGCTAACCGCCGTCGCGTTGGAATGGGAACGTCAGGTGAGGCTGGGGCGGGAGACTGAACGCAACGGAACGCGACGCGAGACGTCGACTTTTGTCGCGCTCATTCGGCGTCGAGCCCGCATTCGCCGAGCAGCCATTGCCGGAATGCGCTGACCGCCGGTGTCGCCGCGCGCTGCGTGACGAGCAGATAGCCGCGTTCTGTGACCACGGGTGTATCGAACGGTTCGACGAGTTGCCCAGTGGCAAGCAGTTCGTCGACCAGAGGCGCCCAGCCGAGCGCGACGCCCTGGCCCATGATCGCTGCGTGGGCCACGAGCGTAAAACTGTTGAACGTGATGCCGCCATGCGCGGCGGGCGCATCCAGACCCTGCGCCGCGAACCAGTCGGCCCACGACAGCCAGCGTGCCGGCTGGGTGGGTTCGAGATGCAGCAGCGGCAAGCTCATCAGGTCGGAGGGCGTACGCAACTGCGGATGCGCCGTCAGAAACGCCGGACTGCACACCGGCGTGACACGCTCTGGAAATAGCTTGAGCGCACCTCGCGCGGTCCAGTCCGCGTCCTCATCGCCGAACGCAATCGCAATGTCCGCCTGATCGTGCGATGGATCGAATACGTTCTGCGACGTGATGATCTTTACATCGACATCCGGCATCAGCGCCTTGAATTGCGACAGGCGCGGCATCAGCCAGTAGGTTGCGAAACCGAAGTCGGTGGAGAGCGTGAGGGTTTGGGGCGTGCGCCGCGCGCGGATTTCGGCGGTGGCGAGGCGGATGGTGTCGAGGGCGTTGCGCACCGCTTCGAAGAGGCGCACTCCGTCTTCCGTCAGCGTGACGCCGCGATGGCCGCGTTCGAACAGCGGTGCGCCCAGTGCTTCCTCGAGTTGCACCACGCGCTGGCTGACCGCCGGCTGCGTCGAGCCCAGTTCGCGTGCTGCCGCCGTGAAGCTCGCGAGACGCGCTGCGGATTCGAACATCGTCAACGCCTGCATAGGCGGCAAGCGATCCTGCCTCGACATAAGTCCCCCTTATAGGCACATAACGATTTGCCGTCTTCACAGCGGCGAATTGGACAGCAATAGTGGTGTTCATGCGGGCCCGGCACGCCAGTTATCCCACTTGCAACGACACCCGCCCCCCCTATCTGCGATTCTATTCGAGGCGCGCTCCAATGCTTGACACGAAACAGAATATTCTTATTCTTATGGCCGACCAGATGACGCCGTTTGCGCTTGCCAAATACGGACATCGTCTAACGAAGACCCCCAATCTCGATCGCCTCGCGAAGCACGGCGTGGTATTCGACTCGGCGTATTGCGCCAGTCCGCTGTGTGCGCCATCGCGCTTTTCCTTTTTATCGGGCAAGCTGCCGTCGGCGATCGGCGCCTATGACAATGCAGCAGAATTTCCGTCGCAAACGCTGACATTCGCGCATTATCTTCGTGCCGAAGGGTATCGCACGATCCTGTCCGGCAAAATGCATTTCTGCGGCGCTGATCAGTTGCATGGTTTCGAAGAGCGGCTCACAACCGACATCTATCCCGCCGATTTCGGCTGGACGCCGAACTGGGACGATTTCGAAACGCGCCCCACGTGGTACCACAACATGAGTTCGGTGATCGACGCGGGCCCTTGCGTGCGCACGAACCAACTCGATTTCGACGATGAAGTCACGTTCACCACGCGCCAGAGGCTCTTCGATATCGCGCGGGAGCGACATGCCGGCAAAGATGCCCGACCGTTCTGCCTGGTCGCTTCGCTGACGCATCCGCACGACCCGTACGCGATTCCGCAGAAGTACTGGGACATGTATGCGGATGAAGATATCGAACTGCCCGTGCATCGCGATTCGCTCGATGAAGCCGATCCACATTCGAAGCGTTTGCGGCGTGTGTGTGAAACCGACCGCACGCCGCCGACCGACCAGCAGATCCGCAATGCACGGCGCGCTTATTACGGCGCGATTTCCTACGTCGACGATCAGTTTGGTGCGATCCTCGAGGCGCTCGAACAGTCAGGGCTCGCAAAAGATACCGTTATCGTGGTGACGTCGGACCACGGTGAGATGCTCGGAGAACGCGGGCTCTGGTACAAGATGACGTTCTTCGAAGGCGGCTGCCGGGTACCGCTGATCGTGCATGCGCCGCAGCAATTCGACGCGCATCGTGTGCACGAGTCGGTCTCGCATCTCGACCTGCTGCCCACGCTGGTGGAAATGGCGCGCGGCGAACAGCCCGCCGTCTGGCCGGATTCGCTCGATGGTCAAAGTCTCGTCCCGCATCTGCGTGGCGCCCACAGTGGCCACGACGAAGCAATTGGCGAATACCTGGCGGAAGGCGCTATTGCGCCGATCGTGATGCTGCGGCGTGGGCGCTTCAAATTCATTCACACGCCAGCCGATCCCGACCAACTCTATGACGTGACAGCAGACCCGCTCGAACGCGAGAACCTCGCAGCGCGCGCCGAATATACATCACAGGTCGCGGCATTTCGTGAGGAGGTCGCACGACGCTGGGACCTCGCCGCACTGCACCACGAAGTACTGAGAAGCCAGCGCCGCCGTCGTTTCCATTTCGAGGCCACGACGCAAGGCACGGTCGCGTCATGGGACTGGCAGCCGCATGTCGATGCAAGCCAGCGCTATATGCGCAATCACATCGACCTCGACACCCTCGAAGCGATGGCACGTTTTCCCGCCGTGACGCGTTGATGTCTCCGTTTACGATTCATCCCACTTACCATCCCACACCCAGGAAGCCGACATGATGATTAAGTTCTTCAAACAGGCGGTATCCGGCGTCGCGCTGCTGTGCGCGGCGGCCACCTTTGCCGCGGCCGCCGAGCCGCAGTCCTGTACGCAGGTCAACATGGCGGGGCCTGGCTGGACCGACATCGACGCGACCAATGCGATGACCGGCGTGCTGTTGAAGGCGCTCGGCTACCATCAGAACGTGGCGAACCTGTCGGTGCCGATTACCTATCAAGGCCTGAAGAAAGGGCAGATCGACGTGTTTCTCGGCAACTGGATGCCGGCGCAAGCACCGGTCGTCAAGCCGTTCGAAGATGAAAAGTCGATCGAGGTCGTGCATCCGAATCTGAGCAACGCGAAGTTCACACTCGCGGTGCCCGACTACGTGGCGGCTGCGGGCGTGCATTCATTCGCGGATCTCGCGAAGAACGCAGACAAGTTCGACAGCAAGATCTATGGCATCGAACCGGGGGCGCCGGCCAATCAGAATATCAAGAAGATGGTCGACGACAAGGCGTACGGGCTCGGCAACTGGAAGCTCGTCGAATCGAGCGAGACGGGCATGCTCACGCAGGTCGAGCGCGCCGTGCGAGCAAAGAAATGGATCGTGTTCCTTGCATGGGAGCCGCATCTGATGAACACGAAGTTCAAGCTGACCTACCTGGATGGCGGCGACAAGTACTTCGGGCCGAACTACGGCGGCGCTACGGTCAATACCGTTGCGCGCAGCGGGTACGCCGAGCAGTGTCCGAATGTCGGCCGCCTGTTCAGGCAACTCACGTTCAATGTCGATCTGGAGAACGGCGTGATCACCGAGGTGCTGGAGAAGAAGACCGGCGTCGATGCGGCTGCTACCGAAGCACTCAAACGCCACCCCGAATTGCTGAAGTCATGGCTTGACGGCGTGAACACCGCCAGCGGCGCCAACGGATTGCAAGCAGTGCAAACCGCACTCGGTGTGAAATAGTCCCGGCATTCCAGATTTCGAGGTCGCTACTCGACAGATTTATGTCGCATCCGGTCGAATCCTTATAAATATGGACCCGTATTCTTGATCCGTCGATGCAGGCATGGCAGATGATCGTATGCATTGCCGATAGCTTCAATCCGCTTAGCTGGCTTATTCAGATCTAGTCGCTGTGGTCAGCTTTAGCGAGCTTCAATCCGTTTCAACCAGTCTCAGCCGGTTTCGAACTGCCCGTCATGCGAGAAGCGCCGCGCGTTGGAAGACAGCGCGCAGCAGGGATCGCTTTATCCAACGAAATACGCAGGCAAAGAGCAGGGGAGCATTAGATGAAGAAAAGAAATGCCGTTAGCCTTTCGGGACTCGCTCTCGCGGCAAGCGCTATATGCGCACCGACGGTGGTCCATGCGCAAAGCAGCGTCACCCTGTACGGGATTCTGGACGCCGGCATCACCTACGTGAACAACGCCGGCGGCGCACACCAGTTCAAATTCGACGACGGCGTTTCGTACGGCAACCGGATCGGCTTCAAAGGCGTGGAAGATCTCGGCGGCGGCTTGCAAGCGGTGTTCGTGCTCGAATCGGGTTTTCACCTGAGCAACGGGCAATTGGGATTCGGTGGCGCTGAATTCGGACGCCAAGCTTATGTCGGCATCAAGAACGGGTGGGGGACTTTCTCGTTCGGCAACCAGCTCGATACGACCGAAGAGTTCGTCTATCTGTACAACATCTCCGCATGGGCGAGCGGCTATGCGATTCACCAGGGCGACTTCGACCGGATGAACGGCGACCGTCTGCCGAATTCGGTGAAGTTTCTGTCGAACGATTTTGCCGGCTTCACCTTCGGCGGTATGTACTCGTTCGGCAACACCGCTGGCGACTTCCATCAGAAGAGCGCATGGAGCGTGGGCGCGCATTATGACCACGGTCCGTTCAACATGGGCGTGGCGTATACGCAGTTGAACAATCCGTTCGGCATTTATGCTTTCGACCCGTACGCGATGATCGGCACGCGCACCTTCCTCGGCAAGCCGACCGTTTCCGTCGATCCGGCCACCGGCGCGGTGACCGATCTGTATAGCTCGTCGGCATTCCCGGTGGATAAGCAAGGCGCGTTTGCCGTTGGTGCCGCCTATACGATCGGCGACCTGATGCTCTCCGGCGACTTCACCTACACGACGATCAAGGGCTTCGGTCAGACCTCGCATATGCAGGTTTATGAAGCGGGCGCGTCGTATAACTTCACGCCTGCGTTGTCGCTGTATGGTGGCTATCAGCATACGAGCTTCGAAGGCAATCACTGGAACCAGGGCTCGCTCGGGCTTCACTACCTGCTGTCCAAACGTACCGATGTGTATGTTTCCGGCGACTACCTGCGTGCGTCGAATGGCGTGAATGCGGTGATCGGTTACAGCTTCGCGCCGTCGACGTCGAATACGCAGTCCGATGTGCGGATCGGGATGCGGCATTCGTTCTGAGGCATTGTCAGCGCATTGACGCGGGCGGGTTCCCAGGCTGCGGGGGCCGCTCGCGTGTGGTCGGATCAGAACGGATAGGCGGGAATCCGCGACCGGGTCGTGATCCATTGCCACTCGCTGAATTGATCGGCATTGGTCAGCGTGCTGTGATTGAAGCCGTTGCCCGAGGCGCCGACCCCACCGATCGGGCCATATACCTCGTGGAGCACCGTCTGATCGTTGATGTGGATGACGCCCGAGTGAAGGCGGTCGGCAATGCCTTGCGCGCGGGCGAGATTGGCCGATGCCACGGCCGCTACGAGACCATACTCCGTCGCATTGGCGAGCTCGACCGCCTCGTCGTCGGTGCGGAATGTGGTGATCGGCGCCACGGGGCCAAAGATCTCCTCGTCGAACGCGGCCATGCCACGTGTCACGCCAGTGATCACGGTCGGTTCGAAAAAGAGCCCGTTGCGCGAGCCGCCGGTCAATGCCTTTGCGCCTTTGGCGAGTGTCTCGGCGACAATGCGCTCCACATTGGCGGCCTGACGCTCATTGATGATGGGGCCGAGTTGAACCCTCTCGTCAAAGGGATCGTCGACGATCAGCGCCTTGGCTTTTCTTGCCAGCGCTTCGGCGTACGCGTCGGCGATTCCCTCGTGAACGAGGTGACGGCCGGCGGTGAGGCAAATCTGTCCCTGATGGAAAAACGCACCCCACGCTCCGGCGCTCGCCGCTGCCTCGATATCCGCGTCGTCCAGCACGATATAGGGATTGTTGCCGCCAAGCTCGAGTGAGACGCGCTTGAGCTGACCACCCGCAATCGAGCCGATCTGCCGCCCCACGCGGGTCGACCCCGTGAAGCTGATCATATCGACGAGCGGCTCCTTGACGAGTGCCGCGCCCGTGTCGGCGCCGCCGGGCAGAACATGGAAGAGTCCGGCAGGCAGACCGGCTTCTTCGAACAGACGCGCGAAACTTACGCCGCCCGCCACCGGTGTTTGCGAATCGGGCTTAAGTATCACCGCATTGCCGATTGCGAGGGCCGGGCCGATTGCTCGCGAGCCCAGAATGAACGGCGAGTTCCAGGGCGTAATGACGCCGATCACGCCGATCGGGATGCGCCGCGCAATGCTCTGGCGACCGGCCTCCGCAGTGGACGTGAGCACGCCCGCCGGCTGACTGCCAAGCGCCGCGGCTTCCAGAACTTCACGGGCGGACATCTGAACTTCCCACAATGCTTTCGCCCTGATCGAGCCGGTTTCCCTGACGATCTGATCGGCGAGTTCATCGGCGTGCATCATTACCAGCCGGGAAAACTCCCTGAGTACATCGCCGCGCAGCGGGCCCGGGTTTTTTGCCCAGTCCTTTTGGGCCTCGCGTGCAATAGCGGCCGCTACCGACACATCCTTCGGCGAAGCGATACCGATTTCGCCGAGCTTCGCGCCCGTTGCCTTCTCGATCACATTTTCGGCACCGAGGCCGGGGTTCTTCCATCCATTGCTGTAGATTTTCGCGCTCCAGACTTCTGTCGGAGCGAGCAGTGCTTGGGTCGTCATATTCAGTTCTCCAGGATGCCGAAACAGTTCGAATTTGCGCTGATTCACGCGGACAATTTCGCGGCGATGCGCTCGGCCACCATGATGGTCGTGACGTTCGTCGGCGCCGACGGGATGTCGGGAATAATCGATGCGTCGACGACCCGCAGCGCTTCAACGCCGCGTACCTTGCCCCACGCGTCGACCACAGCGGTGGGATCGGCGTCGGCGCCCATTGGCACGGTCGAGGTAGGGTGCAGATAGGCGGCGACATTCGAAACGATGTTCGCTCTGAGCGCTTTGACATCGTCTACGGTGTTGCCCGGCGCCATCTCGTGATCGATCACGTCAAGGAACGGTGCGGTTCGGCCAATCTGGCGGGACAACTGCACGGCTTCGACTAACCGGTCGAGATCATTCTGGTCATCGAAAAAGTTGTAGCGTATGTCCGGTGCGGCGCGTGGATCGCGGCTCGAGAGTCGCAACTGACCGATCGAGCTCGGCAGTGTCACCGCGCATGCCAGAACGATCGCGCCACCGGTGGGGCTCACCTTCGGGTCGATCAGATGCGTGCCCGAGATGTGCAGGTCGAGATCGCCGGGTGCCGCGCTCTGCGAGCGTGTCCACACTAGCGCGCCGGCGGCGGGCTTCATCGCATTTGCTTCGCGCTTGAGTGCGTAGACGTTGTAGAAAAACGGGTGATCCTGCAGCCGAGTCCCCACCGGCAGATCGGCGACGGTTGCAATGCCGAATTCGGATAGATGCTCGGCAGGTCCAATACCCGAGCGCATGAGAATCGCGGGGCTGCCGAAAGCCCCCGACGCCAGAATGACTTCGCCCGCGGACAGGATCTGGCCGTCAATCAGCTTGACGCCCACGGCACGCTTTCCTTCGAAAACCACGCGGTCCACTTCGGCGCCGCCCTGGATCGTGAGATTCGGGCGCGCACGCGCGGCGGCAGTGAGATAGGCCATGCCCGTATTGATCCGCACGCCATCGACAACGTTGAGCGTGTAGGGTCCGGCGCCATGCTGGTCCGCGCCGTTGAAATCCGATACGTGCTTCAGCCCCAGCGCTCGCGCGCCGTCAACGAAGGCTCGCATCGACGGCGTGTTTTCCGAAGCTTTACGCTGCCGGATCGGAAATGGTCCAGTACGTCCGTGCCAGGCGTCATCGCCGGAGGGCGTATTTTCCATAGCCTTGTAGGCGGCGAGCACGTCCTCCCACGACCATCCTTCGATGCCCCGTTTGGCCCACCGGGCGAAATCGGCCGGTCGAGCGCGCATCGCGACGGCGGCATTGACTGCCGAGCTGCCGCCGACCACGCGGCCTCGGGGCACGGGTATGTCGTGGCCGAGACGGGCGGCGTCATCGGTATGGTAGTGCCAGTCATAGGCTGGCGAGCCCGCGACGATATTGGCGTCTTTCAATACCTGAGGGTAGTCGTTGGGCGCGAAGTTCGGTCCGGCTTCCAGCAATAGAACGCGGCGCCGCGAGTCCGCGCTCAGGCGTGCCGCGAGAACGGCGCCGGCCGAGCCGCCGCCAACGATAAGGATATCGAAGTGCTTTGTTGATTTTGGAGGCCGACCAGCTCCGCCATTCCCGGATTGTGTTTCCACACCCGCCGCCGATGCGGTGCCGGCAATCGTTGCGACTGCGGCGACTGCGGCGGCCGCGCCGGCAACGAGGACTTCACGTCTGGACATCTTCATTGTCGTACTCCTGAACACGTTTGCGGCGCTCCAAGCGCTCGATGACCGTTCGATCGTTGTCGACCGGTTGTGTGCTCAGAATGGGCCCGCTTCAGAGAGACAACAAGATGGCTTGCCTGGAACCTATGTCCAATGAGATGGACGATTCGACATTACGTGACGACCAGTGGGATGCGCTCAACCAGAAAGTCTAGAAATGCGCGAACGGAGGGCAACATGCCGTGGCGAAACGGAATGACCGCGGTGATACTGGCCTCGGCGGCCAGCCAGTCGGGCAAGACCCGCTGGAGTGAGCCGGATCGCATGTCTTCATTGCAGACGTAGGCGGGCAGGGCAACGATGCCGAGGCCGTCCTGCGCGGCCTGCTTGAGAGTAACAATGTCGTTGCCCGCCAGCCGGGGTTTGAGCGGCACGACCATTTCTCCGTGCACAGGGTGTTTGAGCTTCCAGGTCATTGGACTGTTGGGTCTCAGCATAACCAGCGTCTCGTGTCCGGCGAGGTTCTCCGGCGCGAGTGGCATGCCGTGGCGTTCGAGGTAGCGGGGCGCGGCGAACAGGAACCAGGGCGCCGATGCAAGCGTGCGCTGCACCAGTGTCGAGTCGGACAGTGGACCGGTGTGCGAGCGCAGCGCGAGGTCATAGTTGCCGCCCGCGATGTCGACCTGCTCATCGCTGATGTACTGGATCACATTGATCTTCGGATAGCGTTCAATGAAATCCGGAAGTACCTGCCGCATGGCGAACAGCGAGGTCGCCACCGCGGTGGTGAAGCGGATCGTGCCGCTCGGTTCGGCAAGGCGTTCGCGCACAGCGCTTTCGGCGAAGTCCGCGCGCTCCAGCATCGCGGCCGCATGCCGGTAGAACACGTCGCCTGCATCGGTCATGCTGAGTCTGCGTGAGGTCCGGTTGACGAGCCGGACGCCGAGGGCTGTCTCGAGCTGCTGGAGGCGATGACTGACCGTCGACTTCGGTACGTTCAGGTTGCGGCTGGCAGCGGTGAGTCCTCCGCACTCCACGATGCGAACGAAATAGCGGAAGTCGTTGAGATCTAGCATGGGCGCACCTTGCGAATCCAGCGTGATAGACGGCGCCACTTTATACCGTTTGCCGATCTGCCGGACTTTTATCAAAGATTTGACGTTATCGTCAAAAAAGCTATACTTGCGTCAACGGATACGGAGACATTGATATGAGCAACATGCCAGCCGGTGCGGTTCTCGAACGTCCTCACGTGTTGACGATTGACTGGTTTCCTGACGCACTGCCGCATGCCACGCAACAGACCAGTGCAACGCTGCGCACCGAAGACGGCGCGGCCACCTGTGGTGTTCTGTACCGGGGCGCATCGACGAAAACAGTCGTTTGTCTGATGCACCCGCGCGAGAACTTCACGTTTCACTATCTGATTCCCGGATTGCTGCGAGCGGGTGCGTCGGTCTGGGCGCAAGCGGCCCGCTCGGTCGGCAACGACCTCAGGCTCGAGCATGAGCTTGCCTTGCACGACGTCGCGGCCGGCCTGCGTTATCTACGCGAGGCAGGCTTCGAGCGCATCGTGTTGCTCGGCAATTCGGGCGGTTCCGGGCTATATAGCTTCTACATCCAGCAATCAGCGCTTTCCGCGCAGGACCGGATCGCAAGGACGCCTGGCGGCCGTGCCACACATCTGGCGAGCGCGACGATGCCGATGGTGGACGGCATGATCTATCTGGCGCCGCATCCGGGGCAGGGTCGTTTATTGATGGGTTGTATCGATCCGTCGGTCACCGACGAAGGCGATGCGCTATCGATCGACGATACGCTGGACCCGTTCAACCCCGAGAACGGCTATTCCCGCGATCCGGGGGCGACGCGCTATAGCGCTGAGTTCGTTTCCCGCTATCGCGATGCACAGCGGGACCGCGTAGCGCGCCTTGACCGGATGGCCCGGCAATTGATCGCCGTGCGCCAGGACGCGCGGCAAGCCGTGAAGAACAAGCTGGCGACTCGCCGGCAGAAGCTCGAGGCCAACCACACGCCGGTCATGACGGTATGGCGGACGGACGCCGATCTGCGCTGTCTGGACCCGTCGCTCGATCCCTCCGACCGCAAGCCAGGTTCGCTATGGTCGCCAAATCCGGTGATCTCGAACTATGGTTCGGTCGGGTTTGGACGCTTGTGTTCTCCTGAGTCCTGGCTCTCGACATGGTCCGGCCTTATGTCGAATGCGGCACTGGAAGCAACTGCACCTTCGGTCGCCGTGCCCTCGTTGCTGGTCGAATACACCGGCGATCAAACTACTTTTCCACTAGCCATTGCCGACATTTTTGCCGGTATCGGTTCGAACGATAAGACCCACATTCGCGTGCGTGGCGATCACCACGGCAGACCGCTTGAGGCCGGGGACGAACCGGGCCGGGCCATCGTCGCGCGCGCGGTCGGCGAATGGCTGCATGAACGGTCTTTCTTATAACTCGGGAGTTGACGAATGAATCAATCAGTACCGCTCAGGTTGTCGGGGGTCGATCACACGGCGCGCCCGACGTGGAAGCTGCGCGAAACCATCGAGTTCTATCGTGACACGTTGGGTCTGCCGCTCGTCCACACAATTTCCGCGCGAGGTTGGGGCCCAGAGAGCCACCCGGACTTTCTTCACTTTTTCTTCGATAGCGGCAACGGCAGCTCGATCGCCTTTTTCTACTATCTGGGCGAACCTCGGCCGCAAGAGCGCCCTTCGATGCCGCCCACGCCAGACGACCATGTATTCGATGCGACGCACACCGCATGGCTGACTGACAGCGCAGAACAGTTGCTCGCCTGGAAGGACATGCTCGAGGCCAAGGGTGTCGAAGTATCGTCGACCACCCAACACGAAGTGATCGAATCCATCTATTTTCGCGACCCCAATGGCTACTTCATCGAGATCACGGTCAAGCTGCGTGAACTGCAATCGCTGGACGCTCGGGATGCGGCGCTAACACTTGAAGCCGCGATCATGGCGGAGCAGACCGCGAGCGACCATGCAGGACAACTCCGGCAGATTGATACTGTATGGCAGGAAAAAGGCAGGCTATTGAGTGGGCAATTCGGCGTAAAGAGCGAAGGCCCAGGCATTTTCGTGCCGGCGCTGGCGGAGTTCGCGAGCGTGGTTGATGCAGCGCGGCGCAATCCGGGGTATCGCGTCTCGCAACCGTCGCCAGGCTACTTTCTGATTGAATCGAAAGAGGTACTCGAATTCAACCGCAAGGAACTGGGTTTGAAACCGGCCGTCTGGCATGGCCTCTTCACCGGCGGTTTGTGCGGGCGCATCGATACGTTTGACAAAGACCGCGTTCGCATCGTCGAACAATAAGAACGGGTCGACTGGAGAAGACAGACATGGCAGGCATCCATTATCCGCTCGAAGGCGTCGCGTATTGCGAGCCGTCGGTTGTTCAGCACTATTTTCAGGTCGGGGCATGGGTCGACAAGACTTTCGGTCAGGCGCTCGCAGAGACGGCGCAACGCCTTCCCGACAAGCTCGCCTTGATCAGCGACGAACGCAGCATCACGTTTCGGGCGCTGGATGAACAAAGCGACCGTCTGGCCGCGGCATTGCTCAAACTCGGACTCGAGCCCGGAGCACGCGCGGTGTTCCAGATGGGGACGACGATCGACACCGCGCTGGCATTGTGTGCGTGCTACAAGAGCGGCATCGTCCCGGTTTGTGCGTTGCCGCAGTACCGCGAGGTCGAAATCGGCAAGCTGGCGGGCCTGTCGTTGCCGCAAGCTTATTTCGTGCAGGCCGACGTGGGACAGTTCGACCTGGTCGGCTTTGCGCAGAAGATGTGCGCCGGGCATCCGTCATTCAAACACCTGGTCGTCGCGCGCGGCGACGCGCTGGCGGGGACGCATTCGATGTCTGCATTGCTGGAGTCGATCTCGCTGGATGATGCGAGGACAGTACTGAGCGGTGTGCATATCGGCTCGGAAGACGTTCTGAGCTTCCAGCTCTCGGGCGGCACGACCGGGGTGCCCAAGATCATCCCGCGTTTTCACGCGGAATACCTCGCGCATGCCGAAGCGTGGTCCAGGCACGTGGAGGCGGGGGAACACGCCACGTTGATCTGGTCACTGCCTTTGCTTCACAACGCCGCGCATCTGTATGCGCTGGTGCCCACGATATCCCTCGGGCAAACCACCGTACTGATGCCGAAGGTCGATATTGTGCGGATGGCGGAATTGATCCACCAGCATCGCGTGACCCATGCTGTTTCGATTGGGCCGGTCGCGCCGCAGATCATGGCTTGTGCCGAAGTGCTCGACTACGACCTGTCGTCGTTGAAACTGTTTTTCTGTCTCACGCGTGCCGATAGCCTCGAGGCCTTTCTCGGTGTGCCGAGTTCGAATATGTACGGCACGACCGAGGGATTGCTGATCGGCTCCGGTCCGGCAGCCGACGTATTCGTCCGTCATCGCACGCATGGGCGGTCTGGCTGCGAACATGACGAACTCGTGCTGCTGAATGCCGACAACGAATCGCCAGTCGCGCCCGGCGAAATGGGTGAGCTGTGTTTTCGTGGCCCGTCCAGCCTGAGGGGCTACTACAACGCACCCGAGGCCAACGCCACGGCCTTTACGTCGAACGGTTTCTTCCGGACCGGGGACATGATGCGCGCGCATGTCATCGACGGCGTGACTTACTTCTCGTTCGAAGGGCGCCTGCGCGACAACATCAATCGCGGTGGCGAGAAGATCGGCGCCGAGGAAGTCGAGGCGTTTCTGAGCCGCCATCCCGCTGTTCTGGACGCGAAACTGGTGGCAATGCCGGATCCATTCTACGGAGAAAAGGGCTGCGCGTTTCTAATCATCCGTGAAGGGCATGCCGCGCCCGATATCCCGCAGATGATCGAATTCCTCTCGTCGCAGGGGCTCGCGAAGTTCAAGTACCCGGAGCGGATTGAAATCGTGGACGCGTTTCCGGTGACGCGAGTCGGCAAAGTCGACAAACCGGCGATGCGCCGGATCATCGCCGAAGCTATCGAAGCTGAAACCACCGCGAATATTTCACCTTCCCGACAGGATCAATGACATGAGCAAGATCGCCACCGGATCAGACGCAGGAGACTAAGGATGGACATCAATATTGTAGGAGGGGGACCGGGCGGGCTGTTTTTCTCGTATCTGGTCAAACGACGCTTTCCGGAATGGACGGTCCGGGTCTTCGAACAAAATGACGCCAGCGCAACTTACGGCTGGGGTGTGGTGTTCTCGGATGTCGCGCTGTCGTTTCTCGAGAAATCGGATCCCGAGTTCTTTCGTCGGTTTACCGCCGGCCACGTGCGTTCGGAGTACATGGAAATCGTCCACCGCGGCGTGCACGTGCCGATCCATGGCAACTGCTTTTCGCGGGTCGCCCGCATTGCATTGCTGCAGTTTCTGCATGCGGAATGCGGATCGGCAGGCGTCGATCTACGGTTCAACGCTCGCGTGGATGATCTTGGTGCATTGCGTCAGTCAGATCTCGTGGTGGTGGCAGATGGCGTGAACAGCCAGACTCGAACGCAGTATGCGGATGCCTTCAAACCGTCGTTCGTGCAGCGCCGCAACAAATTTGCCTGGTACGGAACCAGCAAGCCGTTTCATGCTGTCTCGCTGATCTTTCGCGAAACCGAATTCGGTGTGTTCATCGCCCATAGTTACGCGTACAGCGACCGGATGAGTACGTTTCTGATCGAAACGGATCCGCAGACGTGGGCACGTGCCGGATTGGGCGAGATGAGCGATGCGGACAGCCGCGCCTTCTGCGAACGGGTTTTCGCCGACGACCTGGACGGACACGGTCTGTTGTCGAACAAGTCCACCTGGTTCGAAGCCGTGACAGTCAAAAACGAGAACTGGTATCACGAGAACATGATTCTGATCGGCGACGCGCTGCGTTCGGTGCACTTCTCACTCGGCTCCGGTACGCGTATGGCGATGGAAGATTCGATCGCGCTGTACGAAGGTCTGTGTGCTCACGCGACCAATCTCAAGGCCGCATTCGAATATTTCGAAGCGTCACGCCGCTCCGCGTCGGATCGCTTCCAGTTGGCCGCGGCAAAGAGTCTTGATTGGTATGAAAACGTCGGCGACAAGCTGCATCTCGATCCGATCAGCTTCACTTACGGCTATATGCGCCGTACCGGACGTGTTACGCATGATGATTTGCGCAAGCGCGACCCCGAATTCGTTCGCCAATACGAACTGCTTCATGGTGAGCCGGCGAACTGAGGCTTCGACCGCAGACCTCATTTTTTTGTCCGCTATTTGTCAATCCCGTCAAATAAAAGATGTGAAAGTCAATTGAATGACGGGTAACTGGTGCGGTCGCGACGCGTCCGTTTACGCGAATCCGCACCGACTATAGAAATCAGGTTTGGAGACAGCCATGGCATCGCTTGGGGAAGAGACCGCTTTTTCGTTGTTCGACGGCAGGCCTGTTACCGCCATGCAGTGGCGCGTGCTCGGCTTGTGCGCGTTGTGCATGGTGATCGACGGCTTTGATGTTCAGGCTATGGCTTATGCCGCTCCAGCCTTGATAAAAGCCTGGGGCGCCAGTCGCTCCGTGTTGGGACCAGTGTTCGCGGCCGGGTTGCTGGGCATGTTCGCAGGATCGCTGGTGCTCGCGGGATTTGCTGATGCGATCGGCCGCCGTCCGATGCTGATCGCGGCGACCGCCTGGATTGTGATTTGCATGGTGTTTACGCCTTTCGCCACCTCGATCGACGCACTGATCGGCATTCGTTTTGCCGCCGGTATTGGAATGGGCGCAATCGTTCCGAACGCGATGGCCCTCGCGGGGGAATACAGCCCGGCACGCATCCGCGTGAGCTTGATGATGGCGGTATCGTCGGGTTACATCGTCGGCGGTGTGGTGGGCGGCGGGATTGCGGCTCTGGTGATTGCGCCGTTCGGCTGGGGTGGAGTTTTTTACGCGGGCGCATTGCTCACAGCGCTGCTATCCCTTGCGATGTTCGCCGCACTGCCCGAATCGCTGCAATTTTGCCTGCTTCGCCAACCGCAGACTCCACGTACGTTGCTACTGCTGCACAGGGTGGCTCCCGGGGCCGCCATGCCCACCGTGCCGCCCGCCAACAAGGCGCTCAGCGGTAACGCGCTGGCGATGCTGCTGGGCGAGAACCGTCGAATCGTTACGCCTCTGCTCTGGGCCGCGAACTTCGCCAACATGCTTTGCGCGTACTTCCTCGCCGCATGGATTCCCGTGCTCATGAGCGGCGCAGGCGATTCGTCCAATAAGGCGGTGTTGGTGGGCACGGCGCTTTGGCTTGGCGGGCTCGTGGGCAATTTCGCGCTCGGCATGCTGATAGATCGGCGCGGTTTTGCTGCGGTGTTGTTCGCCAATTTCGCCCTCGGTGGCATCGCGATAGTGGGCATCAGCTACTTTCATACGGTGCCGCTGGCCGCTGTTTCGTGTATCGCATTCGCCGGATTCTGCATTCTGGGCGGTCAATCCGGCCTGAATGCACTGGCGGTCGCGATCTATCCGACAAGAGCGCGCGCTACCGGCGCGGGCTGGGCACTCGGTTTCGGCAGGCTCGGCGCGGTGCTCGGGCCGCTAGCCGGCGGGCAGTTGATGGCGCTCGCGTGGAGCGTCGATCGAACCTTGCTCGTGTCGGCCGTGCCGACTGTGTTAGCCGCTGTGGCTGTCGGCAGTCTCGGCCGCCTGCATGAGCGGCGCATCAAGCAGATCCCGGCTTCCGCAGAGAAGTTGCCGGTCCATCACAGCACGTCCAATCCGCTGGACGAAAAGGCATAGCCGAAGACAGGGCGGGTCGCGGAATCTGGGCCCATCGTGAGCGTTACAATCACGCAAACACAACATTGCGGTAGGGCGGCAATCTGGCCGTCGACCGATATCAGGAGTGGTTTCGTGGCAAAGGTGAATGCTGAGGGACAAAAAGAACAGATCCTGAACGCCGCGGCCGCGCTCTTCATCGAGAAGGGTTTCGGCGGTGCGTCGATGCAGGAAATCGCCGAGGCGCTCGGCGTGACGCGCACCGCGGTCTACTACTACTTCAAGAACAAGGACGAAATACTCACGGCGCTGGTCGAAGAGGTCACGTTAAGAGCGAGGCGGCTGTCGAGCCAGGCGGTTGCCGAGCCCGATGCGGATCCGAAAGAGCGCCTGCGTCTCTTGGTTCATCAGCATACGATGCTGATTCTGAGCCACTACAACGAATTTCGCGTGATCCATCGCACCGAGCAGCAGTTGCCCGAACGCGCGTATCGCGCGAACGAAGAGGCGAAGCGCGCGGTGCTGAACAACTTTACCGCGGCGATCGAAGCGGGGGTGAGCGCCGGCGTGTTCCGTGTCGTCGATGCCAAGGTCACGGCGTTCACGCTAATCGGCATGTGCAGCTGGCCCGCGTTCTGGTACAAGCCGGAGGGGGCGAGCAGCGCGATCGAGATTGCCGACACGATCGCGGAACTCGCAGTGCAATCGGTAGTGCGGCCGGCCAAGCGGCAATTGAAAGGCAGCAGCGCCGTGAGCGAAGCGTTGGCGCTGCTGCGCGAGGATCTGGATCATCTGTCGCTGATGATCGATAAGACGCCGAAGGCAGGCTAGTTATTTATCCACCTACGGTTTGACGCTCTCGCTGCCTGCAACCGGTGTCCAGTTGGCGAGCGGTGTGAGGAAATGAAGGTCGAAGCGGCGTTCGACGAACGCCCAGCGACCGTCGCGACGTTCAAAACGGTCGTGGTAGAGGCCACTGATTTGCACCGGACCCATCTCGACGTGGGTGCACAGGCAGTCGACGGCAACCTGGGCGGTCGCTGTATCGCCGTCGATATCGATCAATGGGTTGGCCATCCAGTGATGCATGTGTGGCATTTTCTGCCAGTTCTGCCGGGCTGATCCGAGAATCGCCTCGATGCCTTCGAAGTTACCGAACGCGTCGCCGAGCGACAGAAGTGCGCCTTCATGCCAAATGCTGCGCAGCAGGGCTTCGTCATGGCTATCGAAGGCGTGGGCGTATTCAGCGATCAGCCGTTCAAGAGCAAAGCGGCTCTCCAGCGCATCGAGCCGTGAGGCCAGAACTTGAAGATTCATGAAATGTTTCCTGTGATGGACGATTTAAAAGTCGGTGGATCGTGAAAGTTCGCGCCAGCGTTCAACTTCACGGCCAACGTATTCCAGCTTGTCGTTCACGACCTTGAGTGCATCGGCGCCAGCGACGAAGCGCAGCGGCGGGTCGGTTTCGCTAGCGATCTGGACTAACGCATGGCCAAGCTTGTCGGGGTCGCCGACCTGGTTGTGATTGCGGGCTTCGAACACCGCGTTGGCCTTGGGCCGGAAATCGGCATAGTCATTCAAGTCGCGCGTGCCGCGTTTTAGCGAACGGTCGTCGAGAAAGTCGGTACGGAAGGCGCCTGGCTCGACGATGGTGAGCTTGAGACCGAAGTCCGTGATTTCCTGCGCGAGAGCCTCCGAGAATCCTTCGATGGCGAACTTGGTGGCCGAATACATCGAGGCACCGCGGACACCTTTGAAACCGCCATTCGAAGACATGTTGATGACGTGCCCGGCCCGTTGTCGGCGCATCACCGGTAATACCGCCCGGGTGACGTTGAAGGTGCCGAAGACGTTGGTGGCGAACTGGCGCTCAATCGCCGCGGGCTCAATTTCCTCGAATGGTCCGAATTGACCATAACCCGCGTTGTTGACCAGCACATCGATGCGGCCAAAACGGGCGAGGGCGGCTTCCACGACGGCCTCGGCCTGCGTGGCGTCGCGAATGTCCAACTGCATTGTCAGAACGTGCGCTGCGCTCGCTGCATAAACGTGTTGCAGACGTTCAGAATCGAGATCGGTGGCGACCACGAGGTCCCCCGCAGCCAACGCTGCCCGGGCAATGCCGGCGCCGATGCCGCCGGCGCTTCCAGTGATGAACCAGACTTTGCTCATAGCGAGCGGCGGGCAATAGTGCCGCCGACGAAACCGCTAGCGCCGGTAATGAAAATGCTCACTATCAGTTCCTTGAGATTACGTAGTTAGCCGTTCAAGCTGGCAGCGCGTTAACATCGGCATTCAGCAGTAACTGCCATCGTGTGTCTTCGAGTTTGCGCGCGAGATCGAAAAGGTCTGGTCCGGTTGTCATCATGAGTTCCTGCTCAGGCATTGGTTTTGCCGCTGCACATTCGTTACAACGGGAATAGAGGTCGTTATCGCGTAAGAGGCAAAGGGTCCGCGCCTTCTCCACGACGCAAAAGTACCGGCTTTTCAGGCTTGAATTAAGTAGGGTAGAGTTCCCGATAGAGTGGACAATGTGTCCGCGCAATGGATGCTGCGAGACTATGGATAGCGTTGCGCTTATGTTTTTGTTCAGGCCGCCGAGACGCGCAGCTTTGTCGCTGCCGGCCGCATCCTGGGTATTTCCGCTTCTGGTGTGGGTAAAAACGTGACGCGTCTCGAGCGGAGCCTCGGCGTCAGGTTGTTTCATCGAAGCACACGCAGCGTCACGCTGACGGCCGAGGGCGAGATGTTTGTCGAGCGCGCGCGCCGTATTCTGGCGGAGTTCGACGCGGCGCAAGCAGAGTTGTCCGAGGCCTCGGCAGTCCCCAAAGGGCGGCTGCGCATCGGATTACCAATGATCGGCGAGCCGTTTCTCCCTGTACTTGCCGAATTTCAGCGGCGTTATCCCGAGGTGGAACTGGATCTCGATTTCGACAACCGGAATGTCGATGTCATCGAGGAGGGCTACGATGCCGTTGTGCGTAGCGGCGACGTCGGGGACTCCCGTTTGACCTCGCGGCGATTGGGATCTTTCCGGATGCTGCTCGTCGGCGCGCCGGACTATTTCGAGCGCCGCGGGAAGCCGGCGCATCCAAGGCAACTCGCTGAACACGCTTGCATTCAATTCCGCATGCCGAACACCGGAAAGCTGCAGGTCTGGCAACTGTGGCGCGATGCCGACGAACCCGATGCACAACTCACCGCAGCGGTGACATGCAATACAAACGAGGCGCGCTTGTGCTTCGCGCTTGAAGGTCTCGGTATTGCCTACATGTCGGACTTCACGGTACGCAATGCCCTTAGTGACGGCAGGCTGGTGACGGTTCTGGATGAATACACGACTGACCACAACACCTTCCAGCTGTTGTGGCCGTCCGGCAGACATATCACTCCGAAGCTACGAGCGTTCATCGATTTCATCAGCGAGCACGTGCCGCTGAAGAGGACGCGTCAATAGCTGGCGAGTGGCATCCAGATCCAGCGGCGTCCGTGGTCACGTCGGCGACGAAAACTCAACATGGAAAAGACGATGATAGAACGACAAATGGTTACGACAGCGTTTGAGCTTCCGGGGCACAGGATAGAGCGTTCTTTCGGCATCGCTCGCGGGATCATCGTTCGGTCCCGATCGGTCGTTGGCGCGCTTGGCGCATCGCTGCAGACGATTTTCGGAGGCGACATCACGCTTTACACGTCGCTGTGTGAGCGAGCGCGACAGGACGCATACGAACGCATGATTGCGCAGGCTGCGGACCTGGGCGCAAACGGCATCATCGGCATGCGGTATGACGCAACCGAGATAGCGAGAGGCATCACAGAGGTGCTGTGCTACGGGACGGCGGTTCACGCAACGTCGCTGGTTTGAGGAGCGCGTGCTGATTCTGGCGGTAGCAAACTACCCGGCTAGCTTAGCCCGACTTTCGCTATTCGCGCCTGAAAGCCACCGTTTTTCGCCATTTTCTGACCCGACCGCAGTCGTAAGTCCTTGATTTGTTGTGTGGTGGTGCGCGGGGGACGGCGAAAATCGCTTGTAG
>NZ_WOEZ01000093.1 GCF_013177735.1 Paraburkholderia elongata | reverse complement strand
AACCCCGCCCGCTATGCTTCCCGAATCCAGGAGGCAAGATTGACCCATTCCACCCCCGGCCAGCCCCCAAGCACAGGCCACTTAAAAGAATTCACCGCCGGCGCGCGCGACATCATCCCGATGATGGTCGGCGCGGCGCCCTTCGGCGTGATCTTCGGCACCCTCGTCGCGTCGGGTCCGCTGCATCTATGGCACGGGCAGTTGATGTCGCTCGTCGTGTTCGCCGGCTCCGCGCAATTCATCGCGCTGGGGCTGATCGCCGGCCACGCGAGTTTTGCGGTGATCTGGGCGACCACGCTCGTCGTCAACCTGCGCCACGTGCTGTATAGCGCGACGCTCGCGCCGCACGTCGCGCATCTGTCCACACGCTGGCGCTGGGCACTAGGCGCGCTGCTCACCGACGAAGTCTTCGCGGTCGCGTGGGAACATTACCGGCATCGGGAGCCCGGCACGGTCGGCCCGCACTACTTCTTTGGCGCGGGTCTGGCCATGTACCTGAACTGGCAGCTCTGGACCGTCGCCGGCCTGCTGTTCGGCGCCGCCTTTCCCGGCCTGCAGTCGCTCGGGCTCGATTTCGCGATGGTCGCCACCTTCATCGCGATCGTCGTGCCGCAGCTCGTCGCGCTGCGCTATATCGCGGCGGCTGTCACCGCCGGGACGCTGGCCTTCTTCTGGCAAGCGTGGCCGTACAAGCTCGGCCTGCTCGGCGCGGTGTTCGCGGGCGTCGTGATCGGCGTATTGCTGTCAGCGCCACGACTTGGACGAGGCACGCGGGGGAATCGCGAATCCTCGCGAGAAGCTTCGCGCGAAACCCGGCAGGAGGCCCTGCGGGAAGCCCCGCGGAAAACCTCGCAGGAAACCATGGAGGCATCGCGATGAATTACGTCGTTCTGATCCTCGGCATGGCCGTCATTACGTGGGTGATCCGCGCCGCCGTCTTCGTGCTCGGCGACCGGCTGGTATTTCCGCCGCTCTTGCGCACCGCGCTCGGCTTCGTACCCGTTACCGTGCTGACCGCGATCATCGTCCCGATGGCGGTCTCGCCTCACGGCACCAGTGCCGAATTGACCTGGCGCAATCCGCAACTGGTCGGGGCGCTGGCGGCCATCCTGGTCAGCGCGCTGACGCGACGGCCGCTCCTGACCATCGCAGTCGGCCTGACGGTCTTTTTTGTCTGGCAAGGCGTTGTGCTCAAATAGGCGCAGTTCGAGGCACGATCCGAGGCTCACATCGCGCACTGCCCTCACAGGCGACGCATCTCTCTAAAGCCGCCGCCAAAACCTCGCGCACCCTTAAGTTTCCCTTAATTCCGCCGATATGAAGTCGAGGTCCGCTCATCGGGATGCATCCCGCTGGTTACGCGGCAACAGGCAGGAATCAACCGCGCCGGCATTTGGCGTCGCGTCTCACTGGGCCCGGATGCGATCGGGCGACATGACGAGGCCGCGCGGCAGGACCAAACGGGATAACACATGGGTCAAATCACCCTCACGCTCAAAGACGAGACCATTGCGACGCTGCGCAAGGACTTCGACGCTTTTCTGCGGGTTTCGCTGAAGCTCGATCCGCAGTTCGCGACCCCGTCGTTTGAGGACTTTTTGCGCGCCAAGCTGCTCGACAATATGGTGCCGCTGACAGAACACGCGGTTCAGCGGATGTTGCAAGGCGGCCAGTACGCGTGGGCGAAGCGCACGCTGGACAAGGAATTCCCGGACGTCGTCGCGATTCTGATGCGGCAGGCGGAGGAATTCGGCTTCGGCTTTGCGACCCGTTCGGAATGGACGCCGGAAGAGCTGGCCAAGCAGTGCCGCGACTGGGCGGCGGCCATCGTCAAGGAAGCGGAAGGCGACGCAGCGCTGATCGATCCGCTCGCGGCGCAGATCAAGGGTGCGGCGCAAGACATCCAGGCGCTCGAGGAAACCATGCAGACTCCGGCCTGGCGTCTCGTGGAATCGCTGCGTCAACGCGTCTACGAAGCCAAAGTGGCGTGCGAAACCGGCGTGGGCAGCACCGCGCGCGAAAAGCTCGGCGAACTGCGTGGCCTGTTGCGCCTGGGTATTTCGCACGGCTCGTTCCAGAAGCAGGAAGCGCAGCAGATCATGGAGTACCTGCGCTTGCTGAAGCCGGAGATTTTCGTCGAAGAACCGTATGACGTGTTCTCACGCCTCGCCGCATGGCTGCGCAATTTCTTTGTGCCACCGCGTCCGGCGCCGCAACAGCAACAACAACGGCAGTCGCGTTAAAAGCAGCTTCAATCCCACATCTTCCTGAGTTTGGCCCCAATCTCGATCTTCGCCTGCGCCGCCGCGGCCAGCCCCGCCGCTGTCGGCGCGCTCGGCACCGGCACGCGCGGCCAGGCGTACGCGTCGAACAAGGGCATCAGATGCGCCGGAATGAACCGTGTGCGCGATGCCCACACGTGACGGTCGCCCATGTGAGTCTGGTTGTGCACGTAAAAGCGCTGCGGCACGACGATATGCAGGTCTTCCTTCGCGCGCGTCATCGCCACGTAAAGCAGGCGGCGCTCTTCGTCGATTTCCTCTTCGCTGCCGGTGCCGAGATCGGACGGAATGCAACCGTCGACGCCATTCAATACGAACACGTTGCGCCACTCCTGCCCTTTCGCCGAACGGATCGTGGACAGGATCAGGTAGTCCTCGTCGATCAGCGGCACGCCGGATTCGTCGCTGGTGGCGTCGGGCGGATCGAGCGTCAATTCGGTCAGGAAACGCTCGCGAGACGGGTACGTGCCCGCGATGCTTTCCATTTGCAGCACGTCCGCATGGCGGATCGCCGCGTCCTCGTGATTGCGCTCGAGATGCGGCTCGTACCAGCGCCGCACCATTTCGAACTCGGCCGGCCACGGCGTCTGGCGCCCGTACACGCTCGACATCAGCTTGACGAACGGATGCCAGTCTTCCTGCGCACGAGCGGGCGGCGCAAAGGCGGCCAGCGCGCCACCGGCGCTATGGGTGAGATCGGCCGGATTGCCGCCGCCCGCCCAGGCCACAACCTCGTCCAGCACCTTCGCGGCGGTGGCGGGACCGATGCCCGGCAGCAATTGCACGACGCGAAAACCCGCGACACGGTCGCGCGGATTCTCCGCCCAGCGCAGCACGGCGAGCACATCCTTGACGTGCACGGAGTCGAGAAACTTCAGGCCGCCGAACTTCACGAACGGAATGTTGCGCCGGGTCAGTTCGATTTCGAGCGCGGCGCTGTGATGCGCGGCGCGAAACAGCACCGCCTGTGACTTGAGCTTCATGCCCTGCTCGCGCGCTTCGAGCACCTGTTCGACGATGTAGCGAGCCTGATCCGCTTCGTCGGCCACCGCCACCAGCCGCGGGCGCTGCGCCGAGGCCTTGTCGGTCCACAGATTCTTCGTGTAGCGCTCGCTGGCAAGCTCGATCACCGCATTCGACGCCGCCAGAATCGGCCCGGTCGAGCGGTAATTGCGCTCGAGCGTGATTTGCCTCGCGGGCGGATCGAAGTGCGCCGGGAAGTCGAGAATGTTGCGCACGGTCGCGCCGCGAAACGAATAGATCGACTGGGCGTCGTCGCCGACCACGGTCAGGCCTCGGCCATCAGGTTTCAGCGCGAGCAGGATCGACGCCTGCAAGCGGTTGGTGTCCTGATACTCGTCGACCAGAACGTGATCGAAGCGTGCCGACAAATCGGCCGCGATCGCCGGCTCGGCGGCCATATGCGACCAGTAGAGCAGCAGGTCGTCGTAGTCGAGCACGCTCTGCTTCTGCTTGGCGTCGACGTACGCGGCGAACAGCATGCGCAGATCGGCCTCCCACTCGCGGCACCAGGGGAACGCGCTGTTGAGCACATCGGCGAGCGACGCGCCGGTGTTCACCACGCGCGAGTAGATCGCAAAGCAGGTGCTCTTGGCCGGAAAGCGCCGCTCTTTCGCCGATAAACCTAGCTCGTGGCGCACGAGATTCATCAGGTCGGCGGAATCCTCACGGTCGTTGATCGTGAAGGCAGGTGCGAGGCCGATCAGGTCCGCGTATTCGCGCAATAGCCGCGCGCCGATGCTATGGAAGGTCCCGGACCACGTCAGCCCTTGCGCCAGCGCGGCCCGCGTACCGAGCGCCGCGCCGGCGATGCGCGTGACACGGCGGGTCATTTCGAGCGCGGCGCGGCGCGAGAAGGTCAGCAACAGAATACGGCGCGGATCGGCGCCCTTCACCACCAGATTGGCGACCCGGTGCGCCAGCGTATTGGTCTTGCCGGAGCCGGCCCCGGCGATCACCAGCAGCGCGCCCGGCGGCGCGTTGAGACTGTCGGCGCCGTATTCGACGGCTTCGCGCTGCGCGTCGTTGAGCTTCGCCAGCCAGGCAGCGGTGTCGATACCGGAATCGGAATCGGAATCGGACAGTGACGGAGATTCAGCGACGGAGAGCACAGTGGATTCGGGCCTGAGGTGGAGTTGACGCGGCGACGCATACTGTATATCCATACAACTATCCGAGACAAGCGACCCTTTTTCCCGTACCGCGCACAAACAAAATGGCCCGGGCGCAGTTGCGCTCCGGGCCACTTTGTTCGGCGCGGCGGCTAAGCTTGCCGCCACGCCCGTTACGTTAGGACTCAGGCTTAGTGCTTGACGTCAGCTCCGTTGTCCTGATCGGCTGTCTGGCCTTGCATGTTCATCTTCATTTCATTGTTGGCAGTCTGCTTGTCGGCCTTCTGGTTGATCTTGGCGTCGTGCACCTGCTCCGTGTATTGCGACTTGGCAGCCTTTTGCTGTTTCTTCAACTCCGCCTTGGACGCCTTCTTCGACGCCTTGTATTCGGCATTAGCCTGTGCGTCGGCGTCGCGCTTCTGGACCAGCGGATCGGTCGAGCCCGCTGCCGTCAGACGCGTCGGCGCCGGCGTCACCGACTGCACACCCTGCGCGGCCGGTGCTGCGGGCGCGACATCGGCGCCTTGGGTCTGGACCTGCACCTGGCCGTTCATACCGGCGGCAGGTTGCGCGGTCTGCGCGACCGCAGCGGTAGCGGCAAAAGCAGTCAGGGCGGTACCGATCAGGAGAGTACGAATCTGGGTCATGGCTAAATCCTCTCTAAAGTTGTTGTGACGCGGGCGCCGTATCCGGCGCGGCACATTGACGTGTGCCTCATGCGCGCCTCGCCCGGTCTAGTCGTCGCCGGAAAAATCCAGCAGGCTTTCCTACAGACCCGCACTTTACGAGTGAAGTTCGTAACATACGACCAGTGTTACGGAACGTTTCATTTTCTGACAACTACATAACATCTGCTTGCAACTGCCTGAGCGGGGCCCGGCACCACAGGGACTTTCATTCAGGGCAAGCTTCTGGCTTATGATGCGAACCCTTTGCTTCAAGGTGCGAACGCCATGCCCAACCTCGATTTCACACTGACCGGCGACTACGTCGAACTGCACAATCTCCTGAAGATAACGGGGCTCGCGGACAGCGGCGGGTCGGCAAAAATGATGGTCGCGGACGGCGCGGTGACCGTCGACGGCCGCGTCGAAACGCGTAAAACCTGCAAAATCCGTGCGGGTCAGGTCGTGCTGCTCGGCGATACACGAATCGCGGTGCACGAGGCTTGATGCGGTTAGTCCGAAAACTCGGAGGACCGCACGCACCAAAATCGTGCCTCCTCCATCGACATCCCCGCGCCTAAGCAATAAGCTGTCAGTTTCGACAGACAAACAATCGGCTGACAGCCGCCCTACGCTTTCGGTGAGCCTCCGCATTTCGCCACGCCACCGGCAGCGCGCAAGCCCCGCGGGTCGTCCTGATTACGTCCGGCTTGCGCCCGACGCCACGCTGTCGCCCCTTCCGCTTCCAAGCGCTCCATGACTCAATCCGGCTTCACCCGGGTGGCCGCCCGGCCGCCGACCCTGACCCGCCACGCCGCCGACACCGCCCGGCTCGCGGCCCCGCTCGCCATCGCGCAACTTTCGCAAATGGCGATGGGCGTCACCGACACGATCCTGCTCGGATCGCTCGGCCCCGACGCGCTCGCCGCCGGCGGCCTCGGCGCCAATCTGTTCTTCGTCGTGGTCACGCTGCTGCAAGGCGTGCTCACCTCCGTAAGCGTGAGCGTGTCGCATGCGCGCGGTGCACAGGACGAAGGCCGTGTGCCGCATATCTACTGGACCGGCCTCGTGTTGTCGATACTGCTGTCGGTGCCCGCGTTCTTCCTGCTGTCGTTCGCCACGCCGATCCTGCTGGCGTTCGGCGAACCCTCGCTGCTTGCGCACAATGTCGGCGAATACGCGGCGGTGCTGCGCTGGGGCTCGCTCGGCAGCCTGATCGGCGTCGGCCTGATGCGCTCGTTCCTGCCGGCCATCGGCGCGGCCAAGCGGCTCCTGTGGGTGTCGATCATCAGCGTGTTCGTCAACGGTTTTCTCAACTACGGGCTGATTCACGGCGTTTACGGACTGCCCCACCTCGGCTTTCTCGGTTCGGCGGCGGCCACCTCGATCACCGTGTGGCTGAGCGCGCTCGTGCTGATGGCCTTGTTGCATCTGCGGCCGCGCTATAAACACTTCGTCGTTGCAACGCGGCCGAACGTGCCGTTGATGGGCGAGTTGTTCGGCATCGGCTGGCCGGTCGCGATCACTTACGGCGTCGAATCGACCCTCTTCCTCGCCACCGGCCTGATGGTCGGCCTGCTCGGCGAGTCGCAACTGGCGGCCCATCAGATCGCGTTGAACGTCGCCTCGGTGGCCTTCATGGTGCCGCTCGCGATCGGACAGGCAGCAAATGTACGGGTCGGCTACTGGTCCGGCGCAGGGCAGCCGCTCGCCGCGCGCCACGCAGGTTTCGTCGCGCTCGCGCTTGGCGTCGGCTTCATGACGCTGTCGGGCATCGTGTTGATCGCCGCGCCGCACTGGATCGTCGGCTTGTACCTGCATCTCGACGATCCGGCCAACGCAGCCACAGTCACACTGGCGAGTTCGCTGCTCGGCGTGGCCGCGATCTTCCAGATCGTCGACGGCATGCAGACGGTCGGCTCAGGCTGCCTGCGCGGCCTGAAGGACACGCGCGTGCCGATGATCGCCGCGACGTTCGGGTACTGGGTGATCGGCTTTCCGACCGGTTACGTGCTGGCATTTCACTTCGGGCTGGGCGCGCGCGGTTTGTGGTGGGGACTCGCGGCCGGCCTCGCGAGCGTTGCGCTGCTGATGACGCTGCGCTTTCACAAACTGAGCCTGCGGCGCGTGCCGGTCACGCCCGGCCTGCCGCCTGCACCGACGGCATGAGCTAAGCAAGTCACAGATCATCAAGCGCCGCGGGTCGAAGGCTTTTTGCTTTGACTAGCGGCATCTGTCTGCACGCCTGATTCCTCTTAGAATGCATTTCTCGACAGCGTGAACAAGCCACACGCGCTGCCATCATGAGAAGCCTGGAAACAACGGAGAAACAGCGTGTCGTGGCTTCAAAATCAAAGTCAGACCGCACCGCACAGCAAGTGCGCGCTCAGCAAGCCCCGCAGGAAGTCCCCCAAGGGGACGACGAGATATTTCTTCCTGCTGTGCTGCACAACGGCATTTCTGACCGCTTGCGCCACCAAACCTCCCGCCACCGCATTCGACCGTCAGGTCACCCACGCACTACCCCTCGCTGAAACAAAGCCGCTTCACACAGCCCTCGCGCCGCTCGAAGCCGCGCATCCGAACGAGTCCGGTTTCCGGCTACTGCCCAGCGGTACCGACGCTTTGCAGATGCGCATTGCGCTCGCGCGCGCGGCGACGAAAACCCTCGACATGCAGTACTACATCGCCAACGAGGACACCACCGGCAAGCTGCTGCTCGGCGCCGCGCTCTACGCGGCCGACCACGGTGTGAGAGTGCGCATGCTGGTCGACGATCTGAACTTCAAGGACATCGACCGTACGATGGCGGGTCTGAACTCGCACGACAACATCGAGATCCGCGTCTTCAATCCGTTCGGCAGCGCGCAGGAAGGCATGTTCGAACGCACCACCAACGTGTTCACGCAGATCGGCCATTTCACGCGCCGCATGCACAACAAGTCGATGATCGCCGACAACCAGTTGGCCATCGTCGGCGGCCGCAACCTCGGCGACGAATATTTCAGCGCCAGCGAAACGCTGCAGTTCCGCGATCTCGACGTACTCGCCGCCGGCCCGATTGCCGCCGACGTCTCCGCCAGTTTCGACGACTACTGGAACAGCAGCATCGCCTATCCGCTGCGGGTGCTGAACAAACAGAAGTTCGATGCGAAGGAGCTCGACCAGACGCGCAACGATTTACGCCAGCACTGGCGCGCCAACGCCGATCCGTACAATGCGAAGCCGCTGAACGCTACACCGCTCGCTTCACAGATTGCCCAGGATCAACTCGGCTTGACGTGGGCGCAGGCCGAATTCAAGGCGGACTCGCCGGAGAAAATCGAACATCCGTCGCCGGACTACGTCAGCCCGCCGATGCAGCGCTTGGCCGAGCTGATGCGCGACGCGCAGAAAGATTTCCTGATCATTTCGCCCTACTTCGTACCGCACGAGGCCGGCGTCAAAGCAGCCGGCGAACTGACGCATCGTGGCGTACGCATCGCCGTGCTGACCAACTCGCTCGCCGCGACCGACGCGGTGGCCGTGCAAGCCGGCTATAGCCCCTTCCGCGTGCCGCTGCTGCAACAGGGCGTGGAGTTGTATGAATTCAAACCGCAGCAGAAGGTGCCGCGCGCCGGTCTCACCGGATCTCGCTCGCGAGTCAGCCTGCACGCAAAAACCTATGTCATCGACCGCAAGATTCTGGTGATCGGCTCGATGAATCTCGATCCGCGCTCGGCCAATCTGAACACCGAGCAGACGCTGGTCATCCATAGCCCGGCGCTCGCCGAACAGGTCGCGCAAATCTTCGAACGTGCAATCGCGCCCGAAGCCAGCTACCACGTCACGCTCGCCGACCCGGCGCAACTCGCCTATCTGCGCTCGATCGGTGCGCCCCTCTCTCCGCTCGTCTGGACCGACGTCGAGGACGGCACGCGCCGCACCTATATCTTCGATCCGCAAGCGGGTTTTTACCGGAATGCGCTAACGGGTCTATTCTCCCTATTGCCTGTCAACGCACAACTTTGAGAAGCGGAGTTGAACCATGACTGAAGACGTAAGAATGGAGCGCGACACCTTCGGTGAAATCGCCGTGCCGAACGCTCGTTTATGGGGCGCACAGACTCAGCGTTCGCTGCAGAATTTCCGCATTTCGTCCGAGAAACAATCGCCCGAACTGATCACCGCGCTGGCCGTCATCAAGCGCGCCGCCGCCGAGGTCAACCAGGGCCTGGGCGTGCTCGACGAGAACAAGGCGAAGGCGATCATGCAAGCGGCCGACGAGATCATCGACGGCAAGCACCCGGAGGAATTTCCGCTCGCGGTCTGGCAAACCGGCTCCGGCACGCAGACCAACATGAACCTCAACGAGGTGATCGCGAATCGCGGGAGCGAGTTGCTCGGCGGCGAGCGCGGCGAAGCACGCAAAGTGCATCCGAACGACGACGTGAATCGCGGCCAGTCGTCGAACGACGTGTTTCCGACGGCGATGCACGTGGCCGCCGCCTATGCGATCGTCAAGCATTTGCTGCCCGCGCTGAAGACGCTGCGCGGTACGCTGGACGGCAAGGCGAAAGCCTTCGCGGACATCGTCAAGATCGGCCGCACGCACCTGCAGGACGCCACGCCGCTTACGCTCGGTCAGGAGTTTTCCGGTTACGTCGCGCAACTCGATCACGGCATCCGTCACGTGGAATCGGCGCTACCGCATCTGTACGAGCTCGCGCAGGGCGGCACGGCGGTCGGCACCGGTTTGAACGCGCATCCGCAATTCGCGGACAAGGTGGCGGCCGCGATCGGCAAGATGACCGGCTTGCCTTTCGTCTCCGCGCCGAACAAATTCGAAGTCATGGCAGGCGCCGATGCGCTGGTGTTCGCGCACGGTGCGTTGAAGACGGTGGCGGCGAGCCTGAACAAGATCGCCAACGACATCCGCTGGCTCGCGAGCGGCCCGCGCTGCGGGCTCGGCGAGCTGTCGATTCCGGAGAACGAACCGGGCAGCTCGATCATGCCGGGCAAGGTCAATCCGACCCAGTCCGAAGCCTTGACGATGCTGTGCACGCAAGTGTTCGGCAACGATGTCGCGGTGAATATCGGCGGCGCAAGCGGCAACTTCGAGTTGAACGTGTTCCGGCCGATGATGGCGCACAACGTGCTGCAATCGGTCCGTTTGCTCGCCGACGGCGCGCACAGTTTCAACGACAACTGTGCAGTGGGCATCGAACCGAATCGCGAGCGCATCGATACGCTGCTCAACGAATCGCTGATGCTGGTGACGGCGCTCAATCCGCACATCGGCTACGACAAGGCCGCGCAGATTGCGAAGAAGGCGCACAAGGAAGGCACTACGCTGAAGGCTGCGGCGCTCGCGCTCGGCTATGTCACCGAGCAGCAGTTCGACGAATGGGTGCGGCCGAAGGATATGGTCGGGCATTCGGCCGGGTGATCGACGCCGCTTAAACCTTCCCCTGCGCCACTTCTTCCGGCTTCAATTCGACGATCGCGTCGAGCGCTTCTTTCACGTCCATCGCGTACTTGGCGAGGCGCTTTTGTTCATCCGTTTCCGGCACGAATGCCGGCACCGGCACCGGGTGGCCGTTCTCGTTGACGGCCACCATCACCACCAGACAGTCCGTGGTTTGCAGCAGCTCGCCACCCTTCGGATCGCCTGCCTGCACCGACACGTGGATGTGCATGCTGGTGCGGCCCGTCGCCACGACCCGCGCGCGCAGTTCAACTAGGTTGCCGACCAGAATCGGCCGGCGAAAGCGGATATTGCCGACGCTGACCGTCACGCAGTAGCGCCCCGACCACACCGCCGAGCACGCGTACGCGGTCTCGTCGATCCACTTCATCAACGCGCCGCCATGCACCTTGCCGCCAAAGTTGACCGAGCTGGGCTCGGCGAGAAAACGGAAGGTGGTTTCGGAACGGTCCAGCGGCGCTAAGGCAGGGGTGCTCATCTTGACTCCGGTCAATCGGATGCATGTAAAGGAGGCGATTATACGAGCGCAATATTGACTCCGCCGCGAGTCGGACAGGGTAATCTTGCCGAATTTCGGCCTGGACGGCCGTCATGCTTTCGTCGAGCTTTCGCTTACTGTCCGCTTCAGCTCGTCTCGGCAACCACGGAAGCCGACTCACGCCGCGGCGCGACCGCGGACTCGAAACGCTCCCGATACTCGAGCGGCAACACGCCGAAGCGCAGCACAAACGCGCGCCGCAAGTTCTGCTCGCTGCCGAAGCCGCAATCGAGCGCAATCCGCTTGAGCGGCCGGCGCGACTCGGCCAACACCCGCGCGGCCGCCTCCAGGCGCAGTGCCGACACGGTTTTAGCCGGCGTGCGGCCGATCTCGTCGACGTAGCGCCGCGCGAAAGTCCGCGGACTCATTTGCGCGCGCTCGGCCAGCCGCTCGACCGACAGGTCGTCGCGCAAGTGGCCCGCCATCCAGCTATGCAGCGCCTCGAACGGTCCGCCCGCCGAAGCCTGTGCAGCAAGCGCAGCGCTGAATTGCGACTGGCCGCCGGGCCGCTTCATGAACACCACCAGTCGTCGCGCCGCCTGCATCGCGACCGCGTGGCCGACATCTTCTTCGATTAGCGCCAGCGCCAGATCGATGCCCGCCGTCACGCCCGCCGATGTCCAAACCACACTCCCGCCTTCACCGCGGCCCACGTCGCGGATGAAGATCGGATCGGCGTCTACCTGCACGTTCGGGAAACGACGCGCGAGATGCGGCGCTTCCCCCCAATGGGTGGTCGCGCGGCGGCCGTCGAGCAGGCCCGCGGCCGCCAAATAGAAGGCGCCCGTGCAGACCGAGCACACGCGCCGCGCCTGCGGCGCACGGCGTCTGATCCACGCGACGAGCTCTGGCTGCAAGGTGCAGTGTTCGTCGATCGGGACGCCCGGGACGATCAGTGTGTCGATCGGCTGGTCGTCGAGCGAATCGAGCCGTTCGGTGATGATCGGCAATTCCGGGAAGGTTTGCAGCACGCCGCCGTCGATCGACGCGACGGTCGTGCGATAGGCGACCGGCCCGGCGAGCGCGCCAGGCTTGCCGGCCAAGCCGCTTGTTCCAGTTGCTCCACTTGCTCCGTCTGATCCGCTTGCTGCGCTCGCCCCGGCCGGGCCGTCGACTCGGCCGACACCGACCGATCCACCGGTAACGCCAGAAACAGCGGAACCGCCAGCTACGCCAGCCGCGGCCGCCATCGTCAACTCAGCGCGCCAGAACGCTTCGAGCGGCCCGCATGCATCGAGCAACACGAGCTCAGGAGCGACCGCGAAAACGATATGACGTGCAGTCATCAGGAAACCCCCTCTGCGAGTTGCCGCTTAGTCGACCACGCATACCCCAGCGTGGTCAACGCCGCCATCCCGAGCAACGGGAAGATCGCGGCATTGATCGTCGCCCAGCCGAAGCGCGCCAGCAATTGCCCGGCGAACAGCGAACCCAGCGCGGAAAACGCAAAGGTCGTGAATTCGCTGGTTGCCTGCGTCTTGGCCCGTTCGGACGGCCGGTACGATTGTGCGAGCAGCGTCGATCCGCCGACGAACATGAAATTCCAACCCACGCCGAGGCATGCGAGCGCCGCGTAGAAGTGCGGCAGATCGGTCGAGCGCAATGCCAACACACCGCACAGCGCCGACAGCACGATCCCCGCACCGATCACCGGCAGCACGCCGAAGCGCCCGATCAGCCGTGCGGAAAACAGCGACGGCGCGAACATGCCGACCAGGTGCCATTGGATGATCGCCGCGCCATCGCCAATCGTGTGACCGCATGCAACCGCCGCAATCGGCGTCGCGGTCATCACGAACATCATCACGGCATAGCCAAGCGCATTGTTGGCGAGCGCCGCGGCAAAGATCGGCTGCCGGACGATTTCGCCGAGCGGCCGGGCCGGTTCGTGCGTCACGGCCACGCTCGCGGGCGCTGCGGCGTCGCGATACAGCAGCGCCAGCATGGCAATCGATACGAGCCCGAAGCCGGTGACAAGCGCATAGGAGCCGGCGAACGCGACCGGGGCGAGCCAGTCCTTGCTCCATGCGGCGAGAAGCGGCCCGCAAACGGCTGCCACCACGCCGCCGGTGAGCACCGTCGAAATCGCGCGGCTTTTGCCTTCGATTCCGACGGCATCCGCGGCCGCCAGCCGGTAGTACTGCGCGAACGCCTGAAACACACCGACGGTCGCCGTGCCGGCGCAGAACGCCCAGAAACTATTATGAAAAATCGCCCACACCGAGACGGCCCCGCCCAGCGCGCCGACGCCCGCGCCAAGCACGAAGCCCGCGCGCCGGCCGATGCGCGCCATCAGGAACGACGCAAAGATCGTGGTTAGCGCGGCGGCGACGGTAATCAGCGAGAACGGCAGCGTCGCGAGCGCCTTGTCATTGGCAAGCGTGTAGCCGACCAGACCCGTCAAAGTCAGATCGATCGAGACAGATGAGGTGTAGAGCGCCTGGCAAACCGCCAGCACGCGCGCGGCGCGGCGGCTGTCGGGATCGGAATGGCCGGAGCCGGTTTGACTGGCGGTGAAAGAAGAAGCGGTGGACGAAGCGGTGAGAGAAGCGGTGGAAGAAACGGAGGAGGAAGCAGCGGACGGCGGCATCGGTAGGCCTCGGGCGGCGAAAGTGGCGATGCCCAGATCGTCACATGACGGGTGATGGCAGGAATGACAATGATGCATCAATTCCAGCCAGCCGCCACGCTCATCCGCCTGAAAAAGCGGCCGCAGCCGCCTCGAGCTTACTTGTGGACCGTAATGCCCTCGTCGATCGTGCCGTACATCGTGATGCTGCCCGTGCCCGCCCCCGAACTCGAACCTGAACCACCCTGCGCACACGCGCTGAACAGCAGAACCGCGACAGCGGCGGAAAGAAGAAATTTCATGACAGCGTGTTCCCGCAAGGACAGGGTTCGATTCTAGCCTGGCGGGCCGGCGCGGCTCCAAAGCGGCCCCGACGCGGCTCCGAGGCGGCACCAAAGCACCAAAGCACGCACCAGCCTGCCCTCGCCGCCGGACTTTCGTAGCCGCTGCATTCGACAATTCACGCTAAGCTGAAACATCGAATACAGCAGCCAGAAACAGTGGACTGCATGGCGCCCTGCCCGCGCCAGCAACCGGAGACGCACGATGCCCGCGAACCTCGCAGACGAACACAACCACTTCCCAGGCTTGAGCCGTATCGGCGCGCTGCTCGCCGACCCCGGCCGCGCCGCGATGCTGTGGGCGCTCATGGACGGCAGCGCCCGCCCGGCCGGTGAACTGACAATGATCGCCGGGCTCTCGCCGTCGGCGGCCAGCGCTCATCTGGCGCGCTTGACCGACGGCGGCTTGCTCGCGCTCGAAGTGCGCGGCCGGCATCGCTATTTCCGGATCGCTTCGCCAGATATCGCCGCGTCCATTGAAGCGCTCGCCAACGTCGCGCAGGTCAGTGCGCCGCAACGGGCCGTGCCGCGTCCGGTGCGCACCGTGCCGGTCGACATGCGCTACGCCCGCACCTGCTACGACCACATGGCGGGCGAACTGTCGGTGCGAGTGTTCGAGCGGCTGGTCGAGCGCGGCCTGCTGACGCTTGACGGCTCGTCGCTCGAAGCCACTGCCGACGGCGCCGCCCGTTTCGCCGAATGGGGCATCGACATGTCCGCCCAGAAGACCCGCCGACGCCGCTTCGCCTGCACCTGTCCCGACTGGAGCGAACGGCGTCCGCATCTGGGTGGCGCGCTCGGCGCAGCGCTGCTCGATTCATGGTCGGCTCATGGCTGGGTGGAGCGCACTGACCGCCCGCGGATCTTGCGCATCACACCAGCAGGCCACCGTCATTTCGACGCGTTCCTGGCCGCTTGAGTCGTGCTTTGAGTCACGCTTAACCGATCGACGCGATTACAGGATTTTCGCAATCAGCTTACGAAACACCTTATCGAGACCTTTATCGAGACCTTTTGTTACACGCTCGTGAGGGAGCCTTACAAAAGTGGGGGCCTTGAAATAAATCGTACGGGTAGAGTGGTTCTCACAGATGCTGCAAAATGCCGCGTCCGTCGGAGATAAATCATGAGAACAGTGGCCACGTCCCAACATTCGAAACGCCGGATTACCGGCTACACGCTGATCGCCGCTGCGGCATTCCTGTTCGCGGCACAAGCCACTTTTGCGCAGGAAGCCGAGCAGGCGCCGCCGGGCGCTGCCTCTCAGGCGTCGCAGAATACCGACCCGCCGGGGCGCGTTGCGCGTCTGAACTACACGGCCGGCGCCGTGACCACCGAGCCGGCCGGCGCAACCGACTGGTCGTACGCACAAATCAATCGCCCGCTCACCACCGGCGATCAATTGTGGAACGATCAGAACGCGCGCTCCGAACTGCATATCGGCTCGACCGCGGTACGCCTCGGCCAGTCCACCAGCCTCGACATCCTCAATCTCGATGACAACAGCGCGCAGTTGAAGGTCGCGCAGGGTACGTTGTCGGCGCGGGTGCGCGGACTGCCGCCCGGCTCCTCCTATGAAATCGACACGCCGAATCTGGCGCTCGGCCTGAACGGCCCGGGCGACTATCGCGTCGACGTCGCGCCGGACGGCAGCAGCACCACCGTCACCGTGCGCAGCGGCAGCGCGACCGTGTACGGCGACAGCGGCCAGGTGCCGGTCGCGGCCGGCCAGCAGATCCGCTTTGCCGGCACCACCCTGCAACAGGTCGGCGACAACGGCGCGCCCGGCCTCGACGGCTTCGATCAATGGGCGGCGAGCCGCGACGCTGCGGAAGACCGCTCAGTGTCGGCGCGCTACGTGTCGCGCGACATCCCCGGCTATCAGGATCTCGACGCCAACGGCACGTGGCGCAGCAGCCCGCAGTACGGTGAAGTGTGGGTGCCGCGTGAGACACCCGCCGGCTGGGCGCCTTATCACGACGGCCATTGGGTATGGCAAGCACCGTGGGGCTGGACCTGGGTCGACGACGCACCGTGGGGCTTCGCGCCCTACCACTATGGCCGCTGGGCCTACGATGACGACTCGTGGGCATGGGTGCCGGGACCGGTGGTGGTGGACAGCGAACCGCCCGTCTACGCACCGGCGCTGGTCGCCTTCGTGGGCGGCGGTGGCGGCGGAGTCGACTGGGGGGTGAGCCTCGCGATTGGCGGCGCGGTCGCGGCCGGAGTTGCGTGGTTCCCGCTAGGCCCAGGCGAACCGTGGCACCCGCACTGGGGCGATCACGATCACTGGAGCCCCGGTTACTACAATCGCGTCAACAACACGACGGTCGTCAACAACTACAACCGCAATGTGACAAATGTGAATGTGACCAACATTCACAACACGTACATTAACTATCGCGCGCCGGGTGGTGTGACCGCGGTGCCGGCGACGGCCTTCGTGCACGGTCAATCGGTCGGCCGCTTCGCGCAGAAGGTCGATCCGCAGCAGTGGCGCAACGCGCAGATCAATCCGGGCGGTCCGGGGATCGCACCAGTGAAGGAAAGCTTCGGACCGGGTCTGCGTAGCGCGAACTACCGTCCGCCGGCTGGCGTGATGGCGCGTCCGGTCGTCGCCACGCGCAGTCCGGCCGTGCCGGCCGCGTACCACGACAGCCTCGCGCAACGTTTTGCGCAAAGCGGCGGACGAGTGCCGGGCGCGGGCGAGCCGATCGTGCGAACCTCGGTGCCGGCTCATATGGCGGGCGGTCCGGGAACAATGCCGGTGCAGAACGTGCGGGTCGTGCAGTCGCATCTGGCCGGCCGGACGCCGGGTGCGGCGCCGGGTGCGCCGGGTGCACCTAACGGCATGCAACAGGCCGGTCATCGGCCGGGCGAAGCGCCGGTCAACGGTCAACCGCAGCGTGGCGGCGAACCGCAAGGGCGGCCGGGCATGCCGCCGCAAATGGCCAACCTCCGCCAGCAGCCTGGCGAGGCAGTTCATCCGTCCAATGGTGTGCCGCGTCCGCCGCAAGCGAACGGCGCCAACCCGAACGCTTACGCGCAGCAGCACGGCGCGCCGATGCAAGCGGGTCAACAACCGGGCGCGGAAGGACGACGCGAGCCTGCATGGACGCAGCCGCACACGCCGATGGCCCAACAGGCGCAGCAACATGGCGCCCCGCAGGAGCAGGCACGCCAGCCGGAGGCACGTCCAGGGCCGCAGCAACAGGTTCAGCGCCAGCCGGAAGCGCAGCCGCAGCGCGCGCCGGAAATGCACGCCCAGCCGCCGGCGCCCCCGCCGCAACCGATGCAGCAGGCGCAGCAGCAACCGCGTCAGGAATACCGTCCGCAGCCGCAGCCGCAACAGGTGCAGCAGCCGCGTCCTGAGCCGCGTCCGCAACCGGTCCAGCAGCCGCGCCCCGAGCCGCGTCCGCCGCAGGTGCAGCAGCCACGCCCTGAACCGCGTCCGCAACAGGTGCAGCAGCCGCGTCCTCAACCGCAACCGCAGCAGGTGCAGCAGCCGCGTCCTCAACCGCAACCGCAGCAGGTGCAGCAGCCGCGTCCTCAACCGCAACCGCAGCAGGTGCAGCAGCCGCGTCCTCAACCGCAACCGCAGCAGGTGCAGCAGCCGCGCCCTGAACCGCGTCCGCAACAGGCGCAGCAGCCGCGTCCTCAACCGCAACCGCAGCACGCCGAACAGCATTCGGCCGGTGGCAACCGTGACGAGCACCACAAAGGCTAAGGGTTACACGCGCAGCTAAATGCGCTTGCAATTCGACGGCTGGATGGTGGCAAGAAAAAACCCCCGCGACTCACATCGCGGGGGTTTTTCTTTGAGCAAGCTGCAAGCAGACGCTCAGACCGTGTTCAGACCGCCATCGGCGCTGTGAGCGGCTCGTGATGGCGGTAGCCGACCAGCGAGAAGTCCGACGGCTCGATTTTCTCAAGCCATTCCGGCTCATACACGCCGGTTTTCGCATAGTCCGGCACACGGTCCGAGATCGCGAAGGCCGGGCTTTCGTACGGCTCGCGTGTGAGCTGTTGCTGCAGCATGTCGAGCTGGTTCTCGTAAATGTGCGCGTCGCCAATGAAGTAGGTGAACCAGCGCGGCGTATAACCCGTCAGACGGCCGACCAGATGCAGCAACGCCGCGCCTTCGGTCAGATTGAACGGCGTGCCGAGGCCGACATCGTTGCTGCGAATGTACAAGCACAGCGAAATTTCACGGCGCGCGACATTCGGCAGGAACTGATAAAGCAGGTGGCAAGCCGGCAGCGCGATCTGGTCCAGCACGGCGGGGTTCCAGGCATGAAACAAAATTCGCCGGTCGGCGGGGTTCTGCATGATCGTGTCCAGACACTGCCGCAACTGGTCGATCGCTTTGTACAGCAGCACTTTGGGGCTGCCGTCTTCCTCGAATTCCGTCACCACCTGGAAGCCACGCGCTGTGGCGTCGGCCAGTTGCGCGGCGGCGCCTGCGTCCAGCACCTTGTAGGCCGGCCACTGGCGCCATTGCACGCCGTAAACGTCGCCGAGGTCGTCCGGCCCCTGACGATACGGATTGGCGAGCCATTGCGGATTCTGATTGGCGTTCGCGTCCCACACCTTGCAGCCCAGATCGCGAAAATCCGCGGCGCTGCGCGAAGCGCGCAGAAACCCGACCAGTTCGCCCACCGCCGACTTGAACGCCAGCTTTTTCGTGGTGACCGCGGGAAAGCCCTGCTGGAGGTCAAAGCGCAACATGGCGCCCGGCATGCTGATGGTGCGGATGCCGGTGCGGTTCTCCTGCCACGTGCCGGTGTCGAGAATCGTACGGACGAGGTCGAGGTATTGTTTCATGCGGGTTCCTTCGACGAAGCGCGCCCCTGGGTCAGGAGCATGCGCCACGGGGATTGAGCGGAAAACCCGATTTTAACAAGCGCAGCCGGACGGCGCCCGGTCGGGGCGCGCGGCGCAGAAAATATCGGCTGGAAAGCCCGTCAAAGATGCGGCACCGAGGCCGGCAACTCGCCGTGGTGCGGCGTGCTCAGCGGCTCGCCTTCCATATGGCGCATGCCGTGTGAGCACAGCAGGCGGTACAGCGTCACGCGCGAAATGCCGAGTTCCTGCGCGGCGTCGCCAAGACGGCCGCGATGACGCAAAAGCGCGAGTTCGATTGCCTGACGTTCGGCCGCTTCGCGCGCCTGCGCGAGCGACACCGGCACGATCTCCACGTATTCGGCCAACTCGAGATCGCGTGCCGTGATCGCGCGGCCTTCCGACATCACGATGGCGCGCCGCACGCGATTGATCAACTCGCGCACGTTGCCCGGCCAGCCGTAGTTATGCAGCGCCGCGATGGCGTCGGGCGCGAAGCCGCGCAGACGGCGGCTTGCATCTTTCTTGAAACGTTCCAGCATGTGCCGCGCAAGCAGTTCGATATCCTTACCACGTGCACGCAACGGCGGTTCGTCGATTTGCAGCACACACAGACGGTGATACAGGTCGGAGCGGAATCGTCCCTCGATCATCGCAGCCGTCATATCCACGTGTGTCGCCGAGATGATGCGCACGTCGACGTCGATCGAACCGTGGCCGCCCAGCCGCTCGACCTTGCGTTCCTGCAGGAAGCGCAGCAGGCTCGCCTGGCTTTCGAGCGGCAGATCGCCGATTTCGTCGAGAAACAGCGTGCCGCCGTTGGCCGCTTCCACGCGTCCGATCTTGCGCTGATTGGCGCCGGTGAACGCGCCGCGCTCATAGCCGAATAGTTCGGATTGCAACAGATGGGGCGGAATCGCGCCGCAGTTGATCGGCACAAAAGGCGCATTGCGGCGTGCCGAACGTTCGTGGATCGCGACCGCGGTCAGCTCCTTGCCCGTGCCAGATTCGCCTGAAATAAACACCGGCGCGTCGGTCATCGCCACTTTGCGGATTGAACGGAACAGCGCGAGCATCGCGTCGCACGAACCGACCATTTCCCCTTCTGCGCCTTGCGACCCATCGTTCGATGCCGGCTCGCCGAGCGAGATCATGCCGTACGCGTGACCGACCGAATCGACAATCCTGTCGCCCGAGTAAGGCACCGTTACATAGTCGAAACAATAGTCCCGCACGAGCCGGCGCAACGCCGCGTCCTGCAATTGTCCGGGCGTGGTAGCCGCAACCCAGCCGACGTTCGGAATGGTCAGACAGGACTCGAAGGCGGCGATTTCGTGTGGCTGAAAATCGCTAGACAGATCGAGCAAGCCGCCCGCCGCCATTCCGGCGCGAACAGCACGGCGCACGTCGCGCGCCGATCCCACGACTTCGACATGCCAGCCGCGCTGATGGAAGCAAGTATTCAGTTCCGCGCTCGGATCGCGCGAAACGTAAATCAGTTGCCGCGTTGCGGGTTCCATTATTCAGACCCTCTCGTCAACGAACGTTAAGGATGACGCACGTACCTGAACCGGAGTTCAGACACGCTGACTCGTTCGGGATTCGCGAAATAGCAAAAACCGAACGGCCATTCCATTCCGTGCGGACAGCTGATCCCCAAGAAAGCGGCGTGTGTGTTTGAGACGGCCCGTTAGCGGGCTTTTTTAAATCTGAAGCTCTTTTTCGAGAGCTTACTATACGCGCGCCACTTGGAAAACAATTATGCGAATTTAATCGGGGACCCCTTACCCAGCAAGGCCAAGCGGCCAATCAATACTTATTCAACTTACGAATAAAGGCGTTGTGGAAGCACCTTTCCTGGTGTTCCTCCAAGGTAGGTCATACCTTCAGATTTAACGAATTACAGGTATTTTCTGCCTGCCGTTTCAGCGCTGAAACGTTTTTATCTGATTTCTCCGTGGTTACTCCGAGGTATGCGAGTCACATCCAGACGCACCAATGGATTGCGACTCATGGCACACGTTTCGCTAAACGCTGTGCACCAAGGAGAAACATCATGCGACTCGTTTTCCGCATCGACCTGAGCAGCATTGCACCTTGCGCCGCACTGTGCGCCGCCTCGGTGGCCTTGATCGTGCTGCCCGTTGGCGCCAATGCACAGGAATTCGCGCTGCCTCAATCCGCCACGACGGCCGAAACCACCGATGCCGGCTCCGCCACCCTCGCGAGCACGACGCTCGCAGCGGTGGCGGTTCCGGACACGGCGGCCACCCATACGGCGAGCGCCGCTGCGTTGGACAACACCGTGGCCGGCACGGACGACAGCGCCGCGTCTCGCAGCGATCTGGCCGGCAACGCGCTGAGCATTCCCGCCGACGCCGCGTCTGTGAACGATCTCGTGCTGGACGATCAGGCGCTGTCCAGCCAGCGCGGCGGCTTCGGCGGCATGGTGATGGTCGCTGCCACGCCGCAGCTGATGCGCGGCTTTAACAACGGCGGCAACGGCGTGACGCTGTGGGACGAGATCGCCCCGCCGTCGCAGTTGCCGGTTCCCGTCGACGTCGCCCGCTCCGCACAAGGCAACGTCACGAGCTACCAGAGAAATTAGCGCAACGACCTGCTCGCTGCTCAAGACCGCACCGACCGATCGTTCGCCCGCAAGGAACTGACATGAACGCCTCAACCCAGAAACCCAGCAGCCGCCGCCCCTGCGCGGCCCTGCTGTCCGCGCTGCTCGGCGTGCTCGCTGCCGGCGCCGTGACGGGCGCAGCCGCGCAGTCGGATACGCAACGCGGCAACCTGATCATTGAGCGCGACATCACGCCACGCGACGCGTTCGTGCCGGTGCCGAGGAGCCAGGACCCGATCTCCGTCCAGGTCCAAACCTTCCCGAGAGCAACCTTCGATGCCGCGATCGGCGCAATGGCGAGCGATCTCGACCTGAACAGCGCGCACGGCACTACCGGCATAACCGGCAACGGCTTTATGCCGTCGCTGGTCGGCGCCAACAGTATCGAACACATGCTGGCGGGCAACGCCGTACCGGTCGGCGCCGGCGCCAGCCTCGGCGGCGCAGGTGGAATCGGCGCCTCGATTGCCCAGTCGGTCAACGGTGCCCTCGCCCCGCTGGGCGCGGCTTTAGGAGCCATGAAATGACAACGTCACGCGCACCGGCCAAGCGCCTTCCGTCACGCAAGCAGTCGCGCTGGCCCCTGCTCGCCTGGGCATTGCTCGGCTGTGCGAGCTTCGCGGCTCATGCCCAAACGCCGCCCACCCTGGTCGACGCCGAGGCGCTGATCGGCAAGGGCGCGGTCAACGGCGCCACGGGGGTCATCGCCATCAATGAAACCTCCGGCCTCGATAACGCGCAAGCGAATCAAGGGATGATCACCAACGGACAAACGCCTATCAACCTGATCGGCAGTACGCAGAACGCGGCCACGAACGCCAAGGCGGCGGCTGCGAAGAGCGTGATCGGCAGTAATGCATTTTCAAACACCTCTGGCCTTATCGAAGTGAACCAGTCGGCGGGTGTAGGGAATCTTCAGCGGAACAGCGCCGTGATCGGTTCTGGACCGATTGGAGCGGAGATCGTAGCGGATGAGGTGCTATCCGCTACGGCCGCCAAAGGCGGTGGTCTGGGAATGTCTGGCGGTAACCACGACGCACGCGAGGTGTCCATCGGTACGGGCGCGCTCAAAAACGTCAGTGGGATCGTACAGATCAACCAGACAGCCGGCTCAGGTAACGTCAGTTCAAACAGTTTTGTGCTCCGTCCCCCGGCGGGCACCTTTTTCTAACGAGCCACACTCTTTATCGGAGCGTCACCATGAAGCGCACTATCATTGCAGCGGCTGTCCTGTCGACGATCGCAGTAGGTTCGGCATACGCCGAAGGATGCACGGCCGGCTGCGACCCAGCTGAGCTCTTTACGGCAACGAACGTCTTTACCGACATCGGCGAATTCGGCTTCATTACGTTGCACGGCAAGGTCAACGTGTCGAGCAGTTCCGGCGCCACGGTCAACAACACGCAGAACGTGGACATCAGCGGTGTCAACATGAAGACGCCGCCGCAGAGCTACGTCTCCGGCAAGGTGACCACGACCATCAACACGACGGATGCGTGGGACCATGAGAGCGGCAGTGGCAGCGGCTGGGGCGTGAGCCAGTCGTATAGCGACCACGCCTGGGCCTATAACAAGAGCAACACGCAAACCAGGACGGCCTCGTCGAGCGCGGCCTTTATCGCAGGCGGCGGCTTCGCGACGGGTTTCGAATCGTCGTATAGGGGCTACAACTATGTGAACACCCATGCCTCCGCCAACGGCTTCCTCGCAGCCGGCTTCATCGCCGGTCTCGGCGGCGGCCCCGGCGTGATCTTCGGTGGTGTGGCAGCGGGTTTCGCGGCAGCGCTGAACACCCATGAGTCGGTCAACTTCGGCGGCGGACTCGAAGCCCAGGCGGCCGGCTACGGCGTGGCGTACGGCGGCTACGCAGCAGCTGGCCAGAGCACGGCGACCGAAACCCACAGCGGCTATGGCGAAAAGGTCAGCGCCAGCTACTCGGAACACAGCCACGCCTACGGGTGGACCCATAACTTCGATGAGAACTCCGGCTCCGTCACGGTTACGGGCACTGTGACCCAGCACATCAACACCCAAACGCCGACGACGATGTCCGCCGGCATCGGTGACAACGCGCTGAGCACAGCGAGCGGCAACATTGGCGTCAACATCGCCTCCGGCGTAGACAACGCCCAGTCCAATGACGCCGCCCTGTCGAACATGGATGTCGGCCCCGTGTTCGGTACCGCGCAGATCTACTCGACTCAATCGTCGAGCGGCAACGCGAAAGTGGGAGACTTCAATTTCGTTGCTTCCGTCGGCGCAGGCGCGCTGGCTAATGCAACTGGCAACATCGGGGTGAACGTGGCGTCGGGTGTAGGCAACGTGCAAAACAACAGCCTCGCCGCATCGGCAACGACTGACAGCAGCAGCGGCATGGGTGGTTGGGATCATCGCCACGGCGGAAGCCAAGGCGGCGAAGTCATCGCCACCGATCAGAACTGCCAGACCGCAGATGCAGGTGTCAACGGCCAGTTCACCGGCTCGTCGATGCTCGGCATGGGTGCTCTCGCCAACGCTACCGGCAACATCGGTGTGAATATCGCGTCGGGAGTGGGCAACCTGCAACACAACGGCCTTGCAGTCGCCAGCGTGTCGCATCAGTAATTAAAGCTGCATCGCAGGAAGACACCGGTCAGCCTTCGTGCTGACCGGTTGTCTCCGCAGGGGGGACATACCATGTTCGGGGTGAGCAGGGTAACGCTTGGCTTTTTTCTGGCACTCTTCGCTGGATTCGTGCTGTCGCAGACGGGTCACGCGCAGAGTGCCCTTTCAATGAACGCTGCAGCGGGTGTGCCGTTCGACATGAACGTGCGTTCGATCCGCGAGCTACGCTACAACCACATTGTTTCGCAGCAATACGACTACAGCTGCGGCTCGGCCGCTCTGGCCACATTGCTGAAGTACGGCTACGGCATCGACATTCCGGAAACCGAAATGATCCGCCGCATGATGGTGTTTTCGACACCCGAGGTGGTGGTGAAGAACGGCTTCTCGATGCTCGACATGAAGAAGTTCGTCGAAACGATCGGCCTGCGCGGCCGAGGTTTCCGCGTCACCGCCGAAGCGCTCTATCACCTGCAGATTCCCGTGCTCGTGCTGATGAACAGCGACGGTTACGAGCACTTCGTGATCGTCAAGCACGCGGAAGACCGCCGCATCTTCATTGCCGACCCAGCGCTCGGCAACCGCATCGTCATGGAAGACGATTTCATCAAGAAATGGAACGGCCTCGTGTTCGCGGTCGTCGGCAAGCCATTTATGGAGGATTCTCCGCTCTTGCAAGGCAACGAGTCGCTCGCGCTAAAGCTGCGCGAACGTGCGCTGGAAAACGGTACGGCTGCGACTCCCTTTGTTGAATACGGTTTGATCAAGGCAGAGTTGTTCTGACTCATCATGGACCGAAATTTACTCACCATTGGCTGTGCGTTGTGTTTCACAACGTGCGGTCTTGCATCAGTCGCACACGCTGCCGAGCAGACATCGACAGTGTTTGAAAACGTCAGCGCCCTCAAGCTGCAACCCGTCGACGACGCCATCCTCGCCAACCAGACCGGCAAAGGTATTGCTGGGGACATCATTTCGGGCGTGGTCGTCGACCTGCTGTCGCAATGGCAGCTCCCGAACGGCGCCACCGCTGTCGCCTCGGGCGCGCTCTCCATCGTCACCAACGCGCTCAACCAGCCGAGTGCCAAGTTCAATTCATCGGCCTCTGTGACCGGCCCGAACGGATCATGGGGCAGCGGCGCCAACCGCAACGCCAGCGCGAGCGGCGGGCAGAACGTCAGCGTCAACGGCGTCTCGCAGATCACTCAGGTGGCCGGCAACGGCAACCTCGGCACCAACCAGGCGCTTATCGATTTCAACGCCTCGCCAGGCAGCCTGACGGGAGGCACCTATAACAACGCAACATCGGCTGCCGCAAGCAATGCGAACGGCTCGATCACCGCCTCCGTCAGTCTCGCCAACGGCGGCATTTCAATTGCGCTGCAAACGCCGGGCGGTCTCGCCACCCAAACCGTCGCGCCGTCCAGCGCACAACAGGCCGGCATGATCGCGCAACTCTTGCAGATTGCAGGCAATAACCAGCAAGTCGCCAACCAGTTGCAACTGCATTTGCAGACGCAGCAGATGTCGGCCTCGATGCTGCGCCAGATTGGCGTCCTACAAGCCCTGCAAAACAGCGTGAGGAGATAAAACACGGGCCGCCACCCGATCCCGAAGGAGACCAAGTACCAAAGCAATACCAAAACGACCACGCGATGCATAAGGAGACATGCGACGCGCAGTCAGAATACCGGGGGGGAACAAAAGTGATCAGATTCTCGAGGACCGGCGCACCGCGCATGGCGTTAGCGGCCATTCCGGCCGCAGCCATGCTGTTTGCGCTGTCGCAGGGGGCCAGCGCGCAGGCGCTCGCCGATCAATCGGTTGAAGAACGGCTGAACACGCTCATGCGCGTCGTCAGCGAGCAGCAAAAGCAGATCCTCTCACTCGAACGGCAGGTCACGAACCTCGAGATGGCGCAGCGCGGCCGCGGCGCTCCGGGTTACGGTGAGCCGGCCAGCAGCGCCGCGGTCGCCGAGCAACCCGGCGCAGACGGCCTGCCCGTGCCGCTGCCGCCGCTGGCCCAGGTGAATCCGGGCACACCCGCGCCCGGCGGCGCCACGGGCACCGCGACCGGCGTGCCGGTCACTCCGCCGGTGCCTGAAAACAGCAGTGGGGGCGGCCTGCCGGCAGCGACCGACGGCAGCGGCGCGGTCGGCCAGACGCAGAAGGCCGCGCAACCGGTGCGCACGCAATCGGAAGACGCGGTGGTGCAAAACCAGCAGCACACGCCGCTGTTCGAGCACAAGCTGACCCTCGACTGGGGCATCAACGATACCTACTACGATCGCCGCCAGTTGCAACTGTCCGGCTTCCTCGCACTCGATGCGATTTTCCTCGGCAACATCAACCTCGGCGAAACCAAGTCGCACCAGGTGATGGCCGACCTCGACACGCGCTACGGCCTGACCGACCGCATCAGCGTCGACGTCGACGTGCCCTATATCTACCGGCACAGCAACTTCATCGTCGGCGGGGCCGGCGGAGCGGCGAACACGGTCTCGGACGCCTCGGCAAATTCGAGCGACATTGGCGACGTCAACTTCGGGATCTACTACCAGTTTCTGAAGGAAACCAATAATCTGCCCGACCTCGTCGGCAGCCTGCGCGTCAAGTCGCCGACCGGTTCGTCGCCGTTCGGCATCAAGCTGCAACAGGTCGATGCCAACAACACCAACCTCGTCGCCCCCACCAAGCTGCCCACCGGCACCGGCTTCTGGAACATCACGGCGGGTCTGTCGGTATTGAAGACCTACGATCCGGTCGTGCTGTTCGGCAGCGTTTCGTACACCTACAACATTGCCCGCTCGTTCTCGGACATCTCGTCGGTCATCGGCCAGACCGAACCGGCGACGGTCAAGATCGGCGACGTCGTGCAGTTCGGCGGCGGTGTGGCACTGGCGTTCTCGGACAAGGACTCGGCCAGCATCTCGTACACGATGGCGCTGGAACCCGAGTCGCAGACAAAGGCGCCAGGCGGAACCTATTCGAAGGTGCCGGGCAGCGAGACCACCGCTGCCGCATTGACCTTCGGCTTGAATCACGTAGTGAACAAGCACTTGACGATCAACGGTTCGGTGTCGGTCGGCCTCACGCCTGACACGCCGAACTTCGTGATCGGCGTGCGCTTTCCCTACACTTTTTGACGTGCCAACGATACGAGGTTGATCGTGCGCGAATCGCCCCATCTGAGCAGCGTTACACCGCCATCCGGCGCTCTTCTGTCGATTGCCCGAACGCAGGAAGGCCCTGTGGCACGAGCAACGGAAGGCCTCGTGGGGTGCCCGTCGGAAGTCTCCTTGGCGAGCCATCAGGAGGGCGCTATGGGGCGCTTGCACGAGCCATCCCCCGCCGCGAAAGAGACCGGCCTGCCGCACGCGCAGACCGAACGGGTGCTGCTGTACGTCGCGCGCACGCCGGACGAGACGCTGACCGCCCATCTGAAGAGCCGCGGCTGGCACGTGATGGTAGCCCGCTCGGCGCATGAGCTCGCGCGCCTGCTCAAGCCTGACGTGATGTGCGCCGGCATCGTCGACCTGGCCAGCTTTGCGTTGCGCGACTTTGGCGGCCTCGAAGCGAGCCTGCGTCAACAGCAGATCGGCTGGATTGCGCTCGCCACTTCGGAACGCCTCGCCGACCCCGGCGTGCGGCGCCTGATCCGCCACTACTGCTTCGACTACGTCAAGACGCCGGTGGCCAACGCCACGATCGACTACCTCGCCAGCCATGCATTCGGCATGGTGACCTTGTGCGATGCCGATGAGATCCCGCCTGCCACGCCCGCCGCCGACGACAATGACGAAATGGTCGGTACCTGCGAAGCGATGCAGCAACTCTTCCGCACCATCCGCAAAGTCGCCAATACCGACGCCAGCGTGTTCATCTCGGGTGAGTCCGGCACCGGCAAGGAACTCACCGCGCTGGCGATCCACGAACGCTCGCCGCGCCGCAAGGCGCCGTTCATCGCCATCAACTGCGGCGCAATTCCACACCATCTGTTGCAGTCCGAACTATTCGGTTACGAACGCGGCGCGTTCACCGGCGCGAACCAGCGCAAGATCGGCCGGGTCGAGGCCGCGGACGGCGGCACCTTGCTGCTCGACGAAATCGGCGACCTGCCGATGGAAAGCCAGGCAAGCCTGCTGCGCTTTTTGCAGGAAGGCAAGATCGATCGGCTCGGCGGCCGCGAATCGATCCCGGTGGATGTGCGAATCATCTCGGCGACCCACGTGGATCTCGAGATCGCGATGCGCGACAGACGGTTCCGCGCCGACCTGTTTCACCGCCTGTGCGTGCTGCGTGTCGACGAGCCGCCGCTGCGCGCCCGCGGCAAGGACATCGAAATTCTTGCGCATCACATCATGCACAAGTTCAAGACCGACAGCGCGCGCAAGATCCGCGGCTTTACGCCGTCGGCGATCGAGGCGATGTACAACTACAACTGGCCCGGCAATGTGCGCGAACTGATCAACCGGGTGCGCCGCGCGATCGTGATGGCGGAAAACAAGCTGATTTCCGCCGACGACCTCGATCTCGCGCAGTTCACCGAGCAACAGACCATGAGCCTCTCGCAGGCGCGCGAAGCCGCCGAGAAACGCGCGATCGAAGCGGCGCTGCTGCGGCATCGTCACCGGCTGAACGAGGCGGCGATCGATCTGAATATTTCGCGCGTGACGCTATACCGGCTGATGGGTCACCACGGGTTGCGGGATCCGAGCGCGGCCGACGAGAAAGCGTCGCTTGAAGCGTTCGCCGCCGACGAGCCCTCGCACGAATGACGGGGGCGCCTAGCCGGGGGCGCCTGGCCGGGGGCGCCGGGCACGTGATGGGCAGCGCCGCCACGGTGGGCGCGTAGCCGCACATCCGGGCTCCGGGCAGGCTGACATAGAGGCGCCGTCTTGCACCTCAGGTAGAATCAGCATGGTTACGTTCCCCTTTCCATTCGATGACGACGCTCACTCTGATCGTCGCTCGCGCCAATAACGGCGTGATCGGCCGCGACAACCAGTTGCCCTGGCGACTTCCCGAAGACCTCGCGTTCTTCAAGCGCACCACGATGGGCGCGCCCATCATCATGGGCCGCAAGACGCATGAATCGATCGGCCGGCCGTTGCCGGGACGCCGCAACATTGTCGTGACACGGGATGCCGCGCGGCGCTTTCAGGGCTGCGACGCGGCCACCACCCTCGAGGACGCGCTGAAGCTCGCCGCCCAGGATCAGGCGCCGGAGGCGTTTCTGATCGGCGGCGCGCAGTTGTATGCGGAAGGATTGCGCCAGGCGGACAAGCTGATCATCACCGAGATTTCCGCCGACTTCGAAGGCGACGCCACGTTCCCTGAACTCGATGAAAGCGAGTGGGAAGAAGTCGCGCACGAAACGCATCGCGCGGATGCACCGAATGACTTTGATTATGCGTTCGTGACGTATAAGCGTAAGGGCGCTTGAGGTTGCTGCGCCACGCGCTTCAGACGGCCAGCTTCACGTCTCGAACATTTGCCACGCGCCGCAACGCGAGCATAAAAAACGCCACGCAATCGCTTGCGTGGCGTTTCTGTTTGCAGCCTTCCTGCACGGCCGGACTAAGCCCAATACTGTTCACTTGATAACCACTTTGGGCGCTATTCGCTGATTCAGCGGCTCCCATCGTCGCCGGATCCGGAAATTCGACATCTTTCGCTTCACGCCGCGGGGATTGCGCTTGCCGCG
>NZ_WOEZ01000092.1 GCF_013177735.1 Paraburkholderia elongata | reverse complement strand
GATAGTCCGCGAGCCTCGCACCACCGGGCAGCGTTGCTTCCGTTCTTGCCATCTTCAAGCTCTTCTTGTCGTTGCAGGCGCTTGAAAGTTAACACAAATTCGACTTTGTTAACAGTATTGGGACTAAGCCAAACCGCCGCCGGCTAAACCGACCCGCTTACTGCCCCGCGATCGTCATCCGTTCGATCAGCACCGAGCCCGTTTCCTTGGTGCCGCGCGTGATCGTATCCGCGCCGATCGCGACGATATGGCGGAACATCTCCTGCAACGTGCTCGCCACGGTGATCTCCTCGACCGGGTACTGGATCTTGCCGTTCTCGACCCAGAAGCCCGACGCGCCGCGCGAATAGTCGCCCGTCACGTAGTTCACGCCCTGCCCCATCAGTTCGGTCAGCAACAGGCCCGTGCCGAGCTTCTTCAGCATTTCCTCGAAATCGTCTTCCGGGCGCGTCTTCGAGCTGCGCAGCGACAGATTGTGCGAGCCGCCGGCGTTGCCAGTGGTTTGCATGCCGAGCTTGCGCGCCGAGTAGGTGGACAGGAAGTAGCCTTCCACCACGCCGTCCTTCACCACCGAACGCTGTTTGGTGCGCACGCCTTCTTCGTCGAACGGTGCGCTGCCCATTGCACGCGCAACGTGCGGATCTTCGACCACCTGGACGTGCGGCGCGAACACCGGCTTGCCGAGGCTATCGACGAGGAACGAGGTCTTGCGGTACAGCGCGCCGCCGCTGGTTGCCTGCACGAACGCGCCGAGAATGCCGGCGGCGAGCGGCGCTTCAAACAGCACCGGCACCTTGCGCGTGTCGAGCCCGCGCGCGCCGATGCGCGACAGCGCCCGTTGCGCCGCGTAACGGCCGACCGCTTCCGGATCGGCGAGGTCTGCCGCGCTGCGGGTCGACGTGTACCAGTCGTCGCGCTGCATGTTGCGGCCGCTGCCGGCGATCGGAGCGCAGGCGATGTAGTGGCGCGAATACGGATAACCGGCGAGGAAGCCGCGCGAGGTGGCAAGCACGAATTGCGAGTGCTGCGCCGAGACGCTCGCGCCTTCCGAGTTCTTGATCTGCGGATCGGTTGCGAAAGCGGCGTCTTCCGAGCGGCGGGCGATTTCCACCGCTTCGTCTGCGGAAAGATTCCACGGGTGATACAGATCGAGATCGCGCGGCGCGGTTTCGAGCAGATCGGCTTCAGCCAAACCCGCGCAGTCGTCTTCAGCCGTGAAGCGGGCGATGTTGTACGCCGCCGCAACCGTGTCTTTCAAAGCCTGCGACGAAAAGTCCGAGGTGCTCGCGTTGCCGCGCTTGTTGCCGATGAACACCGTCACGCCGACCATTTTGTCGCGGTTGTGTTCGATCGTCTCGACTTCGCCGCGCCGCACGGAGACGGACAGGCCGTCGCCTTCGGAGATCTCGGTCGCCGCGTCGGTACCGCCGAGCGACTTCGCGTGACGAAGGATGTCCGAGGCGATTTCCTTCAGTTCATCCTGGGTATGCGGAAAAAAGCGCTGCTTGACGTCCATGTCTGCTGCCATTGTCGTTGCCGTCCTGTTCGGGGCCGAGCGGCCCTGTGTGTTCGCCCATGCCACGCACATGCGCTCGCATTTTACGCGCGGCATTTGCGTGCTCATTTGCATGCTCATTTGCGTAGTCACGCATCCCGCGATCATAGCAAGGTACGCGAAGCTGTACCTGGCATTCGCTGAGCCTGGCTTCGCCTCGGCGTTGGCCCGGCTTTGCCTCGGCGTTGGCCCGGCTTTGCCTCGGCGTTGTCCGGCTTTGCCCTGGCTTGCCGGGTTTGCCGCGATCCCCAAAACCGCGCGCGCGAAGTCTTGTGCACAGCAGCACGGCGGGTTCAGCGGGCGCGGCACGCTACAATATCGGTATGACACGCAAAACCCGCATTCAACCCATCGAATCCGCCGAGCCGGAAGTCGACGAGAACGGCTACGACCGTCCCAGCAAGTCCCAGCTCAAGCGCGAAATGCACGAGCTGCAGGAACTGGGCTCGGCGCTGATCGCCCTGCCGAAAGACGCGCTCAAGCGCATGCCGATGCCCGAAAAGCTCGACGACGCCGTGCGCGAAGCGCGCCGCATCACCGATCACGAAGGCAAGCGCCGCCAGGTGCAGTACGTCGGGCGCGTGATGCGCTCGCTACTGGACGAGGAAACCGCCGCGCTGCGCACCGCGCTCGACACCTATAACGGCGTCAACAAGGCGGAAACGGCCAAGCTGCACTGGATCGAGCGCACCCGCGAGAAACTGCTCGCCGACGACGCCGCGCTGACCGAATTCATCCGCCAGCACCCGAACGCCGATCCGCAGCAGGGCCGCACGCTTATCCGCAACGCCCGCAAGGAAGCGCAGCAAAGCAAGCCGCCGCGCTACTTCCGCGAGCTGTTCCAGTGGATCAAAAACGCCGACGGCCCGTCTGCCGAGACCGATTCCGATGCTGAAGAAGGCCTGGAAGACGACGATGACGACCGCGACGCATAAGCCAACGCGCAATCATCCGGATGAAATCGTGATCGGCCTCGTGTCGATCAGCGACCGCGCGTCCACCGGTGTGTATGAGGACAAGGGCATTCCGGCACTGCAGGAATGGCTCGGCGCTGCCCTGACCTCGCCTTTTCAAGTGGTCACGCGCCTGATTCAGGACGACGCACCCACGATCTCCGCGACGCTGATCGAACTGGTCGACGAAGTGGGCTGTGATCTGGTGCTGACCACCGGCGGCACCGGGCCGTCGCGTCGCGACGTGACGCCGGAAGCGACCCTGGCGGTCGCGACGAAGGAAATGCCGGGTTTCGGCGAACAGATGCGTCAGATCAGCCTGAATTTCGTGCCGACCGCGATTCTGTCGCGCCAGGTGGCGGTGATCCGCGAAACCGCGGAACACGCGGCGCTGATCGTCAATCTGCCCGGCCAGCCGAAGTCGATCAAGGAAACGCTGGAAGGCTTACGTGACGCCGAAGCGGGCGGCGCCGTGAAGGTGCCGGGCATTTTCGCCGCGGTGCCCTATTGCATCGACCTGATCGGCGGCCCGTATGTGGAGACGAACGCCGACGTGGTGAAGGCGTTCCGGCCGAAGAACGCGCAGCGCGCGCCTCGGCAGGGTTGAAACTGAAACGGCAACTGACGGGTTATTCCGCGGAGGGCGTTTCCGGCACCTGCGAGGCCGCCGGAATCAGGAAGTGCTCGCGGTAATACTTCAGCTCGTCGATCGATTCGTGGATGTCGGCCAACGCCGTGTGCATCGCGCGTTTTTGGAAACCCTTGTAGATCGCCGGCTGCCAGCGGCGGCACAGTTCCTTCAGCGTGCTGACGTCGAGATTGCGGTAATGGAAGAAGCGTTCCAGATCCGGCATCCAGCGCGCCATGAAGCGGCGGTCCTGGCAGATCGAATTGCCGCACATCGGCGATTTGCCCGGCGGCACATAAGCGCCAAGAAAGTCGCGAATCTGTTCGGTAGCGTCGGTTTCGCTCACCGTCGACGCCTTCACGCGGTCGATCAGGCCTGAGCGGCCATGTGTGTTCTGGTTCCACTGATCCATTTTGGCGAGCGTCTCGTCGCTCTGATGAATCGCCAGCACCGGGCCTTCGACCAACCGGTCGAGCGTCGAATTCGTCACCACCACCGCGATTTCGATGATGCGGTCGGTGTCCGGTTCGAGCCCGGTCATTTCCATGTCCAGCCAGACGAGATTCATGTCGCTGCGCACGAGCGGCGGCTGTTCGGTGGATGCGAGGATGTCAGTCATGAAGGCAACCCTGATGGCCGGGCAGACGGCTTCTCCGGAAGCAGGCTTGCCGCGGCAATTGTTCGTATGAGATTGGTTTGAGCCGGCTTGGGCCGGCTTGGGCCGGGTTTGAGCTTATCCCCCCGCCCCCAGGCGGGAAGAAACATATAATTCTCGCATAGATACCACGGAATCCCTGGATGCCTACCCTGTACTTCACCGTTCTGTTCGTCGTCGCCGTCGTGGCGATGGTCGGCACCAAACTGTGGCTCGCGTCGCGGCAGATCCGCTTCGTCGCTGGCCATCGCGAGAAGGTGCCGAGCCAGTTTGCCGGCACCATTGCGCTCACCGCGCACCAGCGCGCCGCGGACTACACCGTCGAACGCACACGGCTGACGATGATTGAGGTCGTCGTCGGCGCGGCCGTTCTGATCGGCCTGACGCTGCTCGGCGGCGTGCAGGCGCTCGATCTGGCGATCTCCGATTGGCTCGGCCGCGGCTACGCCGGCCAGATCGCACTGGTCGCGGCGGTGATCGCGATCACCGGCGTGATCGATCTGCCGTTCGAGTACTATCGGCAGTTCGTGGTCGAGCAACGCTTCGGCTTCAACCGGATGAGCAAGGGTATTTTCTTCCTCGACCGTCTCAAGGGCGTGCTGCTCGGCGCCGCGTTCGGCCTGCCGCTGCTGTTCGTTGTGCTGTGGCTGATGAACCAGGCCGGCAGCTTGTGGTGGCTGTGGACGTGGATCGTCTGGGTCGCGTTCCAGATGCTCGTGCTGGTGCTGTATCCGACCTTTATCGCGCCGCTCTTCAACAAGTTCGAGCCGCTCAAGGACGAAGCCCTGAAAAGCCGTATCGAGGCGCTGATGCAGCGCTGCGGTTTCGCCGCGAAGGGCCTGTTCGTGATGGACGGCAGCCGCCGTTCGGCACATGGCAACGCCTATTTCACCGGCTTCGGCGCGGCCAAGCGGATCGTGTTCTTCGACACGCTGCTCGCACGCCTGTCGGGCAACGAGATCGAAGCGGTGCTCGCGCACGAACTCGGCCACTTCAAGCGCCGTCACGTGATCAAGCGGATGCTCGTTACCTTCGCGCTCAGCCTCGTGATGCTCGCCCTGCTCGGCTGGCTTACGCAATGCGTGTGGTTCTATGAGGGACTGGGCGTGCGGCCGTCGCTAATTGGCGGCAATAGTGGTCTCGCGCTGGTGCTGTTCTTCCTCGCGTTGCCGGTGTTCCTGTTCTTTGTCACGCCGCTCGGCAGCCTCAGCTCGCGCAAGCACGAGTTCGAAGCCGACGCGTTCGCCGCCACGCAAACCGATGCGCAAGACCTCGTCAACGCGCTCGTCAAGCTGTATGAGGACAACGCGTCGACCCTGACGCCCGATCCGCTCTACACCGCGTTCTATTACTCGCATCCGCCGGCGTCGCAGCGGATCGACCGCCTGCTGCGGCACGCATGAGCGCCCGCTCCCCGAAAGCGCCGCGCGCGCCGTCCAGCACGCGCGTAGGCGGGCTCGTGATTGCCGCTCATGGGCGCCACTACCTGGTCGCGCCGGAAGACGGCAGCCCGATGCTCCAGTGCTTCCCGCGCGGCAAGCGCAGCGAAGTGGCCGTTGGCGATCGCGTGATTTACGAGCCGACCTCGGCGGATCAGGGCGTGATCGTCGAGATCGGCGAACGGCGCAATCTGCTGTATCGCTCGGATCAGTACAAGTCGAAGCTGTTTGCCGCGAATCTCGATCAGTTGCTGATCGTGCTCGCGACCGAGCCGCACTTCAGCGAAGACCTGCTCGGCCGCGCGCTAGTCGCCGCCGAGGCGAACGAGCTGAAGCCGTTGATCGTGCTGAACAAGATCGACGTCACCGGCGCGCTAGAGGGTGCGCGCAAACGGCTCGAATCGTATCGCGCGCTCGGCTACACCGTGGTCGAAGTGTCGATCAAAATGCAGCCCGACGCCGCGCGTGCCGCTTTGATCGAGCATCTGCACGGTCACTCGACGCTGCTGCTCGGCCAGTCGGGCATGGGCAAATCGACACTGGTGAATCTACTGATTCCGGATGCCGAAGTCGCCACACGTGAGATCTCGACCGCGCTGAACAGCGGGCGGCATACCACGACGTTCACGCGGCTCTACCCTTTGCCCGGCGGCGACGGCGGTGCGTTGATCGATTCGCCGGGCTTCCAGGAATTCGGTCTGCATCACCTGACCGAGGGCCGGCTCGAACGCGCGTTTCCCGAGTTCCGGCCGCTCCTGCCGAACTGCCGGTTCTACAACTGCCATCACTTGCAGGAGCCGGGCTGCGCGATTCTCGAAGCGGTCGCCGATGGCGGGATCCGGCGCGAACGGCACACCCTGTATGCGCAACTGGTGCACGAAGCCAGCCAGATCGTGCGCTAACGCGCGTCGCTATCAACCGATGGACTCACGATGAAATTGATGCGCGCGCCGAATCTGATCATCGGACAGCATTGGATCAATGTGCTGGAGACGGCGGGCATCGCTTGCGAGTTGCATAACCGTTATCTGAACGGCGCGCTCGGCGATATTCCGGCGGATCAGTGCGCGCCGGAGCTATGGCTCGTCGATGAACGCGACGAGGTGATGGCGCGGCACCTGATCGATGTGGCTTCGCATGGACCGGCGGCAGGCTCGCCTTCGTGGCGATGCCGCCAGTGCGGGGAGACGCTCGAGGCGCAGTTCACGGTGTGTTGGCAGTGCGGGACGGCACGGGATCCGCGTGATGGGTAAACGCCGCTGCGGCGTGGGTAATAAAAAAACCGGACGATGTCCGGTTTTTTTTTCGCGATGCGTCAACGTCGTGTCGTCAAGCGAGCCACACCGCAATCGTCAGCATCAGCAGCAAGATCATCCACAGCACCACCGCGCGCCACACGAGACCTACCGCCGATTGCAGCGTGCGCGGCGTGCAGTCGTCGCCGACCTGCATCGGGCCGCCGTCGCCGGTAGCCAGCGCGTCGAGGCTCGACGGTTCGGCTAGCGGCCCACTCAGACGCGCACCGAGCGCCCCACTGCCCGCAGCCAGCAACACGCCGTCGTTCGCATCCGGCCACTGACGCGCATGATTGCGCCATGCATAAATCGCGTCTTCGAAATTACCGACGATCGCAAAGCCCAGCGCTGTGAGCCGCGCCGGCACCCAGTCGATCACGAAGAAAGCGCGCTGCGCGAAACTCGAAAACGCCGCGGTGCGATCGTCGACCGGCCGTGCCCACGTACGCGCCAGATACTCGGCGATCCGATACAACACCGCGCCCGCCGGCCCGACCGGAATCAGGAACCAGAAAAACACGCCGAACACATGCCGATGCGAGGCGACCACCGCATGAATCAGCGTGTGACGCACGATCTCGCTGACGGGCATATCCACGGTATCGAGCCCGGTCCATTCATTCAGAATTTCACGCGCGCGCGGCACATCGTCGTTATTCAACGCGAGATGGATGTCGGTGAAGTAATGGCTGAACTGACGGAAGCCGAGCGTGAAGTACAGCACCGCGACGTTCCACAGGAAGGCCAGCGCAAAGTGAATGTGATAAAGCACGTAGTAGACGAGCGCGACGACCAGCGTCCACGGCACCACCACCACGAGCCACGCGAGCAGGCCATGCTTGGGCTTGCCGGCATCGAATCCGTGCGCCGCCGACTCCGCATGGTATTGAAGCAACGCGGACACCGGATTGTTCGGCGACAGCGCGCGTACCTGTTCAATGATCAGAGCCAGCAATACGGAGAAAAAAGTCATGCGGTGCGCCGTGCTTTTTGAGTTTTTACGATTGTTTTATAACGATAGCACAGGGTCGGATGCCACTGAGCGCAGACGTTGACAAACATCCAACAACTGCACGGACCGACGTAGCTTACGCCGCGAGAAAGCGATAGAAGTTGCGCAGCATCGCAGCCGTCGCGCCCCAGATGAAATAATGGCCGCCCACCTGGCTCTCGCGATCTTCAGCTTTCGCCGACGCGGCCCGCGGATAGGGCATGGCGAAGAAACGGCGCTCGCCGCCTTCGTAACGAAACACGCGCTCCTCGTGATGCGCGGGGTCCATCAGATAAGCGAGCGGCACTTCGAAGACTTCGGCTACTTCGAATGCGTCCGCTTTCAACGTGAATGGAGGATGCACGAGACCGATCACGGGCGTCACGCGAAACCCGGTGCCCGTCAGATAGTCGGGCAACGCGCCGAGAATTTCAACGCGCGACGGATCGAGACCGACTTCTTCCTGCGCCTCGCGCAGGGCCGTGGCGGTCGCATCGGCGTCGAACGGTTCGTGACGGCCGCCGGGAAAGCTCACCTGGCCGGCGTGGTCGTTCAGATGGTCGGCACGTTGGGTTAGCAGCACGGTGAGGCCGTTGTCGCGCACGACCAGTGGCACCAGCACGGCGGCAACGCGCGGATCGACGTGCTTATCGCGCCAAGGCGCTTCGATAATCGGCTCAGGCGTCCAGCTAAGACGCTGCTCGAAACGCGCACGCAGACCATCAGGCGTCAGGCGCCCGGCAACCACCGGTGGCAGATCGGCACCCGTCGCTTCGACAGGCAGAGTTTCAGGCTCAAAGGCGGGGCGGATCAACGGGTCTCTCGGAATGAGCGGATAGGGAACATACCGCTATTTTGACCTGGCAAACAAAAAAGCACCCGCGAGGGGTGCTTTTTCTTACAGCTTTTACGCTTCCGGAGCAGCGCGGTCTTTCTTCGCGACCAGCTTTTCCTTGATTCGAGCCGACTTGCCCGAACGGTCGCGCAAGTAGTACAGCTTCGCACGACGCACATCGCCACGACGCTTCACGACGATGCTTGCCAGCAGCGGCGAGTACGTCTGGAACGTACGCTCGACGCCTTCGCCCGACGAAATCTTGCGGACGATGAACGACGAATTCAGACCACGGTTACGCTTGGCGATCACGACGCCTTCGTAAGCCTGAACACGCTTACGCGTACCTTCAACCACGTTCACGCTGACGATCACCGTATCGCCGGGGGCGAATTCGGGGATGGTCTTCTCGCCGAGGGCGCGCGCGATTTCTTCCTGCTCGAGTTTTGCAATCAGATTCATCACTGACTCCTAAGTCCATCTTGTCGACGTTCGTACCTGCCTCGCGCTGGCTTTACCTGTTGCGCTTGGCTACGGCCCCGATAGAGGATGGGTTCACATCTGGCGCCGTACACGCATGTGCGGCGCCGCCTATGTCCGCTCGAAAGACCGAGGCTTTACGCCTTCGACGCTTCCTTCGCGAGACTCGTAAGCCATGCCTCGTCGGCACGGCTCAACATCTTGTTCTTTCTGGCCTTCACGATCAGATCGGGCCGCTTGTTCAACGTATTGCGCAAGGCCTCACGCCGACGCCACGCTTCGATTTCCGCATGATGGCCGCCGAGCAGCACATCCGGCACACGCACGCCGTTGTATTCCTCCGGACGCGTGTAATGCGGACAATCCAGCAGCACGTCGACGAAACTGTCCTGCACCGCCGATTGCGAATCGTTCAGCACGCCGGGCAACTGGCGCACCACCGCATCCATCAACGCCATGGCCGGCAATTCGCCGCCGGACAGCACGAAGTCGCCGAGACTGACTTCTTCGTCGACGACACGGTCGAGCAGACGCTGATCGATCGCTTCATAGCGCCCGCACAACAGGATCAGACCCGGTTCGGCCGCGAACTGCATGACACGATCGTGATTCAGCGTGGCGCCTTGCGGCGACATCATCACGACGCGCGATGCGCCGATGCCCTGCTCCGCCTGCGCCGCTTTCGCCGCGCCGATCGCGTCTTCGAGGGGCTTGGCCAGCATGACCATGCCGGGGCCGCCGCCGTAGGGGCGATCGTCGATTGTGCGATAGTTGTCTGTGGTGAAATCGCGTGGATTCCACGTACGCAACCCGTAGCGCTCCTGCTTTGCCGCACGGCTGGTGATACCCCAGTCGGTCAGCGCACGAAACATGTCAGGAAAGAGCGTTACGACATCGAACTGCATCGCTCTCTCCAGTCAGCGAATTATTTAGTAATCGGCTTCCCAGTCGACGATGATCTGCTTCGCCGCCTGATCCACCGTTTTGACAAAGACGCCGACGAACGGGATCAAGCGCTCGCCGGTGACCGGCTTACCGCTTTTGTCGGTATCCGGGTATTCGATGCGCAACACCGAGTGCGCACCGTTGTCGATCATGTCTGCAACCTTGCCGAGATGGACCCCGGCAATGTTCACCACATCCAGGCCGAGCAGGTCGACCCAGTAGAATTCATCGGCCTCTAGGGCCGGAAATTCGCTGCGGCTGATATAAACGCGCGTGCCGCGCAGTGCCAGTGCCACATCGCGGTCAGTTACGCCGCCCAGATGGGCAACGATGCTGTCGCTATGCGTTTTTGCCTGTAGTGACGGCGCCGACTTGCGCTCGTGGCCTTTCAGCAACCACCAGCGCTTCGCGCTTAGCAACGCGTCTCCACCGTGCCCGGCATCCGCGTGCGCGGCTACCTTGACCCAGCCTTTGAGGCCGTAAGCGTCGACGATTGCACCGACCTCGACCGCATCGGCCGGCCAGCTTTCCACCGTTTCCACTCGCATTTCTGCCGCGCTGGAACCGGCGTTTGCAACTTTGGCTTTCGCCTTGCCTTCGGCTGCTTCGACCGGTTTGCGGACGAATGCACCGAACGGCGTCTGACCAGACGTCTTCGCGCGCGGGGCTGTCACTTTTGCCTTCGCGCGACCTGAACCGCCGGAATCACGCTCAGACATAAGAACACCTCGAAGAGAACCTCGCTGCCAACTTCGACGTCTGCTTCAGCAAAACTCGCGCATCGGATTGCTCACGCAAGCTGCGCGAGCCGCCGGCCGAACCGACGACGATACGCGTGCCAGCTACCATTAAGCAGCCGGCTGCGCCTTTTGCGCTTCTTTCACGAGACGCTCGACGGTCGGCGACAGTTGTGCGCCAACGCCTTGCCAGTACGTCAGGCGGTCTTGAGCAATACGCAGCGACTCACCCTTCGTAGCGACCGGGTTGTAGAAGCCAACGCGCTCGATGAAGCGGCCGTCACGACGGTTACGCGAATCGGTTGCGACGATGTTGTAGAACGGGCGCTTCTTGGAGCCGCCACGAGCCAAGCGGATGATGACCATATTAGAATCCTTGAAAACCGGGGTGCGGAACGACTGAAACACGCGATTATAGCGGGAAACCAACGCCATAACAAACACTTACCGAGATAAACTGAGCGACCGGGTTGCGCCAGCCATACAGGCGGGGGGCCCGGACCACGCCGAAACGCCCGAATTACCTGACGGAGTGCCCGTGAAACTCCTGCTGCCACCTGCGTTTTTTGTCGTTTCGTTCGCCGTCTTTCGGCGGGTTGTCGGCTTTTCGCTGCTTGCAGGCTTTTCGAGCGCCGTCCGCGTTCAGGCCCTGCGAGCTGGCGCAACGTTGTTGCTCGCCGCCACTACCCTGCCGGCGCTGGCCGCGCTGCCGGTCGAGCGCATCAAACTGCCGCCGGGCTTCCATATCGAGGTCCTGTCGGACGCGGTGCCCAGCGCGCGGGGCATGGCGCTCTCGCCGAAAGGCATTCTTTATATAGGCAGCCTTGACGGCCACGTCTACGCGCTCGAATTGCAGAACGGGCGCGTCACGGCTCGCCACGTGATCGCCTCCGGATTGGAAACGCCGGCGGGCGCGGCATGGCGGGATGGCGCGCTGTATGTGTCCGCAGTGTCGAAAATTCTACGCTTCGACGCGATCGACGCCCATCTGAACGACCCGCCCAAGCCGGCCGTCGTCACCGATACATTGCCTACAGAAACTCATCACGGCTGGAAATTCATCGCTTTCGGCCCGGATGGCAAGCTGTACGTACCACAAGGCGCGCCTTGCAACGTCTGCCTGAAAGACCGCGACCGCTTTGGGCTGATCGGTCGGATGGACCCGGACGGCAGCCATTATGAAGTCGTGGCGCGCGGCGTTCGCAACACGGTCGGCTTCGCTTGGCACCCGGTGACGCATGAGCTGTGGTTCACCGACAACGGCCGCGACATGATGGGCGACGACGTACCGGACGACAAGCTCAACCACGCGCCGCGCGTCGGCATGGACTTCGGTTTTCCGTACTGTCATGGCGGCGACACGCCCGACCCCGAATTCGGCAAAGACCATCCGTGCAGCGCCTTCACGCCGCCGGTTGTCAAACTCGGCGCGCACGTCGCCTCGCTCGGCATGCGCTTTTACAGCGGCTCGATGTTTCCGGCCGCCTATCGAGACAATATTTTTATCGCCGAACACGGATCGTGGAATCGCAGCAAGAAGGTCGGCTACCGCGTCGTGCGGGTGATCACCAACCCTGACGGCAGCAACGCGCATCAGGAAGTCTTCGCCGTTGGCTGGCTCCAACCGGGCGAAGCCGTATGGGGCCGCCCAGTCGACGTGCAACCGATGCCTGACGGTTCGCTCCTGATCAGCGACGACTACGCCGGCGCCGTCTACCGCGTGACCTACTCAACGCCTTAGCCGAGGCCTCCGCGCAACTGCGCGCAAAGGTCGCCCGTGCTGTCAGACCCGCGACGGCCACAAGCAGCCACGGCATCCATGCGTTCGTATGCCACGTGACCGGCGCCATCTGGCGGGCGTAGAATGCGCGTCGGTCCGTGCCCACCGGCGCCCCGCTCCTTTCGACCGCCTGTCACTCTGCTCTCGCCTACATGTCCACCCTTGCTTCGACTTCCTCGCATTTCAGATCCAAGACGATTACCGCCGCGCTGGCCTTCTTCTTCGGCAGCCTCGGCGCCCACCGTTTCTATCTGTACGGCATGCGCGACATTTACGGCTGGGCTCATCTGCTCGGGACGCTGATCGGGATTCCGGGCGCCATGCTGGTGGTGGCAAGCGAGCGGGCCTCGATGCTCGGTTGGGTGCTCGCATTTTTCGGCGCCGTTTCGCTGCTCTCCGCCTTTCTGGCCGCGATCGTCTACGGCCTGCGTCCGGATGAAAAATGGGACGCGCAGTTCAACCCGCAAACCCAGCGCAAAAGCCGCTCCGGCTGGACCGTCATTTTCATCGTGATCTTTTCGCTGCTGATCGGCGCGTTCCTGCTGATGACGGGCCTCGCGATCTCGTTCCAGACTTACTTCGAAGGTCAGGTCCAGGCCGCCAAAGCGCTGTCGCAATGAGCTTCCGCGCGCCAAGCTAAAAAAGGTCCAACTGCGGATCGTTGCGTGGCGGCGGTTCAGCACGCACCGGCTCGGCCCGGCGAAAGTGCGACATATCCAGAATGCCGCGATCGCGCCGGTTTAACCCGAGCCGGCGCACGGCCTTGTGGAAGCGTTGCTTTAGCAGATCCGCCCACAATCCTTCTCCCTTCATTCGAGTGGAGAAGTTTGAGTCGTAGTCTTTCCCGCCCCGCATGTCGCGCACGCGACTCATCACCCGGTCGGCACGATCGGGAAAATGCGCCGCGAGCCAATCCTTGAAGAGCGGTGCGACTTCCCACGGCAAGCGCAGCACGATGTAGCTCGCATTGCATGCGCCGGCCTCTGCGCAGGCTTCCAGCACGCGCTCCATGTCCGGCTCGGTGATGAATGGAATCACCGGCGCGATGCTCACGCCAACGGGAATGCCCGCCTCGCTCAACGTACGGATCGTGCGCAATCGACGCGACGGCGTGGCCGCACGCGGCTCAAGCGTGCGCGCGATATCAGCATCCAGCGTGGTGATCGTGATGGCCGCCATGAACTGCCCGCGCGCCGCCATGGGCGCGAGCAGATCGAGATCGCGCTCGATTAGCGACGATTTGGTGATCGCCGCGAATGGATGGCCCCGCTCGCTGAGCACTTCGATCACCCGCCGCGTAAGCCGCAAATCGCGCTCGGCGGGCTGCCAGGCGTCGGTATTGACGCCCAGCGCGATCGGCTCGGGCACATAGGACTTCTTCGACAACTCGCGCTCGAGCAATTCCGGCGCGTTGATCTTCGCGTAGATGCGGCTTTCGAAGTCGAGACCGGGCGACAGCCCCAGATAACTATGTGTAGGCCGCGCGAAGCAGTAGATACAGCCATGCTCGCAGCCCCGATACGGGTTCAGCGACACGCCGAATGGAATATCCGGCGACGCGTTGCGCGTGAGAATGGTCTTTGCCCGCTCTTCGAAAACCTGGGTGCGTAAGACCTTGGGCTCGCCGTCCTCCTCCGGCGACGAAAGCCAGCCGTCGTCCACCACTTCGCGTTGATCGACTTCGTAACGGCCTTGCAGGTTCGTCACCGCGCCGCGCCCCTTGCGAGGCGCGGGCGGAGCGATCGGAAATTCGTTAGCGGAGTGGATGTCGGAATCGGTCACGGCTGGAGCACGCAAAAAACAAAAAAAGGCGCAAAACACCTGTATGAATATACAGTGTTTACACCGTTTGTCGAGCCCAGCTACGCGCTTGCCGCGCGAGCTAATCGCCAACAGCGATCGTCAGCGTTTCCTTGATCTCTTCCATCACCACGTAGCTCTTCGACTGCACCGCGCCGGGCAGTTGCAGCAGGATGTCCCCCAGCAGTTTGCGGTAGTCGGCCATTTCGCCGATGCGAGCCTTGATCAGATAGTCGAAGTCGCCCGACACAAGGTGACACTCCAGCACCTCGGGGATCTTCTGCACCTCGCGGCGGAACTGGTCGAACATGTTGCCGCTTTTGTGATCGAGCGTGATCTCGACGAACACCAGCAGCGCCGCGCCCAGCTCAGCCGGGTTCACACGTGCGTGATAGCCGGTGATCACGCCGTCGCGCTCCATCCGCTTGACGCGCTCGATGCAAGGCGTGACCGACAGCCCGACCTGTTCGGCGAGGTCTTTCATCGCCATCCGGCCGTCCTGTTGCAGGAGCCGCAAGATCTTGTGATCGAGTTTGTCGAGGGACCGGACCGGTTGGCGCTGTGTACGCATAGTGTTTTTGCTGAAAATCTTGAAAATACAATAACAAAACCTACCTGACTGTTAATAGTATAGCGGTTAACACTGGGCGATCCGCGTTACACCTCGTTAATCGAATGAATTCCAACGAATCGACGAGCGCACCGCCCTCAGACCTTTCTCTGGAGCAGCTATGCGAGTCGTCGTTTTGGGCAGTGGCGTCGTCGGGGTGACGAGCGCTTATTATCTGGCGCGTGCCGGTCACGAAGTCACGGTGATCGATCGCGAGGCGGGTCCGGCGCTCGAAACGAGCTTTGCCAATGCCGGCCAGATCTCGCCGGGCTACGCGTCGCCATGGGCGGCGCCGGGCGTGCCGCTGAAGGCCGTCAAGTGGATGTTCCAGAAGCATGCGCCGCTGGCGATCCGCCTCGACGGCACGCAATTCCAGTTGCAATGGATGTGGCAGATGCTGCAGAACTGCACGTCGTCGCGTTATGCGGTGAACAAGGGCCGCATGGTCCGCCTCGCCGAATACAGCCGCGATTGTTTGCAAGCGCTGCGCGCCGAAACCGGCATCCAGTACGAAGGCCGCACCGGCGGCACGCTGCAGGTATTCCGCACGCAACAGCAGTTCGACGGCGCCGCGAAAGACATCGCCGTGCTGCGGGACGCCAACGTGCCGTATGAACTGCTGTCGCCGGCCGAGCTCGCAAAAGCCGAACCGGCGCTCGCTGCGGTCTCGCACAAGCTGACGGGCGGTCTGCGCCTGCCGGGCGACGAAACCGGCGATTGCCAGATGTTCACCACGCGCCTCGCCGCGCTGGCCGAGCAACTGGGCGTCAAGTTCCGCTACAACACGCCGATCGACGCCCTCGCCATGGCGGGCGACCGCATCGCCGGCGTGCAATGCGGCGATGAACTGGTGCGCGCGGACTCGTTCGTCGTGGCGCTCGGTTCGTATTCGACCAAATTCCTGTCCGGCCTCGTGAAGATTCCGGTCTACCCGCTCAAGGGATATTCGATCACCGCGCCGATCGTCAACGAAGCATCCGCGCCGATTTCGACCGTGCTCGACGAGACATACAAAATCGCGATCACACGCTTCGACGACCGGATTCGCGTCGGCGGCATGGCAGAGATCGTCGGCTTCGACAAATCGTTGCGCCAGGCGCGCCGCGAAACGCTGGAACTGTGCGTGAACGATCTATTCCCGGGCGGCGGCGACACGTCGAAGGCCACCTTCTGGACCGGCCTGCGTCCGATGACGCCGGATGGCACGCCGATCGTCGGCCGCACGCCGGTGCCGAACCTGTTCCTGAACACGGGTCACGGCACGCTGGGCTGGACGATGTCGTGCGGCTCGGGCCAACTGCTGGCCGACGTGATGTCGGGCAAGCAACCGGCGATCAAGGCGGACGATCTGTCGGTGCATCGCTATCTCGGCGAGACCGGCGGTGCGCATCGCCCGGCTTATGCCTAAGGTGCTTATGCGTAAGATCTAACGTTTTAACGCTTCGCGAGCGGTTAAGCCGGTTCGTCATCACTGACAGACCGGCCTGACAAAGACAAACGGCGCCTCACAAGGCGCCGTTTGTCTTTTTACGCACGAGCCTTCGCTACCTGGCTCGAGGGACGTGCAACATCAGAACTGATCTTCCGACAACGTCAGCACACTCTCCCCACCCTTCGCGCTGACAATCGACGCTTCCAACGCCGAAGCCAGCGGCAGCACATGCTCAGCATAGAACTGCGCGGTCGCGATCTTCGCGCCGTAGAACGACGGATCCTCGGCGCGTTTCTCAGCCGCCACGAGCAACGCACGCGCCATCTGCCAGCCGCCCAGCACGATACCCGCGAGCTTCAGATACGGCACGCTGCCGGCGAACACCGCGTTCGGGTCGCTTTTCGTGTTGGCGACAACAAAATCGACCGCCACGCTCAGCGAGCGATGACCCTGCGCCAGATACTTCTTCATCGATTCGAACGCGGCGCCTTGTTGCGTGCCGAGCGCCTCGATCGTTTCTGCTACATCGGCCAGCAGCGACTTCGCCACCTTGCCGCCGTCGCGCACGGTCTTGCGGCCAATCAGGTCGTTGGCCTGAATCGCGGTCGTCCCTTCGTAGATCGGCAGAATGCGCGCGTCACGGTAATACTGCGCGGCGCCGGTTTCTTCGATGAAGCCCATGCCACCGTGCACCTGCACACCGAGGCTCGTCACGTCGATCGACAGTTCCGTGCTCCAGCCCTTCACGATCGGCACGAGGTATTCGTAGATCGCCTGATGTTCAGCGCGCTTTGCTTCGTCGGGGTGACGATGCGCGATATCGCAATGCGCCGCGGCGACATACGCCAACGCGCGCGATGCTTCCGTGAGACCACGCATCGTGGCGAGCATGCGGCGCACGTCCGGGTGCTGGATGATCGCCACGGACTGCTTCGCGGAACCATCCACGGGCCGGCTTTGCACGCGATCCTTCGCGTACGCCACAGCCTTCTGATACGCGCGATCCGACACGCCGACGCCCTGCATGCCCACGGCGAAACGCGCCGCGTTCATCATGATGAACATGTACTCGAGGCCGCGATTTTCTTCGCCGATCAGATGACCGATCGCGCCGCCGTGATCGCCGAATTGCAGCACCGCGGTCGGGCTCGCCTTGATGCCGAGCTTGTGCTCGATCGACACGCAATGCACGTCGTTGCGCTCACCGAGCGAACCGTCTTCGTTGACGAGAAACTTCGGCACGATGAAGAGCGAGATGCCCTTCACACCTTCCGGTGCACTCGGCGTGCGCGCCAGCACGAGATGGGCGATGTTCTTCGCCATGTCGTGCTCGCCCCACGTGATGAAAATCTTGGTGCCGAACAGCTTGAACGAACCGTCACCTTGCGGCTCGGCGCGCGTGCGCACCAGCGCAAGGTCGGAGCCGGCCTGCGGCTCGGTCAGATTCATCGTGCCGGTCCATTCGCCGGAAATCAGCTTGGGCACGTAGGTTTGTTTTTGTGCTTCGGTGCCGGCGGTCAGCAGCGCTTCGATTGCGCCGTCAGTCAGAAGCGGGCACAGAGCGAACGACAGGTTCGACGCGTTGAGCATTTCGATGCACGGCGTGGCGATCAGCTTCGGCAGGCCCTGGCCTTCGTAGTCGGTCGGATGTTGCACTCCTTGCCAGCCGCCTTCGACGAACTGGCGGAACGCCTCCTTGAAACCCGGCGTTGCGGTGACCACACCATCTTTCCAGCTACTCGGATTGCGATCGCCTTCAACATTCAGCGGCGCCAACACTTCGCCGCACAGTTTTGCCGACTCTTCGAGCACGGCCTGAGCCGTTTCGAGGTTCGCGTCTTCGAAGCCCGGCAGCGTCGCGATGTCTTCGAGACCGGCCAGTTCTTTCATCACGAACAGCATGTCCTTGATGGGCGCCGTATAGCTCATTTCAGTTCTCCTCCTGCCTTTCGATAAAAAAAGGGCGCCGGACTTGATAGATCCCGCGCCCTTTTGTGTGCTGCCAGACGCCTTTTTAACCGGCGCTGTGGCGCTTAGCCCAGCTCGCTAACGAGTTCCGGCACGAGCGTGAACAGATCACCCACCAGACCGTAATCGGCGACGCTGAAAATCGGCGCTTCCGGGTCCTTGTTGATGGCGACGATCACCTTCGAGTCCTTCATGCCGGCCAGATGCTGGATCGCACCCGAGATGCCGACTGCCACGTACAGTTGCGGCGCGACGATCTTGCCGGTCTGGCCGACCTGGTAGTCATTCGGCACGAAGCCCGCATCGACTGCGGCGCGCGATGCGCCGAGCGCTGCGTTCAGCTTGTCAGCCAGCGGTTCCAGAATCTTGGTGTAGTTCTCGCCGTTGCCGAGACCCCGGCCACCCGAGACGATGATCTTCGCCGAGGTGAGTTCCGGACGGTCCAGCTTCGTCACTTCGCGGCTCACGAATTGCGACAGGCCGCTGTCGGCTGCGGCTTCGATCTTCTCGACCGTTGCACTGCCACCTTCGGCCGCGACTGCGTCGAAACCGGTCGTGCGCACCGTGATGACCTTGATCGGGTCAGCCGATTGCACCGTTGCGATGGCGTTGCCCGCGTAGATCGGGCGCTCGAACGTGTCGGCCGAATCCACGGCCGTGATGTCGCTGATCTGTGCGACGTCGAGCTTCGCCGCGATACGCGGCGTGATGTTCTTACCCGAAGCGGTCGCCGACGCGAGGATGTGCGTGTAATTCTTCGCCGGGTCTTGCACAAGCGTCAGCACCGTCGCTTCGACGTTTTCCGCGAGACCCGCTTCGAGTTGCGGCGCGTCGGCGAGTAGCACCTTCGACACGCCTGCGATCTTCGCTGCCGCATCCGCCGCAGCCTGTGCGTTGTGGCCGGCGACCAGCACGTGGATATCGCCACCAATCTTTTGCGCGGCTGCAATCGTATTCAGCGTCGCGGCCTTGATCGACGCGTTATCGTGTTCCGCAATTACCAGATTCGTCATTTCGTCCGTCTCCTCACAGCACCTTGGCTTCGGTCTTCAGCTTCTCGACCAGCGTCTTCACATCCGGCACCATCACACCGGCGGAGCGCTTCGGCGGCTCAACGACTTTCAGCGTCTTCAGGCGCGGCGTCACATCAACACCGAGGTCTTCCGGCTTGATGACTTCCAGCGGCTTCTTCTTCGCCTTCATGATGTTGGGCAGCGTCACGTAGCGCGGCTCGTTCAGGCGCAGATCGGTCGTGATCACAGCGGGCAGCGTCAGCGACAGCGTTTCAGCACCGCCGTCCACTTCACGCGAAACCGTAGCCCTGCCGTCCGCCACGACAACCTTCGACGCGAAGGTAGCTTGCGGCAGGTTCGCCAGTGCAGCCAGCATCTGGCCGGTCTGGTTAGAATCGTCGTCGATGGCCTGCTTGCCGAGGATGACCAGTTGCGGCTGTTCCTTGTCGACCAGCGCCTTGAGCAGCTTGGCGACCGCCAGCGGCTGCAGTTCTTCGCCCGACTCGATCTGGATCGCGCGGTCCGCGCCGATTGCCAGCGCCGTGCGCAGCGTTTCCTGCGCTTGCGTCACACCGGCCGACACGGCGATCACTTCAGTCGCCACGCCCGCTTCGCGCAGACGAACGGCTTCTTCAACCGCGATTTCGTCGAACGGATTCATCGACATCTTCACGTTCGCGATGTCGACGCCCGTGCCGTCCGATTTCACTCGAACTTTCACGTTGTAATCGACCACTCTCTTGAGCGAAACCAGAACCTTCAAACTTTCCTCCCATAAGTTGTCACAGATTCTCTGGCCCTGTCTCGCAAGGCCACTGCAACAGGACCCATGATGACGACGCGGATGACTCTCCCACCACCAAGTCACCGGACCGTAGCCTGGCACACAGTTGCCGCCAGCCTCCAAAAGGCCTCGATCTTGCCTGTCACGACTTGGTACGAAGCCGCGACATCGCAAAAAAATTCGGCCGGCTTGTCCGGAACCGCTTTAACGCAACTTCGATTTTGAAGCGAAGCTGCGTCTCCCGTCGAGTCATCGAGGGACCTGACATACCTTGATTCAAAGCGGTGTACTACAGCGTCCGAGCGATCAACTCTTTCATGATTTCATTCGAGCCACCGTAGATTTTTCCGACTCGCGAGTTGACATAGAGTTTCGCGATTGGATACTCGGCCATGTAACCGTATCCACCATGCAGCTGCAGGCACTCGTCAATGATCTCGCAGCTTCTCTGGGTGCACCACCATTTCGCCATGGCGGCCGTCTCCGGATCGAGTTCACCACGCAGCACCTTTTCCATACAGCTATCGACAAACGCACGCGCAACGGTCGCATTCGTCTTGCATTCCGCCAACTTGAAGCGCGTATTCTGCAAACTGATAAGCTCCGCGCCAAACACCTTACGCTGACGCACATAGGCGATGGTTTCCTCAAGCGCCCGCTCCATTGCCGCCAATGCGGCTATGGCAATGATCATCCGCTCTTTCGGCAATTGCTCCATGAGTTGGGAGAAACCTTTGCCCTCTTCAGTGCCCAGCAAGTTCTCGGTCGAAACTCGTACATCGTCGAAAAACAGTTCCGTCGTGTCCTGTCCCTTCAGGCCGATTTTCTCCAATACGCGCCCTCGGCGGAAGCCCGGTAGATCTTGGGTCTCGACGACAACAATTGAGACACCCTTTGCCCCCATCCCCGGATCCGTTTTGGCGACGACGCAAACAAGATCCGCGTGCAGACCGTTTGAGATGAACGTTTTCGAGCCATTGATCACGTAGTGATCTCCGTCACGGACAGCCCTTGTCTTGATCGACTTCAAATCGGACCCCGCGCCGGGTTCCGACATCGCGATGGCGCCGATCATCTCCCCCGTGGCCATCTTGGGAAGCCAACGTTGCTTTTGTGCTTCCGTCCCGTACCTCAGGATATAGTGCGCGACGATGCCGCTATGCACACTGTTACCGAGGCTGCTCGCCAGCGCTTTCGCTTGCTCGAACATGATAATCGCTTCATGAGCAAACGTTCCTCCGCCTCCCCCATATTCCTCGGGAATGCTTGCGCATAACATGCCAACCTCGCCGGCCTTGCGCCATGCTTCTCGATCGACGTGGTGCTGCTTCCACCAGCGCTCTTCATTTGGTACGAGTTCGCGTTCAATGAATTTTCGGATCGCGTCCTGGAAGATCGCGAGATCATCCGTGATCCACGGGCTTCGACTTTCCGACATAGAATCCATCCCAGGTTAAGTACAGTTGTGGCTAGATACTCGGCCGTCGCTCAACGCGGATGCTGGCCGTCGTCAACCTTCAAAAATGTGCCGGTAACGAAATCAGACGATGGCGACACGAAGTACAGCAGCGTACTGTCAAGCTGCTAAGGGTCGCCCATCCGACGGCGCGGAAATCGATCTGTCACATCGCCGACCCGTTGCAGCATTTCACCCATCATCTCCGACTCAAACATACCAGGCGCAATGGCATTCACGTTAATACCGAACTTTGCCCATTCGACAGCCAATGCCTCGGTCATCCTTACAACCGCTGCCTTGCTGATTGAATATAGCGCGACCCCGTTCCCATCAAGAATCGCCGCGTCATGCCGTCGCTGTTGGATCCCGGCGTCCCCTTTACCAACCTTCCCAATCTCGTGGCGTACGACAGGCATCTATGATCAATGTGTCCCGCATCTCCTGTCTCCGTTGAAAACTACGGGTGACCAACGTTTCGCTTCACGAATCGTCAGTCTCGCTCCCAATCAATCGGAGTAGCAGACAAGTCGGTACATCTGGATGGCACTTGAACCATTCGTCACAACTTGCAAGATTCTACTTGCAGCTTCCCAGCGTGCCCGGATCGATACATTCCAACTATGGCGCCCGGCAGATTCTCGAAACCTCTACCACATCGCTAATGAGTTTTAGTCTTCCCTCATTTATCAGACGGGAACGATCGTCTTCCGCCCGCTGGCGATCGTGATAGAACGCATCGACAATCCACGCCTCCGATTTGATGTTGCGTCCGCGAAGAATGACTTCGATATCTTTTGTAATTCCGACCGCCTGACGCGGTGTCGCGGGTGCCCCGCCACTGTTCAGTTTGTCAGCAAATAGCGTGGCGGCCGCCCTGTAGAACACGATAATCCCGGTGCAATTCATCAGCCCAAGCACGGTTTCGGTCAGGGCGCCCACCTACACCGTCATAATTGACATCAATCCCATCTGGAAATGCGTCTGCGATTTCGGCCTTGAGGTTACCCGAGCGATAGTCGATGAAACCGTCCACGCACAGAAACCTCTGACGAGCGGGTACGTACAGCCATCACCGACTGTCGCCACGTGTGGTTAGAGGTTCGGCGTCGCCTCTCACAGACATGCATACAATGCGTCGATCAAGCCACGTCGACGCGGGTAAAAGTCAATTTGGTCGCTCATACGATTCATGGCGTAACCAACAGCTAGATCAGCGACCGGGTCGGCGAACGTTTGTCGAACATGATCAGATCTCGAAGAAAAAAAACCTTGTATATCAACGACAACAAAATTTATTCGCGTCTACCGTAAGATGAAATCTGATTTTCTGGCGAAAAATGGCTTGGAGAACGTTTCCTGGCCCTTTCGCCTAATGCACGACCGTCAATTCGCTTCTTATAACTACGTTTAATGATTTGACACCCTCGTGCGCTACCCTCGTGGAGTTCATACCCATGAACGCAAAGCATGAACTCGAAGCGCGTATGCAAACCCTGTCGATCCGCACCTACGATCTTCCCTTTACGTACCGGCCGATCTCGGGCGGGAATACACACCAGTTGCCGTCCTCGTGGTGAAAGAAAGCAATGGTCAGAGGGCCAGCGAGCCGCGCTACCTCGACGCACACATAGCGCACACCCTTGGTTGTGCGCCCAATTCTTGTGACGCGCAATGGACTTGCCTGCGTAGGCGCAAGCGCAAGCCATTTATCAACCTGCGAGCGTAAAGTTCTTTTACCTGTATCCATGGCCGAATTCTCATGCTACGCATTAACGAATATCTCAGTAGTTACTTTGTTATACGAATTATGTAGAACCAGCTTCGATCAGCTATCAAAGTCACTCGACGAACGTCACATTGGTAACTCCACCTTCCTCGCACATCGCCTGAAAACTGAACCTGCCTCGCCTTCGACGGAGGCCGTGCACCACAGTAATCATCCGATTTGGTCCCGATGCGCCGAGAGGATGACCAAGCGCGTTAACGCAACCACGGACATTCATACGGGCCGAGTCCGCCCCAACGGGTTTCAGCCATGCCAGTGGAATCGGGCCAACTCACCAACCATGACCAGCGAGTCCGAGAGAAAGGAGCATAGTCAACTAGATGCGGAGCTTTCCGCGCCCAATTCCCGTAGACACTCATTGTGTGCGCCGCCGATGCGTTCCCCTCGGATCACCAACTAGGACTAACGTGGCGCCATTCGAAGGGCGCCGTCCAAGCGAATAGTTTCACCATTCAGCATTGAATTCACGATGATATGTTCAGCGAGCATTGCATACTCTTCGGGACGGCCTAATCGCGCAGGGTGCGGGACGGATTGCCCAAGGGCTTCCCGTACCTGAGGAGCCACGCGCGCCAGCATCGGTGTATCGAAGATGCCGGGGGCAATACTGCATACGCGAATCGCCCGGTTCGCCAGGTCGCGTGCCGCAACGAGCGTCATGCCGACGATGCCAGCCTTTGCGGACGCATACGGGATCTGGCCAATTTGCCCTTCGTACGCCGCCACCGATGCCGTTAGAACAATTACGCCTCGTTCTCCTTCGATTGGATCCGCCTTTGCCATGCTGGCCGCAGCAAGACGCAATACATTGAAGCTGCCGACAAGATTTGTTGCTACGATCGCCGCATACGTCTCGAGCGATCCCGGTCGCCCATCCTTATCAAGCGTCCGCAACGCTCCACCACGACCCGCACAGTGAACCGTCGCCCGGAGCGGTCCAAACACTTCTGCGGCTGCGAACGCAGCCTCCATCTGACTCTCAGACGTGACGTCGGCTGCCACGAATGCCACCGCTCCGATTTCCGTCGCGACCTCTGCCCCATTCGTCCCTGGTAAATCGACGATTACCACCTTTGCACCGGCCTGAACAAGACGCTCGGCCGTAGCCCGACCGAGTCCCGAGGCTCCGCCGGTGACGACGGCAGTCTCCGTAATCTTCATGTTATTTCCTTTGCTCAAACGGTCTAAAAGAGATCCACACAGTCCAAACAGTCACCTCAACTTCAGGATAGACTCAACATACGTATATGTCAATGCATATGACCACGCGGGATTTTCATGCGACCGATCGGTAGACCGTTGAACGCGTACGAATCCGCTCATGCAGACTGCTTTCGCAGGCAAACGGCCGCCCCCGCTGAGCACTCCAGCGTGACGAAGCTCGCCGTGTGACGAGCCGAAGCTAGTTCGAATCATTCATCGACGACGCATTCGTAGACTTCATCAAACCTGGATTATCAGTAGGTATCGTCGAAAGTTGGGGATTGGCGCTGCACGAATCGTTCGCGTGTCGCATTGATCGTGTCCAGTTGCCAAGGCGCGGCTATTTTTCCTCGTTGGAGTGAAGACGACGCTTCGCGAATGCGTGCCTTCCGAATCGTTGTCAAGGTCGTAGGGAGTGGCCTCGGCAAAGCTGACGAATGAGCACGCAGGCGTTATCAGGCAGCATAGTCGGCCGCGATGCAGTTGTAGTTTCTCCTTTATTACCCACAGCCCCGGAAGACCTCAGTCTCCAGACTAGGGATGAAAGGCGGATGCCGCCTGTGCAGCAGGAGTCTTGTGATTCTCAGAGATGATCGATCAAGCACTCGTTGCGACTGTACCGGTGCCTACGTATTCAGGGAAAGGCGCAAAGCCCGCCCTCGCTCAGCCTTGACGAGACAGCAAGAGACGCCGCTTGCAACACGGGTCACCGACCAATGCCAGAGTTGCGGGCCCGCCCAGATGCAAACGGATTTGTCGCATGTCAGCTTCGTCGCGTAGCCCGGCGGTGCCGGCATGAACATCGAGAGATATCTGAATAGTAGGCCGTGCGATGGTGGCTGCGGATACCGATCGGCATATCGGCCGATCCGTGAATTAGTCGGCCCTTCCTAATCATCAAACATCCGAAATTACTGACCTTCAGACTACGTCAAACCTAGTCCAAGTTTTTCAGCGGTGGCCTTGGCCTGACGAATGGCGAGATCAAACGTGCCTTCTTTTGCCACACTCACGCGGTCGACACTCACCTGCCAACAATCGAACTGGAAGCGCCACCGAATGCGCCGCTCCTCTAACAACTCCGAAAACCATCGCCAGATGGACGCATCTTCTGCGTTTGCGGCCGCAGCAGCTTCGAAACGTACCTGTTGCATTACATCCATAAACAGCGCATTCGACATTCACATTTTAATAGTTACTACAGCTCTCGGCGAAGGTCCCTGAATCTGTCAATCGTCGCCCGCATCGGACCACACCGTGGCTCCGCGGCTTGCAGAGTGGTCACTCTAATATCGCAAGAACCGACTGCAACACCGCTGTGCCCAAGCTTGAACTTCTGAGCTTACGACGGCTCACACGCAGTCCGCGCCCCGTGGACCTGGCCCCGCAAGCCCTGAGTCGCCTAACGCGTAGCGTCGCGTACCATATTGCGCGCAATCACCAGTTGCTGGATCTGCGTCGTGCCTTCGTAGATGCGGAACAGGCGGACGTCCCGATAGAAACGTTCGACAGCATACTCGGACACGTAGCCCGCGCCGCCGTGAATCTGCACCGCGCGATCTGCGACGCGGCCACACATCTCCGACGCGAACAGCTTGCAGCACGACGCTTCCGTCGACACATCCTGCTTGTTGTCGCGGCGTCGCGCGGCATCGAGCACCATCGAACGCGCCGCGTAGATTTCCGCGCGGCTGTCGGCGAGCATCGCCTGGACCAGCTGGAATTCGGCGATCGGCTGACCGAACTGCTTGCGCTCCATTGCGTAGCGAAGTGCATCGTCAAGCATGCGCTCCGCCGCACCGACGCAAATCGCCGCAATATGCAGACGGCCTTTGTCGAGCACCTTCATTGCCGTCTTGAAGCCGACGCCCTCGTTGCCGCCGATGATGTTCGCCGCAGGCACGCGGCAGTTCTCGAAGATTACATCGCAGGTATGCGCACCTTTCTGGCCCATCTTCTTGTCGATCTTGCCAAGCGACAGACCGGGCGTGCCCTTTTCGACGATGAACGCCGAAATCCCGCCAGAGCCCTTGATGTCCGGATTCGTGCGCGCCATTATCGTGTAGATGCCGGCTTCCGGCGCATTGGTAATGAAGCGCTTGGTGCCATTGATCACGTAGTGGTCGCCGTCGCGCACGGCCGTCGTGCGCAGCGACGCGGCATCCGAACCCGAGCCCGGCTCCGTCAACGCAAACGATGCGATCAGTTCGCCCGAAGCGAGCTTCGGCAGATAGTGGCGCTTCTGCTCGTCGGTGCCGTCGATGATGAGGCCCTGCGAGCCGATGCCGTTGTTCGTGCCGATCAGCGAGCGAAACGCTGGGGAAGTCTTCGCTATCTCGAACGCGGCGAGCACTTCTTCTTCCATCGTGAGGCCAAGGCCGCCGTATTCCTCGGGAATCGTCAAACCAAACAGGCCGAGCGCGCGCATCTCGCTGACGATGTCGGCGGGAATCTCATCCGTTTCGGCGACCTCATTTTCGGCGGGAACGAGCCGCTCGCGTACAAAGCGCGACAGCGAATCGACAAGTAGTGTGAGTGTTTCGTTATCGCGAATCATCAGGTTTCCTGCATTGCCGTGGCGCGCGACCAGTGTATCGTCGTACGTTGCGCCGATTGCTCATGGCCGTCCTATGCCGACGTCAATCCGTGTCGCGAAAGGACTCTCGTGTATCAATACTTTTCCAACCTATCGTGGACTAGCACGCTTCAAGGGTACATTTCATCAATATGAACCTCAGCACCATGAACCGAAAAGAGGGCGTGACATTGAAAGAGGCACACCTGGTCATTGAGTGATCGGATGTACCTTAATTTCAAGAGGTGTACTACAGCGTCCGAGCGATCAACTCTTTCATGATTTCATTCGAGCCACCGTAGATTTTTCCGACTCGCGAGTTGACATAGAGTTTCGCGATTGGATACTCGGCCATGTAACCGTATCCACCATGCAGCTGCAGGCACTCGTCAATGATCTCGCAGCTTCTCTGGGTGCACCACCATTTCGCCATGGCGGCCGTCTCCGGATCGAGTTCACCACGCAGCACCTTTTCCATACAGCTATCGACAAACGCACGCGCAACGGTCGCATTCGTCTTGCATTCCGCCAACTTGAAGCGCGTATTCTGCAAACTGATAAGCTCCGCGCCAAACACCTTACGCTGACGCACATAGGCGATGGTTTCCTCAAGCGCCCGCTCCATTGCCGCCAATGCGGCTATGGCAATGATCATCCGCTCTTTCGGCAATTGCTCCATGAGTTGGGAGAAACCTTTGCCCTCTTCAGTGCCCAGCAAGTTCTCGGTCGAAACTCGTACATCGTCGAAAAACAGTTCCGTCGTGTCCTGTCCCTTCAGGCCGATTTTCTCCAATACGCGCCCTCGGCGGAAGCCCGGTAGATCTTGGGTCTCGACGACAACAATTGAGACACCCTTTGCCCCCATCCCCGGATCCGTTTTGGCGACGACGCAAACAAGATCCGCGTGCAGACCGTTTGAGATGAACGTTTTCGAGCCATTGATCACGTAGTGATCTCCGTCACGGACAGCCCTTGTCTTGATCGACTTCAAATCGGACCCCGCGCCGGGTTCCGACATCGCGATGGCGCCGATCATCTCCCCCGTGGCCATCTTGGGAAGCCAACGTTGCTTTTGTGCTTCCGTCCCGTACCTCAGGATATAGTGCGCGACGATGCCGCTATGCACACTGTTACCGAGGCTGCTCGCCAGCGCTTTCGCTTGCTCGAACATGATAATCGCTTCATGAGCAAACGTTCCTCCGCCTCCCCCATATTCCTCGGGAATGCTTGCGCATAACATGCCAACCTCGCCGGCCTTGCGCCATGCTTCTCGATCGACGTGGTGCTGCTTCCACCAGCGCTCTTCATTTGGTACGAGTTCGCGTTCAATGAATTTTCGGATCGCGTCCTGGAAGATCGCGAGATCATCCGTGATCCACGGGCTTCGACTTTCCGACATAGAATCCATCCCAGGTAAACTGCAGATTTGGTTCAAAATGAGGGACGACCACCGCATGCGGCCGCCTACACACTGTGTGGTAACAGATATAGCTAACGCTGCTGAAAGAGACAGCTGCAGTTAGACACCCTGTCGTCGCTCAACGCGGATGCTGGCCGTCGTCAACCTTCAAAAATGTGCCGGTAACGAAATCGGACGATGGCGACACGAAGTACAGCAACGTACTGTCAAGCTGTCGAGGGTCACCCATCCGACGACGCGGAAATCCTTCTGTCACATCGCCGACCCGCTGCAGCATCTCACCCATCATTTCCGACTCAAACATACCAGGCGCAATGGCATTCACGTTGATACCGAACTTTGCCCATTCGACTGCCAACGCCTCCGTCATTCTTACCACTGCTGCCTTGCTGATTGAATACAGCGCGGCGCCGTTCCCACCATAGTCAAAGGCAGTCATTGAAGAGATGTTGACAATCCGGCCGGGAAGCTTTGCGGCCATCAACCGGCGCGCAACTTCGCAGGAAAGGATGTAGGGAGCGCGCACATTCGTAGCGAGCACTCGATCGATTAATTCCACCGACATCTTGGTCGCACGAGTTGCGTCGGGAATCCCCGCATTGTTGACGAGTATCGATACGGGACCGAGTGCCTTCTCGGCTTCGCCCACTGCATCAACCAGCTGGGTGGCATCTGTGACATCAAGCTGGACAGCTATTGCCTCCCCCCCGGCGCTTCGGATGTCATTCGCCAGCTCCTCCAGTCGTTCAAGCCTTCTGGCTGCCAGTGCGACCCGCGCACCGCAACTCGCGAGAACCTGCGCGAAACGACGCCCCAGGCCCGAGGATGCGCCCGTAACAAACGCAGTCTGCCCGGAAAGATCAATTGAAAAGTTGATTGGCGGCAAGCTCATGTTGTTCTCCTCCTTGGTTTTTAGCGGAATTGGTCTGCTCAGCTGCGGCGTCCACTTGTCGGGATCTCGCAAAAAGGAATCGACTTATCCACGCGGATCTCGCTTGGTAGCCCAAGAACGCGTTCCGCGATGATGTTGCGCAGGATTTCGTCCGTTCCACCCTCGATTCTGGTTCCCGGTGAGCGCATTAGCATTGCCTGGAAGCGTCCGTCCGACACCGTTTCGTCCGCATCGGTCACCAGGCCCGTTGGCCCCTGCAAATCGAGGGCAAACATTGCGAGTTCCTGCATCGTCGTCCCCGCAACCAACTTGCCAATGGAGTTCTCGGGGCCTGGCAATTGCCCTTTGGACAAGGCGGTGATGGATCGCATCGCCGTATATTTCAGACCGTTCGCTCGCGTCGCAAAGTTCGCAAGCCGCGCCCTAACCATCGGGTTGTCGATCGCTGGACGCCCGTCAAGTTGAGCACTCATGCAGTACGAGAACAGTTCGGGAAAGCCGGTGGGCATTCCCGAACCAATCGACAATCTTTCATTCATGAGCGTCGTAAGCGAGACTTCCCAACCTTGGCCCACCGCACCTAGGCGCTGGGTATCGGGAATCCGGACGTCGGTAAAGTAAACCTCGTTAAAATCCGACTTGCCACTCACCTGCTTGATGGGGCGCACTTCGATACCGGCCGACCGCATGTCCACGAAGAACATGGTCAGCCCCTTATGCTTGGCCACGGTTGAATCCGTGCGAGTCAGCAACAGGCCGTAGTCCGCATAGTGCGCGCCACTAGTCCATACTTTCTGCCCATTGACGATCCAATCGCCGGTCCCATCCGGCGCCCGCTCCGCCTTCGTCCTCAATCCCGCAAGGTCCGACCCTGCCGTCGGCTCAGAGAAGAGCTGACACCAGATTTGCTCACCCGAGGCGAGCGGCGGTAGCAGCCGACGTTTATGGTCCTCGTTGGCCCAGGCAATCATCGTCGGTCCGCACATGCCGTGGCCAATGTTGAATAGCCGGCTAAGCGCAATGTAGATCCCTTCTTCCTGATTCCAGATTACGCGTTCGATGGGGCCGAGCCCTGCGCCGCCGTACTCCTTCGGCCATTGAAGACAGGCAAAGCCACCTTCGGACTTCTTCTTCTGCCAGGCTTTCGAAGCCAGAATCGGGTCCTCGCTCGTGACGCCGCTGTGTCCAAAGCTCGCCTTGAGCAGTTCTGCGTCGAGATGGCTCGGTGCGTTCGCATCGATCCATTCCCGGGCGCGTCGTCGAAAGTCCGCTTCTGTTGGGGTGTCGCTGAAATCCATGTCAATTCTCCTCAATTAGGCGCCAAATCGCGCTCACGGGACACCATTCGCTCAATCAAACGGTCTTCCCACGTCCAAAGCGAACCCACGGCGAGACCGAGTGCGTTGGAACGGCGGTAATAGAGGTGGCAGTCAAATTCCCAAGTGAAACCCGCGCCGCCGTGTACCTGAATACTGTTCTTGGCGCAGTGCTGAAACGCCTGCGTCGCGGACACCCGTGCGTTTGCCGCGGCGACCGGCAATTCCGACGCGTTTGCAGACAGCGCCCAAGCTCCGTAGTACGCGTTTGAACGCGCCAGCGTTGCCGACACGTACATGTCGGCCAGCATGTGCTTGATTGCCTGAAATGAACCGATCTGACGGCCAAAAGCCATTCGATCGAGGGCATAGTCACGCGCCAGTTCGATCGAACGATCGGCCCCCCCAACCTGCTCAAAGGCAATCAGAACGGCCGCTTGATCAAGGACACGTTCGATGATGGCCCGACCCTCGCCCGCATTGCCGAGAGGCTCCGCAGCCGCACCGTCGAATACCAATCTGGCCTGGCTTCGGGTTGGGTCTATGTTCTCCACGACCTCACGCCTAACGCAAGGCCCGTTCAAGTCCACAAGAAACAGCGAAATTTCATCTGATGCACCGCGTCCGTGCTCCCGTGCCGCCACTACCGCAACGTCGGCGATGTCACCATCAGGCACAGGAACCTTGACACCGCTTATGGTCCCGCGCTCCGCAATTGTGCGCATCGCTGCCGAACCAGCATGTCCCGGGTTTTCAGTCATCGCAAAAGTTCCAACGATGTCGGCGCTTGCGATTCCGGGGAGCCACCGCGACTTCTGCTCGTCCGAGCCTGCCAGCATCAGAAACTGAGCCGCAAGATAGATAGACGATGAGACCGGCACCGGAGCAAGACTCCTGCCGAGCTCCTCGGCCAGCACACACAACTCGAGATAACCGAGCCCCACCCCACCAAACTCCTCCGGAATTGCGGCCCCCAACACGCCGAGCCCCGCCAACTCCTTGTACAACACGCGATCGAAAGAACTGTTGCCCTCCAGGACCGATCGCACGGCCGATATCGGACACCGTTCTTTCAGAAACCGGCGCAATTGGTCGCGCAACATAATCTGTTCGTCGGAAAAATCCAGATTCATCTCTCTTGCCTCATTTCATTCCGGATACGCTTGGCCCATACGCCAAATTCACCCAGCGACACGCCAGATGTACGCTATGAATAGTTTGGTGGACGATTCTCCAGAAAGGACGCGATACCTTCCTTGTAGTTATCGTCGCGCGCGCAGAGCACCTGGTTGCGGTCCTCCATAGCTATCACCGCTTCCAGACCTTGCGCGTCGACCGCGCAATTAAGAGCTTCTTTCGTCAGGCGCAGCCCCAATGGCGTGGCATTCAGCATGTCTTTAACAAACGCACGCCCCTCATCCTCGAGGACGTCCGGTTCCACGATCCGGCTGAACAAACCGAGTTCCCGCGCTCGCTCGGAGTCCATGAAGCGCCCCGTCAACATGAACTCCGCGGCAATGGATGAGCCAACCATACGAGGAAGAAAGTATGAGACACCCATATCGCAGGCGCTAAGACCGATGCGGATGAATGCTGCGTTCATCCGGGTCGACGGTGTTCCAATGCGCACGTCGGACGCGAGCGCCAATCCAAAGCCACCTCCGCACGCAGCGCCATTGACAAGCGCCACGATTGGCTGGGGACAGCGCCGCATCGCGATGACAATTTCAGAAATGCCGCGTTGATAATCCAGATGTGCGCCGGTGCTGCTGAATCCGCCGGACCTGCGCTCCTTGAGGTCGAGACCTGCGCAGAATGCCCGACCAGCGCCGGCCAACACCACTACCCGGACATCGCGGCGCAAGTACAGTTCTGAAAAGAGCGAACGAAGCTCCTCAAGAAGCACCGGATTGAGCGCGTTCAATTGATCAGGACGATTCATTGTGACCCATAGCGCGGCCCCCTCCTCGTGAACGAGCAGGTGTACATACTCCCTCATGTTCCTATCTCCCAGTGGAAATTAACTCATTCATGCGACCAGGTTCTTGTCGCTTGAATCGCCCAGTCCAGCGCCTCCGTCGCAGTTGAGAATTGTCCCGGTGATATAGGAAGCGGCATCGGTGCACAGAAAGACGGCACTGTCCGCCACCTCTCGTGCTTCACCGAAGCGGCGCAACGGAACGCGCGCCGCTCTTTCGGCCACCGCTTCATCCGTCGGCGCCAATCGCGCCATACCTTCAGTTCCACGGATCGGCCCGGGCGATATGCCATTCACCCTAACGCCATGAGGACCCCACTCCATAGCCAGCACGCGCAACAGTTGGTTTATCCCCGCTTTCGCGGCACAGGCGTGTGCCTGCATCATGGTGGCGTTGACCGCCTGATTGGCTGTGATCGCAATCAGCGAAGCTCCAGGTCGATTCAACAGGTCATAAGACGCGCGGAAAACGTTGAACGTACCGTTGAGATCAATATCTACAACCGTCCGAAACCCGTTGGCCGAGATACCAACCGCCGGCGCCATGAAGTTTCCCGCCGCCCCGGAAATCACGATGTCGAGCCCACCAAACGCACTTGCAACATCTTCCAGGACGGCTCTGGTTGCATCGAAATCACGAACGTCACACGAACGACCGAGCGCGCCTTCGCCGATCTCCGCGGCTGCAGCTGCAGCCTTATCCGGATTACGGCCAGCCACCGCTACGCGTGCGCCGAGCTGCGCCATACGCTTTGCGATGCCCAGGTTGATTCCGCTGGTTCCGCCGGCGATAAACGCACTGCGTCCAGATAAAATGTTCTCAGAATAAACGTCCACGATGCCCACCTTTATTACAGAATTTAGGATTACAGATTTTTTATGAACTTTGACGATCACTGTGAACTTTCATCCGATACAGCCTCATTGATGACTTCATCCATGAAGCCCCTACCTTCCGACACAAGATACTCAAGGAGCGCCGCCGGCTTGAAGCGCTCACCATAACGGCGTTCAAATTCACGCATCTTTGCGAGAATCACCTCCAACCCCACCAGATCGGCCCAAAACATGGGCCCCCCTCGATACAAAGGCCAGCCATAGCGCTTGATCCATACCGTATCAATATCGGAAGCACGTGCGGCAATTCCCTCTTCCAGAATTTTTGCACCCTCATTGATCATCGGGTAAAGGCAGCGCTCAAGGATTTCCTGATTCGAAATCGAACGCCGGGTGATTTGTCGGTCCAACGCAAGATCGCGCACCACTCTCTCGGCAACTGCGGAAGGTCTTCTCTTACCGTTGTGGTCGTAGTCGTAATACCCAGAACCAATCTTCAAGCCCACGCGCCCCATTGCACAAAGGGCTTCGCAAACCGGCGAGGCTACGGCGGCGCCCTGATCCACGTCATCAAGGCCAGCCAAATCACGCCGGGCAAAGGGCCCCATGGGCATCCCGAAATCGTAGATGACGCGATCAATATCCCAGGGCAACGCGCCTTCGAACAGCAGGTTCTGTAGTTCGAGCGTCTGCTGCGCAAGCATTCGATCTCCGACAAGCCCAGAGCAATTCTTGACGACTACAGGTACCTTACGGATCTTCTTGCCCAGCTCAATAACCGTCGCGACGACCGTCGCGCCCGTTTCGGAACCGCGAATGACTTCAAGCAACCCCCTGTCGTTGGCCGGGGAGAAAAAATGCAGACCGATAACATCTTGCGCTCGACTCGTCGCTGCAGCAATTTCGTCAACGTCGAGGGAGGAAATGCTAGTTGCGAGAATTGTGCCCGGCGTGGCAAGGTTGTCCAGCTTTCTGAACACGTCGACCTTCAGATCCAGGCGTTCAGACACTGCTTCGATGACCAGTTCGCAGCCGCTCACGCTGTCTAGCTTCGTCGAGGTGTTCAACAGATTTATTCGGCGGTTAATTTCCTGTTGCGTCAACTGCCCCTTCTTTGCGGCAATCTCATAGCTCCTTTGTATCGCTGCGCAACCTTTTCGCAGAGCCATCTGATCCGTGTCAATCATGGTTACCGGAATCCCGACATTGAGAAAATTCATCGCAATGCCTGGACCCGTCGTTTCCGCACCGATTACACCGACATGTTCGATCTTTCGCCTCTCCGTTCTGTCGGGTATATCGGGAACCGTCGCGACCTTACGCTCTGCAAAAAATGCATACCGCTGCGCCTTTGATTGAGTCCCGTTCAGCAACATTCGAAATAGTCGCCGTTCCTCATCCAGACCTTCTTCGAACGATAGATTCACAGCAGCTTCGATGGCTTTGATGTTCGCTTCCGGCGCATCGAATCCTCGGAATCTCCGGGCGTTCTCCTCTCGATATTCGAGAAAGATTTCCGGCCTTTGGCGCGCTTCCTCGAGCTTGTCGTTGAGATCGGTTAATCTTGCTGCTTTGACGCCTTCGTCGATCATGCGCTTCGCGAAAGCAATGGCACCGCCACGCAGGCTTCCTTCGTCGACCAGTTCATCAAATAACCCCATTGCAACGGCGGTCTTGGCGGAAATATGCCGTCCGGTAGTTAGCAGATCCAGAGCTCTTTCAACGCCCACGATACGTGGCAGACGCTGCGTTCCCCCAGCCCCGGGCAAAAGTCCGATATTGACTTCAGGCCAGCCTGCCTTGGCTGACGGGACTGCCACGCGAAAATCTGCAACCAGAGCGATTTCCAATCCAGTACCGAGCGCCGTTCCGTGAATTGCTGCAATAACAGGTTTCGATATACGCTCCAACGTCTCCTGTACTTCCCGTACACTTGGCCCGACTAGAGGTTTGCCAATCTCCGTGATATCCACGCCGACCAAAAAGGTCTTACCTTTGCAGATGAGCACAATTGCCTGTGCCTCCGGATCGGCACTCGCGCGTCTGAATGCATTAACCAATCCTGTACGGACATCAGCCGACAAAGCATTCACTGGTGGTGAGTCTACCGTGACGATTGCAACATTGCGTTCAATCGAGACATCAACGACAGCATTGATAATATCCATGGCCTACCGTACTCTTCCGATGTTACGCAAGCAGCGGCGATTAGTTCGGTCAGTCCGCAGAGGCTTCTTCACGCTATTACCGAATCCGAGAGAGCGCTGCACGCCCCAATGCCTTCGCTTTATCGCCGCGCATTGCCTTTAAAGTTCGCAGGACGTTTTTCGCGAAATGCGGCAACACCCTCGTCAAAGTCCGGATTCTTGCCTGCAGTGCGTTGAGCTTCCCGCTCGAGCGCCAGCTGTTCGGAAAACGGTTCATCCAAAGCCGACCAGGCCAGTTTCCGAATCAAGCGATACGTATCAGTCGGCCCATTCGCGAGTCGAACCGCAATCTCGAGTGCCACAGAGACGGCTTCGCCATCAGGCACGACGCGATTGATCAGGCCCCAGCTCAGTGCCTGCTCGGCACTGATCTTTTCCGCTAGAAGCATCATCTCCATTGCCCGAACGCGCCCAGCAGCCGACGCGAGCAGATACGCAGACCCACCGTCAGGCACAAGCCCAACGCGCGAAAATGCCTGCAGGAAATAGGCGCTCTCTGAGGCAATGACAATATCGCCCGCCAATGCGAAAGCACATCCGACCCCAGCGGCAGCGCCATTGACTGCAGTCACAATAGGAATAGCGAGATTGCGAAGATGCAGCATGAGTGGATTAAACTGCCGCTCAAGTCGCTCCCCCGCATCGCGCTCATCGACAGGTTTGCTTGCCGCTCCGGTGACGAGGTTCACACCGGACGAGAACCCCCGTCCTTCTCCGGTCAGGACAATGGCGCGAGCCTCTGCTTCGGCGCGAGTAAAGGCTTCCTTGAGTTGATCGGCCATGCCCTCCGAGAATGCATTGAGGGTTTTCGGGTCGTTCAATCGAATGATCGCGACATCATGCTCGAGGGTATAAATCACCAATGCTTCAGACATCGAATGTCTCCTACTATCTGCTTTTCGAGAATCATTTAAATGCTCTGCCAGCGACCCGAACTTTCGCACAATGCGGTCGCTCTGGCGTCGGCGCCCATCTTGGGCTCGACCGGGAATGTGGGCGTGCAAGTACATAGTCCCGATATCGAAAGTCGATTCCGGATCAATACCACTGACGTGCTTGCCTCTATCCAAATTCAGCTACTGGCACGAAGAGATGGATAACCAGCGTTTCGCCCCACCCTTTGGCAATCTCATGCCTAACCAGCCGGAGTAGTACACAGGTCGACAGTTCTGTATGGCATTTCACCATTCGTCACAATGTCCCGAATTCCACCTGCTGTTTCCCGGCATGTCCCGATCGATACATTTCAACAATGGCGCTCGGCAGATTCTCAAAACCAGCCACCACATTGCTGATGGGCTTTAGTCTTCCTGCGAGCATCAGACGGGACAGATCGTCTTCGGCGCGAAGGCGTTCGTGATAGAACGCATCGACAATCCAGGCCTCAGACTTGATGTTTCGTTCGCGAAGAATCTTTTCGATCTCATCTGTAATACCGACCATCTGACGCAGTGTCGCGGGTCCGGCGCTACTGTCCAATTTCTCGGCATAGAGCGAAGCGGCTGCCCCGTAGGACACCATCCGCGCATTGCGATTCATCAACCCGACTACGGCTTCGGTAAGCGCCCCACCTACACCGTCAGAATAGACGTCAATCCCCTCGGGAAAGGCTTCGGCGATCTCGGCTTTGAGGTTATCCGAGCGATAGTCGATGCAACGGTCGATACCCAAGGTATCGACAACCCATTGGCATCGGTCGGAACCACCGGCGAATCCGACCACGTAACTTCCGGCAATTTTCGCGAGCTGCGCCGCAATCGAGCCAACGGAGCCGGACGTACCTGCTACGGCAACCTTATAGGAAGGCATAAGCGGACCACACTCTCGCGCCCCGAAGTACGCAGTCATGCCAGAGGTACCGAACATTTCCAACAGCACCGCAGGCGACCACATCTTCACCAACTCGGGCCTGAACTTGTATGTCCATTGTGAGTTGGTGCCGTTTAACGCCTTGACCAGTTCACTCGGGGATGGGTAACCGATGGCTCCGTCGAAGCTCGAAATCACTTGATAGTCTTGCCAACCCGTCTGGCATGTAATCACATCACCTTCATTGAATGCAGGATCACGTGACTTGATCACCACCGCACATGCATAGTTTGACAGGTCAGTTTCGCCGAGTTTTGTAACTCCTTTGGCCATGCGCATGCGAGCAGCCGAATGTACATTGACGAGAATCACACGAACCAGAGCTTGTCCCGGCTCAAGTTCCGGAATCGCACATTCCCGCATCTCGAACTGTTCCAGTTCGAGCGTATCGTTCACCAAGGGTTTGGCGTATATCCACTGCCTAAAGGTCTGAGGCATTTTTGACTTCCTTGAGGTCAATCCGTGTCGGGCGGCTACTCACAGCCGCCTCCGACGCCCCCCCCACGTATGGGGAAAGGTTCGGCGTTGCGTCTGCATGGTATGTGCCTTTCACAGACAGGCATAGATCGCGTCGATCAGGCTACGTCGACGCGGATCAAGGTCAAATTGGTCGCTCATTCGATTCATGGTGTAACCAACAGCCAGATCAGCAACTGGGTCGGCGAATGCAAACGAACCGCCCCAACCACTGTGCCCAAATGCTTCCAGATTCGGTCCGTATAGACGCCCCGGATTCAACCAGAATCCGGCGCCCCAACGCGTATGACTACCCTTGACCAGGTCTTTGCCATCGAATCGACAACGCGCCGCCTGTTCTACGGCCGCACGTCGTACCAGGACCTTTCCGTCTTTTCGCGGACGCAGAAGCAGATCGTACAAACGAGCCAACGCGCCCCCATTGGTGTATCCGTTCGCAGACGGCAGGTCCGCAGCCCGCCAAGCTGCATCGTTTGAAAGAGAGGCGGGCGTGTACGGATTCGTGAACGCTGCGTATTGAGCCCGATTTTCAGGATCCAGCTTTAACGCATCCAGACTTGCCACGGGCAACACTTCAGCCACACGATCCTCGTCTTTGGGGCCCACACCAATCGAAATGTCCAGGCCAAACCCAGCAGCGAGTTCCTCGGCGACGAACTGCTTTATCGATCGCCCCTCAATGCGGGAGAAAAGCGCTGTAGCAAGGATTCCGAGAGTCATGCCGTGATAGCCCGCCGTGGTCCCCGGCTCCCAAAAGGGTGCCTGAGCAGCCAGCCGCTGTGCAGCCACTTCTCCAGACAAGAGATCATCTATCGTGGCCGGCGTCGTGAAACCACTCAGCCCGGCCTGATGCGCAAGCAGCATTCCGATCGTCACGTTCGACTTTCCTGCTTCCCCGAACTCCGGCCAATACTTTCGCACCTCGTCGTCGTACGAAATGAGACCGCGATCAACCAGAATTGCAAAACACGCCGCCATCACACCCTTGGTTGCAGACCAGACATTCGTGATCGTGTTGCGCTCCCACGGGTGCTGGCGCGCCGCATCCCGATACCCCGCCCACATATCGACAACTACTTCTCCTCCGACTATCAGAGTGAAGTCAGCACCCAGCTCCTCATGTTCGCGGAAGTTCTCGACGAACGCCTCCTGGATGCGGTCAAATTTTGCAGAACAAAATCCGTTTATATCAACGACAGGCGAATTCATTCGTGTCCACCTTAAGATGTAATCTGGTTTTCTGGAGGATGGCGCTTGACAATCGCCATTCTGTCCATTCGTTCAATGCACGACCATCAATTCGCCTTTTTTTACTGCGAATTGACTTTATTCTTGGCGCCCCTTCTTACCCACGGTCTGCTCGCAGCGGCTCAGCAATCACGATTTCCATGCGTGAACCATGAGCTTATGCAAGCTTTGTCGATTAGCGTCTAAGCGCTTCTTTTTTCATACCTACCGGTCTCGGGCGGGAACACACACCAGTTCCCGTCCTCGTGGTGAAAGAAAGCAATGGTCAAAGGGCCAGCGATCCTCGCTACCTCGACGCACACATACCGCACACCCTTTGCTGGGCGCCCAATCCCGGTGACACGCAACGGACTTAACTGCGTAGGTGCGAGCGCGAACCATTTATCAACCTGCGAACGCAAGGACCTTTTGCCTGTATCCATGGCCGTAATCTCATGTCATGCATTTACGAATTGTTCGATATTTAGTCTTGTTTGTTTAGAACCGGGGTTGTCAAATTTCAAAGGCGTTCGACTATCGTGACATTGGCAAGCCCACCGCCTTCACACATCGTCTGTAAGCCGAACCTTCCTCGTGTTCGATGAAGGCCGTGCATCAAGGTAGTCATCAATTTTGTGCCCGATGCGCCGAGAGGATGGCCAAGCGAAATAGCGCCGCCACTGACATTCATACGGGCCGAGTCCGCTCCTACATGCTTCACCCATGCCAGCGGAATCGAGGCAAATGCCTCGTTCACTTCATAGAGATCGATGTCATCGATGCTCAAACCCGCTCGCCCGAGCGCTCGTTCGGTCGCAAACAACGGCTCCTCGAGCATGACAACAGGATCCCCTGCGGATACCGTCATATGGTGGATACGGCCAAGCGGGCGCACACCAAGCGTTTTAAGCCCCCGTTCGTTGACAACCATAACGCCCGAAGCACCGTCGCAGATCTGGCTGGAACTCGCCGCAGTCAGTCGTCCATCCTCTCTCAGCAGCTTTACGCTCCGTATGCCCTCCAGCGTTACGTCGAACCGAATTCCTTCGTCGATGCGATGTACCGACCGGGTGCCATCCTCAAGAGTGATATCCAGCGGCAATATCTCAGCATCGAACGCGCCGCTCTCGACGGCAGAGATTGCTCGACGGTGACTCTCGAGTGAATAGGCATCCAACGCTTCACGGTTGAGATCGTGCTTCTGTGCAATCAGCTCTGCGCCGACGAACTGGTTGAACCGAACATCCGGAAAGCGACTCTCCATCTTCGGGCTTTTTGGCTGGCCAAGCCCGGCCTTCGCCGCAAGCCCTGCAGCCGTTCCGATAGGGACACGAGTCATGCTTTCCACGCCCGCCGCGATTACTACGTCCATGATTCCCGACATAACAGTCGCGGCAGCAAAATGGAGTGCCTGTTGGGACGATCCACATTGACGGTCGACCGAAGTCCCCGGCACGCTTAACGGCAGTCTGGATGCCAAAACCGCGTTACGCGCAACGTTGATTGCCTGCTCTCCCGCTTGCCCGACACAACCCATGATGACATCCTCGACCAGGACCGGATCTGCACCACTTCGGTCAATCAAAGCATCGAGTACTGCAGCGGCCATGTCCACGGGATGCCATCCCGCCAGTCGCCCCCCGCGACGTCCGCCTGCGGTTCTGGTTGCTGCGACGATATAGGCTTCGCCCATCATGTCTCCCTTACTTCGTGTTCGACATCGTCGAATTCGGATTGAAGAGCGGCCCTGCCTCCGAGAGGAAACCCGTGAACCATGAGCGGCGAGTCCGAGAGATAAGACCGGAGTCACCTCGGTTGCAGAACTTTCTGCACGCGCTGCCAAGGACTCACGATGTCTGTCACGGCAAGACGTTCCTCTCGGATCCTCAACTCGGACTACCGTGGCGCCATTCGAAGTGCGCCGTCCAGCCGAATAGTTTCGCCATTCAGCATCGAATTCACGATGATATGTTCGGCAAGCAGCGCAAACTCTTCGGGCTGACCCAGTCTCGCAGGGTGCGGAACGGATTGTCCAAGCGCTTCCCGTACTTGCGGAGCCACGCGCGCCAGCATCGGCGTATCGAAGATGCCGGGTGCAATGCTGCATACGCGGATTGCCCGGTTCGCCAAGTCGCGTGCCGCAACGAGCGTCATGCCAACAATGCCAGCCTTTGCAGACGCATAAGGAATCTGACCAATCTGGCCTTCGTAGGCCGCCACCGAAGCCGTCAGAACAATGACTCCCCGTTCCCCGTCGATCGGTTCCGCCTTTGCCATGCTGGCCGCTGCAAGGCGCAACACGTTGAAGGTTCCAACGAGATTGGTCGTCACAATCGACGCATACGTCTCGAGTGACCCCGGTCGCCCCTCCTTATCAAGCGTCCGCAACGCGCCACCACGACCTGCGCAGTGGACCGTCGCCCGAACCGGTCCGAGCAATTCGGCCGCCGCGAATGCAGCCTCCATCTGACTCTCGGACGTGACATCGGCCGCCACGAATGCCTCCGCCCCGATTTCGGCTGCGGCCGCCGCCCCATCCGACCCTGGCAAATCAACGATCACCACCTTTGCTCCGGCCTGAACAAGGCGCGCAGCCGTAGCACGACCAAGTCCCGACGCTCCGCCTGTGACGACGGCAGTCTCCACAATCTTCATGATTTTCCTCTTTTCCAAGCTCTAAAAAGGATCCGGGCAGTCTAATCAGCCTTTCAACTTCAGGATAGTCTTAACATACCTATATGTCAATGCTGGTGACTACACAGAATCAATGGTTGCCTGGTTGGCAGTCGCGAACCGAGGCGCCGGGATGGCGAAGGGATCGATGCGGGGGCTTGAGTCGACGTACAACGAGAGCGCTTCAGACTCGGTTGATGATCAGTTACACCGAAGATCAAAGCTGGGTGACGGAGCGGCAATGACTCCCGGCACATCGCTGATGACATTCAGACGCTTTCGGTGCGAATCGATGTGATGTCCGTATGGACGCATGTTCAGAAATCGCCACCAGCCGAGTCTCGATGGCGATAGGACGCTGTACGCTGACTAGCGCTCATACACGCCGCCAACGCCACAGCGCGTCTTCGCGACACACCATGTAAGCCAAAGCGCTATCGACGGCAACGGATCGACGGTCGCTGCGCATATCACCGCATATTCCGGTGATTAAAAGTTCCTTGCCAACAGTGTACGAACCACGCAAAATGACTTGGCGAGAGATGGCAGAACAATCCGTTCTGGTCTACGACCAACCTAGACCTCGCGACCCTTGGCGCATTTGCGTAACACCACACATTGGGCCGTAACGCAGCTTCTACGGCTCGGAACATAGAGCATGCTCTACAAGTTCGGAGTCCAAAGCACAGATATCACAATGTGATTCGGCCAAAGTGCATTGACATTTGCATCGAACCAGTCTGTGTCTCTTACGGCATTGAAGAAACACTTCGACCGGGAGGTAGCAACTTAATCACTTGCATCGGTTCTTCAATGGTTTTTTGACGGGACCTACGAAATTCAACTTTCCGGTTGCGATTCTTAGTTTGGGAATGTGATGCGGTCATTGGCAGACGAAGCGCGTGCAGCGCGACACATGGCTGTCCTCGATGAAGCGACAGTGGAATTTAATCACTCTGGCGTTGCTGGAGCCAGCCTAACCGCCATCGCCCGTCGCGTTGGGCTCGGCCGAGCTGCCCTCTATAACTATTGCATCGATCGGCAGGATCTTGTGTATCAGTGTTATTCGCGAACCAACGCATTGCTTCGAAAGGATCTCGATCGTGCGGCGCAAGCGAATGCAAACGGGTTAGGCAAGGTTGTAACATTCCTTCGCCTAGCGCTTGACTCGAGCAACAACCAGCCCCGGGCCGTCCTGACAGAACTTGCCTTTCTTACGAAAACGCAGCAGGCCACTGTCCAGAAGTTGAGGTCAGGAAACGTCGCGGCACTGGCAATGCTGATCAGAGAGGGGATCAAGGACGAGTCCATCAGAAACTGCGATGTTGAGGTTGTCTGCCAGGCTATTTTTGGCATTTTGTCGTGGGCAACGTTATCTCTCTTATGGATAATTTTTCCTGATGAGGACTTCGCGAGTCGTATGGCAAACGCCATTCCAGATCTTGTAACAGACGGAATGGCGTCTGAAGGAATGGAAGTCCTACCGTCGCGAAAGCGTATCAAGGACGTGATTAGAAATCCGCGCGGCTCCGATTGGGACGATCGTCGCGAGTCGCTCGCTCTGGTGGCGTCGCGGCTCTTCAATAGCCGCGGAATAGACGGCGTTTCCTTGGACGACGTTGCGCTAGAACTGGGCGCCACGAAGGGCGTTGTTTACCATTACTTTCAAAGTAAACCAGCCCTTGTTGCCTATTGCTATGAGCGCGCCTTCAACATCTATGAACAGATCATGTCGGCGGCGGAGAAGGGTCTGACAGGTCTCGAATGCACGGTGATGGCTATTGAATTGAACGTGGAAGCTCAGCTTGAAAGCATTTCCCCCCTATGGATGAGTACTGGCGCAGAAATGTTGCCCAAGCAGCTTCAAAGGGCGATCGTTAGGCGCGCGGGTGCCTTATGGGCGAGGTCAGTGAAACTGGCCGAGCGTGGCGTCAAGGACGGAAGCTTGAAGCGCTTGGATTTCGAACCTGTCAAGCAAGCATCGGCTGGTTCCTTCAACTACTTGATATCCTCGAAGGATAACGGCAAACGCTCGGTGTCTGAGGTTGCAGCTGAGATCAGCCGGCTCCTGCTTCTCGGGCTTCGCCCCCGCAAGGCCCGCTTGAATGGCAAGCAGGCGTCTTACGAGACGCTCTGATTCCAGTAACGTCGTCGCGTCCTTGACCTTCTGCAATCTCGTAGCGGTTGAAGACGCGGCGACGCCCCTGATATAACGCCCCTTGATTCTGTGCTCCACAAATGCCCTAGCGGAAAACTCCGCTGGCGTCGTCCTCTTTAATGGGGGGTGAGGACGCGCGCCGTTACACTACCCGCCTGTGCTAGTCCCCTGCTCAATCGCACATTCGAGCCACATCCGGCGAGGGGCAATGCACTGGTAATTGTAACGTCGACCGAAAGAGACATCTATCATTGATAGCGGAATCGCTACGACAGCATGACGCCTCCATCAACCACGATCTCTGCACCCGTGATAAAGGACGCGTCTGGCGAAAGCAGGAACGACACCGCCTTGGCGATTTCGACCGGCTCGCCCATTCTCTTCATTGCTGTCATCGCCGTGATGGTATCGATTTGTTCCTTCGCCCCTCTCGTCAGCGGCGTCAGGATTGGACCCGGCGACACGGCGTTGACCCGGATATTGCGTGTTGCATACTCGATCGCCACGGAGCGCGTCAAGCCACGCACTGCATGCTTGCTTGCGGTATACGCATCAAATCTGCGAAGACCGAGGTGAGCGTAGATAGATGCAATATTTACGACTGCGCCGCCACCGCTCTTTTCGATCGCAGACAGTTGGTACTTCATACCGAGAAACACCGCGTCGATATTTACACTCATCACGTTGCGCCACTCATCCACTTCGATGTCCGTGATCGCGTCGAACCGCCCGCCAATACCCGCGTTGTTGACAGAATAATGTAAAGAGCCGAACTCCCGTTCCGCTTTTTCTACTGCAGCTCTGCATTGCGCGGACACCGATACGTCTGCACAAAAACTCACGGCTTTGCCTCCGCGTTCACGAATTGCCCCCGCAACTACTTCCGCATTGGGGCCGTGGATATCTACGACCAGTACGCTCGCTCCGTTCATTGCGAGATCGTGCGCGACCGCCTCCCCGATGCCGCCGCCCGCTCCGGTAACAAGTGCCACTTTTTTCTCAAAGCCTGCCGTCATGTTGTCCTCCTCCATGTTCTTTGGTTACCACTTACTCTTCCCAGATACAGCGTGGAATCGCTAGGTACTGCCCGAGTCCGGCCAATCTTGCAGCGACGTGCCTTCCACGCAGCAACCCGTTGACCAGACATCCGCGCTTGCATCTGAACACGATCGATCGTAAGCGGAGCCTATGTGGTCGAATTCATCCAACCGAGAAGAGCAGCTGTTGTCGTTGAGCCGTCCTCGCTCAATTCCGCATTCACTGGTACTGCGCGCCCAGATTGGCTTCATGGCAGCTGAAATGGTCATTCAAAGGCAGAATCTCAACGGCTGATCCCAGCCTCGAAGAGATCGCGCGTCTATGCGAAGTTTTCTCTGGGAGGATAACTAGTAGGTCGTTGAGAGCGTCGCGAACAGAACCGCGGCGCCGCATACGGCACCAACGAACGTCAATGTGTCTTCGTCGGCGCCACACCGTCTCGCCATCACTGCGGCTAGGATCGACGCGACGCCCGTCAGGCTGAGGAATTGCGCATACGACGAACCGGCCGCGCAAATCATGCCTGGGAACTCTTCGCTCCATTCGCAGGCGCGAGTACCCGCCACGCCGAATCCGATTAGCCCAAGCAGCACGAGTACAGCAACTTTCAGCCAGTTTCTCGGCGGTTTTTTCATCATCATTGCGTTCCTCCTGTGGCCGTCGTACGCTGTCCGTCTGGTTCCCTACGGTTGATGCCAGCCTCGAAAAGATCGCGCGCATATGCAACGTTATTTCGGGACGGCATATTGGGGCGTTGCCCTCACCATGTCTTCGATCACCTTCTTCGCGTCGCCGAACACCATCATCGTCTTGTCCATGTAGAACAGGTCGTTGTCGAGACCCGCGTAGCCGGCTGCCATCGAACGCTTGTTCACGATGACCGTGCGCGCCTTGTACGCCTCGATGATCGGCATGCCCGCGATCGGCGATTTCGGATCGTTCTTCGCGGCCGGATTCACCACGTCGTTCGCACCGAGCACCAGCACCACGTCGACCTGACCGAACTCGCCGTTGATGTCGTCCATTTCGTAGACCATGTCGTACGGCACTTCGGCTTCCGCGAGCAGCACGTTCATGTGTCCCGGCATCCGGCCGGCCACCGGGTGAATCGCGTACTTCACCTCGATGCCCTTCTCGACCAGCTTGTCCGTGAGTTCCTTCAACGCATGCTGCGCGCGTGCGACCGCAAGACCATAACCCGGCACGATCACCACGGTTTCAGCATTGCCGAGCATGAACGACGCATCATCAGCCGAACCGGATTTCACCGGACGTTGCTCCGCCGATCCACCCGCCGCAGCCGCACCCGCCTCGTTACCGAAGCCGCCGAGAATCACGTTGAAGAACGAGCGGTTCATTGCGCGGCACATGATGTACGACAGGATCGCACCCGACGAGCCGACCAGCGAGCCCGCGATGATCAGCATCGGATTGTTCAGCGAGAAGCCGATGCCCGCCGCCGCCCAGCCCGAGTACGAGTTGAGCATCGACACGACCACCGGCATATCCGCGCCGCCGATCGGGATGATGATCAGCACACCGAGCACGAACGCGATCAGCGTCATGATGATGAACGGCAGCCACGATTGCGTGAGAAAGAAGATCACGCCGAAGCCGAGCATCCCGAGCGCGAGGAACAGGTTGATCAGGTGCTGCCCTGCATAGACAACCGGTGCGCCCTGGAACAGCCGGAACTTGTACTTGCCCGACAGCTTGCCGAACGCGATCACCGAACCGGAAAACGTGATCGCGCCGACAAATGTGCCGATGAACAGTTCGACGCGATTGCCATACGGCAGGAAGCCCGGAATCGCATTCTCCGGATCGACGAGACCGAAGGCCGACGGCTCCGACACCACCGCATACGCGATACACACGGCGGCAAGACCGATCAGCGAGTGCATCGCCGCGACCAGTTCCGGCATCTTGGTCATCTCGACGCGCGCGGCGACGAACGCGCCGACCGCACCGCCGATCACCAACGCGACCAGCAGCAGACCGAGCCCCAGACCGAGGTTCGAGCCGAGCGCATTCGCCTGTTTGACGATCAGCGCAATGGTGGTGAGGATCGCAATTGCCATCCCGACCATGCCGAAGGTATTGCCGGTGCGCGCCGTCTTCGGATTCGACAGCCCCTTGAGCGCCTGGATAAAGCAGACCGACGCGACCAGATAAAGCAGCGTGACGACGTTCAGACTCATTACGCGTTCTCCTTGGCCGTCTTGTCAGCGATAAGCTTCTTCGGCTCTTTCCTGCGGAACATCTCCAGCATTCGCCTCGTCACGAGGAATCCGCCGAACACGTTCACCGCCGCCAGCGCGACAGCCAGCGTGCCGAAGAACTTGCCGGGCGTGCCCAGCGTGAGGCCCGCGGCCAGCATCGCGCCGACGATCACGATCGCCGAGATCGCGTTGGTCACGGCCATCAGCGGCGTATGCAGCGCGGGTGTGACGTTCCAGACGACGTGGTAGCCGACATAAATCGCCAGCACGAAGATGATCAGGTTGATGACGGTGTGGTTGATGACTTCCATTCCTCTCTCCTTTGTCGACCGCAGTTGGCGCTTTAGCGCTTACTGCGGTCCCATGCAACATCGTTGCTATGCCTTGCGCGTGACTTCGCCGTCGCGGGCCAGCAGCGTGGCCGCGACGATGTCGTCTGCGAGATCGATGTTCAGGGCGCCTTCCTTGGTGATGATCAGCTTGAGGAAGTCGAGCAGGTTGCGTGCGTACAAGGACGACGCGTCGGCGGGCACCATCGAAGCCAGATTCGTATAGCCGACGATCTGCACGCCGTTTCTGGTGACGACCTGGTCCGCTTCGGTGAGCGGACAGTTGCCGCCGCGCCGGCCTTCATACTCGGCACCGCGCCCTGCTGCGAGGTCCACCAGCACGGAGCCGGGTTTCATCGCCAGGACGGTTTCCACCGAGATCAGCGTCGGTGCGGCCCGGCCAGGGATCAATGCGGTCGAGATCACCACGTCGGCCTGTTTCGCCCGTTCGTGGACCAGCGCGGACTGGCGTTGCAGCCAGCCCGGCGGCATCGGCCGCGCATAGCCGCCAACGCCCTGTGCGGCTTCGCGCTCCTCGTCGGTTTCGTATGGGACATCGAGAAATTTGGCGCCGAGCGATTCGATCTGCTCCTTGACCGCCGGACGCACGTCGGACGCTTCAATCACGGCGCCCAGGCGCTTGGCGGTCGCGATCGCCTGCAAACCGGCCACGCCGGCGCCGAGAATCAGCACGCGCGCCGCTTTCACGGTGCCGGCGGCCGTCATCAGCATCGGCATGAAGCGTGGGTAAAGGGTCGCCGCCAGCAGCACCGCCTTGTACCCGGCGATGTTCGCCTGCGACGATAGCACGTCGAGGCTCTGCGCGCGTGTGGTACGCGGCGCGGCTTCGAGCGCAAACGCGGTGACGCCGGCCGCAGCGAGTTTCAGCGCGTTTTCGGCGTTAAAGGGATCGAGCATGCCGACCAGCGTCGCACCGCGCTTGAGTAGCGGCAACTCCGCATCGGTCGGAGACTGGACCTTGAGGACGAGATCCGCGCCGAACGCGGTGGCCGCATCGACGATTTCCGCGCCGGCGGCTGTAAAGGCATCGTCAGGAAAGCTCGCGCCGGTGCCGGCGCCGCTCTGGATGGTGACCCGGTGGCCCTGGGTCACGTACTTCCTGACCGTTTCGGGCGTCGCGGCGACGCGCGCCTCGTTCGCCCGCGTTTCTACAGGTACCCCAATCATCATTTGTCGGTGTCCTCTATATCAAGGCGTGCAGATTGAGATCTGCGGCCGCACGCGTGATTCACATATTCGGATAGTTCGGCCCGCCGGCACCTTCAGGCGTCACCCAAACAATGTTCTGCGTGGGGTCCTTGATGTCGCAGGTCTTGCAATGCACGCAGTTCTGCGCGTTGATCACGAGCCGCTCGTTGCCGTCGTCGTCCTTCACGAACTCATACACCGCCGCGGGGCAGTAGCGTGACTCCGGACCGGCATAGGTCTGCCAGTTCACATTCACCGGCACCGAAGGATCTTTCAGCGTCAGGTGAGCCGGCTGATTCTCTTCATGGTTGGTGTTCGAGATGAACACTGAAGACAAACGGTCGAACGTCAGCTTGCCATCCGGCTTCGGATAGACAATCTGCTTGCACTGCGAAGCGGGCTTCAGCATCTCGTGATCGGAATGCTGGTGATGCAGCGTCCAGGGCACGTTGCCGCCTAACAGCTTCTGCTCGACGCCGACCATCAGGGTACCGAGGTACAGACCCTTGCTCATCCACTGCTTGAAGTTGCGCGCGCGATGCAACTCCGTATGCAGCCACGACGTCTTGAACGACTCCGGATAGGCCGTCAGCTCATCGCTGGTGCGGCCTGCCTGCACGGCATCGAATGCCGCCTCAGCGGCCAGCATCCCGGTCTTGATCGCCGCGTGCGAACCTTTTATCCGTGATGCGTTCAGGAAGCCCGCATCGTCGCCGACCAGCGCACCGCCCGGGAACACCAGCTTCGGCAGCGACAGCAGGCCGCCCGCGGTAATCGCCCGCGCGCCGTACGACACCCGCTTGCCGCCTTCCAGAATCGCGCGGATCGCCGGATGTGTCTTGTAACGCTGGAATTCTTCGAACGGCGACAGATACGGGTTCGTGTAGCCGAGGCTGACCACAAAGCCCACCACCACCTGGTTGTTGTCCATGTGATAGAGGAACGAGCCGCCGTACGTGTCGTTCTCCAGCGGCCAGCCGGCGGTGTGCATCACCGGACCCGGCTTGTGCTTCGCCGGATCGATTTCCCACAGTTCCTTGATGCCGATGCCGTAGACCTGCGGATCGACGCCTTCGCGCAGCTTGAACTTGTCGTTCAGTTGACGGCCGAGGTGCCCACGCGCGCCTTCGCAGAAGAGCGTGTATTTCGCGTGCAGCTCCATGCCGAGCTGGAAGTTCTCGGTCGGCTCGCCATCCTTGCCGATACCGAGATTGCCGGTGGCGACGCCTTTGACCGAGCCATCGTCGTTATACAGAATCTCAGCGGCCGGAAAGCCCGGGAAAATCTCCACACCAAGCGCCTCAGCCTGCTGACCCAGCCAGCGCGTGACGTTCGCGAGGCTGATCACGTAGTTGCCGTGGTTCTTGAAGTTGTCCGGCAGCGCCCAGGTCGGCACGCTCTTCGAGCCGGTTTCGGTGAGGAACAGGAATTTGTCTTCGGTCACGTCGACGGTGAGCGGCGCGCCTTTTTCTTTCCAGTCCGGGATCAGTTCGGTGATGGCGCGCGGATCCATCACCGCGCCCGACAGGATATGAGCCCCGATCTCCGAGCCTTTTTCCAGTACGCACACGCCAAGCTCGACGCCTTTTTCCGCCGCCCACTGCTTCAGGCGGATCGCAGCGGACAGGCCAGCCGGGCCGCCGCCGACGATCACGACGTCGTATTCCATAAACTCCCGCTGACGGTGCTGCTCACCGTTCAAATCATTCGAATTCGTCATCCGTTTCCTTCAATTGCCAATCTTGGTGACGATGCTGCTGGCATGACTGACCCGGTAGTCGAATCGATCAAACGCAGGATTGTTGCTGATTCCCAGATCGCCTCCTTTCACGCACCTACTGCCGACACATTGACTCGTGTTTTTCCACCGTCTTGCCATATTGTTCCCAAGGTGAATTTAAACATCCATTCTGACGTTAGTCCATCAATAACCTATCCTTCCGGTGCCATTGTGCACGTACGCGCAAGTGTTTGAGTCACGTGACTCTTACCATTATGTCTTATATAAATTTCGCTTAATCCGCTTCCAATCCGAAATTATTATTCTGATGACAATCCATTTCCGATACAAGTCGAAATAGCCAAACCATTCATGGAAACAGGCGAATAGACGCTCCTAAAAAAATTTCAGGAGACACGCAACTGCCGCCGTAGTATGCGCATGCGTTCCGAATCGTCTGCTCGTCCGATGATTCATCACCAATACACACCAATATCAGCACCACTGCAGCAACAACGCCCAGTACCCAAATTGCTCCCGTGGATCGCTTCATTGCCGCCTCCCATCCGATTATCAGGTGTCGTTCAAGTTGCAGCATCGTTTTCCGTTGACTGACAAATCGATTTAATGAAAATGTACGAGTGATTTTCCGAAACGAAACTAACGGATGCTCTCCATCTATCGCTGAGTCTCGTTCGAAATTGGCGCGCATGCAGATGCGCCAATATTGCCTAGGGAGGAGTCGTCTCAGAATGAAAACGATTATGGAGCTTGGCACCGCCACGTCATCGTCGGAACAGACGAATTCACACCAACTGCGATCAACCCGTGAAATGCCTTCAGCCAGCCGCGTTGTCCAGGGCGTACTTGCGCATTTCTCTATTCTTACCGTGTCAATAAAAATAAATACCTGGCACTATGAACTAATATAGACTCCGGGCGATCGCAATGACAGAAGATATCGATGAATTTGAAGCGTATCTCAACCATCTGGCCCACGAGTTAGGACACGCTGATCGCCACGCCGGCCTTAAAGGCTACTGTTCTGGCCTGGTGTTGCCGCTGTCACGAAAGAGCGTCGAGCCGATGGCCGCGCATATTGATCCGCTTCACGCAAGTGCGAAGCATCAGTCGCTCCACCATTTTGTTGCCAAGGCAGAGTGGTCTGACAAGGCGATCATGCAGCGGGTGCGCGAGTGGGTGATGCCCGCGCTAGGCGCGCATGCCGCTGAATAGGCCGGTTACTACTGGATTATTGACGACACAGGTTTTCCGAAGAAGGGCCGCCGCTCGGTGGGGGTCGCACGCCAGTATTGTGGTCAGCTCGGGAAACAGGACAACTGTCTGGTCACAGTGAGTTTATCGATCGCGACGCAACTCGGCAGCCTGCCAATCGCCTATCAGCTGTACGTGCCCAAGGAATGGATTGACGATCGGGAACGTGCCCGTCGCGCGGGCATTCCCGACGATCAGGCCTTCGCAACCAAACCACAGATCGCATTGGCCCAACTGCGCGAGGCTATTGCATCCGGGATTGCGCCGGGCATCGTGCTGGCCGATGCGGGATATGGTGATGAGACGGCCTTTCGGGATGGCGTGAGCGAGTTGGGCTTGATATACGCGGTGGGGATTCGCCCCGCCACCACGGTGTGGGAACCCGGTAAGGCGCCCCTTTCCCCCAAGCCGTGGAGTGGGCGTGGCAAGCCGTCCACGTTGCTGCGCCGTGCGCCCGGCCACGGACCGCTCGCGGTCAAGACGCTGGCGATGCAATTCCCCGCGAACGCTTGGCAAACCGGAACCTGGCGAGAGGGCAGCAACGCGGCACTCTCCTCACGCTTTGCCGCCGTGCGGGTTCGTCCCGCTCATCGCGACTATTGGCGCACTACCCTGCGCGCTGAAGAGTGGTTGCTCATTGAATGGCCCGAAGGCGATACAGAGCCGCTCAAATACTTTCTCAGCACGGCTCCTGAGGAGGCGACACTCGAACAACTCGTATTTGTGACGAAGATGCGTTGGCGTATCGAACGCGACTATCAGGATCTAAAACAGGAGTTCGGGCTGGGTCACTACGAAGGGCGCGGCTGGCGCGGCTTTCACAACCATGCCACACTGAGTATCGCTGCATATGGGTTTCTGATGGCATGCAGACTCAGGATGGGATCAGGTACCGACGATAAAAAAAACTTCGTTGAACGCGCGCTGCCTGTCCTTCCCCCGGATTACATCCCACGCGGCAGTCCAGCGCCCACAACGCCACGTTCCTGATTCCATCACTACGTTGCGTATCTTGCTTGCACTACGGCTCACGCAACGTTTGCACCATTCACTAAAAGAGTAGACCGCAAAAATATAAGAGGGTAAGACTAGAAGACGTCGATCTCGGGCGATAGCTCGTCAGTTTCGAACATGTGTCCGACCGCATCCATCGCAGCCGGGCGGGTTCCGACAATCACAACGCGCAATGGCAGCACCATCCTCACGCCCTCTTGCCCGGAGGTAGTCGCGATCGACCTGCGCGTAATGTCGCCACTTCTCCGGAAGATAGTCCGCTTCAAAGATCCCCAGCGCCAGGTAGACTTCGAGGTAGGCACCGTAATCGATGCAAATGTTGGGATTTGCATACAACTGTTCGGCGCCGTCGAAATCCTCGTCCGACGCGCTGGGGCTGATGCAGTTGACCGGACAGGTCTCCACTCACGAGTATTCCGCCATGCGGGGATCGGCAATCATGTGTGGCATCGCTTTTCCCTCGTATCCATCGTGTAACCAGCCACCTCCCGGATCGGCATCGGCCTGCGGAACCCGGCGCCCCCTGCTACGTCGAATATTTACGGCCTGCCGCTTTACACAGAGACCAACTCGTCGATCATCCGGCCACTGTGAGTCAACGCGGCTTGGACTGACGGTTCACCCATTGCCAGTCCTTCCGAGCGCACGACGGTGACATCAGTCAGTCCGATAAAGCCGAGGGCAACACGCAGGTACGTCTCCTGGAAGTTCATCGACTGCGCGGGACCTTCGCTATAGACGCCACCACTGGCCGTGAAGACATAGACCTTCTTGCCACTGACCAGACCGACGGGAGCAGTTTCGGTATAGCGGAACGTCACGCCCGCACGAGTCACGTGATCGATCCATGCCTTCAGCGTCGAGCTGATCGAGAAGTTGTACATCGGCACGCCAATCACGATGACGTCGGCAGCGAACAGTTCGTCGACCAGCGTGTCAGACAACGCCACGGTCTTGGCCTGCTCGGGCGACCGCGAGTCGGCCGGTGTGAAAAAGGCACCCATCATCTGCTCGGTCAGATGCGGGACGGGATCGCGAGCCAGATCGCGCGCGACGACCGTATCACCAGGCCGGGCAATCGTCCATTTGCTCACAAATTCGGCCGTGAGCTGACGTGAAACGGAACCCGTGCTTCGGATACTGCTGTCGATGTGAAGTAGCGTCGTCATAAATGGAGACTCCATAAAATTGAATAGTGCAATGTCATCCCGGCACCGGCATTGACCAGTTCACGATGTAGTTCCGAAAGGCCGGCGTTGATCTGGAAAGCTTGCACATCTCTCGCCTGCGACGGGTGGCCAGTGTCTTTTTCCGAAAGGCCCGATGGCGCAACCACAATGAATCACCACATACGCAGCGCGTGGGGACATGTTATCCAACGCCGTGTTCGACGATTAGCTGCCCTGCCTGGATTTCACTCGTCCACAACCGGCGACAATCATCGCCTCGCCGAGGCCCCGCAAAGCGATGGGCAGCCCGACCGAGGACATTCCTGGCGTCCTGAACGAACAACCACAGATTCCCACCATTTCTGGACGAGTGAAATCCGTCCTTCATGCCTAGTCGACAGGCCCAGCGACGCTTATATTTTTTTTCACGACTCACCTGAGAAATCACCATCAGGTCACGCGGTCGATATTCACATTGAGGGTGCCTGTGATGAATGCGTCAGTCTCGTTCTCTACGCTCCCCGTAGCGCCCGAACCCTTCAGCAGGACCCTGTCAGCCAAATCGGCCAGCTACGAAGTTCCGCGCGCCGCTGTGTGTCAGCGGATCGAGCATACCCGCGCTAAACTGATCCTGGTTCGCGCGCCAGCGGGTTTCGGGAAGACGACAGCAATGGCTCAGGCCCGCAACCACCTTGATCACGCGAATATTCATACCGCGTGGCTCACACTCGAGCGCGCCGACAACGACCTACCACGCTTCATCAACTGCCTGCGTACGGCGATCGTGCTGTCCGGTTTCGATGAACTTCCGTCGGCCACACCGCTGGAAATCCTGCAGGCGATATCTCGCGAAGTCACCGCCTTCACGTTGTTCCTCGACGACTTCGAGAAACTCGTCGAACTATCTGTCATCGGTCTGGTGCGCGAGCTGATCGAACATCTGCCTCGCAACTGCCAGGTCGTTATCGGTACGCGAGCCGAGCCCGATATCGGCACTGCGCGTCTGCGTGTTCAGGGTGTAATGCTCGAGATCGATACCGAGGATCTGCGCTTTTCGCCGGACGATACGCAGCAATTGTTCGAACTACGACTGAAGCAGCCACCGTCACGCGGTGACGTGATGCGCCTGCACCAAAAAACCGAGGGCTGGGCAGCGGCGCTATCGCTCGCGGCAGTCTCGCTCGCGCGTCATGGCGCACAGAGCGACTTCATCGAGCGCTTTTCGGGCTCGCACCGCGACATGGCAGCTTATCTCGCGGAAGACGTGCTGGCGTATCAGTCCACGGAGATCCGCGAGTTCCTGCTGCGAACCAGCATCCTGCGGCAGCTCAATCCCTCCCTGTGCCAGGCCCTGAATCCGAGACTGGATGCGGACCACATACTGGATCGGCTGGTGAGCACCAACCTTTTCCTCATTCCCGCCGGCGGAGAGGATCGCACCTGGCGTTATCACAGCATGTTCGCAGACTACCTGTGCGCGCAATTGCGTCGCGAGGAGCCCGAGAAGATTCTGCGCCTCCATCTGGCGGCCGCCGGTTGGTACGAGGAGCGGCATCAAATTGTGCCGGCGATCGACCATGCCATCGAAGGAGCGGATCATCCGTATGCGCTATCGCTGCTCGCACAACATGTCGATCATTTTCTGGAGCAAGGTCGCATGCGGTTGCTGGCACGCTGGTTCGAAGCGTTCCAGCCACGCGAGCTGCTCATGTACCCGTGTTTGCAGGTCATCGCGGTTTGGGCATTGGCATTCACCAAGGGACCTCGTCAGGCGATGGAGCTGCTGGATCGATCACGTTGCGCTGAAAGTCAGGACCCACAGGTACGCGCACATGTCAACGGTCAACGCCCGATGTTGCTCGCGATGATGGATCGGTTCGAGGACGGCTACACTCTCGGCCAGCAATGCCTCGATAAACTGCCGTCGATCAATGCGTTTGCTGATGGTGTGCTGTGCAATTCGATGGGCCATATCGTTTCGGTCCTCGGCCATCATCGCGAAGCGCACCGCCTGCTCGACACCGCGCGGCGCGTGCAGAACAAGGGCGTGTTCGTTCGTATGCATACGGAATCGACAGAAGGACTCGTCGATCTACAGCTCGGACGCCTGCGTGACGCGACGGCACGGTTTCGCATCGCAATCGGGTCGACCTCCGCGTTCTCATACAACCTGACCAGCGGTAACGCATGGGCTGGTGTGCCCTACGCGGCCTCGGTCTACGAGGCCAACAACGTCCAGGAGGCCGAGCATCTGCTTAGCGTCTATCTGCCGCTGGCGCGTGACGTCGGCCTCCCAGATCACATCATCATGGGCTACCGGATGCGCTCTCGGATTGCATTCCAGCGGGGTGATGTCGACCGTTCGTTACAATTTCTAACCGAACTGGAATACCTCGGCGTTGAACGCCAGTTGGCACGTGTCGTCGCGTCGTCGAGGCTCGAACGCGCCCGGCTGTTGTTGCTGCAGGGCTACGCGGATTTTTCGCGTGAGGAACTCGACCGAAGCGACGACACTGCTCTGTGGCGGCGTGTCGCGCGGCTGAGCCTGCCGGCCAACGACGTCGAAGATGTCGTGATCGGACGCGCGCGCTGGGAAATGCTATTCGGTGATCCGGCTGTCGCGCTGCAGCAGCTTGAGCCGGTACTTGCCGAAGCGCAACAATCGGAGCGGGGCATTCGCGCTCTCAAACTGCGTCTCCTTTCGGCGATCGCACTGCAGCGCAACGGCATGACGCAAGGTGCCGTTGAGATGGCGATGCCCGTATTGCATCACATGTGTCACGAAGGGTTCGTGCGCTCGATTCTGGACGAGGGTGCAGTGCTGATCCCCTTACTCGAGCGCTGTCTCGACGCAACGCAAGGCAGCGGGAGCCAACGCAACACGCCCGTGCTCGCCGAGTATGTGCAGCGACTCCTGCATGCGCTCAATCCGTCACCCGCGGCCGAAGCACCGCCCCCTTCGTCGCGTTGCCCCGGCGGCTTGCTGGAGCCGCTGACACGCAAGGAATTGCGGGTCTTGCAATTGCTTGCGGAAGGCTACTCCAACGCCGCCATGGCGGAAAACCTCTTCGTTTCCGACAGCACGATTCGCACCCACTTGCGCAATATCAACAGCAAGTTGAATGCTCGCAGCCGCACCCAAGCCATCGCGATCGCGCGCAAGCTCGGTCTGATGCGCTGAGCCCGGCGCGCCGCAAGATGCGATGCCGCCCCTCCGGAGAAACCATTGGTAACCTGCACGCAACCATCCGCGAATCCGATGACCGACTTCGATTCGATGCCAACGCTGGGCGCTATCGCCCGCCACTACGCGCGCTTGCGTCCGACGTCCGTCGCCATGAGCTTCGAGGGAAGAGAGACAAGCTACCATGAATTCAACCGGCATTCGAACCAGGTCGCGCACGCGCTGGCCGTCGCAGGCGCGAAACGGGCCGATCGCATTGCATACGTGGGCAAGAACAGTGACCAATACTTCGAACTCGTGTTTGGCGCCGCGAAAGCGGGCGTCGTGCTGACGCCCGTCGGCTGGCGGCTCACGCCGGCGGAAATGGCTTTTATCATCGAGGATTGCGGCGCATCGATCGTTTTCATCGGAGCGGAGACCATGTCCCAGGTCGAGCAGGCCTTGTCCGGCCTCAAGCGACGTCCCAAAGTAATCGCGATGGACCAGCCCTGTTTATCGCCTCACGAACTCTTCGAGACCTGGCGCGATACAGCCTCGGGCGATGAAGTCGACCTCTGCGTCGACGAGCATGATGTCGCGTTGCAACTCTATACGTCCGGAACCACCGGAAGGCCGAAAGGGGTGATGCTCACCCACGCAAATCTGCTTCGAGGACGTCGCGCGGCGGCCAGGGCACGATTGTCGTGGTTCGCGTGGAAACCTGATGACATCAGTCTTGTCGCAATGCCCGTCGCCCATGTCGGCGGAACCGTGTGGGGAGTCATCGGGCTCTACCATGGTGTGAAGAGCATCATCCTGCGCGAGTTCGATCCTGAAAAAGTGCTCGACTGTGTCGAGCGTGACCGGATTTCACAGCTGTTCATGGTGCCGGCAGCGTTGCAGCTGGTCGCACGGTCGCCAAGGGCGCGCGACATCGACTATTCCGCGCTGAAATGCATTCTCTACGGTGCATCTCCTATGCCGATCGAGCTACTGCGCGAGTGCATCAAACTGTTCGAGTGCGCGTTCTGTCAGCAGTATGGAATGACCGAAACGTCCGGCACCATCGTGTATCTGCCACCCGAGGATCACCACCTTTCCGGCAACGCGCGCATGCGGGGCGCCGGCTTGCCAATGCCGGGGGTCGAGATCAGCATCGTCGATTCGCACGGAAACGCGCTACCACCGAACACTGTCGGCGAAGTCGTGACGCGCTCGGCGGCGAACATGGCCGGCTACTGGCGCAATTCGGAAGCCACCGACGCGGTCGTCGACGCTCAAGGTTGGTTGAGAACCGGCGATGCCGGCTACCTGGATGAAGACGGCTATCTCTACATCCACGATCGCGTGAAGGACATGATCATCTCGGGCGCCGAAAACGTCTATCCTGCCGAGGTCGAGAACGCGATTTACGGGCATCCGCATGTCGTCGAAGTGGCCGTGATCGGCGTACCCGATGAAAAATGGGGCGAGGCGGTCAAAGCGATTGTCGTACCGAAGCCCGGCGTCACCCCGGACCCCGACGGTATCATTGAATTCGCCCGTGCACGTATCGCGGGGTTCAAGGTTCCAAAGAGTATCGATTTCGTCAATGCCCTGCCGAGAAATGCGTCCGGCAAGATTCTGCGGCGGACGCTTCGAGAGCCTTACTGGTTCGGCAGAGATCGTCAAGTCAATTGACGAACATGCTGCGCCGGTTTCGCGCCGGATCGGGTTGTGAAAGTTTTTCAAGCCGCTTCGTTTGTGTCGATTTTGGCAAAGGCCAGTACCATGCCGTCGCGCTCGATCGGAGCGGCAAGCGCGGATAGAACAAGGCACTTCCCAACGATGATGTCAAGCTCCGTACCCTCATCGTCGGGCTCAAGGCGCACAGCCGACTCCTGTTCACCATCGACCAACCCGCCACCATTGGCGCATTGCCGATCGCTGCCTACATGCTGGCGAAGCCAAGAGTGATACTCCTGACGCTGCGATCATCGCCGAGACCGCCCGGTCGATACCGCATACGCTGCGCTCGCTTCGATTGGCCAACGAGCTGCTCGTCGAGATGACCGTGCTGTGCGACTTTGACGACGATCAGAGCCGCTCGACGATCGTCACATTGGCCATGCCGCCACCTTCGCACATCGTCTGGAGGCCATAGCGCTCGCCGCGCTGTTCCAGCGCGTAAATGAGTGTGGTCATCAGTTTCGTACCCGATGCGCCGAGCGGGTGCCCAAGCGAGATCGCCCCCCCGTTGACATTCAGGCGGGCCGGATCCGCATCAAGCTGCTTCAGCCATGCGAGTGGGATGGGCGCAAACGCCTCGTTGACCTCGTACAAGCCGATATCGGAGATTTTCAGTCCGGCTTTCGCGAGGGCGCGCTGCGTTGCCGGAATCGGTGCTTCCAGCATGATTACCGGATCGTGTCCGAACACCGACATGTGATGGATGCGCGCCAGCGGCTTGACGCCCAACAGCTTCAGGCCGCGCTCGCTCACGACCATCACACCAGACGCGCCGTCGCAAACCTGACTCGCGGAAGCTGCGGAAATCCGGCCCCCCTCCTGCAGAAGTTTTACGCTGCCGATGCTGTCGAGCGAAGCGTCGAACCGGATACCCTCGTCAATGACATGCATGTCGTCGCCGGCTGCGGCTTCCGAATCACGAGCTGTCACGCGAACCGGCTCGATCTCCGCTGAAAAGCGTCCCGTGCGCACCGCCTCTGCTGCACGCAAATGACTCTGAAGCGCAAAGCGGTCGAGGTCGTCGCGCGAAAATGCGTACTTCGCTGCGATCATTTCGGCGCCGTCAAACTGACTAAATTCGCGATGATCGTAGCGCTCGCTAACACGCGGGCTGATATACCCGCCCATGCCACTCTTGATTGCCACCGCATTTGCCGATGCGATCGGCACACGCGACATGACTTCCACGCCTGCGGCGATCACGACATCCATCGTCCCGGACATGACGGCCTGAGCGGCGAAGTGCAATGCTTGTTGAGATGAACCGCACTGCCGGTCGACCGAGGTTCCGGGCACTGAAATCGGTAACTTCGAGGCAAGAACAGCATTACGAGCAACGTTCATCGATTGTTCGCCAACCTGACTGACACAACCGACGATCACATCGTCGACCATCGCCGGATCGGCTTCGGAGCGATCGATCAGCGCATCAAGAACCTGGGCGGCGAGGTCGACAGGATGCCAACCCGATAGGCGGCTATTGCGTCGACCGCCAGCGGTACGCACTGCGGCAACGATATATGCTTCAGCCATGCTGACCTCTCGAGTACGTAAATTGAAAAGACGAGAACGCGCGCCGCGGCCATACAATTCCGAACTTCGATCAGGCAGCTCGCGCGTCGGTCACCAGGCGACCTTGTCCGCAGTATAGGAACCGGAAACCTGGCGGTCATCGTCGAATACGACGATCTTGCAGCCATCTCGATCATCGCGCGCTCGCGCTGCTCTGCGCCCTATCCGGCGGACGCGAGCGGCTCAATGCTTTTTGCGTCGAGAATCTTCGTCATCGCGAAGTCGATGAATGCGCTTACCGCGCGCGGCAGTTGTCGTCGATCGAGAAAGACGAAGTAGACGCCAACCCGATGGATACCGTACTCGGGAAGCACCCGCACTAGTCGCCCGGCCTCCAGATGCTCGAGCGTGGTCGCGACTGGAAGCAGTGCAATACCGCAACCGCCGAGCGTGGCGTAGATCTGGGACTGAACGCTGTTGACGTGAAACCGCCCCCTGACCGCGACCTCGTGCTCTCCATCTGGTCCTTCGAGACGCCATGTCGTATAACCCGACAGATTCGTCGGGATCGCAATGCAGTCGTGATCCGACAGATCGGACGGCGATTTGGGCATGCCATGCGCGTCGAGGTACGCGGGACTCGCCACTAGGCCGCCGCTGATCCAGCCTATCTGCCGGGCGACCAGATTCGGCTCGATTCCCTTGCCGATCCGCAGCGCCACATCGATTCCTTCGGCGAGCAGATCGGCTCGATTGTCGCTCAGGATGAATTCCAACCGGACTCGCGGATTGGCCATCAGAAACTCGTTCACCCGGTCGATCGGCAGGATAAGAAAGAAATCCGCCGGCGCGGCCACGCGCACCTTCCCGCAGGGATTTGCGTTGCCTTCGGAAATCTCCTGGGCAGACTGCGTCACGGATTCGATCTGCGCGGCGCTTTGAGAGAACAGCCTCTGACCCGCATCGGTCAATACAAGCCGGCGCGTCGAGCGCTGCATCAGGCGCGCTCCGAGATCCTGCTCTAGCGCCTGGACCCGCCTGCTCGCGGTGTTCGCCGGCAATCCGAGGCGCCGGGCCGCTTCCGCAAAACTGCCGGCCTTGACGACATTGATGAAGAGCGCCACATCGTTCAGGTCCACCATCGATTGTCTCCATGTTCGTAACAGAGACGTGGCCCCTTTCGATCGGACTGGTACTTCGCGATTTCAAGTAAAGACATGCCCCTGGTTATTACGTTGCCGTATTGACGGCAAGCGATTTCACCAAGTATGCCCCATCAGGCGTCCGCCGACGACATCGCCGTGCGACGAACGTGCGATCGTGCTTGCTGTCGTTGCGCCAACGGCGGGCGGGCTGTGCCAGAGGCACACCCCGCCCGGAACGACGGTTCAGACGTGGCGGCCACGCCTGACTCGCCGTGGTTCACCATGCAGCACGAACTTCCGGCAAACCGCGACGACCATCGAGGCTATATGCGCCCGCGCCAAACGCGATGACCTGGACGAGCCCCCCGGCAATGGCGAGATCCTTCAGAAAATGAAACATCTGGTTCTGATCGCCGAACGCGTGATGAAAGAAGAGCGCAGTGAGGATCGAGAACATGGCCAGCAGCGTCGCCACCAGCCGCGTCTGGTAGCCGACGATCAGTAGCAAGCCGCCACCAATCTCGAGTGTCAATGCGACGGCATAACCGAGCATGGGTGCAGGCAATCCGACCGACGCTATATATCCCATGGTCGCACTGGCGGCTACAAGTTTGCCGAACCCGCTGACAAGAAATATGGTGGCCAAGAGAACTCGGCCGACCAGCGCAAACGCTTGGTACGAATTGGTTGATAGTGATTTCATGGCGTAGTCCCCAAAGAAGTAATTGAAAGTGAATTGAATCGTGATCCCGATATCCGGGCAATCTGAGACCCTGAAAATGATCGTAGGCACCCCGCGTGAACTGACCGGAGATACCTCCCGGATTTCACTCGTGCAAAATTGAAGTGAATTCCTTTGTGATGCCGTCACCTGATTCGAACAACCGGGGATCGTCTACGGCCAGCGCACCCGGCTGTATCGATGTCAGTGCTCGAGACGGCCATCTGCGTCATCAAAGAAACGCCCGTTACGCTCAGCCATGCTCCGCAGCCGCGGGCTCGGCTCGTATAGCGGTCCAAGTGGCGCCAGGCGTTCGCATGCCTCCACGATCCACCGCGCACCCAACGTGTCGGCATATCGCAACGCGCCGCCCAGATGACGAGGGAATCCCACCCCGAGAACCAGGCTCATGTCGATGTCGCCGGGCGATTCCGCGACCCCCTCCTCAAGGCAGCGCGCGGCCTCGATGATCATCGGCAGCATCATTCGCTGTATGATTTCTTCCACCGGAAAATCACGGACACCGTTCGACTGCGCCGACACAAGTAACGCATGCGTCTCATCCGCAGGCAGCTTCCGCATGCGACCTTTCTCGTCCGGCTCGTACCGGTAGAATCCGAGTCCACTCTTTTGACCGAGGCGCCCGGCGCCGGCCATCAGCTTGACCGCATGCCGACCGGAAAAATTCATTCGATCGCGATAACCGTCGCTGATGACGTCGATCACATGCGAAGCCGTATCCATGCCGACGACGTCCTGCAAATAGGCCGGTCCCATCGGCCAGCCAAACGCCTCCATCGCCGTGTCGATCGCGACAAAGTCTCCCCCATCATGTACGAGTAAGAGGAAGCCCATGATATAGGCGGTCAGGATCCGATTGACAAGAAATCCCGGACAGTCGGAGACAACCACCGGTGTCTTGCCCATCGACCGCGCAAAGCTGACGACAGTTGCAATGGTCTGCGGCGAGGTTCGCGGTGCACGAATCACTTCGACGAGCGGCATCTGCGGCACCGGGTTGAAGAAATGCATGCCGGCAAAACGCTCCGGGCGAGCCAATGCCGTCGACAGTTCGGCGATCGACAGCGAGGATGTGTTCGACACCAGCACCGCGTCCTCAGGGATTCGCTGCTCCACCTCTGCCAGCATATCGTGCTTCACGCCGAGCTTCTCGACGACGGCCTCAATCACGAGATCCACGCCGTCGAAACCGTCAAAGTCGAGCGTCGGCACGATGCTTTGCTGCACTTTCCGCGCTGCGTCGCCCGACATCCTGCCGCTACCGACCTGCTTCCCGAGCAGCTTCCCGGCTTCGCTCATCCCCAGATCCAGCGCCGTCGGTGCGATATCCTTCATGATGATCGGCGTGCCACGCAATGCGCTCTGGTACGCGATGCCGCCCCCCATGATGCCCGCCCCGAGCACCGCGGCCCTGCGCACCGAATGGGCAACGCGCGCTGCATCGCGGCTTTTTTTCTTCAGCGCCTGCTCGTTGATGAAGATGCCGGTCAACGATGCGGCCGCCTGGGTCTTCGCCAGGCTCGCGAACGTGTCGGCTTCGAGTTCGAGTGCCCCCTCTCGCGCGAGCGACGCCGCGTCGCCGATCAGGTCGACCGCAGCAGCGGCTGCCGGAAAATGCCGGCCGTAGCGCTTCGCGGCGGTCTTTGCCCGCTCCAGTGCGTCGTTCGATACCTCGCAAGGCGCCAGCCGCGCGCGCCGGCGCGCCATCCACGCATCGGGGCGACCGATCGCCTCGCGCAGGCACGACAGCGCCGTGCTTCGGAGGCTCGGGAGTTCACACACGACGTCGACGACACCGGCCTCCCGTGCGACCGCTATCGTTCTCGTGCCCGCGCCGACGATCCAGTCGAGTGCAACCACTGCACCGGCAATGCGAGGCAGGCGCACTGTCCCGCCGAATCCCGGCACGATGCCGAGCCCGACCTCGGGGAGTCCAACCTGCGCCGTCGTCGCGGCGACCCTGAAGTCGCTTGTCAGTGCCAGTTCCAGGCCACCACCGAGCGCCGCACCGTTGATGGCCGACACACTCGGAAACGGCACATCTTCCAGACGGGTGAAGATCGCACTGCATGCAGCATCCCAGGCGCGCAACTCGGCTTCGGGCAGGCAAAACGTTCTCGAGAATTCGAAGATATCGGCGCCGACAATGAAAGAATCCTTGGCGCTCGTGACGATGAGTCCGCGGATATCGTCGGCGGCGTACAAGGCGTCAAGCGCAGCCTCAAGCTCCTCAAGCGCGGCCCGATCCAGCACATTGACCGTCTGCCCCCGACGATCGAAGCACAGCTCCGCCACACCGTCTTCCAGACGTGTGAGGCACAAAATTTTCCCTTCCCAAATCATGCCGATGTCCTTTTGCCGGTTGATTCAACACGACCAACGCCGCGCTTCCGCACGCCAGCAGCGCGCCTCCGTCGGGTCATCGCGATCTCGTCGCGGACCCCAATCGGGCGCGGCCGCCAGCGTTCAGTCCACGAGTCGCGCCAGCACCTGCTGCAATCGAGTGCGACATTCGGCGACCATCCGCTCGATGAGGGCTTCGCATGTCGGAATGTCGTGGATCAGCCCGATCACCTGGCCCGCCGTGATGATGCCGCCGTCGATATCACCTTTCGCAAGCGCGACCTTGCCGCGCGCACCGGCCACCAGCGGGTGAATGTCCTTGAACTCGCAACCGCCCGGCCCGCGCTCGATGGCGACGACCTCATCGGCAACGGCATTCTTGAACACGCGCGCGGTATTGTTCAGCGTCCGGAAGATCAACTGCGTGTCCCGTTCCGTTGCCCGAACGAGCGCGTCCTTGATATGCGGATGAATAGGAGCCTCGACCGTCGCGCAAAAGCGCGTGCCCATGTTGACGCCTTGCGCGCCGAGCATGAATGCGGCCGCCATGCCCCGTCCGTCTCCTATGCCCCCCGACGCGACCACCGGAATCTCGAGCGCCTGAACGGCGCGCGGGATCAGGATCAGCCCCGACACATCGTCCTCGCCGGGATGACCCGCGCACTCGAAGCCGTCTATGCTCACAATGTCGACGCCGTTGCGTTGCGCGGACAATGCATGTCTGACGGTGGTGCACTTGTGGATGATGACGCCGCCGGCGGCCTTGATCTTTTCAATGAACGCTTTCGGGCTGTTGCCCGCAGTTTCGATGATCCTGACGCCCGCCTGCAACGCGGCATCCAGGTAGGCCTCGTATGGTGGCGGGCTCGCTGCTGGCAGGATCGTCAGGTTCACTGCGAACGGTCGCGATGTCATCGCGCGGCAGCGTTTGATTTCGGCCGCCAGCGCATCCGGTGTCGGCTGAGTGAGTGCGGTGAGCGTGCCGAGACCGCCGGCATTAGACACCGCCGAGGCCATCTCCGCGGTTCCCACCCACATCATCCCGCCTTGGATGATCGGGTAGCGAATACCCAAAATTTCGGTGACACGCGTCCTCATTGCTTGTGTTTCCTGTCGTCGAGTCCCAGGTCGCGACCAATGATCTCTTTCATGATTTCATTGGTGCCCGCAAAAATCCGTGATACGCGCGCATCGGCGAACATCCGCGCGATGCGGTACTCCTCCATGTAGCCGGCACCGCCATGGAACTGCACACACGTATCGATCACCCGGTTCTCGAGGTCGGTCGCAAGAAGCTTCGCCTCCGATGCCATGACAGCCGTGAGCGCCCCCGCGTTCGCTTCCATCACGCAGTGATCGACCAGCGCCTGCGCGGCATCGAGCTGCGCCCGCATCCCGGCCATCTCGAAACGAAGGTGCTGGAACGATCCGAGCGACCGGCCGAACGCTTTCCTTTCTTTGATGAAGTCGAGCGTGATGTCGAACGCCACCTGCGCGTGCGCAATCGACCCGATGGCGACCTGCAGGCGCTCCTCCGCAAGCAGTTCCGACATGTAGACGAAACCCTTGGTCGGGTCGCCCAGGACATGGCTCTTGGATACCCTCACATCGTCGAAGAACAGCTCCGCCGTGTCTTGCGCATGCAAGCCGATCTTCCGCAGCCTGTTGCCGCGCCTGAATCCCGGCATGCCCGCATCAACGATGAACAGGCCGATTCCGTGACGGCTTGCAGGCACGGTCCTCGCGGCGACGATGACCACGTCGGCCAGACTGCCATTCGAGATGTACGTCTTCGCGCCGTTGAGCAGCCAATGGTCGCCCATGTCCTGTGCGCGCGACGTCATGCCGGCGAGATCGCTTCCCGCTCCTGGCTCCGTCATCGCGATCGCGAGAATCTCTTCGCCACGGATTGCGGGCGGCAGATAGCGCGCCTTCTGCTCGTCCGTTCCGAACGTGCCGAGATATGGCGCGACGACGCGTGAGTGAAGGTTGATGTAAAAGCCGAGTTCGCCGTGGCGAACGTTCTCCTCGTACAGGATTTGTTCGAAGCGCAGATCGGTCAGGTCCAGTCCCCCGTAAATCTCCGGTGCCCACATGAGCAGATAGCCCTGCTCACCCGCCTTCCGAAAGGCTTGGCGATCGACGAAGCCTTGTTCGCGCCAACGTTCGGCGTGCGGGCCGATTTCCCCCTGAAAAAAGCGGCTGACCGTGTCCCGGAACGCGAGATGATCCGCGTCGAAATGAGTGCGTCGCATGTTCAAGTACCCTCGCGCTAAGTCGTTACGCCGGTTGCGCAAAAAACGGCTCGTTCGCGTTTGCGCGTCTGCGCAACCATTCCGACGGCTGGAAGCGTTCGCCAAACTGCAACGCAAACCCGTCGCACTCTGCGACAAACGTGCTCAGGCCGATCGTCTCGATCAGCGACAGTGTGCCCCCCGTCCATGTCGGAAACCCGAGCCCCATCACGGCACCGATATCCGCGTTGGCCGCGTCCGTCAGGACGCCTTCCTCGATGCAGCGGGCGGCTTCGAGCGCCTGAATATAGAGCAGCCGCCGCTTGACCTCCTCGACGGAAGGCTGCCGCTCCAGCAGCGGGTAAAGTGCACTCAGGCCATTCCACAAGTGCTTTTTCGCACCCTGCGGATAGTCATAGAACCCCATTCCCGCCTTGCGGCCAAGACGACCCATGGATGTCAGCTTCTCGACGACCGGAGCGGCGTGCTGCCGCAGGCAGCGATCGGGCAGACCGTCCGCGATTGCCTGGTCGATGACCTGCTTCTGAAGTTCGAGCGAGACCTCGTCGGTCACGGCAAGCGGCCCTGTCGCCATCCCGGCCTGCCTCGCGGCGTTTTCGATGAGCGCGGGCGCCACGCCTTGCGCCAGCATCGCCATGCCTTCATCAACAAACGCGCAGAAGATCCGGCTCGTATAGAAGCCCGGGCTGTCGTTCACGACGATTGGAGTCTTGCGGAGCTGCTTGATGAACCCGAGCGCACGCGCGAGGGTCGACTCCGACGTGTCTCGCCCCACGATGACTTCGACGAGCTGCATGCGCTCCACCGGCGAGAAGAAGTGGATGCCGATGAGCTGGCCGGGGCGCATACTGTGTTGGGCGAGTCCCGTGATCGGCAACGTCGAGGTGTTGCTCGCGAATACGGCCGATTTCGGCAGAACCGCCTCTGCCTTCCGGATCACGTCAGCTTTGATCTCGCGATTCTCAAAGACGGCTTCGACCACCAGGTCACAGTCCGCGACAGATGCGAATGCATCCGAAGGCGTGATGCGCGCGAGTACGTCAGACGCGGCCTGTTCGCTGCGCCGCCCCTTCGCCACCTCCTTCGCGAGCAGCGCGGCGCAACGTGCCTTGCCTTGCTCGGCGGCCGCCTGATTCGCGTCCAGCAGCACCACGTCGATTCCCGATACGGCGGCCGCATAGGTAATGCCACTGCCCATCATGCCGGCCCCCAGCACGCCGAGTTTTACGACTTTCTCGTCGGGAAGGCCGGGTCGTCCGACGCCTTTGTCCGCGGCCAGCTTGTTGAAGAACAGTGTACGCATCAGATTACGGGCCACCGATCCGGCAAGGAGACTGCCGAAATAGCTTGCCTCGACCCGCAGTGCCGCGTCGAGCGGTAACTGCGTTCCTTCATAGACGCAGGACTGGATCGCGCCGGGCGCCGGATAGTTGTCCCGCGTCGCCGCGCGCAGCGCCGCGACGCCCAACCCGAACGTCTTTGCCGCGTGCGGCGCGAGCGCGCCTGCGCCGCCGGGCACCTTGAATCCCTTGACGTCCCATGGCTGACACGCGGCAGGATGGGCGAGCACCCATTCGCGCGCGGTCGCGTACACGAGATCCCGAGCGACCACCTTGTCGACGAGCCCCATTCGCAGCGCGTCCACCGGCCCGACATGGCGCCCGTCGAGCAGCAACGGTATCGCGCGTTCGATCCCGATCAGCCGGGGCAGGCGCTGGGTTCCGCCCGCTCCCGGCAGCAGTCCCACTGTCACCTCGGGCAGCCCCACCACGGCCTTCGGATCGTCGACCAGGACGCGATAGTGGCACGCAAGGCACAGTTCATAACCGCCGCCCAGCGCCAGTCCGTTGATTGCCGCCACGACCGGTTTGCCGCTCGTCTCGAGGCTGCGGAAGATCTGCGACGCATGCAATGTCATGTCGCGCGCCGACTGCGCCGATACGCGTCGATCATGCGCGGTCGCGAAGTCCTTGAGGTCCGCGCCCGCTATAAACCCGCTTGCCTTGGCCGAGGTCAGGATTGCACCTCGAATGTCGTCGCGCGTGCGGATCGCTTCCACGACGCTCGCCAGGTCCGTCAGCAGTTCTGGAACGAAGACGTTTATCGTCCGCCCCGGTACGTCGATGCCAACCCGCGCGATGCCGTCTGCGTCGATCTGGAAGTCGATGGTTTTCATGATAGTCGCTCAGATGCGTTCGATGATCGTGGCCGTCGCCTGCCCTGCGGCGGCGCACAGCGTGACGAGGCCGATATTGAGGTCGCGCCGCTCCAGCTCGTCAAGCAGCGTACCGAACAGCATTGCGCCCGTCGCGCCAAGCGGGTGACCGAGCGCGATCGCCCCGCCGCTGACGTTGACCCGTTCGAACGGGATGTCGAACGTCTGCATGTAGCACATCGGCACCACGGCGAACGCTTCGTTGATTTCGAACAGGTCGATATCGTCGACGGTCATGCCCAGCCGCGACAGCAATTTTTCCGTCACGGGCATCGGCCCACCCAGGCTCAGCAACGGCTCCGACGCACCCGACGCGTAGCCGCGAATCCGCGCGCGCGGCCTCAGACCGTTCCGCTCACCAAACGCCCGGTTGCCGAGCAGGACGGCGCTCGCGCCATCGACGATGCCACTCGAATTGCCGCTTGTATGGATGTGGTCAATCTTCTCGAGATGCGGGTAGCGCTGCTGGGCAATCGCGTCATACCCTGCTTCGCCCAGCTCCACGAATGCGGGCGCCAGTTTCGCGAGGTCGGCCACCGTGATCCCTGGGCGAATCGCTTCGTCATGGGCCAGGACGGGCTCTCCCAGTACGTCGCGCACGACAACAAGTGACGCGGCGAAATGGCCCGAGCTGCGTGCCAGATCGGCCCGACGCTGACTCTCCGCCGCATAGCTGTCGACGTCGCCGCGTGAGAATCCGCCGAGCGCGGCCATGAGATCGGCTGCCACGCCATTGGGCATGTACGGAAATTGATGTGCCAGTCGAGGATCCGTGTAACAGGCGCCGCCGTCCGATCCGATCGGAACGCGCGACATCGACTCCACGCCCCCGCCAATCGCGGCATCAGCGTGACCAGCCTGGATCACGCCGGCTGCCTGATTGACGGCGTCAAGAGCGGATGTGCAGAATCGGTTGATCTGGTAGCCGGCGAGGTGTTCCCCGTACCCTGCATTGAGCAGCGCGAAACGCGTCAGGTCTGCACCCTGTTCACCGACTGGCATCACGATACCGAGGCCGACGTCGTCGATCTGGTGCGTATCGAGCCGATTCCGGTCCTTCAGAGCGATCAACACCTGACTCGCCAACTCGACCGGCGTGACCGCATGCAAGGCGCCACCGGCACGCCCGCGACCACGCGGCGTACGAACATGGTCATAAATCAACGCTTCGGTCATAGTGGTTCTCATCCATGCAGTGAGCATCGCATCAGCGTGCGTGGCCGTAAGGCGCATGTACCGCACGCTTGCGCGCCTTCGTGCACACAATGCGCTTGCACCAATACGGCTGGGTTGTGATCTGCCGGCATGCCGGTCGGCATTGCGGCCTGGATTCATTGTGGCCGGGGCGGGTATTCCCGGAATCGTCGAAACCGACGTTTTTCCCGGCCTTCAGCATGCAAACTACGCGCGACGCTGCTATCGAGCGAAGTTTGGACGGCATTGGCTCCCGCGCTTGCTCACTTGCCAATGAATGTCGGCGCGCGTTTTTCCAGGAACGCCTTGACACCCTCCGCAAAGTCCTCGCTTCGTACCAGCGCGGATTGCGTGTCGGCTTCCCAGGCCAGCATCGTGTCGAGCTGCATCGGATGGCGGGCGAGCACGGCCTTGGTCGTCGCGATCGTCCCCGGCGGGGCGGCAGCGAGCCGTTTGGCAAGCTCGAGCGCAGTTTCCAGCACGGCGGATGGCGAGCAAAGCCTGTCCACTATGCCAAGTTCTTTCGCCTTGCTGCCCGCTACGGGTTGGCAGAGCATCAGGATCTCGCGCGCCGCACCAATACCGACACGCTGCGGCAACGTCCACATCAAGCCATAGTCTGGTGTGAGCCCGACTCGCCCGAACGCGGCGCAAAAACTCGCGTTCTCGTCGGCCACCACGAAATCGCACGCAAGCGCCAGCGAAAAACCGGCACCGTACGCGCCCCCTTCGACGGCAGCGACGACTGGCCACGGCCCACCTGTGATGGCACGAACGATGCGATGCCCGTGATTCATTTTCCGCCGCATTTCGAGTGTCGACGCATCGAGCCCCCCCAGATCGCCGCCCGCGCAAAAATGGCGTCCGCCGTAAAGCACAACCGCTCGGACGCCTGTATCGTCCTGCAGGCGAGCCAATTCTGCCGCCAGCTCGGTATAGAGCAGTGCCGTCAAAGCATTGCGTTTTTCCGTCATGTTCATCGTGACCAGCGCGACGTTCCCGTCTCGGGTTATGGATAGCACTTCGCTCACAATCGATCCTGAAGACCAGGTGGAAAGGTTCCGCGTGTCGCGAGGCGCCCGGCGGCGCTTGCGCGGCCGCCGGGCAAGCATGCGGCGCGACTAGAGTGCGGCGTAGACAGCGTCAACAAGCGCGCGCCGGCGGGGGTTGAGGTCCATCTGGTCGCTCATCCGATTCATCACATAGCCAACGGAGATATCGGCGGCAGGATCGACGTACCCGAACGAGCCGCCCCATCCGCCGTGACCGAATGCCTGGACATTGGGCCCCCAGCAGTTATCCACATTGCGCAGGAAACCCGCCGACCAGGTTCGCCGGATACCTCGTACCCGGTCGACACCGTCGAAGCGCAACTTTGCCGCCTCCGCGACTGCCGCATCGCCCGCGAGTCTGCGGCCGTCCTGGCCCGGATGCCGCAGCAGGCTGTACATCGACGCCAGTGCCCGCGCGTTCGAAAATCCATTCATCGCGATGATGTCGGCGCGCTGGAATCCTGGCGTCGTGGCCACGTCGCTCGTCAGCGGCGGGTTGTGCAACCCGCGCTGCGCTTCGTTTGCAACGGGAACCGTGTTGACTGCCTCCATTTTCTTTTCACTCAGCATGATCGCGACGCGAGGTAGGTCTTGCTGACTCACGCCCACCGAGATGTCGAGACCGAACGAACCCTTCAGTTCGTCAGCGACGAACTGCTGGATCGATCGGCCCTCGATCCGCTTGAACAACTCCGTCGCCAAAATCGCGACCACGTTGCTGTAACCCGAGGCCGTGCCGATCGGCCAGAGCGGCGCCTGGGCCGCGAGGCGCTGCGCGGCCGGCTCTCCCGAGAACAGGTCGTCGAGCGTCGCCGGCGTGTCGAAGCCCGTGATGCCGGACTGATGCGACAGCAGCATGCCGATCGTGAGGTCGCCCTTGCCGTGAACCGCAAATTCCGGCCAATATCGGCTGACCTTATCCTCGTAGGACGCTATGCTGCGATCGATTAGCATGGCGAAGCACGCGCCGCCGATCCCCTTCGACGTGGACCATACGCAGGCAATCGTGTCCTGTTCCCAAGGTGTCGTCGCTTCGAAATCCTTCCAGCCGCCCCACAAATCGGCCACCAGCTCGCCGCGAACCGTGACGGCGAAGCTTCCGCCGATCTCTCCCAGGTTCCGGAAATTTCCGAGAAAGGCTTCGCGCAGTCGCTCGTATTTCGGTGCGCAGTAGCCGTGCACTTCGATATCGCTGGTTTTCAAGGCTTGCGTAGACATAGACAGATCTCCTCCTCGGCGCGCGCCAGATGGCGCGGCGTGTTGACATTTCGACCTGAGGATTTTTCACCCATCGCTGGCAGCGGTCTTCGTCGAAAACGACGAAATGCACGATCCGCGCCCGGCAACGCCGGCGAACTCGTGGTCCCGTCTCACGCCTGGTATCACGGCAAGGGTCGCGCCTCTGCATGCAATTCGTCCCTTTCGACGAAGACCAGATGCACAGTCGGGAGCGACAATGCGCGGCCAATACGGAGTCGGGCGACATAGTCTGCAGCAGCGTGCCCGAGCGCGCATGCTCGGCTATGACGCCACCCGTACGTGTCGAAGCGGGCGATCGTGCGCTTCGACGCCGATGAACTGGGAAATGGGATCGGACATGATTGAAACCGACGTTTTGATAGTGGGAACTGGCCCGGCTGGAGCGGCTTCGTCGTTGTTTCTGTCGAAGCACGGCATCTCGAATATGGCAATTTCTCGAGGCCGGAGTACGGCGAATACACCACGTGCGCATATCACCAATCAGCGAACGATGGAGGCATTGCGCGACGCGGGCCTGGAAAAGCAGTGCATGGCGCTCGCCAGCCCTGGAACCGACATCGAGCATCATTTCTGGCTGCGAAGCCTTGGAGGAGAAGAGCTGGCACGCACCTATGCGTGGGGTAACGACCCGAGCCGTAAGAGCGACTACGAATCGGCCAGCCCTTGTTCGCTGTGCGACCTGCCGCAGACTCAGATGGAACCGATCCTGCTGGCCGAGGCGGCGCGTCTCGGCTCGCAGATTCGATTCGACACGGAGTTGCTGTCGTTCGAGCAGGACGATGCAGGCGTCACCGCAATTATTCGCGATCTGCTGACCAATGAGACTATTCAGGTCCGCGCGAAATACATGATTGGGGCGGACGGCGCCCGCAGCCGGGTCGTCGAGCAGCTCGGCATCCCGCTCGTGGGTCAACATGGGCTCGGCAATATCTTCAACGTCCTGGTCGACGTCGATCTCAGCGACTATGTGACCCATCGGCGCGGGATCTTCTACCAGATCATTCAGCCGGACGTGTCGGCGTGGTCACCCATCGGCCTGTTTCGCATGGTGCGGCCGTGGGATCAATGGATCGCAGTGCTCGTCGTTCCGGAAGCCGCGGGAACGCCCACGCCGACGACGCAGGACTTCGAGAAGCGCATCCGCGAACTCGTCGGAGATCCTCATCTGTCGATGAAGATCATTTCGGCGTCGATGTGGACGATCAACGACGTCGTGGCCGAGCACTACGCCGTCGGTCGCGTCATGTGCATGGGCGATGCGGTGCATCGCCATCCTCCGGCCAACGGACTGGGCTCGAACACCTGCATCCAGGACGCGTTCAACCTGTCCTGGAAGCTGGCGCTCGTGCTGCAGGGAAAAGCGCACCCGAAGCTGCTCGACAGCTTCAACGCCGAACGCCAGCCGGTGGGGCATCAAATCGTCAAGCGCGCAAACAAGAGCATGATGCTCAACGGCACGGTTTGGGATCTGCTGGGGGCGGGAACGCGCGGCGGCTCAACGGAACCGCGGCGGTCGGTGTTCGAAACGCGCGAGGGGCGCGCTGCACTGCGCCAAGCGCTCGACACAATGAAATACGAGCAGCATGCGCACGGCGTGGAGATGAATCGCCGCTACGCGTCCGGCGCGGTGGTCGAGGACGGCACGCCCGATCCTGGTTTCGAGCGGGATCCGGAGCTCTACTACCAGCCGAGCACCCGCCCCGGCTCACCGCTCCCCCATGCCTGGCTCGGCACGCGCCAGCCCGGACCACGCATCTCGACACTGGATGTCGCCGGCAAGCAACGTTTCGTGCTTTTCACGGGGCACGGCGGAGAACCGTGGCGTGAAGCCGCCCGTACCGTATCCGAGCGCACCGGCGTCGACATCAAGATCGTCATGATCGGAGCGTCGCTGGACTACGAGGATCTCTATGGAACATGGCAATCTCTGTCGGAGATCGAGGAAGACGGCTGCATTCTTGTTCGGCCCGATCTCTATATCGGTTGGCGTTCCGCAACGCTGCCTGCCGAACCTCTGCGGGCCCTGGATAGCGCAATGATGCAGATTCTCGAATTGACTTCAGCCCGGTGACATCGCGAAAGGCCGCCTCCGAGACCGGTCTATGCGACCGGCTCTCTGCGGTGGCCTTTCGCGTTCCACGAGAATTTCAAATTTCGCCTTCAAATGCTTCGGTGCGGCGGGGTGCGTGATGTACTGGCGTGATACCCGCGCATGAATCATCGGCGTGCGAGCGTGTACGGGCGCCGGCGCAAACGCGCCCGGCACCCGATCGGAGGATCGGCTACCGCCCGGCCGCTTCAATAGCTTCGGCGACTTGCACGAGATTTCGAGCCTCGTCGTAGTGCAACCGTTCGACAAAGCGGCCATTGATCTCCACGAGCCCCTTTCCGGCGTTCTCGGGCTTGTCGTACGCCGCGATGATGGCGCGCGCCCAGGCGATCGCAGCAGGTTCGGGCGCGAATGCCCGATTGGCGATCTCGATCTGGTTGGGATGAATGAGCGTCTTGCCGTCGAAGCCGAGACTCGCGCCCTGTGCGCATTGAATCGCAAACCCGTCGGGATTCGCAGCATCGAAGAATACGCCGTCCAGGATTCCGAGCCCGAAAGCGCGCGCGGCCATCACGCTCAACGACAGCGCCGTTTGCAACCCCGGGCGCGCGACGCCTTGAGCGCAACGCATTTCCTTGGCAAGGTCGCTCGAGCCGATGACCCAGGCCTCGACACCCGCCTTTGCGCCCGCCGTAGCGATCTCGTTCAGCCTGAGCATCGCCGCACAGGTCTCCATCATGATCCACATCGGCACGCTACCGTGCATGGCCGCGCGAGCCGCCGCGAGGTCGCTCGCAGCCGAAATCTTCGGAACGAGTACGGCATCGGGCATCACCTGCGCCGCGACGGCCAGGTCCTCCATGCCCCACGGCGTACTCAAGGCGTTCGTCCGGATCACGACTTCTCGCGATGCGAAGCCCCCGTCATGAATTGCTTCGACGGCAGCGGTACGCGCCTGGAGTTTCTCCTCGGGACCGACCGAGTCCTCCAGATCCAGGATGACAACATCGCAGCGCGCGGAGCGCGCCTTCTCCATTGCACGGGCATGGTGGGCGGGCACATACAGCGCGCTGCGTCGAGGGCGCGTAGAGGGTGTCATGGTCATACAGCGTCCTTCCTCAAGGTTACGATCCTTTTCATGATTGAGCGCCGTCATGCGGCACGCTCGCGACGAACTCAGGCCTCGTTCTCGAAAACTGCGTCGAGCGCACCCAGCTCGTCAATCTCACAGCGCACCCGGTCGCCCGCCTTGAGGAACACGGGCGGCTTCATCGCCGCGCCTATGCCCCCGGGCGTTCCGCTAAAGACGATGTCGCCGGGTTCGAGCGTCATGGCCTGCGACAGATACGTCACCTGGTCGAACACGTCGAAGATGAGCTCGCGCGTGTTCGAGTTCTGCCGGACTTCATCGTTGACGATCGAACGAATGCCGAGGCGGTGCGGATCACCAATTTCATCTGAGGTCGTGATCCAAGGGCCGAACGGGCCGTGCGAATCGAACGACTTGCCGAGCACCCATTGCGGCGTCCGCATCTGCCAGTCGCGGGCGGTGACGTCATTGCCTACGCAGTAGCCGAAGATATGGTCGGGCGCATCCGCCCTGGACAGGTGACGGCCGCGCTTGCCGACGATAAAGACGAGCTCGACCTCGTAGTCCACCGACTTCGAAGCCTTCGGAATCTGAATCGGCGCGTATGGCGGATGGACGGTGTTGGGCTGTTTGCAGAACCAGCCTTGATGCTTCGGAATCTCGAGGCCAGCCTCGGCAACGTGATCTGCGTAGTTCAGTCCCATTGCCATGATCTTGCCCGGTCGCCCGATCGGCGCGAGCAGCTGAACCTGGTCGAGCGCGACGACGTGCGCAGCGTCTTCGACGACCTGTTGTACCGCCGAGCGAGCGTCGTCCCAACGGTCGATCAGGTCGATCATGTTCGATGCAAGACGCGGTAGGGCGGGCTGGATACGCACGATTCGCGCGCCGTCCACCACGCCGATTTCGGGAAGGCCGCCGCGGATGCTGAATGTCGCGAGTTTCATCTGTGAGGTGCTCCGTCACATGGGTTGTTCATGTCGGAACTCACGCCGAATCACCGATCTGGACGCGCTCACGTATGCGGGCAATTCGCGCCGGGAACGCGACGAGCCGGGACACGCTCTGGCTTCGGCATCTCGACCAACTTCGTCGTCAGATCGGTGCGGCCCGTGATATTCCGCTCGTGAACCCTATTGTTTCTCTCGTTCCCTCCACCGTCTTCGTCGAAAGAGACGAATTGCGCGGTCGGTCCGCTGTCAACACAGCCCCCAGTCTCTTCAGATCGATCGTTTCATAAGCACCAGCCGATGCATCTTTGAACACAATTCGTCGATTTCGACGAAGACCCCCGAAAGGGCTGAATCAACAATGCGTGACGGTACGAAGGCTCGGAGGGTGCGCCAACGCCCCTCCAGCCGGAATCCAACCTGCGAGGCGACCATTGGGGCACTGCCTCGCGGACCCGTCGCTTTCTGCTTGGACCGGACATGACCTCTGATCAAAATCCCGCTGATATCGGCTCGATGACGACACTTGCCGAAATTGCCCTACGCCATGCGCTGTCTCGACCGGAATCGGTCGCCTTCTCCTTTCAAGGGCGCGACACGACGTTCGCGCTATTTGATCGGCGCACGAACCAGGTCGCCAATGCGCTAGTCGCCGCCGGTGTCGCCCCCGGCCACCGGGTGGCTTATCTCGGCAAGAACAGCGATCGCTACTTCGAGATCTTCTTCGGTGCGGCCAAAGTCGGCGCCGTGATGACGCCAATCGGCTGGCGGCTGGCTCCGGCTGAAGCCGCTGCGATCCTCGAGGACTGCGGCGCCCGCGTGGTGTTCGTCGGCCCCGACGCAACGGGTCAGGCCAACGCGGCGCTGGCTTGCCTGGCCAATCGGCCGTCTGTGATTGCGATCGATGATGCATCGATCCAAAGCACGACGTCGTTCGACATTTGGCGCGAGGTTGCATCAAAGGACGCCCCGCAAGTCGAGATTCGTCCCGACGACGTGGCGCTGCAGGTTTACACATCCGGCACCACCGGTCATCCGAAGGGCGTGATGCTGACGCACGAAAACCTGTTGGCCAAACATCGCGAACTGAATAGGGCTCAGATGGACTGGTATCGCTGGACACCCGACGACGTCAGCCTCGTCGCGATGCCGGTCGCGCATGTCGGCGGCAGCCTCTGGGGGATCGCCGGACTGCTGCACGGCGCTAAGGGCGTGATCGCGCACGAGTTCGACCCGCTCACTGTGCTCGACTTTATTGAACGCGATCGCATCTCGAAGATGTTCATGGTCCCGTCGGCGCTGCAGATCGTCGTTCGTCAGCCACGCAGCCGCGAAGTGGACTTCGGGCGGTTGAAGTACATCCTCTACGGCGCGTCGCCGATCCCGCTCGACCTGCTGCGCGAATGTATGGATGTGTTCGGCTGCGGCTTCTGCCAGCAGTACGGAATGACGGAGACCGCCGGAGCGATCGCCTACCTGCCGCCGGAGGATCACGATCCAAATGGCAATCCGCGGATGCGGGCCGCAGGCCTGCCGATGCCAGGCGTCGAGATCAAGATTGTCGATTCACTCGGCAATGCCCTGCCACCGCATACGGTCGGCGAAATCGTGACGCGATCGAGCGGCAATATGGCCGGCTATTGGCGCATGCCCGAAGCGACGTCGGCGACCGTGGATCCGGACGGCTGGCTGCGTACCGGCGATGCCGGTTACCTGGACGAGAGCGGCTACCTCTATATCCACGATCGAGTGAAGGACATGATCATCTCAGGTGCGGAAAACATCTATCCCGCCGAGGTCGAGAACGCGATCTACGGCCATCCCGGTGTCGCGGAGGTGGCCGTGATCGGGGTGCCCGACGAGAAATGGGGTGAGGCAGTCAAGGCGGTGATCGTGCTCAAGCCCGGCGCCGTTGCGAATGTCGAAGACATCCTTAAGTTTGCACGCACCCGAATCGCCGGCTTCAAGGTTCCCAAGAGCATCGATTTCGTCGAAGCGCTCCCGCGAAATGCGTCGGGTAAAATTCTTCGACGTCAGTTGCAGGAGCAATATTGGGCGGGGCGTATGCGGAAAGTGAATTGAAGCGCGGGGGCGTTGGTGCATGGAGGCGACGGTGTGCGCAATGTACCCCTTTCCCCACGGACTATGCTGCGGGAACCTTACAGCGGACGGACGTAACAGCTCAAAAAGCCGGGGCGAACGACTGTATCCTGTTCAAGCAGCGTGAACGAGGCGTTGTTCAACCAGGTGCGGCAGTGGGGCTTTGTTCGGATGGGAACGAGTCCCCGTGCAGCGGACGCAGCTATGCATTTTTGACGGAAACCGGCTTGCCGAAGGCGTTCCACAAGTTAATGAGGTTGGCGATGATCACGCCCTCGCGCTCCTGCGACGCGATCTTCTGTGTCAGCAGGGTGGCCCCAATGCATCGTTTGATGCGCGAGATCTGCGCTTCGACCCGCGAGCGCACGCCATAGCCGTATTTCTTTTGTGGACCGCATAAATGCCATTGTCCTGAATGTATTTGACGAGCTGGTCATGCCAGCGGGTCTGCTCGGTTTGGTGCACGACGGCGTGAGCCGGTGGTGGGATGACGGGCGGCACGCCCGCACGTGCGAGCGCTTCGGCACGCTCGATACTTTAGTACGCGCCGTCGGCAATCACCCGCTCCAGCGGCACATCAGCGGGCAGAACCGTGTCCATTGCTTCGCTGTCCGATACTTCTGTGGTGGTAATGCGGATCGCGTGAATGTTCATCTCCTCGTCGATCGACAAATACATCTTGCGCCACGGCGTTTGCCTCGCCTTCTTGCCGTACTTCTGTTCGTACCACTCACTCGCGCGCCCGAAGCTCAGCCCCGTGCTGTCGACAATCAGGCTCACGGCATCGCCGCGTGCGAGCCGTCTGGTCAGTTGCGCGCAGCGCTGCGTGACGCTCACATCGAGCGCGGCGAACCGGTCGCACAGCTGGCCGGAACTGGGCACCGGGATGTCCAGCCCCCGGGTCGCCCAGTAATCCTCCATGTAGCCGGTGATCTGCCGCATGCCCCAGTCGAACAACCGGTAGAACGTGTAGATCAGCTCGATGTACGCGGTGGTGTAGGTCGGCTCGCGCCCCGACACGCCGGGGGTACGGATTTTCGCGTTGATGAACTGCGCCTTCAGATCGCCATCGGGAACATAGAGGCTGATCATGCCGCGCTCTCTCAGACTCTGGTTGTACGCGCGTTCGTCACCCGATACCCGGGCTTCTTGCGCTTGCGTGGTTCACCCTGATTCTGTCTGGCTTTGTATGGCATGATTTGGGCTGGCTTTATGATGTTGCGCTTTTACACAACCCGCAGCCACTTTGCAATAGCACCCATCCGAACAAAGCCGTTTGCGGGCTCGCCATCCCGATGCTCAGCAAACCGAAGCAGCGATCAGCGGGGCGGTGCTCAACCGCATGCTGGCCGCCGCACGCCGGAAGTCCGTCCGCTGTAAGGTTCCCGCAGCATAGTCCATGGTGAACGGGGTACATTGCGCACACCGTCGCCTCCATGCACCAACGCCCCCGCGGTAGTGACAGAAACAGTGACAGAAAGTCCGGTTAAAGGCGAACGACGTCGATAACGGCATCGGCAAATGCCTTCGGCGCTTCCTGTGGCAGGTTATGTCCGATGCCGCCGCCGATGTTCCGGTGTTGATACTTGCCGGTGAACTTCTTCGCGTAGGCTGCCGGCTCGGGATGCGGTGCGCCGTTAGCATCGCCCTCCATCGTGATAGTAGGAACTGAGATGGCCAGCGCTGTCGCTAGACGCGCTTCGAGCTCGTCGTATTGCGGCTCGCCCTTGGCGAGCCCCAGACGCCAGCGGTAGTTGTGAATCACCACCGCGACGTGATCCGGACCGTTGAACGACTCAGCCGAGCGCTCGTACGTCGCATCGTCGAAATTCCACTTAGGCGACGCGAGACGCCAGATCAGCTTGTTGAAGTCGTGGCGGTTTGCGTCATAACCCGCATAGCCGCGCTCCGTGGCGAAATAGAACTGATACCACCAGGCGAGCTCGGCCTTCGGTGGCAGCGGCTTCTTGTTGGCTTCCTGACTGCCGATCAGATAACCGCTCACCGACACCATCGCCGTACACCGTTGCGGCCACAGCGCGGCAATGATATTGACCGTGCGCGCGCCCCAATCGAAGCCGCCAAAGATCGCTTTGTCGATCTTCAATGCGTCCATCAATGCAATGATGTCAACGGCAACCACAGCCTGCTGCCCGTTGCGAGGCGTATCCGCGGACAGAAACCGCGTCGAACCATAGCCGCGCAGATATGGCACGATGACCCGGTAGCCAGCGGCTGCAAGCAACGGCGTGACTTCAGCAAAGCTATAGATATCGTACGGCCAGCCATGCAGCAGGATGACGACCGGTCCATTCTGAGGGCCCGCTTCCGCATAACCCATACTGAGCGTTCCGGCGTTGACCTGGCGCATGTTGTCGAACGAAGCAATACGCGTTGCCGCTTTCGCATTGGGTGGAGTGCCGTTCGACTGCGCCTTGGCGAGTCCGCTCAAACCCAACTCCATCAAACTAATCCCAGCCACTGTAGTCCCAAGCAGACGACGACGTCGAGTATTGATCTGGTCCGGCATGCTGAATCTCCTCAAAGGTTAGAAGGACAAGCGTCGTGCAGGTCGCGCTTGCGAAACCAGACAATCTGGCCTGGAAGTATTAGAACCCGTGGACGTATCTGGTTTTTGTCCGCGAGGAGCGCCAGTGAAACGTTATGTATTTACCGCCGGCGCAGATACACTGTGATACAGAAATGGCGAAGCGGGAGGCGCCGCTAATCGACGAAAAAGTGCGGCATACAGGGGCGTTGGTGCATGGAGGTGACGGTGGGCGGTGACGAATGGAATGAACGCCCCCACCTACCGGATGCGAGAAGCTGAAGGAAGTGGACCCTCACGGGCCGACGGCATTAATGTGCCTAAATAGGAAGATCATTGAGATCTTCGCAGGCTAACCGGAAGGTCCGAAATGAAGTATACGGCGGTCGGGGTAGACATCGCGAAGAACGTCTTTCAGCTTCACTGGGTCGATGCTGAGGCAGTCGATGGTGTTTTGTTTGCTCACTTGACGCAGGCCCGCTAATGGGTGTCTTGCCGCATCTGAGCCGTGGCCGACGTGGACCGGCGCCAACCCTGGCGATGCACACAATTTTCAATTACGTCCTGCAGTTGCTTTACACCGGGTGCCAGTGGAAAGCGCTGCCGAACAGGATGAACGCTAAAGGCCGTCCCGAGATTCACTACACGCGTATTTATCGGGCACTGCGGCGCTGGGAGGCCGATGGCTATATCGACCGGATTTTTTTCCGGCTCGGTGCGCAAGCTTCATCAGGACGGGCGACTGGATCTCACCGTCATCCACGGTGACGGTACCACCACGGCGGCGAAGAAAGGCGCGATAACCTGGGATACAGCGGCCACAAGCATCTCAAGGGAGACAAGGTCGTGGCCTTCTGCGATCGCGACTGCAGCATCATCGCGCCGTTCGTGACGGCCCCGGGCAACCGCAACGAATCGCCGCTGTTGCGCGACGCGCTGCCCATACCAACCGGAATGGTCCGCGCCATCGGCGCGGACCTGCAAGGTTCAACCCTCAGTCTGGATGGCGTCTACGATTGCCGGCCCAACCGCAAGGCGATCTTCAATCGCGGCATGACCCCCGAACATCCCCGAGAACCCGCGTGGGCGCAAAACACCGAAGCGGGGTCGCAATCGCACGCGATATTATCGGAGACGCAATATATTCGACACGACTCGCGCCGACGTGATGTCTGCGCAGGCCTCTCAGCGTCGTCAGAACCGCAACGTTTGCATCCGCTCGATGCTCTGTCGCAATTCGCGCTCAAGTTGCACGACCAGCTCGGCGGCCGGCAGCTCGCGCGCGAGCGCCGCGGCCTGCCCCGCCCACTGCGCGCCATAACCAAATTCCCCCTTCGTTTTCGCGGCCGCGTGCAGCGCCTTGCCGGCGTCGTACGCAATCGGATAAGCGGGTGTCCGCGGTGCATGCGGGTCGTCGCAGAGCGCTGTGAACCGGTTCGCCATCCCTCGAGCGATCCGGCCGGAGATCGCGGTCGTGAAAGTCGTGCGGCGAGCGGATTCGCCGAGAATCGCGCGGCGATAACCGCCGTCGATCGACGTCTCCGGGCACGCGACAAACGCGGTGCCGAGCTGCGCGGCCTGCGCGCCGAGCGCGAGTGCCGCCGCAATCCCCGCGTCGTCCATGATCCCGCCGGCGGCAATGATCGGCAGCTGGACTTCGTTGACGAGCAGACGCGTCAGCGCGAACGTGCCGAGACGATCGTCGGCGGCGTCCGGATCGAACACGCCTCGATGGCCGCCCGCTTCGATCCCCTGCGCGATGATCGCCTCAATCCCGGCCGCCGCGATCTGCTTCGCCTCGTCAACGTTCGTCGCACTCGCGAGCAGCGTGATGCCAGCGCGCTTCAGCTCGGCGATCACGTCGGCCGACGGCAGCCCGAAGTGGAAGCTGACGACGGCCGGCTTCTCTTCCACGAACATCTGCTGCATTGCACGATCGGCAACGAAACTCGTATATATCTCCGACAGCGATTCGGGCGGAGCCGCATCGTACTGCCCGAGCACCGGCGCGAGCCAGTCCAGCCACGCGCGCTCGACCGCCGCGTCCGCGATAGCCGGCTGATGGCAAAACACGTTGATGTTGAATGGCTTGTCGGTCAGCGCGCGCGTTTCCCGAATCATCGTTCGGGCGCCGTCGGCGTTCGTCGCGCCGACGCCCAGCGAGCCGAGTCCGCCGGCATTCGACACGGCGGCCGCCAGCGCGGGCGTGCTGACGCGGGCCATCGGCGCCTGAATGATCGGCTTCTGGATGCCCAGCAGACGCAGCAATGCGCGCTTGCCCGCTTGAGTGGTCATGTCGCTTTCCTCCTGTGTGGAATCTGTCGTCGACGCCGGATCGTATGCGCATGCCGAGATGTTCAACGAAGTCCGCGAATATTGAGGCAAGTCTAAATTAGGTCAACTCGGGGGAGAACGCTCACGCAACGAAACTCAATCTTGCACGGCGCGAGTGAATCCACGTATCGGCTGGTGAGAGCTACCGGGAAGCCTGAACGAAGGCTTCACTCTCCACGTATGCGGGAATGGAAAAGGCAAACAGCGCACCAGGGCCGTCAGTCGACGCAGCGGCCCACAGCCGACCGCGACGGCTCTCGATGATCGCACGACTGATAGCCAGGCCAATCCCCATGCCGTGATCCTTGGTCGTATAAAAAGGCTCAATAAGCCGTTGCGCATCCCGTGGCCCGAAACCGATACCCGTGTCCCGCACGATCAGTGCGGACCATCGCGTCTGCGTCGGATTCCGTCTTGACCGACAGCCATTTCGGGCGGCCATCAACGAAACTCATTGCATCTGCGGCATTACGCAACAGATTCATGATCACCTGCTGGAGCTAAACCCAATCGCCGCCGACAAACGGAAGATTTTCGGCAAGTTCAATGCGCAGAACCACGCGTGCCCGCTCGAGATCGGTCCGCAACAACGCAAGCGCCTCGCTGGCGGCATGAGTCAGATCGACCGCCTCGATCGTCGCACTACGCTTGCTGAAAAGCGCACGCAAGCGCGTGATTACGTCGGTCGCGCGGTTGCCGTGACGAATTGTGCGCCGCGCAGTCTCGCGCGCACCCGCGATATTGGGCGGATTTGCAGCCAGCATGCGAAAACAGGTGCTGGCGTTTGTCACGATATCGGCCAGCGGCTGGTTGACCTCGTGCGCGATTGAAGCGGTCATACGCCCAGACTCATGGTCCTGGCGACGTGTACGAGCTCCGAGCGAGCCTTGCCAAGTGCCTCCTCCGCGACCCGGCGTTGCGTGACGTCAAGTGCCGCCCCAATGTATTCGATTTCTCCCGAATGGTCTTTGGTCCGATGGGCGATCATGTGAACATACTTGACTGACTGATCGGGCATCAATAGCCGGAGTTGATATTCGAAATCACTGTCGCCGCGCCCGCTTTGCCATATCCCCGATCACGATAACGTCATCGGGATGGAATCGCGAGGCGATGAGATCGAGCGCTACAGGCTTGTCCAATTCGAACGCGAAAATACGATAGAGCGGTTCTGACCGCACGATATCGCCCATCGCGAGATTCCACGAAAAATTGCCCATGCGCGCGAGGTATTGGCCTTCCGACAGGAACGCCTCATTCCGCCGCAGTTCTGCCTCTGCTCGTTTACCACCGGCACAGCCCACAGGCGGCACCATGTCTGAAGCCCACACCGGATTTGTTCGTGGCACGCAAGACTGAATCTCCATGGTGAGTATTCTAATCTCGCGGCGACGCGCCTACATTCACACCCAAGGGCAACGACAGCCCGGTCAGAAACACAGCCGATTCAATTAATCCGGAGGTTTTATATGAGCAATTCGAAAAAGGTCATCGTCGTTACCGGCGCGTCGCAGGGCATTGGCGCGGAGACAGTCAAGGCATTCCGCAAGCTGGGCCACCAGGTCGTCGCCACGTCGCGCACCATCCGGCCGTCCGATGACCCGGACATCGCCACCGTGGCCGGCGACATCGCCGATCCGGCCACCGCTCGCCGTGTGATCGATGAGGCGATCGCGCGCTTCGGCCGGGTCGACACGCTGGTCAACAACGCGGGTATCTTCGTCGCCAAGCCGTTCACCCAGTACACCGCCGAAGACTATGCAACGGTGACCGGCGTGAACCTGGCGGGCTTCCATTTCATCACCCAGCTCGCGGTGGCGCAGATGGAGAAACAGGAGAGCGGCCACGTGGTCAGCATCACGACGACGCTGGTGGACCACGCCATCGACGGCGTGCCCTCGGTGCTGGCGTCGCTGACCAAGGGCGGCATCGCCGCGGCGACCCGCTCTCTCGCGATCGAATACGCCAAGCGCGGGATTCGCGCGAATGCGGTCGCGCCGGGCATCATCAAGTCGCCAATGCACGCCCCGGAAACGCACGCGGCACTCGGCGGGCTGCATCCGGTCGGTCACATGGGCGAAATGAGCGACATCGTCAACGCGATCGTGTATCTGGACTCGGCGCCGTTCGTGACGGGCGAAATCCTGCACGTCGACGGCGGCCAGATCGCCGGTCATTGAGCACGTTCCGGGCGCTGCCGGCCGGCGCCCTGTTCATCAATCACAATCAAGGAAGCCGACGTGCCTATCGTTACAATTCAGGTGACCCGGGAGGGCACCAAACCGGGGGCCGACTCCGTCACCGCCGATGAAAAGGCTCAACTCATCAAGGGCGTGAGCCACCTCCTGCTCGATGTGCTGAACAAGCCTCTTGACGCCACGTTTGTCGTCATCGAAGAAGTGGAGACGGAGAACTGGGGCTGGGGCGGACTGCCGGTTCCCGAGTATCGCAGACAGAAAGCACTGAAATAACCTCGACCTTCGGGATGCGGGTGGCGCGCCGGATTGAGCAAGCGCCGTCCGAAGTAGCGACGAGGTGCGCCCCAAAGCCGGTCCCTACCAGGACCGGCGGAGGCAGCCTGCGAGACAGGACAGCCATGAATTACGGCATCACAGGCCGGTCTGCGGCGAACCGTCGAAACTACAAACCAGACGGCGTGGCAGCCCGGGCAAAGGAACGGAAATGAATGACGACTCTCTGGATATCTGCGACATCGACGTCCAGAACGATGCGAGCGATCGGTGCGATACGGAATCGGTATTGAACGAGACTCCTCGAGCGGACCGCAGCACGCCAGCTCCGGCAAGCAACTGGGCGTGGGCGCACCGCTGCGAGGCGTACGACTGGATGGACTCGCACGGTCCGTTTTCCACGGAAGGCCTGTGGGGCTGAACACGAGGAACCGGACATAGCGAAGATCGCCAATGGCTTCGCCGATAGTGGTGACCGAATTTGTTCGACCACGACTCGCTCAATCGCACTTCCGGCTGAGCACGAACTCGCCGCGTGCGTCGCACAGCCCGGCTTATTCCTTCTGCTGCGGCGCCTTGATGAGATTGTCGCGCAGCTTGACGATTCCTTTTTGCGTGCTGGAGAACTCGTTGGCCGTCAGGCCGGCAGCGTCGAAGCGGTTTATGCCCAACGCGCCCTCTCGCAGTTGCCGCCCGGCGTATGTCAGGCTGACCAGCACCTGCCGCTCATCTGCCGGATCACGCTGTCGGTGAAGGTAACCCATCCCTTCGAGCTTCTTGAGGATGGACGTCAACGTGTTGGATTCGAGAGAGAGCTTCTCCCGCAGCGCGCTGACGGTCTGACTACCGCCCTCCCACAGCACGATGATGGCGATGTATTGCGTGTATGTGAGGCCAAGTTCATCGAGGGTCGGCCGGTAGGCTCGGCCAAAAGCGAGATTCGCCGAATAGATCGCAAAGCACAGGAAATCCGCGAGCCTCGGGCTCGCCGTGTCTGCCGCTGCGATGAGCAGCGCACAGGGGACCAGGCTGCAGCAGGATCTGCACGAAATGGAAACGATGGTCAAGGAAGGTGTGACGTACGCGCGCACCATGCACGGCGCCAGCGAGGCGCCCCTGCGTATCGATCCGGATGCGCTGTTCGACAGCCTGGTGTTGGACTATGTCGATGCCGGCAAGGACGTCTCGCTGCAAGGTCGAATCGACACGGCACTGGTGACGCGTCCTCAGGCATTGCGCCGGATCGTGGGCAATCTCGTCGACAACGCGCTGAAGTTCGGCGGCTCGGCCGCCTGGCGTGGTGCGCCGCAGTGCTGGCCACTGCGCCAGCGCCTCGGGCGTGATCCACAACGTCAGGCTCCCCCGGCGCGCAGGCCCGCTTCGTACTCCGGCCAGTTCGTCACACGATGCGCCATCTTCGCGATGTGATGCCGGCGATCGGCGTTGTGCTTGTGCGGCATGCGTCAGCTTCTGAATAGTGGGGCCGTCACTCTATTACCCCAACCTTTCATCGACCTGGCCGCGCACCAATGCCAGAAGCCGCCCCCGGACGAGACGCCCGCCCGGCAAGTCGCTCGCATCGACGCGGCGGAAGCTATCCCTCACGACGTCGAGGCAAGCTGACCTGCTCTACCCGGGCGTTTCTCGCCCTACCTCACCCGTATACGATGTCGCGACCATCTCATGTCCCCAGATGTCACCCACGAGGTTGTATTCCGATTGGTGATTGGGCGGTGCGCCACCGTATCCGTACTCGCAGAACCATCCGGACGGTGTCTGCATGTAAAACGAAAACATGCTGTCGTTCGCGTGGCGCCCAGGTGCCATGAGGACTGGCACGCCGTTGCGCCGCGCCAGATCGTACGCGAGGCCGACATCGTCGAGGTTGTCGACCTCGACCATCAGATGGTGAATGCGCTTCGGGAGCGGGCCGACGCCGAAGCCGATCGTGTGATCCCGTTCGCAACAATGCATGAAAATCGGCTCGCGCCGCACGCCTCCCATTTCAAAGCGGACTTCGACCGTGCCGCGCATTCCGAGCACCTGACGGTAGAAGCGGTAGGTCTCCTCAACGCCACCATCACGAATCACGATATGCCCGAGTCCGCCGCTCCCCGTCACGAATCTTCCGTGCATGCCTCGCCCCGGCCGATAAGGCTTGTGGCGGTCGACAAGGGGCCCGTGGAAGATTTCGATCGATAGTCCTGCCGGATCCGAAAGCCTGAGGAATTCCAGCACGCAGCGCTTCTCCGACTCAGCGGGAGAGGCCACTTTGAAGGGCACACCGCATTCCTCGAGGTGGTGCTGCATCATGCGGAACTCTTCGGGCCCCGCAACGCGATATCCGGCGAACAGGACGTCGTCTTCGTCGCTCTGTTCAATCAGAATCCGGTGATGCCAGTAGTCCATGCGCAGACTGAGCTCACCGTTGCTGTCGCCCCACTCCATCCCCAGGATCTCGCTGGCGTAAAAACGCCATGCATCGAGATCCCGGATGCCAATGCCGAGGTAACCCAGCTCGGTCACACCTATGTTGGTCATAGCGCAAATCTCCCGTTTCATTACTTATGCTTCATCGAAAACGACTGCCGTTTCAGGAATGAAGCCGCGAAAATGCCGCTTCGGCGGCCAATCGTACTGTGACGTGAGTTCGCAACAACGTACGCGTGCTGCCCGCGTCGTCGCTCCGAGCAGCCTGTCGACTCCGGTGCCCTACTTCGCTGCCCATCCGCCGTCGACAGGCATCAGATGGCCGGTGATCGCAGCTGATTCGTCCGAACATAGAAATACGAATACCTCTGCACATTCCTCGGGTGTGACGGCCCGGCCAAGCGGATGAACCGACGCGGCAAGCTCATCGAATGCTTCGTGCGTGAATCGCTTTTGGGCTTGCTCCGTGTACGTCGCGCCCGGAGCAATCACGTTCACGCGAATGTTGTCGGACGCGTACTGAATCGCAGCCTTGCGCGTCAGGTGAACGACGCCTGCCTTGGCGGCGTGATAGGCCGCGGAAACCGCATCGGAGACGCGCACGCCCGCCATCGACGACGTGTTGCAGATCACGCCGCCCCCCTGAGGAAGCATGACGGCGATCTCATGCTTCATGCTGATGAACGTGGTGACAAGATTGCGATTGATCGTCTCGTCGAACGCATCGACCGATGTTTCGTGCAGCTTGCCAAGCGGAGCGTCCGACGGCGCGATGTTGCCGACGTTGTTGACGGCGATATCGAGGCGGCCGTGCATCTCGACGACACGCGCAACCACGTCGCCGATCTGTTGTTCGCTTCGACTGTCGCATTGCATGAACGTCGCGTCGTGGCCCTGCTCGCGCAGCGCGCGCTCCAGAGGCGGCCCGTCCTGGCCAGTCGATCCCGTAAAGACGACTGACGCCCCTTCTCGCAGGAAAGCCAACACGACCGCTTTCCCAATGCCCTTCGTCCCCCCTGTCACCAGGGCGATCTTCGATTGAAGCCGAGACTTTCGTGTACTCGTCATGATCTTGTGCGTGATACCAGAAAATACGACATTACAGAGGCTCGGGCCGTATTGACGTGGTTCGACGCCGTGCCGACGGGATCGGTGGCGCCTTTATCGTCAATTTCCCGAGTTCCATTTTTCCGCGTGGTTCGATGACGAAACATCCATTTCGTCATGCGCGAAATTCTGCTCATTGCGTCCCGCACGCGTCGACCCCGTCCCACTGCGTGTTACCGAGCTGAATGGACGAATCGACATCCGCGCTCATACATCAGTGGCCGTCGAAGACAAGGCCGGCGCCTGATCGGCTTCCCGCTTTCGCTCGCCGAGCCGCCGCAACAGAACGTACGACAGCGACGGAATGAGGACGAGTGCGCCGACCATGTTCCAGAGGAACATGAAGGTCAGCAGGATGCCCATGTCCGCCTGAAACTTGATCGGCGACCAGATCCAGGTGATCACGCCAGCCGACATCGTCAAACCGACGAGGGCCACCACGCGCCCGGTGAACCGCAGGGAACGCATGTACGCTTCTCGCAACGGAACGCCGGCACGCTGCAAATTCAGTTGCACACTCAACAGATACAGCGCGTAGTCGACGCCGGCGCCAACACCCAGCGCGATCACGGGCAGCGTCGCCACTTTTGCGCCGATCCCCAGAACCACCATCAATGCCTCGCAGAGCACCGACGTAATCAGAAGCGGCACCAGTGCCACGATGACTGCCCGCCAGTTGCGGAACGTGATCAGGCACAGCGCTACGACCGCGGCATAGAGCAGCGCCAGCATGCGGTGATGAGCCTGCTCGACGACGATGTTCGTCGCTGCCTCGATTCCGGCCGAGCCGGCTGCCAGCACGAATTGGCGCTCAGGCGAACTGTGCGCCTTGCCGAACGCCTCGGCGGAAGCCACGACGCGAGAAAGCGTATCGGCCTTGTGGTCGCCAAGGTACGCAATCAGCGGCATCACCGAGCACCGTTGATCGACCATTTCCGGATGGTCTGCCAACACATCCGCAAGCGCTGTATTAAGGACATTTGCATCCCGCGGAATCGAAAGCCACTTCGGGTTACCCTCGAACTGGCCGGCCGTGGCGAGGCGCACCATGTCGGCGGCCGAAGCGGTGCCCTTTACGCCATCGACCTGCCGCAGGTTGGCTCCCATGCGATCGAGTTCGATCAGCGTCGCGTAGTTGTTGCATTGCCCCGGCGGGGTGACGAGCATCACGACGAATTGATCGCTGGACAACCGATAATGGGCCTTGACGTAGGCATCGTCACGGTTGTAGCGCGAGTCGGAGCGGAGCTCCGGTGCGCCGGGATCCAGATCTCCCGTCTTGAGTTCCTGGCTGATCCCTAAGGCCGAGACACCGATTGCGAACGACACCGCAATCGCGGCCTGCGCCCACTTGCTCGACGTGAAATGCAGCAGACACGCCCACACACGGGCCACCCAATCGCGGTCCTCGCCCGCTCGCTCCGCCTGAAGTCTGCGGGCAGCGGCCTGCTCGTCGACGCCGAGGTACGACAACAACACGGGAACCAGAATCAGCTTCGTGAATATCAGTACCGTCACACCGATACTGGTCGTCAACGCCAAATCGTGGATGACCGGAATGTCGATCACCATCAGCACGGCAAAACCGACCACGTTGGTCAGCAGCGCGGTAACACCCGCGAGAAAGAGCCGACGAAACGTGTAGCGGGCCGCCACGTAACGGTGTGTGCCCTGCGCGATGTCCTGCATGATGCCGTTCATCTTTTGCGCGCCATGCGACAGGCCGATCGCGAAGATCAGAAATGGCACCAGAATCGAATACGGATCGAGCGCGTAACCGAGCAGCTCCATGAGCCCAAGCAGCCACACCACCGCCAGCGCTGATACACCGATCAACAACAGCGTGCTGCGCAGGTCCCGCGTAAATGCAAAGACGAACAATCCGGCGATAGCAGCCGAGATTCCGAAGAACATCATCACCTGGCTCAAGCCGTCGATCAGGTCCCCGACAATCTCGGCAAAACCTACAATGTGTACGCCGACCGAGGGACTTTCCAGCGACAGAACCTTGCGTTTCAATTCCCTCGAGAACGTCGCATAGTCGAGCGGCTTGCGCGTGTCGGGATTGGAATCCAGCAGCGGCACGACGATCATGCTCGATTTCAGGTCGTTCGCCACATAGCTGCCAACGACGCCCGCTCGCGCGATGTTGATCCTGAGCTGCCCCAGGCTCGCGGGCGAGCCATCGAAGTTGTCCGGCATGACGGGGCCGCCTCGGTATCCCTCTTCGGTGACCTCCGTCCAGCGTAGGCTGGTGGTCCACAGGCCGCGCATCGCAGAACGGTCCACCCCGGGGATCAGGTAGACCGTATCATTGACCTTTTGCAGAACCGCCAGGTAATCCTTATCGAAGATATTGCCGCGCTTGTTTTCCACGACAATACGCACCACGTTGCCAAGTCCGCGCAATGCGTCCTGATGTTCAAGATAGTTCTGAATGTACGGATGCCTGCTTGGAAGCATCTTCTCGAAACTTGCGTTCACCCGCAGATGAAGCGCGTGCCATCCGAGAAATAGTGTCGCAAAGACACACACGAGCAGCAGTGCCGGACGATTGTTGAAGATAATGCGTTCCAGCCATATTCCGCTCGCGCGATCGAACTCATTAAGGTCGCGCACGACCGGCCTGGTGATGCTGTCGTTGGTATCGGCCTTCATGACGAATCACTCACTCAATGGAGGTTGACAATCTGCGTGCCGCCGAGACCCGTCAGTACAACCCGATTGCGGCCGGCAGGTGCGACGCCCGTGATGAGGTCCTGCCTCGGCACGGCGACGGAATGGAACGTATCTCCCTCGTCGCCGCTCATGATCAGATGGCCATCCTGAGCTGCCAACAGCAACCGGCCGTCGTCGAGCACGCATGCCCCCGTCAGGCTTGCATGGACGCCCGTGGACAGGCGCTGCCAGCTGACTCCGCCATCTCGCGAGCGATACGCGGAGCCGCCAAGGCCATACGCGATGACGTACCCGCGGGAACCGACCACGCCCAGAAAGCTGCCGTTATAGCCAGTCGCGATTGCGATGAAACGTTCCTTGGGCCGGTCGAGCTTGAACAGCGTGCCTCGCTCCGACGCGAGATAAACATCGCCCCCCACGTCGCTGACAGCGGTGTAGTGAAGCATCTTGTCGTTGTCGACCTTCTCGATCCACGACGTCCAACTCTTTCCACCATCGTGCGTGCCGAGAATGGTTCCGAACGGCCCCACCGCCCACCCGGTCTGCGCGTTCTCGAACGACAGGTCGAGCATCGGCATCGTCGGACCGTTCTGGTAGTTGAGCGTGATCTCCTTCAACAACCGAGCGGCGACCGTGTCGCTGCTCGTCGCCTGCGCGGCAAAATGCGCCTTCAGCAGATCTGCCGCCGCGCGGCCGTCGAACTGCTTGACCCAGTGCTCACCGCCGTCGGTCGTCGCGAGAATGACGCCGTCATGGCCCGACGCCCAACCCTGTCGGGACGACACGAAGCGGACGGCAACCAGATCCGACCCGACTGGACTTGCGACCTGGCGCCAGGTCCCACCGCCGTCATCGGACAGCACGATCAGGCCCCGCACCCCGACCGCCACGAGCCGCGATCCGGCCCGAGCGATTGCGCCGAGCTGCGTCGTGGCCGCGAAGCGCGTGGTTTGCGCAGACACATCCAGCGGATCCACGAACTTGCCGTCGGCCTGCATCGGTGCACCAGAGGCTACGCTGGACATGAGCACCAGCGAGACCAGCAAGGCCGCGCAATGCGACGCACGTCGGAACGAAACGATGCGGTGCCTCCGCCTGTCACGAGTCGCGCGGCACACTATTGAACTCCCCGGGTGGCCAGTGCATCGGCGGTAAAGTAGTTCGCCGGCAGTGGCCCACGCTTATGGAACCCTTCGCCCACGCCGAACGAACCCAATGCCCAGTTCTGTTTCACGAAATCGTAAATCAGCTGATTGTTGTTCATCGGCGCCGGCACGTCGTACGCCTGCCACACCGGGAACCACAGCACGCGCACCAGCTTGTCCGCATGATCAAACCCTTCATAGCCGACCATGTCCCAGCTGTCTTCATCCAGGTAAAACACCTTCTTGCTGTCGACGTGACGCGCCCCCGCCTTGAGCGTCGCTTCGACGACCCAGACGCGGTGCAGTTCGTAGCGCAAGTTATCCGGATTGACGTGATTCTTTTGCAGCAACTGGTCGACCGGCGTATTCAGGTACTTGTAGACGTTGTACGGAATGTAGAGCTCCTTCTTGCCCACCAGCTTGAAGTCGAACCGATCCATCTTGCCGTCGAAACCGTTGGTCTCGTCCCACAGGAAGATCCCACTGTTCGACGTCACGACCGTGTCGTACGTGAACTCCGGTGCGAGCCGCACCCGGCGCTGGCCCGGCGTGTAGAACCACGCCGTCGGCTCTCGCTCGTCCATCCGCTTCCACTGGATCCGCATGTCCATTTCCCCAGCCTGCGACGGCGGCCCAACGTGGACGTTGGAGAGCGCGTACATCTGGTTCGACTTGGCTTTGCTGTTGTCCCAGTAGTCGATGTAATACTGCAGCACCCCATGCGTGCTGAGCATCTTGTCGCCCGCCGAATCGACCAGCCACGCCTCATAGTCGCCGCGGTAGTACGCCGGAAAGTATCGGGCGAAGAAGTTGTAAAGCGCCTCCTGCCCCGTTGCCGGAATCGGAAACGGAATCTGCGCATGCGCATCTTCCAGCCCCGGACCATCGCCGACGAGCCTGGGCGACATCACGCGCTTGATCGTGTTCTCGTAGACCCAGTCGGGGAAGCAGGCGGTACGATGGGTCGGATAGACCTCCATCCGGTATGTCTTCGGGTATCGCCTGAACAATTCCTTCTGCCCGTCATCAAGCCTGTCCGCATACTTGTCGACGTTGGCCGCCGAGATCGAGAACAGCGGCTTCTCGTTGGCGAACGGGTTGACGTAAGGCGCGCCGCCGTCGGCACTGCTCGGCTTGTATCCGGCCGGCGCCTGGCACAGGCCGCCCGTCCACTCAGGAATCTCGCCGTCCTTGCTGCCCGCCTGTTCGGCGCCCAGTGGCGTGAGCGTCTTCCCGAGACGAGCCGCATCGGCCGCGCTGGGCGCAGCGTTCACTTGCGTACCGACGAGCGCCATCACACCTGCCGCTGTCAGTGTCAGCAGAAGTTTCATCTGTCTCCTCCAATTCATTGCACCGATGTATCGTTCCAACATCACCGTCGCCACAGGTATGTGCCTGCACGCTTTCGTCGTCGTGCCGAGGCACCAACCAGGATCGATCCGATCCGCCATTCAACGACCGGGCAAACCCATTCTGTATTTCGCGGACGCTTCGCACGTCGTCGAAACCGACGAATCTGATGGCGTTGCGCAACCTAGATAGCGGATCTGGCAGGAACAGCCCGGGCCGTCAGCGCACGAAGGTCAACGGATGTGCCGCAACACGGCCGAACGCATATCGGATGCTCGTCGCATTCGTGCCGATGCAGGCCACATGTAAGGCAACCGAGGAGAGGGGCTAACCAGAGGCGGAACACGCGAAGCGAGCCCTCACGTGTGGCGGGCGTCGCTTGCGCCAACTCGAGAAAGAGAAGGAAGAGAATCGGAGACTTGAAATGCCGGCGCGCAGCTCTATCGCCGCACAAAACGACGTTGTAGGGTGTTCTGCAGTTGATTCGCTGCGTCACGCGCAGAGCCCGACGGCACCTCCCGCACTCGGCGGTATCGTGCCGCCCTCAGCCGATGCCGCCGTCAATGGTCACTTCACCGCCGGTAATGTAGGAAGCGTCGTCCGAAGCCAGGAACAGCACCAGCCGCGCGACTTCGTCCGGCGTCCCGAGTCGCTGCATCGGAATCATGCTCTTGTAGTGTGTCAGCTGCTCAGCAGAATTTTGCCCAAGCATTGGCGTGTCGATGATTCCCGGATAAATCGAGTTCACGCGTATGCCGAGCGTCGCGAATTCCGACGCCGCAAGCTTCGTCATGCCGCGGACCGCCCACTTGGTGCTTGCATAGGCAAACATGCCCGGGACGTTGTTCAAGGCAGCGTTGGAACAAACATTGATGATCGCCCCGCCTCCCGTCTTGACCATGACCTCAGACGCCGCACGCATGCCCAGGAACACGCCGAGCTGGTTGACGCGATAGTGGAGCTGCCACAGCGTCACGTCGGTTTCCATCAGAGTGGCAGGTTTAAAGACGCCGGCATTGTTCACCAGGACGTCGATCCGCTCGAAGCGGTCGAGCGTTTGGCGCATCACCTCGGCCCAACCGCCTTCGTCGCCAACGTCGTGGCGAACAAAGTGTCCGGAACTGCCAAAGCTCGCCGCTATGTCTTCGCCCCGTTCATCTATATCGGTGACGACGACTTTCGCTCCGTGCTCGGCGAACAGCTTCGCCTCGGCGGCGCCCTGCCCGCTGGCAGCCCCCGTGACGATCACAACTTTGCCTTGCATGTTTCTCATATCACGCCTCCTTGGTTGAGGTGATACAGGCAAACCCGATCGGCAATCGGAGCCTTCGACGGAACGGGACCGGTTGGCAGCCGCGCCACGATCCCCATCCTGTCTTTACCATTCGACTTTCGTGCGCTGTGGCCAGAGGAAACGCGCGGTGTCGGCGCCCGTGTAATCCGGGTCGAGATACACATGCATTCGCTTGATCAAGCCTTCGTCGTTGAACTCGAATATGCTGCAGAAGCGACCGCCGGGCGTCTGGCCGCCGCACCACTCCACGTTGTCGCTGCTGGTGCCTTCGGTTGTCCCTTCGGCCGCAACGAGATTGCCTTGCTCGATATAGAGCAGATCATCGACATGATGGAGGCTGCTTAGCCTGGTCGGCTCTATGCCGCGCGCAAGTTCCATCAATGCGTCGAAACCTCGGCCGATGCCGAACTTGGGGAAGAAGAACTGAAAGTCCTCGATAAACAGCTCGGCTGGAAATTCCCGATCTATACGCCGGAAGTATTCCTTGACCGTCGAAATATGGCTCATGGGTTTTCCTTATGCGTTGATCGCGTCATGCTTGCGGCACCCCTGTCTGTCACGAGTCGCGCGGCACACTATTGAACTCCCCGGGTGGCCAGTGCATCGGCGGTAAAGTAGTTCGCCGGCAGTGGCCCACGCTTATGGAACCCTTCGCCCACGCCGAACGAACCCAATGCCCAGTTCTGTTTCACGAAATCGTAAATCAGCTGATTGTTGTTCATCGGCGCCGGCACGTCGTACGCCTGCCACACCGGGAACCACAGCACGCGCACCAGCTTGTCCGCATGATCAAACCCTTCATAGCCGACCATGTCCCAGCTGTCTTCATCCAGGTAAAACACCTTCTTGCTGTCGACGTGACGCGCCCCCGCCTTGAGCGTCGCTTCGACGACCCAGACGCGGTGCAGTTCGTAGCGCAAGTTATCCGGATTGACGTGATTCTTTTGCAGCAACTGGTCGACCGGCGTATTCAGGTACTTGTAGACGTTGTACGGAATGTAGAGCTCCTTCTTGCCCACCAGCTTGAAGTCGAACCGATCCATCTTGCCGTCGAAACCGTTGGTCTCGTCCCACAGGAAGATCCCACTGTTCGACGTCACGACCGTGTCGTACGTGAACTCCGGTGCGAGCCGCACCCGGCGCTGGCCCGGCGTGTAGAACCACGCCGTCGGCTCTCGCTCGTCCATCCGCTTCCACTGGATCCGCATGTCCATTTCCCCAGCCTGCGACGGCGGCCCAACGTGGACGTTGGAGAGCGCGTACATCTGGTTCGACTTGGCTTTGCTGTTGTCCCAGTAGTCGATGTAATACTGCAGCACCCCATGCGTGCTGAGCATCTTGTCGCCCGCCGAATCGACCAGCCACGCCTCATAGTCGCCGCGGTAGTACGCCGGAAAGTATCGGGCGAAGAAGTTGTAAAGCGCCTCCTGCCCCGTTGCCGGAATCGGAAACGGAATCTGCGCATGCGCATCTTCCAGCCCCGGACCATCGCCGACGAGCCTGGGCGACATCACGCGCTTGATCGTGTTCTCGTAGACCCAGTCGGGGAAGCAGGCGGTACGATGGGTCGGATAGACCTCCATCCGGTATGTCTTCGGGTATCGCCTGAACAATTCCTTCTGCCCGTCATCAAGCCTGTCCGCATACTTGTCGACGTTGGCCGCCGAGATCGAGAACAGCGGCTTCTCGTTGGCGAACGGGTTGACGTAAGGCGCGCCGCCGTCGGCACTGCTCGGCTTGTATCCGGCCGGCGCCTGGCACAGGCCGCCCGTCCACTCAGGAATCTCGCCGTCCTTGCTGCCCGCCTGTTCGGCGCCCAGTGGCGTGAGCGTCTTCCCGAGACGAGCCGCATCGGCCGCGCTGGGCGCAGCGTTCACTTGCGTACCGACGAGCGCCATCACGCCTGCCGCTGTCAGTGTCAGCAGAAGTTTCATCTGTCTCCTCCAATTCATTGCACCGATGTATCGTTCCAACATCACCGTCGCCACAGGTATGTGCCTGTACGCTTTCGTCGTCGTGCCGAGGCGCCAACCAGGATCGATCCGATCCGCCATTCAACGACCGGGCAAACCCATTCTGTATTTCGCGGACATTTCGCACGTCGTCGAAACCGACGAAATTGCATGCGCGCATCGTGACTGGGCGCGTTCACAGGAAACAAAGCGGGAGGATTCGCCGGCGACAAGATGCGGCGGCCTGTTCGGCCGCTCGCACGGTCACGCTCTAATCCACCCGGTATTTCTGCACGACGTCTTCGAGCAACGTGAGGCCATGGCCGGGACGTTCGCTCAGGTGCAGCACCCCGTCGGTTAGAATCGGCAGTCCGTCGAACAGTATGGTCGACCAGTCCATCCATTCGGCGATGAGGCCGTTGGGCACGGCGGCAATGCAATGCGCGAAGACCTCCGGCATCAGATGGCTCGCCACCGGAACCGCGAACGACTCCGCCAACGCGGCGGCTTTCCGGAATTGCGTGATGCCGCCCATCCGGCACATGTCTACCATCAGGTAGTCCACCGCCCTCGCTTTGAGCAGCGGCAACAACGATACGGGGTTGTAGTGGTACTCCCCCGAACAAATTGGGACATCCAAGGCCTGTGCGATAGCCGCCTGGCCCTCGATATCGTGCATCGCCGTCGGGTCTTCGAGCCAGAAGAGCTCGAATTCTTCCAGCGCGCGACCCACTCTGATTGCCCGGGAAGGCGTCCAGGTCTGGTTGACGTCGTACATCAGGTCAATGTCATAGCCGATCGCTTCGCGAATCGCGCGGACACGGGCGACGACCTGCTCGATCCGTGCGTCGCGCTCTGCGTACGGTCTGATCTTGATCGCGCGATGCCCTTGCGCCACCAAGTCGGCGGCCTGGCGCTGAAGGACATCCGGTCTGCTGCCCACTGCAATGCTGCTCTGATATGTTCTCGCGTGGTCTGAAAATCCGCCCAGCAAGCGCCAGAGCGGCTGCCCCGAGTCCTTGCCGACGATATCCCACAACGCGATGTCGATCGCGGTCGCTGCAATGTTTAGGAGACCTCCCGGACCGACAAAATTGGCGGGATAAACCATTTTTTCGAATAGATGCTCGATCCGGCGCGGATCTTCTCCGACGACCTGCTCGCCAAGTTCGCGCACCATCGCGGTCAGCGAACGTTGAAAATCTGTGGTCACGGTGAAAGTATGGCCGATGCCGTCTATACCGATATCGGTTCGGACACGAACCACAACCACTGGCATCTGGCTCTTATAGCGTCCGATGACCTGCGGGATGACAGTCGTCACGACCTCAACGCGCGTGATTTTCACCGGGGAATCTCCTGTTTCGTGTGTCGAGGATGCCAGCCGGGTACCAGCGTGCGGACCGTCGCGTTGGCATGCCGTGATGCGCTTTGACGACAGCCACGCGCACTAGCGGCAGCCCGGCTGTCGAATGTGAAGCGCGCTCAGCGAAGCCGCCCCTGCTCACGCAACCGTATGCCGATCTCGCGAATGCGCGCCTCCCCTTCCTCCAGGGCAGTTGCACTCGTGTGGACGGAGTAATAGCCGAGCACCAGATCGTGAGGGTGCTTGACGGCCGAGCCGAATACGAATTCGGCATCCGTCTCGGCATGGAACTCGATTGCGCCTTCCGACTCGTCGAACACCACGAGCTCGCCGGCTTGCACTTTGTCCGGCACCAAAAGTTCTCCGACGCTGACAGCGGCCCAACCGACGGCATGCCCTTCGGGCGGCTCGTAACGCCAATGCTCCCCGGCCTTCAACTTGACCGACAGATAGTTGATCGGCGAAGGCGTCTGCAGCGGACTCCTCGCTCTGCCGTATCGCCCCAGCAGCACCGTCACTGGACCATCACGTTCGATATCGCCGGGCTCCAGATAAATGCTTTCCGGCCCCCCCAGTTCCATGTCAGGCGGCAACGCGACCCAAAGCTGAAACCCGCGGACGCGATCGGCATCGCCAAAATCGCCTCCATGCCATGCGCCGCCTCCGGCCTGCATCCACTCCACCCCGCCCTGCGGAATCGTTCCGCTGCGGCCCAATGTATCCTCGAAACCCACATTGCCCTCGAGAATCCAGGTGAGCGTCGCGATACCCGAATGCGGATGCAAATGCACGCCATGCGGTGTCGTACCCGTCAAATCGATCAGGTCGAGAAAGACGAACGGTCGCAACGTCTGGCCCAGATCCGATGGGCTCATCAGGCGCGTGACTGGCCCCTGCCGATGACCGCGGGTGCGTGTGGCGACGCGGCGTAGGCGAACAGCGTGGTCATTCGACGAGGACTGGGACATGGATCGTTCCGTGGGCTTAGAAAAAGACAAACGCATTTGGATGGAATCGATGGTATGCAATCCCTCTTCGGGCGACTAGGGCTCCAATGTGGATTTCACCCGTCCGCGATCGGACACAATCGCGACGCGACATGTCAAGGCTCGCGTGCGCAGTATGCAAATCGTCACAACCGACGATGACCGCCATTTCGCCGACGCTTACCATCTGCCTCGCCTGATACCGTGGCCGCCTCCCTACCTGCCATCGGCTCCAAGTGGGCGACGCGATGTCGGTATCGCCCGGTCGTTCGTGCGTGGCTTGCCCGGTCCGCTCCGCGTGTCGAGCAATGACATCAATCGGTAGCTCGAGCATGGCGCAGTCATGCATGGCGCTTTTATCCAAAGAGATTTCGGAGGCAAAGAGATGGATTTGCAATGGAGTGACTCGGATCTGGCTTTTCGCGACGAAGTGCGCGCGTTCTTCGCCGTCCATTTGACCGACGAACTGCGCGCGGCCGGCCGTCTGATGACGAGCGTCTACGCCGATCACCAGGCGGCTATGCAATGGCAGCATATCCTCGCCGCCAAAGGGTGGGCGGCGCCGGCCTGGCCGGTCGAGTACGGAGGCTGCGGCTGGAGTGCGGCGCAACGCTACCTGTTCGCCCGGGAACGGGTAGCCGCAGGCGCGCCGCCGCTGTCGCCGATGGGCATCCAGATGTGTGCGCCGGCATTGATCAAGTTCGGAACCCCTGCTCAGAAGGCGTACTTCCTGCCGCGCATGCTGAGCGGCGAACATATCTGGTGTCAGGGTTATTCCGAGCCGCAATCGGGCTCCGATCTCGCGTCGCTGACGATGCGTGCGCGTGAAGACGGCGACGATCTCGTCTGCGACGGCTCCAAGATTTGGGCAACACATGCGCAAGATGCGAACTGGATCTTCTGTCTCGTCCGGACGTCACGAGAGGAAAAACCGCAGCTCGGTATCACCTTCGTGCTGATCGACATGCGCACTCCCGGCATCAGTATCCAGCCAATCGTGATGTCGTCGGGCGAGCACATCCAGAACCAGGTGTTCTTCGATCAGGTTCGCGTACCGAAGGCCAATGTTATCGGCACGATCGGCGCCGGGTGGACCGTCGCCAAATTCGTGCTCGAATTCGAACGTGGCGGTACCGCCTACACGCCGGAGCTGCACGACATGCTCGACAACCTGCGCCAGTTCGCGGAAACCGTGCCAGGCGAGACGACAGATCGACTGATCGACGATCCGCATTTCGCCAGCAAGCTCGCCGCTGCGCGCATTCGCATCGCGGCGCTCGAAGTGTACGAACTCAGGACAATGTCTGCGCTATCGGCGGGACGATCGCCCGGGACCAACGCATCGGTCATGAAGATCCTCGGGACCGAGTTGAGCCAGCACTTGACCGAGCTCGGGATGGAAGCGGCGGGTCATTACGGTCGCGCATTTCAGCCGCAGGCGGCGTGCCCCGGTGGCCCAGTGAAGTTGTGGCACACCACCGGGCCACACGTCGGACCACAAGCGGCCGTGCTCGCCCCGCTGCGTTATTTCAACGATCGGGCCGGATCGATCTATGCCGGCTCAAACGAAGTCCAGCGCAACATCCTGGCCAAGGCGGCATTGGGTCTGCACTGATAAGACGTTATTGGCTCCGCACCGGGGCCAGGATGGCGATGCATCGATTTCGACGATGCTTCTCCAAAGAGCTGACGACAACTCGAGAGGACCGCAATGGTCCTCATGAAAAGCGAGTCGGTCCGTACCTTAATGAGCATGAGGAGATCAAACGTGAATTTCGATTTTACGGAAGAGCAGAATTTGCTGCGAGGAACCTTGCAATCGTTCCTGCGCGATCACTACGATTTTGAGGCTCGGCGCGACGCCACGCTGTCCGACGCGGGCTGGCGCCGTGACATGTGGCACGCACTGGCTCGGGACCTGGGCCTGCTTGCGGTCACGCTGCCCGAGCAGGCGGGCGGTTTCGGCGGCGGCGCCGTCGAAACCATGATCGTGATGGAAGAACTCGGTTCGGTGATCTTCGTCGAGCCGTTTCTCGAGACCTGCATCATGGCCTCGGGCGTCCTCAAACGCGTTGGCGGGACGCTCGCCAACGCCGTGATGGCCGATATCGCCGCAGGAGACTCGATCATCGCATGCGCGTGGTCCGAAGGCGGTGCCGGGTATCGGCTATCGAAGGTTGCCACGAGTGCGCGCCGCCGGACAGGCGGTGGCTGGCGGCTCGACGGTCGGAAAACCGTTGTCATGGCCGCACCCTGGGCGTCGAAGCTGCTCGTAACCGCGCGGACGTCAGGCGCCCCGGACGATCATGACGGCATCTCGCTTTTTTTGGTCGACAAGGATGCCGCCGGCGTGTCGACAATCGATTACCCGACCATCGACGGCAGACGGGCGTCCGACATCGTGTTCGAGAATGTCGAACTATCGCCGGACGCGCTGCTCGGTGACGACGGCACTTCTCTACCGCTCATTGAACTGGTCAGCGACGAGGCAATTGCCGCGATTTGCGCGGAGGCAGTCGGCGTGCTGAAACGCATGCATTCGGACACGGTGTCGTACACGCAGGAGCGGCGCCAGTTCGGTCAGCCTCTGGCGAGTTTTCAGGCGCTGCAACATCGCATGGTCGACATGTATCTGCACGTGGAGATGGCGATCTCGGCGATGTACCTCGCGACCTTGTCGCTGTCAGACGCCGCATCGGATCGCGCGCGTGCCGTGTCGGCGGCCAAGGTGACGATCGCGAAGGCCTGCCGGTTCGTCGGGCAGAACGCGGTGCAGCTACACGGCGCGATGGGCATGACCGATGAGCTGGCGCTTGGTCACTACTTCAAGCGTGCGACCGCGCTCGAAAACGAGTTCGGCGGCATCGACTTCCATCTGGCGCGACATGCACGCCTCGAGACGCTGCAGCAGCAGTCAACAGACCCCGACGCTAGACTTGAATAACGCTTTGAAGCCCGATCGCCGGAGTACGCACATGCTGTTCCGGCGAGCGGCGCTTGTCGCGAGGTTGCGCCGACCTGCCTTGGATACAGGCTCGTCGGCGCAACCCCATCAACCACGCAACGGACCCAACGATCGCGCCAAGGCAACTACACAAGCACCCTGGCGCCGATCTCGTGACTGAGCTAGAACGTGGTCTGCAGCGTGAGGGAAATCCACGGCTTGTCATTCCACATGAACGCTCCGTTCCCGCCGGCGTAAAAGGCAGGGCCACCGGGCGCAAAACTGGTCGATCCGCTCGTATGGCTGTGGTACCCGTTGTATTGCAACGTAATGTTGTATTTGTTGTAGACCGCTGCGTGCAACCCGACCGTATAGATGAGCGCGCCCTGATTCCCGATGGCGGTGGACAGGGACGGCGTGTTGCCGTAAAGCCCGTACATCACGAACACCGGCATATCGAGGTCGACTCCGGGAAATACTTGCAACCATTGCGGGTCGAACTGCATCGCCGCGACGACCGAACTGTTCGTCGAACAGCCGTCCCATTTGCTTCCCGTCGGGCACGCCGCCAGGTTGCTCGTTCCGTTATAGAGCGCCGCATTCTTGATCGAGCCAACCCTTTGGGTAAAGGCGACTTCCGCCAAGGCGAAGCCCCCTTCGTAAAACGGCGTCTTGCTCAACGGCATCATCGCATTGCCGATCAGGTTAATCGTATCCCCGCGAGCTCCCGAGCTACCGGACAGGTCGGCAGGTTGAGGACCTGCAACCGAATTCAATGCCGTGTTGTGACGATACGAAACCTCGAACCCGGTACTCAAAATGCCAATACCCGCTTCCGCACTGACGCCGAACAACTGCGTGCCCTGGTTGTACGCAAGATGGTAGTTGGACGCCCCCGTTGCCGGATTCTGACCGAACAGCACCCACGGCTGCGCCTCATCGAGTCGACGATAGTAAAAGCCGAGATTGCCGCCCGCGAGAAACGACGGGCTCCAGGTCGCTCGAACGCCAAAGTTGTTGTCGACGTTCTTCGGCCTGAAGTCGTCGCCATGAGGAACGGCTCCCAGCAACTGTGAAGGTCCGTAGAACAGGAAGTCCGACAGGCCGAGATAGGTTCCGCCTTCCGGCAGCAGGTTGTGCTCGAACTCGAAGAAATATTGCGCCGCCAGCGAAAGCTCCGGCGTAATGGCGGTCTGCACATAAAACTGCGCTCTGGGAAGGGCC
>NZ_WOEZ01000091.1 GCF_013177735.1 Paraburkholderia elongata | reverse complement strand
TCGCCGACGTGATTCGCCGCTTTTTGTTCGGAAGCGACCCGCTCGGCGCGGCGATGGTCGGATTTTCCCTTTTGTCGCTCTTCGTCAACGTTACGGTCCTGCGAATGCTCGCACAGTACAGGGAAGGCGAAGTCCATATGCGAGCCAGTTGGATTTGCACGCGCGCCGACGTAGTGACGAATATCAGTGTTCTTGCGTCCGGCCTGGTGGTCCTGGCGACCGGATGGCGCTATGCGGACCTGGTCGTCGGTCTTGCCATCAGCGTATACGTGGCGAAGGAGGCGATTGAAATCTGGCAGCAGTCGCGCAATTCGGGCGAAAACGATACCTCGCTTTCCGAACAATGACAGCTCTGCTATTCGTTTTGCCCCCGGGGATAGCCGAGCCGCTTTATTTAGGCGCCTTCGCAGGTGCATCAACATGATGGAGTACATGCATGGAATTCGGCGATAACGACGAGCCGCTCGAAACCCGGCTGGTACAGGTGCGTGGCGAGGTACAGGGTATCGGCTATCGGGAGGCGTGCGTACGACGCGCCCATGCACTGGGCGTCACCGGCTGGGTCCGCAACCGCATGGACGGCTCGGTGGATGCGATGGTTCAGGGCTCGTCAGAGCAGCTTGCAGAAATGTGTGCCTGGTTAAGTGAGGGCATGTCCGCCGCGCTTGTCGACAGGCTTGAGGTAACCGAGGTCTTGCCGCCGTTCGCCCGCTTCGAACACTTTGAGCGATTACCGACGTTGTAGGGACTCACGGTTTGCCGCATTGCATTCCCCCTATGCATAAGCCTGGCGTGCCAACTTTGAACGATGCCCTCTCCTCGACGTGGCGGCTCAATTTTCATTGCATGGGACGCTTCTTCGAATGCAATTGCTAATGTTGAGCAGATGACCGACGCGCGACGGCACCTACTTCTGAGAGCTGCACGGCCGCATGCAGAAACTACGCGCGAAC
>NZ_WOEZ01000090.1 GCF_013177735.1 Paraburkholderia elongata | reverse complement strand
AGCTCGCCAGCGTCGGGCCGAAATGCCCTCCGTGGACTGCCTGCGGAAGTTGCCCGATCAGGGTCTGGCCGTCTGGCGTCTCCCAGCGTGCCAGCCGATATCGCGTATTGCGTGATTCGATCACTAGATCCTGGACCACGAAATCACGATAGCCCTTGAATCGGGAGCCCGGCGGGATCGGCTCTGCCGGTTCGATCACTTCGTCACGATCGATCTTCAGTTGCGACGTCTTGCTTTTCTTCTCTGATCCGGGTCGTTTGGCCGGTTTCCCATTCTGCGTTCGATCCGGCTCGGCGGCGTTTCCGGCATCCTCGTTCATGCGGCTCGGCTTGAACGTCGGACGCATCTTTTCGCCTTTGAGCACCGCGACTTCGTCTTTCAGATGCCCCATCTCTTCCTGCTGGCGATGGATGATTTCGACCAGTCCGTCAGTCGGAGGTTATCGCATTCCGTCGATGGCTACTCGAACGGGATGAAGCAAAATCTCCTGAGTGTCGAAGGCAGGGTGAACCAGTTCGCTGACGCGGTGACTCGGCGGCTCGAGCAAACCACATTTCCGGACGACTATTTCGCGAGCAAGCTCACTGAACCGCTGGCGCAGCTCAGCCAGGGCACGAACGACATTGCGACAACAGTCCGCGCGGCGGCGGGGGAAATGCTGCAATCCGTCGACTCGTTGCGGATTGCAGCCGCAGCGATGCGCTCCCGTAGCAGCGACGTCGACGGCATGCTGGAGCGTGTTATTCAACTCGCCGCCAGTCAAGATGCATTGCTCGCCGGCTCGCAAGCGCAGCTCGATACTCTGAGCGTTCTCACCGGGACGCTGCGGGCAACTCAGGACGGCCTCGGCGTGCTTAACGACAACGTGCGTTCGCAGCGGGAAGTTCTGGCGGCATCCGCACACGCTTTCACGACGCAGACCGCAAGCCTGGCGAACGTCGTGCCAACATTCCAGTCGCTCAGTGAGGGAGTCAAGACTGCCGTTGCAGGTCTTGAGACACAGCAGAAGACACTGGCATCGGTATCCACCGAAGCTGCCGCACAGGCAGCGGCTCTAGGCCAGGTGACCCAAGAGTTGCAAGGACTTACCAGTGCCATTGGCGAAGTCGCGGCCGCTGTTGGCCAAAACTCTCACGGCATGCTTGCGCTTTCGCAACGCGTGGCCGACGCCCATGTGGCAGCCGAGCAAACTCACACCACCACGCAACATACGGCACAGCGACTCGATGCAGCGATGCATGAGCTACCGGGGTTAAGAGAGGCCGTTCACGCGGCGACGGAGCACTTAGCCACGTTGGTGCGCGAGCTGCGCAGCTACACCCTGAACCGCGCGGCGTTCCCGACGAATCCCTCCAATGGGCAAGTGCTTGCTCCGCTCACCCCTTCCGGTCTTGGTCAGGTCCAGCATGGCAACGGTTCGACCCATCAAGCCCGAGCGTGGAGTCCGGAGCCTGCGCCAGCCACCTATCCGCCGGTGGACGAACTCCCACGTGCGTAACTCTTGGGAATGGAGTCCGATGTGCGCCGAACCAACGACCAGATTTTTCAGCTCTCTCTGACTGAGATTGCGTTCACGCTGACCTTCCTGCTGCTTCTGCTGCTGGGACGGATGCTCTATCAGGCTGACGAACGTGCGCGGCAGTTCGAGCAAGCGCTGCTCGTGGCTGGCAACCTCACAGCCGAACGTGAGCTACTAGAGACGGCACGTGCGCAACTAGCAAAAATGTTATCAGAAAAGGGAGCAAAGCCCGATGAAATCATTTCGTCGCTCGTTTCACAGTCGAAGCTAGTGCAAGAACGCAATGCGCTCAAGAAACGCGTCGACGACCTCGATGCGCACCTCAGCGCCCTGACCGAGGTAAAGAATATGCTCGATGCGGCGCGCACAGGCGCGGGGGCAAGCGACACGATTCAAAAGGAAGTCACTGATGCGCTGGCGCTCAAGGCCAAACTGGAGAAGCAGCTGAAGTCGGAGGACGAATCGGGGCAACCGGCGAGCGCCGTTACGGCGGCGAGCGGCCCCACGCGCCCCGCGACCCCGCGGGATGTCACGACAGAAGCGCTCGCCGGCGTTGCCTTGAAAGGCCAGATTCAGCAGCAGTTACGCGAACAACTCAACGAAACGTACATCCCAGGGCAGGAAGCGCAGCTAGCCAAGGAACTCGTCGCAGCGAGCAAGCTTGAGCGAGAAACAGGGCAGAACCCGCTAATGCCTGGAACTCTAAAAAAGGAAAACGCGGATTTGCGGGGACAGGTCGCCTTCTTGAAGGCGCGGCTGGATGCGCGCGGCGGGCGCGACTCCCCGCCGTGCTGGGCAAACGAGCAAACCGGCAAGGTCGAGTTCCTTTTTACCATCGAGATTTTGCCCGAGGGGCTGCTTATCACCCCGGCGTGGCCTGACACACGCCAAACGGACGCGACCGCCTTGCCTGACGTGGACAAGCTGACCATGCCCAGGCCGTTATCTTTGGCCGAATTCAGTGCGGCGATGCAAGGCATTGACCGCCTGAGCAAGGCCAAAGAGTGCCGTCACTACGTGTACCTGAAAAATCGCGTCAGGGACCTTGACTCATTCAATCGACACCGCTATGCCATCGAGAACTTCTTCTACAAGCTCGAGCTTCGAAGCTGAAGACGTGCGGGCGGTGTACTAACCTGCATATTCACAATGCGAATGAAAAAACTCTTAGCTGTTCTGCTGGCCGCAGTGGCGATGCATGCTTCCGCTGGCCCGGCATGTCCGCAGTTCAGTCCCAGCGGGCAACCTCCCATTCTCGCGAACGCGAAGTTGGCGGTAAAGACCAGGGCGTTGTGTTACTCGGATTTCGAGGTCCTTCACTCTGGCGTCACGCACGGGCCGCTGTGGTCAGCCGAACACTTGACGCGCGCCCATCTGAGCGCAGCGAAAGACGAGGTCCGCACCAACAAGTTTTACCAGGAGCCTGCCCTGCCTCAGGGCGAAGGTGCAAGGCTCGCCGACTACCGAAAGAGCGGCTATGACCGCGGGCATATGAGCCCCGCAGGCGACCGGTGGGACGACGAAGCCATGGCGGAATCGTTCACGCTCGCAAACGTCGTCCCGCAGAATCCGACGAATAACCGGCGCTTATGGGCTCATATCGAAGAGGCGGTTCGCCGCATTGCTGCCAATGCTGGTGACACCTATGTTGTCACCGGTCCTATGTTCACCGGCCGTCAACTGCGAACTATCGGCGACACGGGTGTGTTCGTGCCGACTCAACTGTTCAAGGTCGTGTACGTTCCGTCGCAGCAACTCGCGTTTGCCATTGTAGTTGACAATGAAGCCACCAACCGGTACGACGTGAAGACCGTACACGAGCTGGAAGCGTCGAGCGGTCTGCGTTTCCCCGGCATCCCGGAGTCTCTGAAGGACAAACGAATTGGAGGGCTGAAAGGTGTTTAAGGCATTTGCGAACGATACGGATGTCCTGAACATCCAGGGTGACGCGCTGACCGTAACCAACGACCCGGTACGCATCGTCATATCCGGCACACTGGAACTCACCCGCGACAGGGTTGGACTGAAGGCAGCACTCGCGCTGCAGCAGGCCATCGCGAGCGTCGTCGATGTTCTGCAGAGAGACACGTCATTGCCAGAGCGCGTCGCCGACGAGCCGCCGGCTCCGACCAGTACTGTCGATAACCCTTTTGTCTAGCAGGCTGTTGAAACACTTCCCGCGCTCGTCATCTGGGCACGGGTGCCAGCAGGTCGCTGCTCCACAGGGCAACTGACAACTGCGCTCAGGTCGTCGACTCGGCGCCGCCGTACTTCGATGCCTCGAATACATGCGTGGCATCCTGGCGCATCTTGTCTCGCCCCCCGTTTCCGGCGAGAACATCCAGTATCTGCTCCTGATTCTTTCGCTCCTGAGGCGTGAGGCCGACTTCAAGAGAGCGAATCATCGCTAGGCTCTCGCGCTTGACCCAATCGGGTGTGTTCGGGTGCTCTACCTCTTTCAGGGTGGAATGAGCGATGGTCAGCGCCCCTATGCGGTCGTTCCTGCTGCTCTCGAATATTTCCAGTGAGGCCCCGGCTTCCGGTTCGTTCTTCGGGTCGAAGGCGCACGAGTCCAAGAAGACGTTCCGTCGACGAGGGTCTGGCATTGCATGGCTCATCGGGTTCCTCGCAACGGTAGGGTGTTTCGTATGGGCCCTGGCATTATGACGGAGTTACCCCTTGCTCGAGCCGTGCAGCAGGATGACTGCCGGAAACTTATCGGTGCCCGCTTTCGGCAGGCGCAGCTCGCCGGCAATGGTCGCACGTTTGCCGTCTTTACTGCCCGCGAGAAAGGCGTCGTCGGAGAAGGTAATCGCCTCGAACGGCAAAATCTCCATGCGGGCAACCTGCGACCTGCCAATCCGTGGCGTGACTACCTGTGCGATAAGCGCAAGCACCAAGATGGGGCCCACCAATGCGTGATGCTTCCCTGATGTCAGCATGATTGCCCCTCATGAGGATGGTAGCCAGAGTCGGCGCGCTAAGGTTCCGGCGTGGCCAAGAGCATTCCATCGGCCACCATTTATTTCCAACAAGCCAAATTTGTCAGTGGGTGGTACCTCTGGGCCAAGTAATAGACAAAATCCCACCCTTTGATACGGTTAGGCGACGTGTGGCTAGGCCAGCAACGAGCCCAGAATGAGCATCGGCTGGCCCCAACGACAGGTTCGAAGGTCAGGGTATGGGATTCTCTCAGTGTGTGATGGATACCGACGCGGCTCTATTGTCTTGTACAGAACCAAATACGGTCGAAATCGGTAGCGGCCCGAGAATTTGCGTGGAGACACTGACGGAACCAGTAGCCGAACTGGAATTTCCGTCGCTGTGACGGTTCACTGACACCGAATTGGTAGACGAAATTGGAACCGTCATCTGCTCGGTAATCGAGTCTTGGAAGGGAAGCCCAACTGCGTTCACGGTGACCTGGAAGCTAATGGTGTCGGCCCCGTCGAACGTGGGCACGTTGCCCGACACGGTGACCGATTTGGGTACCTGGGTGCCATTTCCGTCTTGGGCGGCAAATTGGATGTTAACGCTACTGAAGCCGGCAGTGCTAAAGAAGGTGTGGGTGCAGGAATTGAAGCCAAATACCACCACGAAGGCAAAGGCGGACTGCTGCGTGGGAGGCGAATTTGTAGGGGCATGCGTCGCCCCAGCAGAAGAATTCAGAAACATGCTGCCCGACCTGCAGTTGTCGGAAATCACCCCAGACACTTGGACCCCGGTGCCGCTCGAAGTGAACTGGTCTGTGGTCGCCGCTCCTTGTGCGAACAGCGGTGCGAGTGAAAACAGCGCGGCGGCAACGGACCGCGCGCCTACTCGAAAAGCGCCGGTATGTGAAGGCGAAGCAAGCTGAGTAGTCATTTTCGATACCTCCATCTGTAGTCGTCGAGGGCTGCGACGTCCTGCCGCGTTGCACTCCGGATGATGAAGTTGGCAGCGCACAGGGCAGCCCCCCGGTTGGTTCAGTTAGTCTTAGTAGGGTCAGTGGGCCACAGGGGCAACACCGGCGGCGCCACCGATGTGGTAATGCCGCTGTTGCTATCGACGAGCTCTGCGTTCGTCACAATTCCGCACTGCGGCGTGGTCGGATTTGTGACGATTGCAGACGTCTGGAAAATTCTCTTAAGGAGCGGAATCAGGTCTTTCATGTCGACCTCCAACATGCCAAAGCTGTTTTTAGGCGGGGCGCCGGTACCGCGTGGGACGGTGGTAAGAAATGGCAGACAACGGCCGACGCGATGCCGGAGGGCAGTGGCGCAGCAAGTTGGCCGGAGATGTTGCAAAACTGCTATTTGGGCGAATTGATGAGCTTCGCATGGCGCGCCACTATGCCACGTCCATCTCCGGATGGACCGAGAAGCGAGCGAACGCAGTCACCCGGCCTCTGTGTTTCGTTATCGACAGAGACAAGCGCACGCGCACGCCGGAGAGGGCGCACCAAGGCGCTACTGACGGGGTATCGAGAGTATGTGCTGGAAGCAAGTGTCCATAGTCGCCGCTTAGTCTTGGTTAACTACACCGCCCCGGACACCAAGCAGGCCCACGATGAGGTGAGCAGTACTTCTATTTATTTGTCAATAAACGATAGGCCAGCGTTTGACGGATTTCAACCTGCTACTGAGAAAACGGTACGCTTAAGTCAGGTAACAAAAATGTCGCTGAAACCCTTACGGAACGAGGACCTCGTGGCGTTCACGCGACCCTCGTCTAAGCCACGGTGGGTCGGAGTGAGTCGTTGAGTTTCATCCGATTATTGCAGGGCTCATAACGCGCCAATTTTTTAAAGCGTCTTCGAGTTTCGAGCGGGCGCCGGCTTAATGGCCGTCAAAGGGCGGGCTCAAGATGGGTTGAAAAAGGAGCGTAGCGTGTCAGGGGCGGAAGCTAGGGGCAGCGCCAGCTGTACCGGTCGCAAACACCACCGCCCATACAACCGAGACAAAGCTGGTCCGCGCGTCACAATCAGCACAGCGACCTGAGCCTTGCTGGCTCAAGCAACGCGACAGGTGCAATCATTTCGTAGCTTGAACGTCTAACAATAAGGCTGCGCTTCTCAATGGGTAGACCGCAATGCTGAAAGTTATTTGCAGATATCTGCTCGCTTCGAGCCTGTTTCTGGCCGTCGGTACCGCTTTCGCTGGCGAACAGGCTTTCAACCAGGCCCAGTTCGACAGGTTGAACGCTGACGGGAAGCCAAACATCGTCTACTTCCATGCGACCTGGTGCCCCACCTGCAAGGTCCAACAGCCCATTGTGGACCGTCTGGCAGCGCGCCCGGAAATGAAAGACGTGACCATTTTCGTGGCCGACTACGACAAGGAAGTTGCTTTGAAGCGGGCGATGAAAGTGACCCAACAGTCGACATTCGTTGTTTTCAAGGGTGGCCACGAGGTCGCGCGCTCAACGGGGCAGACGCGCGAACAGGATATCAAGAACACGTTCGCCAAAGCCCTGTAATGGATTTCACGCCGGGTACGTACGTGCTCGGGTTCCTGGCCGGAGCCCTGACGACGTTGTCACCGTGCGTGCTCGCGCTCGTTCCCATACTCGTTGCGTCGGCATTGGCGGCACATCGGCTGGGGGTTGTTGCACTCTCAGCTGGATTAGGCGTGTCGTTCTCGGTCATCGGGATTTTCGTGGCCAGCGTCGGCGCGTCGCTGGGTGTGGATAGTGAACTCTTTCGTCGCCTGGCCGCCGTGCTGATGATTTTGTTTGGGCTTGCGATGTTTTCCCACCGATTGCAGGCCATTTTCAACCGCGCGGCCGCTGGAATCGGTGGCCCGGGTCAGAACTGGTTGAGCAGGATACGAGGCGACACCCTGTCAGGCCAGTTCGCGGTCGGACTGCTTCTGGGAGCCGTCTGGAGTCCCTGCGTCGGCCCCACATTGGGCGCGGCAACCACACTCGCCGCGCAAAGCAGGAGTCTCGGCAGTATCGCACTGTTGATGGGCATATTTGGCATCGGAGCCAGCCTTCCGCTGGCGATTCTCGGTTCCCTTTCCCGGACCTCGACGCAGAAGCTGCGACGCCGACTTGGCCCAGTGGGAACGGCAGGGACAACCATCCTCGGAGCGGTGTTCATCGCCATCGGCATGCTCGTGCTTACGGGGCTGGACAAGACGCTGGAGACAGCGCTGCTGTCTGCAAGCCCCGCGTGGCTGACGGACTTCACAACGTCCCTTTGAACCTGACAAACGCGGTTATCGGCATCGGTGGCCGTGCAATGGCCTCCCCAACGGGCTCCGATACCGCAGAACATCCGGGCTTCCGTTGCGCCATCGCAATATCACTTCATTTTCGCCAGCATGTCCCAATTTGAATCCAATAGCCTGTGTCTCCCGTATATGCGGTTAGGGCAGGGCAATTGTGCGCTGCGTTTTCATGAGACCAATTATGAAATGCAAGATGATTTTTTCGGCTGCAGCGTGGTCGACGGCAATATCCAACGCCTTTGCCGTCGGCGGGACCGTGACTGTAGGCAGTCAGGCGATGTAAACGAATGCGACTTCGGCACGACCAGGAGCACACACCCACTGCCGCCTCTGTCATTTTCAGCACCCAACCACGACCAAACCACATGCTTGAGTCCTGATGCCACGCAAGTCCGGCATCTGCCAGCTCAATCAGCTGGCTGCGCTCTGCCGCTGCGCTACCAGGCTGTCATCAGCGGCTTACGTAAGCTCGCAGCGACCCCAATTCCTGCCGAGCTCGCCGGGAGAAATGTCATGCGCAAGCTAACGCTAAAACTCATGCTTGGTTGTACCGCTGCTATTTCAGTCGTTGTGTGTAGTACGACGTTCGCACAAGGTGGAGGAAATGGACAGGGCGGAATCGGTGCGGGCAATGCCCACGGTGCGGCAACGGCAGGAATGACGTACCACGGGGACCCCGTCACGAGTCCGCTGGATACGATGCCGGGAAATGCAATGAAAAAAAATGACCCGCACGAAACCGATATGCACTCGATGTCGCCCGATGACGCCATGAGTCCGGCGAAAACCGGACAGTGAACTGCACCCGCGCTTCGCATCAGGCGTCACTCAGTCTGATGAAGCGCGGGTACCTTCCGTGGCTTATATGTCAAAGAGACTGTTCAATAGAAGAGGATGTTAAAGACATATTGAACGAATGGCTTTATGCACTACATGCCTTCTAAAATTTAGCGCCGCTTGCAGCTCGAGGACGATGGGCCACGAGCAATTTCGAGGCGCTACCCTTTGTGGAGCGAGGCCGTCTTTGCCAGCAGGCAAGCAGGTACGAACCCTCGTTGACTTTGTGCCGCCCCTCCCGTAATGTGAAATTCGCCGCTGTGAACAACGTTGCTCTGGCGGCCGTCTGTCGAGCTAGCAGCATCCCGGCATCCCGACCTTCGAACTTTCTCTATTTCTCCAGTCGCTTTGTCAGCCATAGAAAGCAATCGCGCGCCCAGTCAAACGGATGAGCTCGCCCGCAGGCCGGTCCGTGCCGCAGATTATGCGGCCGAGAACCGAGCGCTTGTGGCACTCTCCCGAGCTCAGGCCGGTCCGCGCTCCGAATTTCTGCAAGCCATCGCGGACACGGCTCTGGCACTTTGCCATGCTGGTAGCGCTGGCATCAGTCTTGTCGAAGGACCAGATGACAATCGGGTCTTCAGGTGGCTTGCAGTTGCCGGGCTCTGCGCTGGCCTGCGCGGCCATACGACCGCATGGGACGAGTGCCCGTGCGCTGTAACCCTGGAGGCGGGGACACCGCAACTATTCGTCAACCCGCAGGCTCAGTTCCCTTGCCTTGCGTTTCCGGGAGTCGACGTACCGGAAGGAATAGTCGTTCCAATCACGGCTGAGAATGCGGAGCTAGGAGCGATATGGGTGATGTCACACAGAGAGGATTGGAGATTTGACCTCGAAGACGTCAGACTGCTCTCAAACCTCGCCGTTTTCGCCGGCTCGGCGTTGACCATCGTCAATGCGCGCGACAGCGGTGAAGAGAGCGACCGGCGGCACAACGAATTCATCGCGATGCTCAGCCACGAGTTGCGAAATCCGATGACGCCAATCGATGGCGCCATAAGTGCAGCAAAACGACTTTGCGCTGACGACGAAAGAGCCGTCGAAGTGCTGACTATCGCGCAGCGCCAGATGAGGCATCTGCGCACGCTGGTCGATGACCTGCTCGACGCCGCCCGTCTGAAACATGGCAAGCTCGCTATCAAGCACAGCGACACGTCACTCAGCGACATTGCGTTTGATGCCGTGACAGCCATCAGACATCACATCGCATCCCGCAGGCACACACTCAAAATCACCGGGCTGGACGAGCCCATCCCCGTGCGTGCTGACCATGTGCGCCTGAGCCAGGTGCTAGGCAACCTCCTTTCGAACGCAGCGAAATACACACCTGTCGGAGGCACCATCGAACTCAACGTTCGCGTCGAGCCAAACAACTCGCGCGAAGAAGCACCCGGGCTGATTGTGATTGACGTCACTGATAACGGCATGGGCATCGATAGCGCGGTCCGGCCGCACGTCTTCGAGTTATTCGCGCAGTCTGCCCGCGGCCAGACGCGTTCCGAAGGAGGCTTGGGAATAGGGCTCGCGGTGGCAAAGCGGATGGTCGAACTTCACCATGGAACAATCTCAATCAGGAGTGAAGGCTCGGGCAAAGGCACGGTTGTGACGCTTCGTTTGCCAATACTCCGAATGGAAGCGGATACAGACGTAGCTGCCCCCAAGGTGCACAGCGCGACTCCCGAGCCGACGCGGCTGCTGCTCGTTGACGACAATCAGGATGCGCTCAAGGCGCTGAGCGTTTTGCTCGAGCTTGAAGGTCACGAAGTAACAACGTCGAACAACGGGCGCGATGCCATACGGCTGATGTCTGAAAAGCACCCAGAAGTTGCAATCATCGATGTGGGGATGCCGGAAATGGACGGCTTCGAAGTCGCACGCGCAGTTCGACTTGAACGAGCACTCGACGGCATCGTGCTCGTGGCCCTTACGGGCTATGCATCCGAATCCGACAAATCGAGGGCTTTGGCGGCCGGTTTCGATTTTCATCTGACCAAGCCCCTTTCGCTCGATAAGCTGCAGTACATCCTGGCGAATCGTGCCGACGGCACGTTGCGGGGAATTGTCTAACGTCGGCGCGCCCTTTGTCGCGAGTTTCAGTGCTACAAGAAATCGGCTGAACTTGGAGGGTGCACAGGCCCAAACGGGCAGAAACGCCCTCACCACCTGCCAGTCATATCCAGTTGTTTACCTGGCGCTTGGAATGCGCAAGGAGGCAGGCCGGAAGAGCCTCTGACTCGCAGCACGTAATCGTATGACGCGCACGCGTCAGCTTGACGCCGCCGAACGGACACGGATGTTTTGGCTAGACCTGCGCGACAGTCACTCTCACGGTATTGATGCCCGAGCCGTGTGTGTATGCGGAGTGTGACGAATCGCCCGACAGCCGTGATATCGGAACGCTCACGCGTACGCCGCAGGTCCAGGCAGAATACGCTCAACAGCGAATCACTTGCGACCCGCGTTCTCGGGCCGATATGAAAGCAACGCTGGAACGTTCACGTCTTCATCTATTTCAGGCCAGATTATCAGCTCATGGTCTAGAGAGATGGCAAAGTGTTCGCGCTCGGCTGCCGTGGCGGCCTGCAACACGGGAAACCAGTCCAGTGGAAATTGAACGGCGGGACCGTCGGACATGTCGATGAACATGTGCACGCGGTCAAAATGCACGTCCACTGCAGCGCGGTTCATGGTCATCTCCTGAAGTGAATCAGCTTAAAGATAGGCCGCGGCAGAGCGGCGTTCAAGAAAGAATGCCGGAAAGAAGGCCCGCGCCAGCGCTGGAACGGAACAGCCCGTTCGCTGGCTCCACCAGCGGCCAATTTCACGCCCGGCCCCAAGGCTTTGTCGAACGATGGTTGCGCGAAGTATTCAAACGAACAACTCGCCGTATTGAACTACAGGTGACGTTCACCCTGTGTGGAGCTCGTGTGAATGACGGGTTCTCAACAACGAACAACGCTGAGAATGGAGGACACGTCACTTTCTTCGAAATACACGCGGTCAAGCGATAGTGTCACGCCGAAGATTGAAGCTCGGCGTCGACCCGTCGTTCCACAGATTTCAACCTGTCCGTGCTGGCCAACGACCATGACTTCGCGGGCGCCGCCTTCCAGATAGGCATTGACCCTCCGGCCGATATCTTGCGCCCTGTCGCTATCAAGAAGGACCTCAACGCACAGGTCGGGCACGAATGGCACCGGCTCGTCGCGGTCGAAACTTTCCCATCGTTCGCACGGCATCCAGACCACATCGGGGACCCTGATGCCAAATGACCGTGTCGTTACGGCGACCGACATGGCCGCAAGATGTCCAATCTGTCCGGTGATGTCACAGTAGACGTCCGTGAGCGCTATCTGGCGCCGCGCCGACGGGCGTGGATTTGTCACCACTTCACCGTGCTCATCCAGCTCGCACCAGTCTGTTCGGTCAGACCCCACCGTCGCAGCCATGTGGCGCCATAAAGCAAGCAATCCGTTGCAGTCCAGAAGAGGAGACACGTCCATGAGCTTCTCGCAGGGAAGGTGCTTAAGCGTATACCCTCTCGCCCCGATTTAACAATTATGTATGTGTGCACTGCATCATTTACGCGGCTTTCACGGCCGACGCCGGCACCAGTCTGTTTTGTTCATGCGGGATTGCGGCGAACCGACCCACGTTCGTTTTCGGACAGGCGACGAATCCGGCTCGCCTTTGCCTGATGGGTCAGCCACATCCCGACGAAGCCAAAATATGACCTCTGCCGCTGGGTTGCCCCCGTCCGGGCATGGGTGTTGCCGTGCTGTTGCTATTTTCATGAACGTTTGCGGTGAAATCGTCCATCTCCTTGCGAGGCAGCCCTTCACAGTCTAAGGTTCAAGTAGTTTCTTAAGTCTGTTGTGCACTGCGGCGGGAGGAAGAGATGAGAACCACGACGCGACATCTCGTACGATTGCTGTCCGATATCAAGCGTGCCCATGAATGCAGGACGCTCCGAGCGGTCGCCACCCGCAACACGATGCGCCTGGCGGCGGAGGAAGCCGCCGCTGAGTCGGCCTCACCGAAAGACATCCGTCGCGACGAGACGCGCCGCTCGTCGGCGGAAATCTACCTCCTGCCCCGTCCCGAAACAGGCTCTCGGCTGCACTAGAAGTGTGCGTGCGAGGGCGTTGGCTGAGGCCAGTTCACATCGGCGCGCCAGGCAGCAGGAACCGTAACCGGCGTGTTAGCGCCAGGAAAGCTGATAGAGCGTAGGATTGGGACACGGCCTTGCGGACTAGCGCGCTGTCGGCCCATGCCGGTCCTGCATCGTGTGCCCGCATTCCGGTGAAAGACACCACGAAATTCGTTGCAGCGACAACCGCCATATTCAACGAGCCAGGCAAATGAAGGAGAAACATCGCTTTGGGGCTGGTCGACTCAGGGTGTGCTCCGCCGTCTGGCCACAGGAGGTCCAACATGAAACTAGACGCCGCCATGTTTGTGCGACTGCGCCGTCTCGCTCCGGTTCTCGATGACGTACTCAACGCAGGAGAGGTCGAGCACGCAGACCAGGCCGTGGACCTCACTTCACTTGCTGAGCTGTGCTCACAGTTGTTCGACGCGTACCACTGCGAACACCCGGGCGAGATTGCGCAAGCGCGACTCGACGCTCTCGAGTCGCAGTAACATACTTTGTCTGGACAAACCCCACACGGCTTGCCAAACAACGGGAACGCAGTCCTGAATCATCGGGCGTGCTGATAGTGCGTCTTTTCTTGCATCGCGACACTTTATACGAGACAAGGTGTTGCACCTCACATTCGAGACCGCCACCCGAATTGACCCGTACTTCGCAATCGGATACAAATTCGGTGTCGGAGTCTTGGATAGCGGTTTCAACACTGTGGTTGAGCGCCGGGCAGTAACTTCCGCTGTTGCAATATGTACAAGATTCAGGCGTACGGAATTCGGTGCGCTCTTTACACTTTGTTGGATTGAATGATGGATACAGGTACAGTAAAGTGGTTCAACGACGCGAAAGGCTTCGGCTTTATCACGCCGGACAATGGTGGTGCGGACTTGTTCGCTCACTTCTCGGAAATCAGGGCAGAGGGTTTCAAGTCATTGCAGGAAAACCAGAAGGTCAGCTTCGACGTGAAAATGGGCCCGAAAGGCAAGCAGGCCGCAAACATCACGCCAGTCTAAGAGAAAATCTGCATCACTGCAGCACACGATGCCCGGTTCGCCGGGCATCGTCCATTTGTGCTCGGTCGTCTTCAGGATGAAAGTCAGACTTCCCGTCGAGGGACCGCGACGGGTCCGCACATCACACTCTGTTATAGGTCTCCCGCGTTGGAGTTCAACGAACATTCAATGCAGCGTCTGGACGCTGTGCAGCGGCGACCAGCTCTGCCACATTTGCGCTGCGGCGAACGGATATCGATGTTTTGCACGCCTGGCAACACAGGCGAATTGCAAGTGTTGGCTTCGCGTCGGCAACCATGATTCATGGTGTTAGCCGGGACCCAACACTGCGGCATCCTTTCCACCCTCCGCTTACCGGGTCCCGCCGGTGCAACGCAATGAAGCCCTTGTGTCACAAGCGAGACGGGCGACTGGTGCGGTCATAGGCACACTCATTGCGTCGTTGTGCCAGCCCGTCACTCGAGCGGCGTTCAGACTACATCTCACTGGAGGCAAACGTGCTGGCAACGAAATCGTGCACTGCAACTTGCGTCATAGACGGCATAGCCGTCACGCTCACATTCTTCCCTGACACTGGTGTCTTGCGAATTACCGACACCACTGGTGTCCGCTTAAGGGAGACAAGGTGGGCCGCTTCATGGCATAGCCTTGTCACGACATTCCGCGAACTCAGCGAAACACCGGTAGAGGACCGTGCCGACCCTGAGACGCTCTTCGGTCGTCAGAACCGCGGCTTCGGGCGCATTGAAGAATCGATGGCCACGTTTAGCTGAGGTTACGGGTAGAGCGCCCCCCTGAATTTCAGGACACAGTCTCCTACTTAAAAGCGGGTACGCGCACCGCCAGGTCTAGCTCTCGCTCTTGGTCACTAACTAAGGCTAACCATTCACTTTTTCGCAGCGATGCGGGTAGCCGCGAGTCGCATCGAGGAGTGACCGTGGAGGCGCAGATGACAGAATCGTAATCTGCCGGTCAGCACACAGTCAGTTTAAAAGGTCAATATAAGGACATTGCCTTGTGGACTTGGGGTGCCGACCTATGCCGGTCCTGCATTGCCACCCCTTCCGGGTAGAGACATCATGAAACTCGTTGCATGCAAACGACATTTTTAACGAGCCAGGCATACGGAGGGTGAGCATCGCCTTGGTGCTGGCCGACTCGGTGAACTGCACAGTCTGGCCACAGGAGGTTCAACATGAAACTAGACGCCAGCACGTTTGTGCGACTGCGCCGTCTCGCCCCGGTTCTCGATGACGTACTCAACGCGCGCGAAGTCGAGCATGCAGAGCAGGCCGTAGACCTTGCTTCACTTGCCCAGCTATGCTCGCAGCTGTTCGACGCATACCATTGCCACCACCCCGGCGAGATTGCGCAAGCACGACTCCAAGCCGTTGATTCGCTGTAACGTACCACCTCGGGGACTGGCTCGAGGCTTCAGGTATCGCCGGTACAATCGAAGGACCTATCGCATTGACCTCAGAACATGACTGCACGTGCGTACAGGGCAGACTTTCTGCAGACGCTCATAACGGACAAGACCACCGCACTGTGAACGTGTTCCTCGTGAACGGCATCAGACCGAGTGGCCAACTGGCCGGCTTTGACCAGTTTGCAGTTCTGCAGGCGTTTGGCGCTGACCCGCATTTTCCGGTTGAAACGCAGACCAGCCGCCGGAAGAAAGTTCGGGCGAGTTGGCTCGTGCGGCAGGCTGGATGCGAGTCAATTGCTGGTGAAAATGCACAATTACGGTGGCAGGCGAGCTCTGCAAAAAATGGAAGGCGCTCTCAACGTGTCGGTCGCAGTGTGCTCGCCGCTATCATGTCGTCGATGATGCGCTGAGCGGCGCCGTAGCCCCGCATCAAGGGTTCGGCTTCGGTAGCGAACGGGCGCCCATTGTTCCGAACGAAGCGCAATGGCTGAATTGTTGCAGGACTTGCGCCCGATGAGATGCGGACGACGACGTATCCGACCGGCATGGAAAGAACCTTTCCGCCGCAAATTCCGTCGGTGGTCTCGGCGTCCAACTCGATGGAGAAGTCTTCGTAGCCGTATGTCCGATGCACGTCGAAACCACCCTGCATTGCGCCTTCGTGAAATTTCATCGTCCGCGCACATCACCCAATTGCTCCAGCGCCTTGTTGTGGGCGCTAGAACCCCGGGCCTTCGGGCCGTGCCTTTCGCGCTCCGGGGCGATTCTTAGCCCATGTGCAAGCCACCGTTCAGCGAGAAATCCGCCCCCGTCGCGAAAGCCGCTTCATCACTCGCAAGCCACGAGACGATTGACGCAATCTCAGTGGCCTCTCCGAGACGCCGGACCGGAATGCTCTGGACGATTGCATCCAATACTTCGGGACGTACGGCACGAACCATATCCGTCCCAATGTACCCGGGGGAAACCGTATTCACTGTGATGCCCTTTGTCGCTACTTCCTGAGCAAGCGACATCGTGAAGCCGTGAATGCCCGCCTTGGCAGTTGAGTAGTTGGTTTGGCCGAACTGCCCTTTCTGTCCGTTCACGGACGAGATGTTGATTACCCGGCCCCACCCTTTGCTGACCATAGCCTCAATGACCTGTTTGGTCACATTGAAAAGGCTCGTCAGGTTCGTGTCAATGACATCGCTCCAGTTCTCTCTCGACATTTTGCGAAACACGCCGTCTCGAGTAATGCCGGCATTGTTCACCAGCACGTCAACGTCACCGACCTCTTTCTTCACCTTCGCGAGGGCGGCCTCTGTCGACTCCCAGTCCCCGACGTTGCCCTCCGAGGCGGTGAAGGAGAATCCAAGCTCTGACTGCTCGGCTAACCATCGCTCCCGTCGGGGCGAGTTTGGTCCGCATCCGGCCACGACGGTTAGCCCATCCATATGCAGACGCTGACATATTGCTGTTCCAATTCCACCCATGCCGCCGGTCACATACGCGATTCGCTTTGCCATGCTGCCCCCTCTCTCTTTTGTGCTACGTTCATGAAACAAAATGCTCTTAAATGAAGCGTCAACGATTAACGTGGCGGTCCCGCTCATGAATTGCAGGTCAGCCCATAGGACCGATTCGCCCGCGTCCTGGATTGCACCATTCTTTTATGCAGAGAACAATCCGTCTCCCGAAAAAAGCATCGATGCGTCCTGCATACCCCTCGCGTCAGGCTGCATCTGCTCGGCACAGTCTACGCTTTTTAATGCGTAGTCCTATTCCTATTCGCTTGAACGCCAATGCAACGACAGTGGTTCCTGTTCGTCTGATGGCATCGTCGCCCAATGCCATGTTTTTTCAATTGCGCCGGTCGCTTTTTATTCACGCAGCACCTGTCGTTATGCGTGCCTAGCCTTCATTGAGTGAGTACCTCGCAGCTTTTGGTCGGGTGGTCCGCTGGATGCGCCCCATGGCGAGTTCGACAGCGCTCCACAACGGCTTCGGCCGGCTGACTGCAACCTTTTTTGCGGCGTTGCACACACCCAGGTAAATGTGCATGCGTGACCTCCAGGCAAGGCCCTAAGCGTTGGTCGGGTTTTCCCTGGAGCACTGCTGTGCGTCAATACCAGCGGAGCATTCAGCGTCTCTGGTACACGCCGCGCATCGCCGCGACGCAGCAAACGATTGACATTCGCACACCCGGTCCTAGAATGAATTCCGCTGCACCGCACCAACGTTCCTACTTTGTGGCTCGTCGATTGTGATGCCGTTCGGCGGTATTCCGGAGACTCGCCACGTCCACCCTTATGGAGTTAGTGATGAGCAGTCTCGCCCCTGAACAACTTTTCGCAGCGCAGAAGGTCGTTTTCGAAACAATATCTGGATTCCTGAACACATTTTTTGGCGGCATTGAAAAACTGGTTGAGCTGAACCTGCAAGCAGTCAAATCGACGCTCACCGAAAATCAGGAAATCACGGCCAAGGCGCTTTCGGTCAAAGACCCACAGGACTTGTTCGCTCTGCAGGCCAGCTATACGCAGTCCGTGACAGACAAAGCGCAGTCGTACGGCCGTAACGTGTACGAAATCATCTCCAGCACGCAAGGTGAATTCGCGGCGGCGGCTGAAGCGCAGTTCCAGCAGTACTATCGCGAGACGCAAGAGTTCGTCGACAAGTTCGCGAAGTACGCACCTGCCGGAAGCGAAACCGCCGTGGCAGCATGGAAGACATTCATCACGACGGCCAGCGAAACGGCCAGCACGACGTATGAAGCTGCCAAAAACGCTACGAAGCAAGCGGTTGAGATTGCCGAAAGCAATGTTAGCGCTGCGTCGTCGGCCTCGGCTAAGCGGACTCGACAGGCCGTCGTACCAGTCGCCGCCGCTGAGGAGTAACCGCGGCTTTGACGTCGGCCACCGTCGTCTAATTCTTCAAGCGAGCCCCTGCTCGCTTTTTTTTGCGCGCGGCCTTTTGGAACACGGGCGGCGTCCAGCGCGCCTCGGACGCCGTCATGGAGCAGTGGCCTGAGCCAGAAATTCGCGGGCATGGTTGCGCGGGTGGCCGCCGTTGCTTCGTTAGGTTGCGTCCACTGCCAATGATGCTAATTGACCAGACCTCTTGTGGCCGAAACTTCGTCGTGCCAAGTCCAACGGGGTACGACCGAACCAACGGCAACGAGGTTGAAGGAGAAGCGGATGACCACCGCAGAAAACTCTTTGCGTTTTTTGGTTGAAAAATGGCTGACGCCAACTTCAGCGATACCAGTTCGGGTAACCCGATTCGGTCGCACAGCCTCTAACGGGAGACGTTATGTATGCGTTGAGGCACTGCGACCTGAAGGCCCGGTTGCGCTTTTTTTCTTCCGGCACAATGACGGTACCTGGCGCGTGTTCCCGCCTGAGACCGGGAGCTAACAATACGTGCTTACGCAAGTGCCGTATGATTGGGTTAGACGTCGCCGCTCGCTCCGCCCAGACCGAGCGGCTGCGCCGAGCCGCAACGGTGCTCATACTACGGGGTGTTTATACAGGTATGCGTTTTCTCGTCGCTGGAGGTTTGCACGGCCGGAATGGCGCCTTCGGTAGCGCTATTTTGTCGCAAGGAGCCGTATGCCCACAGTAAGGAAGCCAACTGATGAAGCACTTGCGCTGGAACGAGTGGTGAATGCTGCTCGGGCAGTTCAAGCTGCGCTGGCCGCTCTTCAACCGCACTTTGCTTCGGATGGAGACGGACAGCCGTCGACGCTGGAGCTCGTGGCGTTCGAAGTCGCGATGCAAGAACTGAAAGACGCGCGCGAAGCGTTTGACATCCTCATGTCCCGCACGTCAGGCGAAAATCCGACAGCGAGGCATCTGTAGCATGCAGCTCGTTACCGGTTCATCCGCTGTTTGCGACGTCCCGCCGCAGGCAGCTTCGTAGCTCAACTTGGCCGGTGGGTGCAGCCGACGCCGCGACGAATGTTCGGCCGGGCAATCGAACCCCGATGAAATGCAAGCAATGGGAGATGTTTCATGCGTATCAACGGTGCGACAGGCACGATGATTCTGATGACTGAGCGAGACGACACGACCGGCCAAGACGTGCGCGTCTTGCGACTGGAAGCGGCGGCAGACGGCAAGGCCGTCCTGCTCATCGACGTCGACCAACGGAAGCCCGGCATTCATCGCGAAATACGCTACGAGATTACTGCCGCAGAGCTGATTGCAGCGATTCGTGCGCATGGTGCTGAGTTGCCTTGGGAGCAGCCCAATCCGTGAAGTACGCTACAACTCGGGGCCCCTGGACCAGCACCGGTCGTTCCACCGCCCACTAAGCCCGACCTGGCACCACCCTGGAACGGCGCGCCGGCGAGCGAACGGCTGACGAGCGCGTCGCGTTCCCAGGGGCGATTTCCCGAACCGCTAGTGACATTCCGTACAATGGGCATTCAATTGCGCCGGCATACTCTGCGGGACCGTTACTGGCAGTTAAACGTTGAACTCAGATACGCATTATCAGACGCTTGGCGTTGCGAGCACCGCGTCTGCCGACGATATCGTGAAGGCGTACCGCCGATTGGCGATGCGCTGGCACCCGGACCGCAACCCGGCCAACCCGCACGACGCCAAAACGCGGTTCCAGCAAATCAGGAGCGCGTACGACGTGCTGAGCGACCCGCGCAAGCGAGAGCTTTACGACCTCCAGATTTCACCACGCCGGTCTAGCTCATCCGGTAATGCGTCGCCAGGCTCGTCCTTTGACGAGGCCGTCCGGGCGCAATGGAACAGGCGACGTGGACCGCCGCCGGTCCAAGGTGCGGATATCGAATGCAAGATGACGGTCCCGCTCGAAACGGTAATTTTCGGCGGCGCTTTGGACGTAACGATGCGTGCACCGAGGCCGTGCGGGACCTGTGACGGAAACGGCAAGCTCGCCGGTCGTTTCGCGTGTCCGTCATGCGGCGGCGACGGCAAAAACGGCCATGGGCGCAACTGCAGAACGTGCAGTGGCTACGGCGCGGTCGACGAGACACGATGTCCGAACTGCAACGGAAAGGGCGTAGTCAAGACTGAGAAGACGATAAGGGTGACTGTCCCGCCCGGTGTCGTCGAAGGAACGGTGCTGCGTGTTAAGGGCGCCGGAGGCCCTGGTCTGAATGGGGGTGCACCGGGTGCGGCTTTCTGCCGCATCAAGGTCCAGGCACATCGCACCTACAAGCTGCACGGCCTTACCCTGACCCGGGACCTTACGGTGGACTTTGTCACAGCCATGCTGGGCGGCTCGGTCCCGGTCGAGTTATTCGGCGCGAACGTCAAGGTCGCCGTGCCGCCAATGACCCGAGCGGGGAAAATCATCACGATGGAAAAAGCGGGGTTGAAGAATTCGAAGACCGGAGAAAACGGTGACCTCAAATTTAAGGTCGTCATTGATTTGCCCGCCAGTGCTCGCCGGTTGAGGTCCGAGCACAAAGAAATACTGCGGGCAATGTTCAACGCGGCTGCCGCTAAGTGAGGGTTCCAGCGGCGGCGCGCGTCCGCGTTGAATGACCGTGAAGTCGTGGGCGTTTGATTGCCCAGTGCGGTTTCGAACCGCACCGAAGCCTCGGCGTGCTTGTGCGGCGCCAGAAACGTTTTGAGGTGGCCGATGCCGCCCGTATACCCGCCACGCCCTGCGACACTTATTCCGACATTTTCTTGGCAAGGTCATGGACAACACGGGCACATGTGCCACAAGCATCTGAAGCTGGACGACTATCCCCTGCCAGCCCCGGACGCTGGCACACGCTGTCGGTCGTGGGCCCCCGTGCGAAAATTCGCTAACCGTCCATCGCCTCAAGCGCGGTGACCGCCAAGCACACATCCATTGAAGCCGCTAAATTTGCAATCGGAGGCGGCCGGCGAACCCATTGAGCTTGTCGGGCTCCCCCTTGAGGCGGATGCCGTGTCGCGACGGGCTGTTGCTCCGGAATAGCGTGCGTCGGATACCTGGGGCGTGCCTCATTCGCTTAACGAGGGACCACACTTACGCGTAGCACCCGTGCACTACGCGCGCGAGGTTCTCGCCCGATTGTCTTCCGCATTGGGAAGCGACCGTGGCGCCCGCTCCCCTGTGCTGGGCATCACCGTAGAGATTGCGTGCTTGAATACCATCTGGTGGCCGGACGGGGACTCCAGGAGAACTACGTATGAGTCGAACGACGCGACCTGGCCGCTCAGTCTGATTCCGTTAATCAGGTAAACGCTTGCCGGGGTCTTTCCCTTGAGCAGGGTCTGCAGGAATTCGTCTTGAACTGAGGCTTGATTTGACATGTTGTTCTCCGCCGCCGGTCGTGCTCCGGGACATTGTACGCTTACACCTTCAGTGAAAGAGTGAGGTGTTTTTGGCGATGTCGGCCGCTAGCCGCCCTCCGGCACGGGCTCTCCGGTTTCACAATGGCTAGCGCCATGGACACCCGTGTTCGCAAACCGGCCCTGCACCTGATGCCGGAGCTGGCGGCATTCATGACCCAGTTGCGGGGCGTGTTCGGTGACGCCGTCATCGACGACGCAGTTGGGCGCAGCAAGGCAGGTGAACCAAAGTTCTACGCATGCGAAAATGGCCACGCAGTCGGCACGGCCAGTCCGAAGAGTGGGAGCGCGTGGCGGGTCGACGATTCCATTCTCGGCCGCCACTTTTGCCCCGGCTGCGATGTGGCACCTGCGTGGGACAGGGGGACCGCTGTAGCGAGTGGCTCAAGCGGCGCAATATGGAGAAGAGAAGGTGAGAATAGCTGGATGCGCTTTGCTAGTATTGGCGTTTGCTTCCTCCGCGTTAGCGGGCGAACATCACGACGTCGGGAATCCACCAGAGGCACAGAGTCGATTGCACCAGGCCCGGACCGCCCAGAAACATATGACGCACCAGCATTCGGCGCCCCATCTTGTAAAGACGCGGGCGCATCAACCGGCGACTGCCAGTACGAAGCTGACTGCCAAGCCGCGCGCCAGACATTTCGGCGCTCCACACATCGCTCCAGACGAGTCCGATATCCCGCGAGTCACCACTTCAGATGGAAACGTGCTCCGCGTCGGGTCCGATGGAAGCGCAGTACGGGTGGGCAACCGCTGATGGAAGCCGAGAGCTACAGGGGATACCGCATCTGGGGGCATGCCATTCTGCAACAGGAAGATATTCTTCAACCTGTGCGATACGCTGCAAGCGGGACCATTACCCGAAACGGCAGGCTCGTGGAAGCCTCGGGAGTCCTCGGCAGTTGTGAAACGGAAGAAGAGGCCCAGCTGGTCGGCCTGGACTGGGCACGAGCGTGGGTCGACAACCATGGCTAACCGGAGCTGAGCCATCGCAGGCTAGCGAGAAGCAGCGCGCGGGCGGAACGCCAAGGGAGTCTAAAACGAACGCGCCTTGCGGGTAAAATACCGGTTCGCTAAAGATGTCTTTAACTTCTTGTTCTTCTGTATCCCCCTTCAGACATCAAAGCCATCATGTGGATGGGGGTCTTTTTGCTAGCGCGAGGCGGTCCACACGGACCGCCTTGCAGATGGGTCAGCTCCCGGAAAACCTCAGAGATACTCCGGCAGACAGTGCGATGCGCATTGCGCATCCGCGCAGGCCAAGTTGCGCCGCATCGACTCGAACAAGAAAAGATTAAGTAACATTCAGAGCATCGGATTCGAGCTCGTTACGGGTCAACAAACACTATTTATCGGGTGACGGTTAGTACGTGTGTCTTGTAGTTGTATAGGTAAACTACAAAGTTTGAAACGCTTAGATTCCCAACGCTTTGCGAGGAGATAGTTACTGCTCCGGTTCCCAATGTGGCGTTCATATCGGCCTTATCGTCAATCTTTAGCACGCTATTGCCGAATGAAAATATTTCATGGTCGTCGCGCTTATCCTGATACGCGACACCAACCCCGTTGAGAGCCATATTAAAGGTTACGGTGTCGGTACCGTCGTCCGATGGCAACTGACCAGATGCAGTTACTGTTTTGGGAACCTGTACTCCTTTGCTGTCGTCCGCAGAGAACTGAACGGGTCCGGAGTAGGAGTTACCAAAGGTGGTTTGAGTGCAGGTATCGTAGCCGGCGACTTCCACGAAGCTATAGGCGGCAAGTTGCGTAGTTGCCCCGCCACCATGCGTGACACCTGCATTTGCGTACACATGTATGTCAAAGAAGCCTGACTTGCAGTTGTCCACAATCGTTCCGGAGGCTTCTGCGGCATCTCCGTAGGTGCTGGTATTCGTCACGACGGGAGGCTGGCCATACGCGAGCAGACATGAAGCCGCGAAGGCGGCAACTGCGGTCAGTGTTCGTCCGGCGATGTTGAGCATGGGAGAACGGCGGGACGGGAGAGGATTTTTAGTCATATCAGCACCTTCGGGCAAGGCAATGGCGCCGCGCCGGGGCGCAGCGGGCTAGTGATTTCACGCATCTGCTATCAAATCGCGCTGGCTAGACGGGTCTTCAGGTTCACCCCTTGATTTGAGTGCAAGTATTCATCCACAGTGATTCGGTAAAACTTGTGCCGACGTAACGAGAAATCCGAAAAGCGAAATGCGCCCTCCATCCTCATTGACATGGGGAGAAACCTACCGAGTCGTTTGGCTGGTCTAGAACGGTCACTAAGCCATCGCTTGTCGGCTTATTGCTGGCAGACAGGTACTGAAACGCCGCACAGAAGTCTGCTCGGGCTGACTCTATGTGTCAGCAACCGCATCAAGATTGCGATGCATGATGTGTTATAGGCAAGCGTCGTGACGATTACAAGACAGCAACTTTGCAAGCATGCAAAGACTAGGTAACCACAACGCATTTGCCGACCTGCCGCTCGATTTACGGGGATGGCCCAGTGCGCTACGCCAACCTGGGAGTCTAATTCCTGGAAATGCTCCAGTCCTCCAACCGTGTGGCTTCGTGATTGTTGCTGGCTCCATACCCGGAAGGGGTAAAAAAAATTATCGACACCAGTGGCTGGACGAAGCCGAGGGCCACGTCAAGGAAACGGAAAAGCGGCCGGTCTGCTCAACGTGCCAGCTACCATGCGCGTGCCACACGACTGCTTGCGGCGCATCATGCTCTTTGCCCGGCTGTATGGCGTATTGAACGGAACCATCACTCCTCGTGGTCATGGTTGCGTCGAAGCCGTTTATGTACGCGCGAACATTTGCGTTGCTGACCAGCGTGGTGACCTGCTCTTGCGACAGCGGCGCGGTCCCCTCCGGAACCACGACGTAACGCGAAGGCGCACACCCGGCAAGCAGTGCCCACCCAGTTGCGGCAGCGACATTGATAATTTGACGTTGAGTCGGCACGACGAGTCACCGGCATCAGCCGCCCGAAACGTCGAAATCGAAATACTTCTTCGATATCGTTCCGTAGACCCCGTTTGCGCGGATGTCGGCAATCCCTTTATCCAACCGCTCCTTCAGTTCTGCCGCTTTTCAAACCGATGGTACAGGCTATCCAGGGCTTTGACGCCCGCACCCTGCCTCGGTGGAAATGGAGCGCGGCGCCGGGAGCCATGGAGCGGCATCTGCAGCGGCGCTATAACAATCCCCTGTTTCCCCTACATCGCCAGGTTGTCACCTCAAGCGACGTCTATGCAGCGCGTGTCGCGGACTATGAGGCGCTGGCTAATATTCGCAACGAACTCGCTGAACTCACCCGGGAGTTTTACGGACTCACAGAACTGCCCGCCGACTGGCAGCATCCGACGCAGCCTGAGTCTAAGAGGTGCCGGCACTCCGTCAGGGCGCCTCGCTATCACAACCATAGCCATCCGTATCACGATTATTCTTGCGCTTCTCTCAGTCACGCACGCGACACCGGGCGCGAAGCCACCGTCCGGCCGTGCGGCGATAGGAACGTTCAAGCGCTTTTCCGTCTCGGTTTGTGACTTCGGCATCCCGATGACGGCGCGCGACCAGGACAGCCAGCGCCGCATCTACAAAATGTAAATGCGAGATATCTCTCCCGTGCCGTCGGCGAACTCAAACACATCCAGGCGACCAGCTCTGACGTGAAGCAGAAGCCGCTCGACGTCCTCAATCGCGACCGCAAGAGACGGGTTGAATTCAACTTCGGATGTGAGTTCCCGCCTTCTCTCGAGAAGTCGTTCAATGGCGCTAGCGCGGGAAACAAAGAGTTGCTCCATCGACAACCGCCATTCAGCTAGAACCTGTACCGGCTAACTCTGCGCCGGCAGGCCAATCGCGTTGGGGCGCGAATTACCTCACCGCTCAATCCGGCAGTGCCTTTCCCAGCGCAGAGGTTGTGGTCGCGGGCAACGCCAGGCGCGCCGCCCTTCGTATTCTAGGACAAACACAATTCTGTCGCCGCCCCACGGCGGCGACCGTCCCCACGAGCGCCCCTGGGTACGAAGGTGCAACGTTTGATGACCTTTCTGTGAACTTGGACACATCAACGTTACAGGCAAGTATCGCGTCGTAGGCCGTGGAATCAATCGCGTAGACGGGTAGCGCTCGTGGGCGGCGTCGGGGCACGTTGACGAAAGGCTCGCCATCGGGCTAAGTAATTCGGCACAAAGGAGACCGGCCGTTAACCTTGAAAAGCGTCTCGTGGCTGCCTAAGATAAGGGCTAAGCGAATTCTCGCGAAAGGCGAGCGCCTGCCAAACCGGCTCAAACAAATTTTGGGCAAGGACAGTGCAGGAGTTCCGCCGCGTAACCGGCCTCGGTGTAATTCGACGCGACCACGTCTTTACGAATTTCAGTAATGGCTCCGACAAACTCGAACGCCCTTTGTCTTGTTAAAAGACGAAGGGTCTAGTGGCGTACCTTGAACATGCGGAGGTTAACATGAAAAAGCTGTCAGTCGTGGTTGGTCTGTTGGTGACATTGGTTTATGGAGGAATGGCAACAGCAGCAGACTCTGGCCCTTATCTGGTAGGGCATTGGAAGCTCAACGACAGCTTTACGGACTTCAATAACCCGCCATCCCCGATAGTGACTGATAACACAGAGTTCGTTTTCCTCAATCCCACGCCATTAACGCTCACGCTCGAATACGCTTTTTTTGATTCACAGGGTACTTTTTGTGGTTGTGACCGCGATACCCTCAAGCCCAACGGGCGTACTCGGTACACCATGTTGGGGGAATTGCAAGGTGGTCAGTTTTCTAGAACGCTGTGCCCTGGCACGAACACGGCAAACCCCCAGACCGACGGTGTAATGAAAACCATAGTCTTTACAAAGGCGGATGCTGATGGTGATAACGTTGATGTTGGTGATGCGGTAGAGGCGGGGTACCAAATTGATTTGTTCGGAAGCGGAAGAACGGAATCCGACTTGAAGGCGGTTATTCTGAACCACCATACAACAGCTGAAATCACCTCGATTCACCGGCAGTGCAACAAGTTCATTAAAAAGTAACTGACATCCAATACAAAAACTATCTGTTAAAAGACATGCTCTGCGCTTAAATCTGGACGGCCGCTTTATTTTCGTCCAGCAGTTTTGAAGGCGGGCGTGCGCTGTACGCGTGGGGGTCCATGCACTTCGCATCCCAAAGCTCCACCGCGGGCGGATTGAAGTTTAGCTGCACCGCCACGCTGGCACACACAACCGCCAATCAGAACGCTGGCGAGCGTCGCGCCTCCTTATCGAGGCTTAACTACGCAAGGCATCGAGCTCAAGCTGCTCTCGGGGTACATGACGAACATTGGTACCCTTGATAACGTAGACGACAACCTCGGCGATGTTGGTCGAATGGTCGCCGATACGCTCGATGGCCTTCGCGATGAACAGGTAGTCCAGTCCATTCGAGACCGTCCGAGGGTCTTCCATCATGTACGTTACGAGCTTGCGCACGAAAGCCCGGAACTCATTGTCGATGGCTTCATCATCCCGGACAATCTGCGCTGCTGCAACGGTATCCATCCTCGCAAAGCGTACGCTCCGCATTGCCATGGATGGCACCGGGTGGACCGTCAACGAACAACGCCTGACAACGGCCGCAGTGGACGGTCAGTCCGCGTGCCACAATGCGCGCTTTGTCAATTGGTGGATGCGCCCAGTGGCACACGGGCCTCGGCGCTCCGCAGCTTGCCGGTGTCTACCGCCCACCGCTCTGCGCTGACTCCGATACCTTCCAATACAGGACTAAGACAGTGCGCCCCGACAACCACGAGCTGAGCCGGTGTCCGGCTCGCAGCGCATGACCAGGAATATCTGCGACCGACGACACACTGATGTCACGAAACATGATTAACCTTCGGGTCGAGGCAACCGACCGCCGAGACATACAAAAGACCGTCCGGCCCGAACACCACACCTCGCGGATGGAACTCGGCAGTGAACGCTTGCCGGTCCAGATTGCCAAGAAAGGCACCCGCGGCGTCATATTCCTTGACATTGCCTTGATTGGAACACTTGCTAGACTGTGCACCGATATCGGCCACGTAGAAGCCATTGTCCTGCCCCCCGCGCACAATGCCGCGCGGTGCGAAGGGTGCGTTTCGGTCGCTCGAGGCGACAAGTTTGCCGACAAAAGTGCCGGTCGCGCCGTCGAATTGCAGAATCTCGCCGGACTGGCCGGTGCCCAGGTTCTGGTTGACAACCACAAGTTGCCCACCCGTAAAAATCATCCCCATGGGCCCCTTCAGCCCGGCAGTCTTCGGCGCAATGAAGGCGCCAAGGTATGTCCCGCTCGAGGCATCAAAACGCTTGACAGAATTGTCGCCAACGTCGCCGACGAACAGCTCCCGCGCCCTCGAGGATTGGCTGACCGACAACACACTGAACCCCAATGCTGCGGACAGCAGGATGGAGCGCAATACATTGCGATAATTGGTGAGCGGCGCGCACAGCGCCGCAAGCAGTACCAGCACACAGTTCTTCTTGTTCACGGGAATGACTCCTTTCAGGAAAGGTCCGCGCCGACGCGGCGCCATGGTGTATTGGACGATTGGGTTTTACGTCAGGCGCAGCAAAGAGAACGCCTGAGCTACCGCAAAGGGGGGGCATGGAATGTTCATGGTGACCTCCTCAGAGGCAGTGTGTTGCACACAATGGGCGGCACCGCACGACACCGCCCAACCGTCGCTACGGACCGAGCGGGTGTAAATCAATCACCTCGGCAGGGAACCCATCCAAGGCGACTCGACTGTTTGGATTGGCTGTACTGGACTTAGCAATAAGGCCAGTTTGGCTGACGGTGCACCGACCTTGGGTGCCTTGCGGCAGCCCGTTAATAGCCAAGTAATATGGGGTAAACGGTCCGGTTGCTTGCGACCGGAAGGCGGCGTACTGTAGGCCAGGTGAGGTTAGGAACGTCTCCAAGTCGACCATCGGGTTACCGGTGGTAATGTACGTGATATCGAGAAACGAATCGCCCAGACATACTCCAGAAGGCGTTATGCCAACCATCAATCGGCAGGATAGTCGCTGTCCCATCGGCGCGGGCTCGACCTGGCAGCAGACCCACGCCGCCAAGGGCAGCACCAGCAACAACTCCGCCTGCAGCCTTGAGCCAGCCGCGACGAAAAGACAAGAGAGAATGTGTCATTTCAGTGTCTCCTATGGTTCTACGGGAAGACTATCCGGATGCCGTAATGACTGTCGCCTACTCTCGGCATCCGGTGAATTCCATTGCAATGGATGTGACAATTGCCAATGCCTGCAATACTTTCTTGACGAATGGGACCAAGTCGTGTGGCTATCGAAGAAAACGCAGGTGGCCTAGCCTGCGTTTTCCCTAGCGGAAGCCGCGCAAGGCAATGGCTCACACGAACGGAGCCGACGTGTTTGCGATTGGTACGGTCTCAACTCACGGGCAACGCGCGAGGAAACGGTCGAGGTTCTGCTCGGCGCTCCTGCCGTCGCGACGCGGTACTGCACTGCGCGCATTGCTGCAACCAATTCGTGCCGACTCCTGCTATCAGACGCGTTTTCATGTTCACCCCTTGATTGCGAGCAAGCATTCATCCCGAGCGTTCCGGTAAAACCGGTGGCGATAAATCCGCCAATCCGAATAAGCCAAACGCTCCCCCTCCATCCTCATAGAGATGGGGAGAAATCCATCGAATCGGTCTTCTGTTGGGAACGCGAGCAATGTCTCTACTTCAATGAGAGATTGCCGCGACCGGAACCAGCGTTATAGGAGGGAGGGAGTACTGCATCACTAAGCCATTGCTTGGCGGTTTAGTGCTGACAGACAGGTGCTAAACGTTGCACAGAAGTCTGCCGGTGGTGACTTTTTGAGTCGGCAACCGCATTAGAATTGGGTTGCATGAAGTGTTATAGACGGGCACTGAGGCGAATACAAGATAGCGGCGATAAAGCTCGAGCTAGAGGCTGCGAGCCCGGTGAAGAGCGGACCGCAAGACGGCTCGCACGGCTTCGGGGGGCATTAGACCACCGGCTTGTAACCGCAATGTCATAACGAGCGCCTTGTCGTAATTTGTCTGCAATAACAGTCGGTGCCAGCCTGCACTATCCCGCTTGTGACTCCTGGTGTTGGTTCTTTGTGTTGGGACTTCGTAGCGTTGGTGTTAGCAGCGGCCCAACACCATGTCACGTTTTGAATCGCTCCCGTGTTGGTTGCCGCGCACTCAGCTTGATTAAACCCTTGTGCCTTAAGCGAAACGGGCAAGCGGTGTGGTCGTAGGCACATTCACTGCGTAGTTGTGCCAGCCCGTCACCCGAGCGGCGCTCTGACTGCACATTTCAATGGAGGCAAACGTGCTGGCGACGAAACCATGTACCGCAACCTGCGTCATTGACGGCATCGCCGTCACGCTCACATTCTTCCCTGACACTGGTGTCTTGCGGATTACCGACACCACTGGTGTCCGCTTAAGGGAGACACGGTGGGCTGCTTCATGGCATAGCCTTGTCACGACATTCCGCGAACTGAGCGAAACACCGGTAGAGGACCGTGCCGACCCTGAGACACTCTTCGGTCGTCAGAATCGCGGCTTCGAGCCCATCGAAGAATCGATGGCCACGTTTAGCTGAGGTTGCGGAAATTCGAGCCATCGTCTCACGTCGTAATGCAGTTGGCTGTCTGAGTTGCGGTGCCGTCGCGACGTTTGTTGTAAGCGTGGGTTCCATCCGTTGACTCGGGCGTTTGCGCCAGAGTGCTTGTAGACCATGGCCTGACGATAAGGAATTCCCGCGAGTCCTTACCATCCAGCCATTTGGGGCGTGCGCCCCATCCGGTCCAGGTTTGCCTGGTTTCTGGGTTCCTGTATCGCGGTGGGACGGGAGGCCGTCCACGCTTCCGGCCAACCAACTCACTCGGCGCGATACCATATTCGCGCATCAATGTGCGAATTTTCTGGATGGCGGCATCGCGTTCGATACGCCGTGCGCTTTCAATGCGCTTCTCAAGCTCAGCCAGGTCGGCCAAGAACTCCCGATAGGTCTTCTTGCTCACAGCTCTCACTGCAAGTTCTTCGTGAGTTGTCCCCGGAGGGTGACCGCTATCTGCTGCAGAATGTCAGGCAGCAAAACCTGCGCGTCCAGCGGTCCCACGACCGAGTATCCCGAGCCGGCGTCGCCGTCGATAACGATGACGGCAGCGCAGCGTGCGCCCGTCCGTTGCCGAACCTGATTGCACGCAGCATCAAATTGTCCGGCCGATTCGCCGCCCTGCATGACCTTCGCCCCAATGTTATCGGCCATCGCGTCCTCACCAGGAAGTAAACACTCGGCGGACATTGTATGCCGACGGGGCGCAGTCAACGCTACGCGAGATTGCCTCTCTCCGCTCCGAGAACATTTTGCATGAGCTAATCCAATGCACATCAATGCGCCGTCTCTCGTTGCCAATCCATCGGGTTACCAGGCATCCGAGACGCTTGCGTCGAGCGGGCCGTCCTAATAAAAGAGTCTCATAAGAACCGTGGCTAACGTGTCCGAAGAAGTTCACTTCAAGTGAAGAGGTTAAAGACACGAGTAGCGATGTCATTTAGACGCAGCATATCCCTAAAATCTAGATGGGCGGAGCCGCGGTCGGATGCAACCAGTATCTGCACGGCGGACTCCTTCATGCTCTGCCTTCGACATGCCCGTGCCGACACGGAAGACAACTGGTTCGCGCGTCACGGCTACGAATGAACGCTGGCCGAGGGGAGATTGCATCGGCGAGCGCCACGCTGGGGTTGGCAACAATCGTCCCCAATATCGGAGGACTTTCCGATGAACGCTACGAAGCAGTGGAGCACCAAACTCACTGGCGACCTGGACTCCCCTGCAATCTATGTTCGCGTGAAAGACCGCAGATGAATCGTCGCGGGCGCCACGCCGACCGAGGTGCGAGCATCAGGACGCATCTGGACTCACAGGGTACCAACTCGTGAGCCAAAGATTCCCACGAAGAGCGGACTAGGCGACATGGGTCTGCCCTGTTGCAAAGCCAGTAACCGTCGAGATTCAGAACAGCGGCGAGACGCGTACAAGCGTTCAGCGGCGGAACAGTGATTCCGCGTCGCCAATATTGCACGTCGTCTTCACTCACGCCTATACGCACGCGCCGCCAACGACTTTGCGCTTCGAGTTCGACAGCGCTCCACAATGGCTTCGGCCGGCTGACTGCAACCTTTTTTGCGGCGTTGCACACACCCAAGTAAATGTGCATGTATGACCTCCAGGCAAGGCCCTAAGCGTTGACCGGGTTTTCCCTGGAGAACCGCTGCGCATCAATACCAGCGGGGCATCCAGCGTCTCCGGTACACGCCGCGTATCGCCGCAACGCAGCAAACGATTGACATTCGCACACCCAGTCCTAGAATGAATTCCGCTGCACCGCACCAACGTTCCTACTCTGTGGCTCGTCGTTTGTAATGCCGTTCGGCGGTGTTCCGGAGACTTGCCACGTCCACCCTTATGGAGTTAGTGATGAGCAGTCTCGCCCCTGAACAACTTTTTTCAGCGCAGAAGGTCGTTTTCGAAACAATATCCGGACTCCTGAACAAATTTTTCGGCGGCATTGAAAAACTGGTTGAGCTGAACCTGCAAGCGGTCAAATCGACGCTCACCGAAAATCAGGAAATCACGGCCAAGGCGCTTTCGGTCAAAGACCCACAGGACTTGTTCGCTCTGCAGGCCAGCTATACGCAGTCCGTGACAGACAAAGTGCAGTCGTACGGCCGTAACGTGTACGAAATCATCTCCAGCACGCAAGGTGAATTCGCGGCGGCGGCTGAAGCGCAGTTCCAGCAGTACTATCGCGAGACGCAAGAGTTCGTCGACAAGTTCGCGAAGTACGCACCTGCCGGAAGCGAAACCGCCGTGGCAGCATGGAAGACATTCATCACGACGGCCAGCGAAACGGCCAGCACGACGTATGAAGCTGCCAAAAACGCTACGAAGCAAGCGGTTGAGATTGCCGAAAGCAATGTTAGCGCTGCGTCGTCGACCTCGGCTAAGCGGACTCGACAGGCCGTCGTACCAGTCGCCGCCGCTGAGGAGTAACAGCGTTTTTGGCGTCGGCCACCGTCGTCTAATTCTTCAAGCGAGCCCCTGCTCGCTTTTTTTTTGCGTGGCCTTCTGGAGCACCGCGGCGTCCAGCGCGCCTCGGACGCCGTCATGGAGCAGTGGCCTGAGCCAGAAAATCGCGGGCACCGTTGCGCGGGTGGCCGCCGTTGCTTCGTTGGGTTGCGTCCACTGCCAATCATGCGAATTGACCAGACTCCTTGTGGCCGAAACTTCGTCATGCCAAGTCCAATGAGGTACGACCGAACCAACGGGAGCGAGGTTGAAGGAGAAGCGGATGACCACCGCAGAAAAGTCTTTGCATTTGCTGGTTGAAAAATGGCTGACGCCAACTTCCGCGACGCCAGTTCGGGTAACCCGATTCGGTCGCACAGCCTCTAACGGGAGACGTTATGTATGCGTTGAGGCACTGCGACCCGAAGGCCCGGTTGCACTTTATTTCTTCCGGCACGATGACGGTACCTGGCGCGTGTTCCCGCCTGAGAGCAGGAGCTAACAATACGTGCTTACACAAGTGCCGTATGATTGGGTTAGACGTCGCCGCTCGCTCCGCCCAGACCGAGCGGCTGCGCCGAGCCGCAACGGTGCTCATACTACGGGGTGTTTATACAGGTATGCGTTTTCTCGTCGCTGGAGGTTTGCACGGCCGGAATGGCGCCTTCGGTAGCGCTATTTTGTCGCAAGGAGCCGTATGCCCACAGTAAGGAAGCCAACTGATGAAGCACTTGCGCTGGAACGAGTGGTGAATGCTGCTCGGGCAGTTCAAGCTGCGCTGGCCGCTCTTCAACCGCACTTTGCTTCGGATGGAGACGGACAGCCGTCGACGCTGGAGCTCGTGGCGTTCGAAGTCGCGATGCAAGAACTGAAAGACGCGCGCGAAGCGTTTGACATCCTCATGTCCCGCACGTCAGGCGAAAATCCGACAGCGAGGCATCTGTAGCATGCAGCTCGTTACCGGTTCATCCGCTGTTTGCGACGTCCCGCCGCAGGCAGCTTCGTAGCTCAACTTGGCCGGTGGGTGCAGCCGACGCCGCGACGAATGTTCGGCCGGGCAATCGAACCCCGATGAAATGCAAGCAATGGGAGATGTTTCATGCGTATCAACGGTGCGACAGGCACGATGATTCTGATGACTGAGCGAGACGACACGACCGGCCAAGACGTGCGCGTCTTGCGACTGGAAGCGGCGGCAGACGGCAAGGCCGTCCTGCTCATCGACGTCGACCAACGGAAGCCCGGCATTCATCGCGAAATACGCTACGAGATTACTGCCGCAGAGCTGATTGCAGCGATTCGTGCGCATGGTGCTGAGTTGCCTTGGGAGCAGCCCAATCCGTGAAGTACGCTACAACTCGGGGCCCCTGGACCAGCACCGGTCGTTCCACCGCCCACTAAGCCCGACCTGGCACCACCCTGGAACGGCGCGCCGGCGAGCGAACGGCTGACGAGCGCGTCGCGTTCCCAGGGGCGATTTCCCGAACCGCTAGTGACATTCCGTACAATGGGCATTCAATTGCGCCGGCATACTCTGCGGGACCGTTACTGGCAGTTAAACGTTGAACTCAGATACGCATTATCAGACGCTTGGCGTTGCGAGCACCGCGTCTGCCGACGATATCGTGAAGGCGTACCGCCGATTGGCGATGCGCTGGCACCCGGACCGCAACCCGGCCAACCCGCACGACGCCAAAACGCGGTTCCAGCAAATCAGGAGCGCGTACGACGTGCTGAGCGACCCGCGCAAGCGAGAGCTTTACGACCTCCAGATTTCACCACGCCGGTCTAGCTCATCCGGTAATGCGTCGCCAGGCTCGTCCTTTGACGAGGCCGTCCGGGCGCAATGGAACAGGCGACGTGGACCGCCGCCGGTCCAAGGTGCGGATATCGAATGCAAGATGACGGTCCCGCTCGAAACGGTAATTTTCGGCGGCGCTTTGGACGTAACGATGCGTGCACCGAGGCCGTGCGGGACCTGTGACGGAAACGGCAAGCTCGCCGGTCGTTTCGCGTGTCCGTCATGCGGCGGCGACGGCAAAAACGGCCATGGGCGCAACTGCAGAACGTGCAGTGGCTACGGCGCGGTCGACGAGACACGATGTCCGAACTGCAACGGAAAGGGCGTAGTCAAGACTGAGAAGACGATAAGGGTGACTGTCCCGCCCGGTGTCGTCGAAGGAACGGTGCTGCGTGTTAAGGGCGCCGGAGGCCCTGGTCTGAATGGGGGTGCACCGGGTGCGGCTTTCTGCCGCATCAAGGTCCAGGCACATCGCACCTACAAGCTGCACGGCCTTACCCTGACCCGGGACCTTACGGTGGACTTTGTCACAGCCATGCTGGGCGGCTCGGTCCCGGTCGAGTTATTCGGCGCGAACGTCAAGGTCGCCGTGCCGCCAATGACCCGAGCGGGGAAAATCATCACGATGGAAAAAGCGGGGTTGAAGAATTCGAAGACCGGAGAAAACGGTGACCTCAAATTTAAGGTCGTCATTGATTTGCCCGCCAGTGCTCGCCGGTTGAGGTCCGAGCACAAAGAAATACTGCGGGCAATGTTCAACGCGGCTGCCGCTAAGTGAGGGTTCCAGCGGCGGCGCGCGTCCGCGTTGAATGACCGTGAAGTCGTGGGCGTTTGATTGCCCAGTGCGGTTTCGAACCGCACCGAAGCCTCGGCGTGCTTGTGCGGCGCCAGAAACGTTTTGAGGTGGCCGATGCCGCCCGTATACCCGCCACGCCCTGCGACACTTATTCCGACATTTTCTTGGCAAGGTCATGGACAACACGGGCACATGTGCCACAAGCATCTGAAGCTGGACGACTATCCCCTGCCAGCCCCGGACGCTGGCACACGCTGTCGGTCGTGGGCCCCCGTGCGAAAATTCGCTAACCGTCCATCGCCTCAAGCGCGGTGACCGCCAAGCACACATCCATTGAAGCCGCTAAATTTGCAATCGGAGGCGGCCGGCGAACCCATTGAGCTTGTCGGGCTCCCCCTTGAGGCGGATGCCGTGTCGCGACGGGCTGTTGCTCCGGAATAGCGTGCGTCGGATACCTGGGGCGTGCCTCATTCGCTTAACGAGGGACCACACTTACGCGTAGCACCCGTGCACTACGCGCGCGAGGTTCTCGCCCGATTGTCTTCCGCATTGGGAAGCGACCGTGGCGCCCGCTCCCCTGTGCTGGGCATCACCGTAGAGATTGCGTGCTTGAATACCATCTGGTGGCCGGACGGGGACTCCAGGAGAACTACGTATGAGTCGAACGACGCGACCTGGCCGCTCAGTCTGATTCCGTTAATCAGGTAAACGCTTGCCGGGGTCTTTCCCTTGAGCAGGGTCTGCAGGAATTCGTCTTGAACTGAGGCTTGATTTGACATGTTGTTCTCCGCCGCCGGTCGTGCTCCGGGACATTGTACGCTTACACCTTCAGTGAAAGAGTGAGGTGTTTTTGGCGATGTCGGCCGCTAGCCGCCCTCCGGCACGGGCTCTCCGGTTTCACAATGGCTAGCGCCATGGACACCCGTGTTCGCAAACCGGCCCTGCACCTGATGCCGGAGCTGGCGGCATTCATGACCCAGTTGCGGGGCGTGTTCGGTGACGCCGTCATCGACGACGCAGTTGGGCGCAGCAAGGCAGGTGAACCAAAGTTCTACGCATGCGAAAATGGCCACGCAGTCGGCACGGCCAGTCCGAAGAGTGGGAGCGCGTGGCGGGTCGACGATTCCATTCTCGGCCGCCACTTTTGCCCCGGCTGCGATGTGGCACCTGCGTGGGACAGGGGGACCGCTGTAGCGAGTGGCTCAAGCGGCGCAATATGGAGAAGAGAAGGTGAGAATAGCTGGATGCGCTTTGCTAGTATTGGCGTTTGCTTCCTCCGCGTTAGCGGGCGAACATCACGACGTCGGGAATCCACCAGAGGCACAGAGTCGATTGCACCAGGCCCGGACCGCCCAGAAACATATGACGCACCAGCATTCGGCGCCCCATCTTGTAAAGACGCGGGCGCATCAACCGGCGACTGCCAGTACGAAGCTGACTGCCAAGCCGCGCGCCAGACATTTCGGCGCTCCACACATCGCTCCAGACGAGTCCGATATCCCGCGAGTCACCACTTCAGATGGAAACGTGCTCCGCGTCGGGTCCGATGGAAGCGCAGTACGGGTGGGCAACCGCTGATGGAAGCCGAGAGCTACAGGGGATACCGCATCTGGGGGCATGCCATTCTGCAACAGGAAGATATTCTTCAACCTGTGCGATACGCTGCAAGCGGGACCATTACCCGAAACGGCAGGCTCGTGGAAGCCTCGGGAGTCCTCGGCAGTTGTGAAACGGAAGAAGAGGCCCAGCTGGTCGGCCTGGACTGGGCACGAGCGTGGGTCGACAACCATGGCTAACCGGAGCTGAGCCATCGCAGGCTAGCGAGAAGCAGCGCGCGGGCGGAACGCCAAGGGAGTCTAAAACGAACGCGCCTTGCGGGTAAAATACCGGTTCGCTAAAGATGTCTTTAACTTCTTGTTCTTCTGTATCCCCCTTCAGACATCAAAGCCATCATGTGGATGGGGGTCTTTTTGCTAGCGCGAGGCGGTCCACACGGACCGCCTTGCAGATGGGTCAGCTCCCGGAAAACCTCAGAGATACTCCGGCAGACAGTGCGATGCGCATTGCGCATCCGCGCAGGCCAAGTTGCGCCGCATCGACTCGAACAAGAAAAGATTAAGTAACATTCAGAGCATCGGATTCGAGCTCGTTACGGGTCAACAAACACTATTTATCGGGTGACGGTTAGTACGTGTGTCTTGTAGTTGTATAGGTAAACTACAAAGTTTGAAACGCTTAGATTCCCAACGCTTTGCGAGGAGATAGTTACTGCTCCGGTTCCCAATGTGGCGTTCATATCGGCCTTATCGTCAATCTTTAGCACGCTATTGCCGAATGAAAATATTTCATGGTCGTCGCGCTTATCCTGATACGCGACACCAACCCCGTTGAGAGCCATATTAAAGGTTACGGTGTCGGTACCGTCGTCCGATGGCAACTGACCAGATGCAGTTACTGTTTTGGGAACCTGTACTCCTTTGCTGTCGTCCGCAGAGAACTGAACGGGTCCGGAGTAGGAGTTACCAAAGGTGGTTTGAGTGCAGGTATCGTAGCCGGCGACTTCCACGAAGCTATAGGCGGCAAGTTGCGTAGTTGCCCCGCCACCATGCGTGACACCTGCATTTGCGTACACATGTATGTCAAAGAAGCCTGACTTGCAGTTGTCCACAATCGTTCCGGAGGCTTCTGCGGCATCTCCGTAGGTGCTGGTATTCGTCACGACGGGAGGCTGGCCATACGCGAGCAGACATGAAGCCGCGAAGGCGGCAACTGCGGTCAGTGTTCGTCCGGCGATGTTGAGCATGGGAGAACGGCGGGACGGGAGAGGATTTTTAGTCATATCAGCACCTTCGGGCAAGGCAATGGCGCCGCGCCGGGGCGCAGCGGGCTAGTGATTTCACGCATCTGCTATCAAATCGCGCTGGCTAGACGGGTCTTCAGGTTCACCCCTTGATTTGAGTGCAAGTATTCATCCACAGTGATTCGGTAAAACTTGTGCCGACGTAACGAGAAATCCGAAAAGCGAAATGCGCCCTCCATCCTCATTGACATGGGGAGAAACCTACCGAGTCGTTTGGCTGGTCTAGAACGGTCACTAAGCCATCGCTTGTCGGCTTATTGCTGGCAGACAGGTACTGAAACGCCGCACAGAAGTCTGCTCGGGCTGACTCTATGTGTCAGCAACCGCATCAAGATTGCGATGCATGATGTGTTATAGGCAAGCGTCGTGACGATTACAAGACAGCAACTTTGCAAGCATGCAAAGACTAGGTAACCACAACGCATTTGCCGACCTGCCGCTCGATTTACGGGGATGGCCCAGTGCGCTACGCCAACCTGGGAGTCTAATTCCTGGAAATGCTCCAGTCCTCCAACCGTGTGGCTTCGTGATTGTTGCTGGCTCCATACCCGGAAGGGGTAAAAAAAATTATCGACACCAGTGGCTGGACGAAGCCGAGGGCCACGTCAAGGAAACGGAAAAGCGGCCGGTCTGCTCAACGTGCCAGCTACCATGCGCGTGCCACACGACTGCTTGCGGCGCATCATGCTCTTTGCCCGGCTGTATGGCGTATTGAACGGAACCATCACTCCTCGTGGTCATGGTTGCGTCGAAGCCGTTTATGTACGCGCGAACATTTGCGTTGCTGACCAGCGTGGTGACCTGCTCTTGCGACAGCGGCGCGGTCCCCTCCGGAACCACGACGTAACGCGAAGGCGCACACCCGGCAAGCAGTGCCCACCCAGTTGCGGCAGCGACATTGATAATTTGACGTTGAGTCGGCACGACGAGTCACCGGCATCAGCCGCCCGAAACGTCGAAATCGAAATACTTCTTCGATATCGTTCCGTAGACCCCGTTTGCGCGGATGTCGGCAATCCCTTTATCCAACCGCTCCTTCAGTTCTGCCGCTTTTCAAACCGATGGTACAGGCTATCCAGGGCTTTGACGCCCGCACCCTGCCTCGGTGGAAATGGAGCGCGGCGCCGGGAGCCATGGAGCGGCATCTGCAGCGGCGCTATAACAATCCCCTGTTTCCCCTACATCGCCAGGTTGTCACCTCAAGCGACGTCTATGCAGCGCGTGTCGCGGACTATGAGGCGCTGGCTAATATTCGCAACGAACTCGCTGAACTCACCCGGGAGTTTTACGGACTCACAGAACTGCCCGCCGACTGGCAGCATCCGACGCAGCCTGAGTCTAAGAGGTGCCGGCACTCCGTCAGGGCGCCTCGCTATCACAACCATAGCCATCCGTATCACGATTATTCTTGCGCTTCTCTCAGTCACGCACGCGACACCGGGCGCGAAGCCACCGTCCGGCCGTGCGGCGATAGGAACGTTCAAGCGCTTTTCCGTCTCGGTTTGTGACTTCGGCATCCCGATGACGGCGCGCGACCAGGACAGCCAGCGCCGCATCTACAAAATGTAAATGCGAGATATCTCTCCCGTGCCGTCGGCGAACTCAAACACATCCAGGCGACCAGCTCTGACGTGAAGCAGAAGCCGCTCGACGTCCTCAATCGCGACCGCAAGAGACGGGTTGAATTCAACTTCGGATGTGAGTTCCCGCCTTCTCTCGAGAAGTCGTTCAATGGCGCTAGCGCGGGAAACAAAGAGTTGCTCCATCGACAACCGCCATTCAGCTAGAACCTGTACCGGCTAACTCTGCGCCGGCAGGCCAATCGCGTTGGGGCGCGAATTACCTCACCGCTCAATCCGGCAGTGCCTTTCCCAGCGCAGAGGTTGTGGTCGCGGGCAACGCCAGGCGCGCCGCCCTTCGTATTCTAGGACAAACACAATTCTGTCGCCGCCCCACGGCGGCGACCGTCCCCACGAGCGCCCCTGGGTACGAAGGTGCAACGTTTGATGACCTTTCTGTGAACTTGGACACATCAACGTTACAGGCAAGTATCGCGTCGTAGGCCGTGGAATCAATCGCGTAGACGGGTAGCGCTCGTGGGCGGCGTCGGGGCACGTTGACGAAAGGCTCGCCATCGGGCTAAGTAATTCGGCACAAAGGAGACCGGCCGTTAACCTTGAAAAGCGTCTCGTGGCTGCCTAAGATAAGGGCTAAGCGAATTCTCGCGAAAGGCGAGCGCCTGCCAAACCGGCTCAAACAAATTTTGGGCAAGGACAGTGCAGGAGTTCCGCCGCGTAACCGGCCTCGGTGTAATTCGACGCGACCACGTCTTTACGAATTTCAGTAATGGCTCCGACAAACTCGAACGCCCTTTGTCTTGTTAAAAGACGAAGGGTCTAGTGGCGTACCTTGAACATGCGGAGGTTAACATGAAAAAGCTGTCAGTCGTGGTTGGTCTGTTGGTGACATTGGTTTATGGAGGAATGGCAACAGCAGCAGACTCTGGCCCTTATCTGGTAGGGCATTGGAAGCTCAACGACAGCTTTACGGACTTCAATAACCCGCCATCCCCGATAGTGACTGATAACACAGAGTTCGTTTTCCTCAATCCCACGCCATTAACGCTCACGCTCGAATACGCTTTTTTTGATTCACAGGGTACTTTTTGTGGTTGTGACCGCGATACCCTCAAGCCCAACGGGCGTACTCGGTACACCATGTTGGGGGAATTGCAAGGTGGTCAGTTTTCTAGAACGCTGTGCCCTGGCACGAACACGGCAAACCCCCAGACCGACGGTGTAATGAAAACCATAGTCTTTACAAAGGCGGATGCTGATGGTGATAACGTTGATGTTGGTGATGCGGTAGAGGCGGGGTACCAAATTGATTTGTTCGGAAGCGGAAGAACGGAATCCGACTTGAAGGCGGTTATTCTGAACCACCATACAACAGCTGAAATCACCTCGATTCACCGGCAGTGCAACAAGTTCATTAAAAAGTAACTGACATCCAATACAAAAACTATCTGTTAAAAGACATGCTCTGCGCTTAAATCTGGACGGCCGCTTTATTTTCGTCCAGCAGTTTTGAAGGCGGGCGTGCGCTGTACGCGTGGGGGTCCATGCACTTCGCATCCCAAAGCTCCACCGCGGGCGGATTGAAGTTTAGCTGCACCGCCACGCTGGCACACACAACCGCCAATCAGAACGCTGGCGAGCGTCGCGCCTCCTTATCGAGGCTTAACTACGCAAGGCATCGAGCTCAAGCTGCTCTCGGGGTACATGACGAACATTGGTACCCTTGATAACGTAGACGACGGACTCGGCGATGTTGGTCGCATGGTCGCCGATACGTTCGATGGCTTTCGCAATGAACAGATAGTCCAGCCCAGGGGATATTGTCCGAGGGTCTTCCATCATGTAAGTCACGAGCTTTCGCACAAAAGCGCGGAACTCGTTATCGATGGCTTCGTCGTCCCGGATAATCTGTTCTGCGGCGGTCGTATCCATCCGCGCGAACGCGTCCAAGGCACGGTGTAAAACGTTCGAAGCCATTTCGGCCGAAACCTTGATTTCAGCGATGTTGACCTTCGGCGCGTTGGCATCCTTCGCAATGCGCTGGGTTCGCTTCACAATCTTGCGCGCCTCGTCGCCCGCACGCTCAAGATTGGTGACACATTTTGAAGCAGCCATCAGGAGGCGCAGGTCACGAGCGGCCGGTTGTCGACGAGCGATGACGTTGCTAATTTCCTCGTCGATTTCCATTTCCATCACATTGAGGCGGCGTTCGCCTTCGAGGACGCGTTCGATAAGGTCCACGTCGAACGTGTTCAGCGCCTCCATTGCGTGGACAATCTGTGACTCCACCAGGCCACCCATTTCGAGCAGCCGTGTTGAAAGCAGAGAGAGGTCAGCGTCGAACTGACTTGAGAGATGTTTGTCCGGCATATTTGCTCCTCAACCGACGCGGCCGGTGACGTAATTTTTAGTTGCCCGCCGTGTCCAGTTTGACCGAATCTGTTCGGGCTGTACCAATCCCGACGAGCTCGCCGAGATACATGAATGCCGTCCGTTCCGTGAGGCGGCCGCCCGATACATCGGTGCATTGCCCCGACCACCGCTAATGGCATAAGCCAAGTTGCGCTTGGGGGGGCATCCGCTACACAGCGGCACCTTGGAACCAGGCGGCGGATTTTGAAATTCCGCGCCGAGCGTAGGCTCCGGCGTCCCTGCCTGCCTCCGTCCAGACCATCAGGACCGTCAACCTCAACCGTTAAGCCATCAGTTAAAAACAGTATATACCGTATTATTCAGGTGCAAAATTCGACGCGCGGCACCATGTCACTCTCCCGAAATGAAGCGAGCGGTCAATCCCAATGGCTCAGAGCGCGTTTGTCGATTGGCAGACGCGCTTGCTTCGCTGACGTTTCGACGCAACGTCGGACGGTCACACATCCTGACCGGAGACCTTGACAGTCGTGTCCGCTCGACGCTGGTTTGCGACGGTGCGCCACCTTGGTGACACCAATGTGACGCACCATACGATGAGTGTCGCGACGTGGGAGTACCTTTGCGTGTCCGTCGTTGCACCAGGCGGTAGCTGGATGCTCCAGATACCTGAAGCCCAATCAACTCGATATCGGAGACGCTCGGCCTCAGTTATCCCCAGATTTTGTTGGCAAGGTTGGGGATAACATGGGGGCACTTGCGTTAAATGTGTGATGAGAACCGTGTATGCAGCCCCGGCCTCGACGCAAGCACTCGTGTCGACAGAGGCTGCGGTGCCTCGACTAACCTCTACCCCCGCGCCCTATCTTTAACCTTCATGAGGCTCCCATGGCTGCAAAGCGCAAGTCTAAGGTGAAGGACATCGCGTCGACGGGGATTTCTATCTCGGGCGACGACCTCAAACAAGCCCTTAAGCCGATTGCTACCGCCCTGTCGGAGGAGCTCGCGGCCCTTTTGGCGGCCGTCATGGATGGTCGAAAGAAAAAGACGCTCGACCGACTGTCGCAGGCGCTAAGTGAGGCCGTCCCCTCGCTCCTCCAGCGCGTTATTGAAGACGACCTGCTTGCAGATAGTGATGCGGACCGCGAACGTCGGGCGACGCTTGTCGCAGCGCTACGGGCGCGTGAAATGCCTGCGAGGCTTCAGCAAGCGAAGTCTGCCAGGCAAGGACCGGCGCACGGGGCTGATGACAGTACAGACTGGATGTCCGCCGACGCAGTCGCGAGACTTCTGAACGTATCGCCGGCACATGTGAAAAAGCTTTCGCAGGATGGAAAGCTAGGTGATGTTGACACGGACGCCAACGGCGTGATGAGGCTTGAGCGGACAGCCGTGCTCGTGTGCTACGAGCAAATGAAGCGACGACAGCAAATGGGACGACAAGAGACATTTAGTCGCCGTGAACGAGGTGGCGACAATGTCCTCCCTGCGGCGACTTCGGGGCGTCAGCGGAAAGGTGCCGACCGACCATAATGGAATCAATGAGGCATGCCGTGGCCGGGCAAGTCATTAACCTCGTACGGTGCCACGGGAAGACACACCGGCTTCCTCGAAGTACATGCTGTCGAGAGATAGTGCTATCCCGAAAGATGAAGCCTGTCGCCGGCCCGCGGAGCCCCAGAACTCAACCTGTCCGGAGTGGCATACAACGATGACTTCGGTTGCACCGCCCTCCAGATAGCTTGTTACCCGGCGGTCGATGTCATGCGTCCTGTCGCTATCGAGGAGCACTTCAACGCACAGGTCGGGCGCGAACGGCACCGGCTCGTCGCGGTCGAAACTCTCCCATCTTTCGCACGGCATCCAGACCACATCGGGGACCCTGATGCCAAGGGCTGGAGTAATCACGGGTACTGACATGGCGGCAAGGTGACCAATCTGTTCGGTCAGGTGACAGAAGACGTCCGTGAGCACTATCTGGCGCCTGGCTGATGGGGCGGGATTCAGTATCGTTTCGCCGAGTTCGTCTAGCTCGTATCGGTGGCGCCCGGCATGTTCTACCTCCGGAATGAGGCGATGCCACGCGGCAAGCAGTTCGTAACGGTCCAGAAGAGCAGGCGTGCCCATAGTCGTCTCGCGGGGAAGTCACCTGAGCGTAAACCCTCCCCTAGCGGCTTGACAATCATTATGTATTTGTGCGCCGCACAAATCGCGACTATGCTAGCCGGCATCCCGTAAGCAATTGTTTCGCGTCAGCGGCATCGTCCGATGCGGTGCATCGCCTACACTGCGGGCAATCGCAGTCTAATGCTCACGTAATTTCTCAGATTTGTTGTGCAGTGCGGCGGCAGCACGAACATGAGGACCGCAAATCGGCCTCACAAATCAGATGCTTTATGATGTCAGGCAAACCATTGACTGCAAGGTGCGCCTCCGGGCCGCACCACGAATGCCATGGGCCCGAACATACGGACCCTTGGGGGCGCCAAACTGGGTACTGCGCAACCTTTATTGGCGTGCGAGCCGCGAGCCTTGGAATACGCGCGTTGGCTCTACCCACACCTGCCTGACCTGCCCGGATGCTATGCGTCCCTCATAGGCAGAGACATCAAAAAGTTCCTTGCGGCCCGGCCGGCAGGTCCTACGGGCGAGACGGACAGACGTAGCCAAAGCTTTGGTGCAGGTCCGTTCAGCATGCGCTCTACCGGCTGACGACAGGAGGTCCAACATGAAACTTGACGACGCCACTTTCCGCCGATTGCGCCGTCTCGCTCCGGTTCTCGATGACGTACTCAACGCAGGAGAGGTCGAGCACGCAGACCAGGCCGTGGACCTGGCTTCACTTGCTCAGCTGTGCTCACAGCTGTTCGACGCGTACCACTGCCAACACCAACACCCGGGCGAGATTGCGCAAGCGCGACTCGACGCTCTCGAGTCTCAGTAACATACTTTGTCTGGACAAACCCCACACGGCTTACCAAACAACGGGAACGCAGTCCTGAATCATCGGGCGTGCTGATAGTGCGTCTTTTCTTGCATCGCGACACTTTATACGAGACAAGGTGTTGCACCTCACATTCGAGACCGCCGCCCGAATTGCCCCGTACTGCGCAATCGGCTACAACTTCGGTGTCGGAGTCTTGGATAGCGGTTTCAGCACTGTAGTTGAGCGCCGGGCAGTAACTTCCGCTGTTGCAATATGTACAAGATTCAGGCGTACGGAATTCGGTGCGCTCTTTACACTTTGTTGGATTGAATGATGGAAACAGGTACAGTAAAGTGGTTCAACGACGCGAAAGGCTTCGGCTTTATCACGCCGGACGATGGCGGTGCGGACTTGTTCGCCCACTTCTCGGAAATCAGGGCAACGGGCTTCAAGTCATTGCAGGAAAACCAGAAGGTCAGCTTCGACGTGAAGATGGGACCGAAAGGTAAGCAGGCCGCAAACATCACGCCGGTTTAAGAGAAAATCCGCGTCACTGCAGCATACGATGCCCGGTTCGCCGGGCATCGTCCATTTTCGATGACGCTCAGCCCGGACAGCATCGCTACCGTCCGCGCCGACTCATCCGACGCCAGGTACACGACCGCGCGCGTCATTTCTTCTGGTCGCCCGAAGCGACCCGCAAGTACCTAACCTCCGCGCAATCCACCGAACTGCCCGCCGAACGCCCCTCGTTTCGCTCAATCAGATTTTCGTTTCCACCCCTAAACTTGTTTCCATGGAGCGACGAGTCATTGAGCCCATCCGCGCAGCCTTCCCCCGCGTTGTTTTGAACCGTACCGTTGGTTGCAATTGAAGCAGCAGGAAGTTGAAGCAACAGGAGTCGAAGTACCACGCAGTTGAAGCAGCGTGCAGTTGTCTGCCCATTAGAAAAAGGTTTCAGCAGCAAAGCTTCGCGGCCCGCTCTGGTGGTCCAGCCGAATTGCGGCATCCGGGGCAAACAGGCGTCGGCGGCAACATGCGGCGCGGAACATGTGCGGTGAAGTGCGGAACAGCGCGGCGACTCGCACGAATGCTGTCACGCATAGGGCATTCGGATAATTGTTGAACCCCTAGGACAGCTGCGGCGAACAAGGACCGGGGTGGTGGGGGCAGGCATGAAAAGCACGAGTGAGCAGTCCCTGCGTTTCCAGGTCGAAAAATGGCTCGCGCCGGGTCCCACGATACCGGTCCACGTAACCGAATTCAGTCGCACCCGTTGGGCTAGGAGACGCTATGTACGCATCGAGACCTCGTTATCCGTCGGCTCGCGCGCATTGTTCTTCTTCCGGCACGATAACGGTCGCTGGTACGTGTTTCCGCCTACGGCCGACAGCCTGAAAATGACCGTCCTGCCGCGTGAGGGGTCATTCCCGGCGTCCGTACTGCTGTAACGCCGAGGACCATCGCGCGCTGCACTCCTGGCTGCAGCTACCAGCGCATTTTGACCTGCTTGGCGCAAGGCCCGGCAAGCTGCCAGGCCAATCCTGCCCATACCCCACGCAGTTTTTAGTCTTCGTAGTTAAGCGTCGCGGGATTGGTGTTCCGGAAGATTACGTAGAACGGTTGCTGAAGTGCGCCACCAGCAGAGTTGGCCGGCACGATGACGTCGCACTGCATGGTCGTGGGGCTGCAGCGCCGCAGCTGACCGGCTGTCGTGACATTGTCGCCGGTGATGGGAATGAAGAGATTCCGCCCCGGCCCGAAGATGATGGCCTGTGCATAGGCCCTTTTGCCGCCGCTAGCAACAGGAGGCGCCAACACGAGCTTGTCGAGAAGGGCGCCGGTGTGGCCATTAAGTTTGAGGATTTTATCGCTATCGCTGGCATTGGCACGGAAGCTCGTGACCCACAGGTTGCCTGCGCTGTCGAAGACCAAGCCCTCCGGTCGGTGCAAGTCCGGGACACTGGTGTTCGAGGCGAACACGTCAAAAAATTTGAATTTGCCGGTGCTGGCATCGACGCGAAAACGCAACACGTATCCGGTAAGCTGGTTGAAGAGCGGGTCCTTCGGGTCGAGGCAACCGACCGCCGAGACATACAAAAGACCGTCCGGCCCGAACACCACACCTCGCGGATGGAACTCGGCAGTGAACGCTTGCCGGTCCAGATTGCCAAGAAAGGCACCCGCGGCGTCATATTCCTTGACATTGCCTTGATTGGAACACTTGCTAGACTGTGCACCGATATCGGCCACGTAGAAGCCATTGTCCTGCCCCCCGCGCACAATGCCGCGCGGTGCGAAGGGTGCGTTTCGGTCGCTCGAGGCGACAAGTTTGCCGACAAAAGTGCCGGTCGCGCCGTCGAATTGCAGAATCTCGCCGGACTGGCCGGTGCCCAGGTTCTGGTTGACAACCACAAGTTGCCCACCCGTAAAAATCATCCCCATGGGCCCCTTCAGCCCGGCAGTCTTCGGCGCAATGAAGGCGCCAAGGTATGTCCCGCTCGAGGCATCAAAACGCTTGACAGAATTGTCGCCAACGTCGCCGACGAACAGCTCCCGCGCCCTCGAGGATTGGCTGACCGACAACACACTGAACCCCAATGCTGCGGACAGCAGGATGGAGCGCAATACATTGCGATAATTGGTGAGCGGCGCGCACAGCGCCGCAAGCAGTACCAGCACACAGTTCTTCTTGTTCACGGGAATGACTCCTTTCAGGAAAGGTCCGCGCCGACGCGGCGCCATGGTGTATTGGACGATTGGGTTTTACGTCAGGCGCAGCAAAGAGAACGCCTGAGCTACCGCAAAGGGGGGGCATGGAATGTTCATGGTGACCTCCTCAGAGGCAGTGTGTTGCACACAATGGGCGGCACCGCACGACACCGCCCAACCGTCGCTACGGACCGAGCGGGTGTAAATCAATCACCTCGGCAGGGAACCCATCCAAGGCGACTCGACTGTTTGGATTGGCTGTACTGGACTTAGCAATAAGGCCAGTTTGGCTGACGGTGCACCGACCTTGGGTGCCTTGCGGCAGCCCGTTAATAGCCAAGTAATATGGGGTAAACGGTCCGGTTGCTTGCGACCGGAAGGCGGCGTACTGTAGGCCAGGTGAGGTTAGGAACGTCTCCAAGTCGACCATCGGGTTACCGGTGGTAATGTACGTGATATCGAGAAACGAATCGCCCAGACATACTCCAGAAGGCGTTATGCCAACCATCAATCGGCAGGATAGTCGCTGTCCCATCGGCGCGGGCTCGACCTGGCAGCAGACCCACGCCGCCAAGGGCAGCACCAGCAACAACTCCGCCTGCAGCCTTGAGCCAGCCGCGACGAAAAGACAAGAGAGAATGTGTCATTTCAGTGTCTCCTATGGTTCTACGGGAAGACTATCCGGATGCCGTAATGACTGTCGCCTACTCTCGGCATCCGGTGAATTCCATTGCAATGGATGTGACAATTGCCAATGCCTGCAATACTTTCTTGACGAATGGGACCAAGTCGTGTGGCTATCGAAGAAAACGCAGGTGGCCTAGCCTGCGTTTTCCCTAGCGGAAGCCGCGCAAGGCAATGGCTCACACGAACGGAGCCGACGTGTTTGCGATTGGTACGGTCTCAACTCACGGGCAACGCGCGAGGAAACGGTCGAGGTTCTGCTCGGCGCTCCTGCCGTCGCGACGCGGTACTGCACTGCGCGCATTGCTGCAACCAATTCGTGCCGACTCCTGCTATCAGACGCGTTTTCATGTTCACCCCTTGATTGCGAGCAAGCATTCATCCCGAGCGTTCCGGTAAAACCGGTGGCGATAAATCCGCCAATCCGAATAAGCCAAACGCTCCCCCTCCATCCTCATAGAGATGGGGAGAAATCCATCGAATCGGTCTTCTGTTGGGAACGCGAGCAATGTCTCTACTTCAATGAGAGATTGCCGCGACCGGAACCAGCGTTATAGGAGGGAGGGAGTACTGCATCACTAAGCCATTGCTTGGCGGTTTAGTGCTGACAGACAGGTGCTAAACGTTGCACAGAAGTCTGCCGGTGGTGACTTTTTGAGTCGGCAACCGCATTAGAATTGGGTTGCATGAAGTGTTATAGACGGGCACTGAGGCGAATACAAGATAGCGGCGATAAAGCTCGAGCTAGAGGCTGCGAGCCCGGTGAAGAGCGGACCGCAAGACGGCTCGCACGGCTTCGGGGGGCATTAGACCACCGGCTTGTAACCGCAATGTCATAACGAGCGCCTTGTCGTAATTTGTCTGCAATAACAGTCGGTGCCAGCCTGCACTATCCCGCTTGTGACTCCTGGTGTTGGTTCTTTGTGTTGGGACTTCGTAGCGTTGGTGTTAGCAGCGGCCCAACACCATGTCACGTTTTGAATCGCTCCCGTGTTGGTTGCCGCGCACTCAGCTTGATTAAACCCTTGTGCCTTAAGCGAAACGGGCAAGCGGTGTGGTCGTAGGCACATTCACTGCGTAGTTGTGCCAGCCCGTCACCCGAGCGGCGCTCTGACTGCACATTTCAATGGAGGCAAACGTGCTGGCGACGAAACCATGTACCGCAACCTGCGTCATTGACGGCATCGCCGTCACGCTCACATTCTTCCCTGACACTGGTGTCTTGCGGATTACCGACACCACTGGTGTCCGCTTAAGGGAGACACGGTGGGCTGCTTCATGGCATAGCCTTGTCACGACATTCCGCGAACTGAGCGAAACACCGGTAGAGGACCGTGCCGACCCTGAGACACTCTTCGGTCGTCAGAATCGCGGCTTCGAGCCCATCGAAGAATCGATGGCCACGTTTAGCTGAGGTTGCGGAAATTCGAGCCATCGTCTCACGTCGTAATGCAGTTGGCTGTCTGAGTTGCGGTGCCGTCGCGACGTTTGTTGTAAGCGTGGGTTCCATCCGTTGACTCGGGCGTTTGCGCCAGAGTGCTTGTAGACCATGGCCTGACGATAAGGAATTCCCGCGAGTCCTTACCATCCAGCCATTTGGGGCGTGCGCCCCATCCGGTCCAGGTTTGCCTGGTTTCTGGGTTCCTGTATCGCGGTGGGACGGGAGGCCGTCCACGCTTCCGGCCAACCAACTCACTCGGCGCGATACCATATTCGCGCATCAATGTGCGAATTTTCTGGATGGCGGCATCGCGTTCGATACGCCGTGCGCTTTCAATGCGCTTCTCAAGCTCAGCCAGGTCGGCCAAGAACTCCCGATAGGTCTTCTTGCTCACAGCTCTCACTGCAAGTTCTTCGTGAGTTGTCCCCGGAGGGTGACCGCTATCTGCTGCAGAATGTCAGGCAGCAAAACCTGCGCGTCCAGCGGTCCCACGACCGAGTATCCCGAGCCGGCGTCGCCGTCGATAACGATGACGGCAGCGCAGCGTGCGCCCGTCCGTTGCCGAACCTGATTGCACGCAGCATCAAATTGTCCGGCCGATTCGCCGCCCTGCATGACCTTCGCCCCAATGTTATCGGCCATCGCGTCCTCACCAGGAAGTAAACACTCGGCGGACATTGTATGCCGACGGGGCGCAGTCAACGCTACGCGAGATTGCCTCTCTCCGCTCCGAGAACATTTTGCATGAGCTAATCCAATGCACATCAATGCGCCGTCTCTCGTTGCCAATCCATCGGGTTACCAGGCATCCGAGACGCTTGCGTCGAGCGGGCCGTCCTAATAAAAGAGTCTCATAAGAACCGTGGCTAACGTGTCCGAAGAAGTTCACTTCAAGTGAAGAGGTTAAAGACACGAGTAGCGATGTCATTTAGACGCAGCATATCCCTAAAATCTAGATGGGCGGAGCCGCGGTCGGATGCAACCAGTATCTGCACGGCGGACTCCTTCATGCTCTGCCTTCGACATGCCCGTGCCGACACGGAAGACAACTGGTTCGCGCGTCACGGCTACGAATGAACGCTGGCCGAGGGGAGATTGCATCGGCGAGCGCCACGCTGGGGTTGGCAACAATCGTCCCCAATATCGGAGGACTTTCCGATGAACGCTACGAAGCAGTGGAGCACCAAACTCACTGGCGACCTGGACTCCCCTGCAATCTATGTTCGCGTGAAAGACCGCAGATGAATCGTCGCGGGCGCCACGCCGACCGAGGTGCGAGCATCAGGACGCATCTGGACTCACAGGGTACCAACTCGTGAGCCAAAGATTCCCACGAAGAGCGGACTAGGCGACATGGGTCTGCCCTGTTGCAAAGCCAGTAACCGTCGAGATTCAGAACAGCGGCGAGACGCGTACAAGCGTTCAGCGGCGGAACAGTGATTCCGCGTCGCCAATATTGCACGTCGTCTTCACTCACGCCTATACGCACGCGCCGCCAACGACTTTGCGCTTCGAGTTCGACAGCGCTCCACAATGGCTTCGGCCGGCTGACTGCAACCTTTTTTGCGGCGTTGCACACACCCAAGTAAATGTGCATGTATGACCTCCAGGCAAGGCCCTAAGCGTTGACCGGGTTTTCCCTGGAGAACCGCTGCGCATCAATACCAGCGGGGCATCCAGCGTCTCCGGTACACGCCGCGTATCGCCGCAACGCAGCAAACGATTGACATTCGCACACCCAGTCCTAGAATGAATTCCGCTGCACCGCACCAACGTTCCTACTCTGTGGCTCGTCGTTTGTAATGCCGTTCGGCGGTGTTCCGGAGACTTGCCACGTCCACCCTTATGGAGTTAGTGATGAGCAGTCTCGCCCCTGAACAACTTTTTTCAGCGCAGAAGGTCGTTTTCGAAACAATATCCGGACTCCTGAACAAATTTTTCGGCGGCATTGAAAAACTGGTTGAGCTGAACCTGCAAGCGGTCAAATCGACGCTCACCGAAAATCAGGAAATCACGGCCAAGGCGCTTTCGGTCAAAGACCCACAGGACTTGTTCGCTCTGCAGGCCAGCTATACGCAGTCCGTGACAGACAAAGTGCAGTCGTACGGCCGTAACGTGTACGAAATCATCTCCAGCACGCAAGGTGAATTCGCGGCGGCGGCTGAAGCGCAGTTCCAGCAGTACTATCGCGAGACGCAAGAGTTCGTCGACAAGTTCGCGAAGTACGCACCTGCCGGAAGCGAAACCGCCGTGGCAGCATGGAAGACATTCATCACGACGGCCAGCGAAACGGCCAGCACGACGTATGAAGCTGCCAAAAACGCTACGAAGCAAGCGGTTGAGATTGCCGAAAGCAATGTTAGCGCTGCGTCGTCGACCTCGGCTAAGCGGACTCGACAGGCCGTCGTACCAGTCGCCGCCGCTGAGGAGTAACAGCGTTTTTGGCGTCGGCCACCGTCGTCTAATTCTTCAAGCGAGCCCCTGCTCGCTTTTTTTTTGCGTGGCCTTCTGGAGCACCGCGGCGTCCAGCGCGCCTCGGACGCCGTCATGGAGCAGTGGCCTGAGCCAGAAAATCGCGGGCACCGTTGCGCGGGTGGCCGCCGTTGCTTCGTTGGGTTGCGTCCACTGCCAATCATGCGAATTGACCAGACTCCTTGTGGCCGAAACTTCGTCATGCCAAGTCCAATGAGGTACGACCGAACCAACGGGAGCGAGGTTGAAGGAGAAGCGGATGACCACCGCAGAAAAGTCTTTGCATTTGCTGGTTGAAAAATGGCTGACGCCAACTTCCGCGACGCCAGTTCGGGTAACCCGATTCGGTCGCACAGCCTCTAACGGGAGACGTTATGTATGCGTTGAGGCACTGCGACCCGAAGGCCCGGTTGCACTTTATTTCTTCCGGCACGATGACGGTACCTGGCGCGTGTTCCCGCCTGAGAGCAGGAGCTAACAATACGTGCTTACACAAGTGCCGTATGATTGGGTTAGACGTCGCCGCTCGCTCCGCCCAGACCGAGCGGCTGCGCCGAGCCGCAACGGTGCTCATACTACGGGGTGTTTATACAGGTATGCGTTTTCTCGTCGCTGGAGGTTTGCACGGCCGGAATGGCGCCTTCGGTAGCGCTATTTTGTCGCAAGGAGCCGTATGCCCACAGTAAGGAAGCCAACTGATGAAGCACTTGCGCTGGAACGAGTGGTGAATGCTGCTCGGGCAGTTCAAGCTGCGCTGGCCGCTCTTCAACCGCACTTTGCTTCGGATGGAGACGGACAGCCGTCGACGCTGGAGCTCGTGGCGTTCGAAGTCGCGATGCAAGAACTGAAAGACGCGCGCGAAGCGTTTGACATCCTCATGTCCCGCACGTCAGGCGAAAATCCGACAGCGAGGCATCTGTAGCATGCAGCTCGTTACCGGTTCATCCGCTGTTTGCGACGTCCCGCCGCAGGCAGCTTCGTAGCTCAACTTGGCCGGTGGGTGCAGCCGACGCCGCGACGAATGTTCGGCCGGGCAATCGAACCCCGATGAAATGCAAGCAATGGGAGATGTTTCATGCGTATCAACGGTGCGACAGGCACGATGATTCTGATGACTGAGCGAGACGACACGACCGGCCAAGACGTGCGCGTCTTGCGACTGGAAGCGGCGGCAGACGGCAAGGCCGTCCTGCTCATCGACGTCGACCAACGGAAGCCCGGCATTCATCGCGAAATACGCTACGAGATTACTGCCGCAGAGCTGATTGCAGCGATTCGTGCGCATGGTGCTGAGTTGCCTTGGGAGCAGCCCAATCCGTGAAGTACGCTACAACTCGGGGCCCCTGGACCAGCACCGGTCGTTCCACCGCCCACTAAGCCCGACCTGGCACCACCCTGGAACGGCGCGCCGGCGAGCGAACGGCTGACGAGCGCGTCGCGTTCCCAGGGGCGATTTCCCGAACCGCTAGTGACATTCCGTACAATGGGCATTCAATTGCGCCGGCATACTCTGCGGGACCGTTACTGGCAGTTAAACGTTGAACTCAGATACGCATTATCAGACGCTTGGCGTTGCGAGCACCGCGTCTGCCGACGATATCGTGAAGGCGTACCGCCGATTGGCGATGCGCTGGCACCCGGACCGCAACCCGGCCAACCCGCACGACGCCAAAACGCGGTTCCAGCAAATCAGGAGCGCGTACGACGTGCTGAGCGACCCGCGCAAGCGAGAGCTTTACGACCTCCAGATTTCACCACGCCGGTCTAGCTCATCCGGTAATGCGTCGCCAGGCTCGTCCTTTGACGAGGCCGTCCGGGCGCAATGGAACAGGCGACGTGGACCGCCGCCGGTCCAAGGTGCGGATATCGAATGCAAGATGACGGTCCCGCTCGAAACGGTAATTTTCGGCGGCGCTTTGGACGTAACGATGCGTGCACCGAGGCCGTGCGGGACCTGTGACGGAAACGGCAAGCTCGCCGGTCGTTTCGCGTGTCCGTCATGCGGCGGCGACGGCAAAAACGGCCATGGGCGCAACTGCAGAACGTGCAGTGGCTACGGCGCGGTCGACGAGACACGATGTCCGAACTGCAACGGAAAGGGCGTAGTCAAGACTGAGAAGACGATAAGGGTGACTGTCCCGCCCGGTGTCGTCGAAGGAACGGTGCTGCGTGTTAAGGGCGCCGGAGGCCCTGGTCTGAATGGGGGTGCACCGGGTGCGGCTTTCTGCCGCATCAAGGTCCAGGCACATCGCACCTACAAGCTGCACGGCCTTACCCTGACCCGGGACCTTACGGTGGACTTTGTCACAGCCATGCTGGGCGGCTCGGTCCCGGTCGAGTTATTCGGCGCGAACGTCAAGGTCGCCGTGCCGCCAATGACCCGAGCGGGGAAAATCATCACGATGGAAAAAGCGGGGTTGAAGAATTCGAAGACCGGAGAAAACGGTGACCTCAAATTTAAGGTCGTCATTGATTTGCCCGCCAGTGCTCGCCGGTTGAGGTCCGAGCACAAAGAAATACTGCGGGCAATGTTCAACGCGGCTGCCGCTAAGTGAGGGTTCCAGCGGCGGCGCGCGTCCGCGTTGAATGACCGTGAAGTCGTGGGCGTTTGATTGCCCAGTGCGGTTTCGAACCGCACCGAAGCCTCGGCGTGCTTGTGCGGCGCCAGAAACGTTTTGAGGTGGCCGATGCCGCCCGTATACCCGCCACGCCCTGCGACACTTATTCCGACATTTTCTTGGCAAGGTCATGGACAACACGGGCACATGTGCCACAAGCATCTGAAGCTGGACGACTATCCCCTGCCAGCCCCGGACGCTGGCACACGCTGTCGGTCGTGGGCCCCCGTGCGAAAATTCGCTAACCGTCCATCGCCTCAAGCGCGGTGACCGCCAAGCACACATCCATTGAAGCCGCTAAATTTGCAATCGGAGGCGGCCGGCGAACCCATTGAGCTTGTCGGGCTCCCCCTTGAGGCGGATGCCGTGTCGCGACGGGCTGTTGCTCCGGAATAGCGTGCGTCGGATACCTGGGGCGTGCCTCATTCGCTTAACGAGGGACCACACTTACGCGTAGCACCCGTGCACTACGCGCGCGAGGTTCTCGCCCGATTGTCTTCCGCATTGGGAAGCGACCGTGGCGCCCGCTCCCCTGTGCTGGGCATCACCGTAGAGATTGCGTGCTTGAATACCATCTGGTGGCCGGACGGGGACTCCAGGAGAACTACGTATGAGTCGAACGACGCGACCTGGCCGCTCAGTCTGATTCCGTTAATCAGGTAAACGCTTGCCGGGGTCTTTCCCTTGAGCAGGGTCTGCAGGAATTCGTCTTGAACTGAGGCTTGATTTGACATGTTGTTCTCCGCCGCCGGTCGTGCTCCGGGACATTGTACGCTTACACCTTCAGTGAAAGAGTGAGGTGTTTTTGGCGATGTCGGCCGCTAGCCGCCCTCCGGCACGGGCTCTCCGGTTTCACAATGGCTAGCGCCATGGACACCCGTGTTCGCAAACCGGCCCTGCACCTGATGCCGGAGCTGGCGGCATTCATGACCCAGTTGCGGGGCGTGTTCGGTGACGCCGTCATCGACGACGCAGTTGGGCGCAGCAAGGCAGGTGAACCAAAGTTCTACGCATGCGAAAATGGCCACGCAGTCGGCACGGCCAGTCCGAAGAGTGGGAGCGCGTGGCGGGTCGACGATTCCATTCTCGGCCGCCACTTTTGCCCCGGCTGCGATGTGGCACCTGCGTGGGACAGGGGGACCGCTGTAGCGAGTGGCTCAAGCGGCGCAATATGGAGAAGAGAAGGTGAGAATAGCTGGATGCGCTTTGCTAGTATTGGCGTTTGCTTCCTCCGCGTTAGCGGGCGAACATCACGACGTCGGGAATCCACCAGAGGCACAGAGTCGATTGCACCAGGCCCGGACCGCCCAGAAACATATGACGCACCAGCATTCGGCGCCCCATCTTGTAAAGACGCGGGCGCATCAACCGGCGACTGCCAGTACGAAGCTGACTGCCAAGCCGCGCGCCAGACATTTCGGCGCTCCACACATCGCTCCAGACGAGTCCGATATCCCGCGAGTCACCACTTCAGATGGAAACGTGCTCCGCGTCGGGTCCGATGGAAGCGCAGTACGGGTGGGCAACCGCTGATGGAAGCCGAGAGCTACAGGGGATACCGCATCTGGGGGCATGCCATTCTGCAACAGGAAGATATTCTTCAACCTGTGCGATACGCTGCAAGCGGGACCATTACCCGAAACGGCAGGCTCGTGGAAGCCTCGGGAGTCCTCGGCAGTTGTGAAACGGAAGAAGAGGCCCAGCTGGTCGGCCTGGACTGGGCACGAGCGTGGGTCGACAACCATGGCTAACCGGAGCTGAGCCATCGCAGGCTAGCGAGAAGCAGCGCGCGGGCGGAACGCCAAGGGAGTCTAAAACGAACGCGCCTTGCGGGTAAAATACCGGTTCGCTAAAGATGTCTTTAACTTCTTGTTCTTCTGTATCCCCCTTCAGACATCAAAGCCATCATGTGGATGGGGGTCTTTTTGCTAGCGCGAGGCGGTCCACACGGACCGCCTTGCAGATGGGTCAGCTCCCGGAAAACCTCAGAGATACTCCGGCAGACAGTGCGATGCGCATTGCGCATCCGCGCAGGCCAAGTTGCGCCGCATCGACTCGAACAAGAAAAGATTAAGTAACATTCAGAGCATCGGATTCGAGCTCGTTACGGGTCAACAAACACTATTTATCGGGTGACGGTTAGTACGTGTGTCTTGTAGTTGTATAGGTAAACTACAAAGTTTGAAACGCTTAGATTCCCAACGCTTTGCGAGGAGATAGTTACTGCTCCGGTTCCCAATGTGGCGTTCATATCGGCCTTATCGTCAATCTTTAGCACGCTATTGCCGAATGAAAATATTTCATGGTCGTCGCGCTTATCCTGATACGCGACACCAACCCCGTTGAGAGCCATATTAAAGGTTACGGTGTCGGTACCGTCGTCCGATGGCAACTGACCAGATGCAGTTACTGTTTTGGGAACCTGTACTCCTTTGCTGTCGTCCGCAGAGAACTGAACGGGTCCGGAGTAGGAGTTACCAAAGGTGGTTTGAGTGCAGGTATCGTAGCCGGCGACTTCCACGAAGCTATAGGCGGCAAGTTGCGTAGTTGCCCCGCCACCATGCGTGACACCTGCATTTGCGTACACATGTATGTCAAAGAAGCCTGACTTGCAGTTGTCCACAATCGTTCCGGAGGCTTCTGCGGCATCTCCGTAGGTGCTGGTATTCGTCACGACGGGAGGCTGGCCATACGCGAGCAGACATGAAGCCGCGAAGGCGGCAACTGCGGTCAGTGTTCGTCCGGCGATGTTGAGCATGGGAGAACGGCGGGACGGGAGAGGATTTTTAGTCATATCAGCACCTTCGGGCAAGGCAATGGCGCCGCGCCGGGGCGCAGCGGGCTAGTGATTTCACGCATCTGCTATCAAATCGCGCTGGCTAGACGGGTCTTCAGGTTCACCCCTTGATTTGAGTGCAAGTATTCATCCACAGTGATTCGGTAAAACTTGTGCCGACGTAACGAGAAATCCGAAAAGCGAAATGCGCCCTCCATCCTCATTGACATGGGGAGAAACCTACCGAGTCGTTTGGCTGGTCTAGAACGGTCACTAAGCCATCGCTTGTCGGCTTATTGCTGGCAGACAGGTACTGAAACGCCGCACAGAAGTCTGCTCGGGCTGACTCTATGTGTCAGCAACCGCATCAAGATTGCGATGCATGATGTGTTATAGGCAAGCGTCGTGACGATTACAAGACAGCAACTTTGCAAGCATGCAAAGACTAGGTAACCACAACGCATTTGCCGACCTGCCGCTCGATTTACGGGGATGGCCCAGTGCGCTACGCCAACCTGGGAGTCTAATTCCTGGAAATGCTCCAGTCCTCCAACCGTGTGGCTTCGTGATTGTTGCTGGCTCCATACCCGGAAGGGGTAAAAAAAATTATCGACACCAGTGGCTGGACGAAGCCGAGGGCCACGTCAAGGAAACGGAAAAGCGGCCGGTCTGCTCAACGTGCCAGCTACCATGCGCGTGCCACACGACTGCTTGCGGCGCATCATGCTCTTTGCCCGGCTGTATGGCGTATTGAACGGAACCATCACTCCTCGTGGTCATGGTTGCGTCGAAGCCGTTTATGTACGCGCGAACATTTGCGTTGCTGACCAGCGTGGTGACCTGCTCTTGCGACAGCGGCGCGGTCCCCTCCGGAACCACGACGTAACGCGAAGGCGCACACCCGGCAAGCAGTGCCCACCCAGTTGCGGCAGCGACATTGATAATTTGACGTTGAGTCGGCACGACGAGTCACCGGCATCAGCCGCCCGAAACGTCGAAATCGAAATACTTCTTCGATATCGTTCCGTAGACCCCGTTTGCGCGGATGTCGGCAATCCCTTTATCCAACCGCTCCTTCAGTTCTGCCGCTTTTCAAACCGATGGTACAGGCTATCCAGGGCTTTGACGCCCGCACCCTGCCTCGGTGGAAATGGAGCGCGGCGCCGGGAGCCATGGAGCGGCATCTGCAGCGGCGCTATAACAATCCCCTGTTTCCCCTACATCGCCAGGTTGTCACCTCAAGCGACGTCTATGCAGCGCGTGTCGCGGACTATGAGGCGCTGGCTAATATTCGCAACGAACTCGCTGAACTCACCCGGGAGTTTTACGGACTCACAGAACTGCCCGCCGACTGGCAGCATCCGACGCAGCCTGAGTCTAAGAGGTGCCGGCACTCCGTCAGGGCGCCTCGCTATCACAACCATAGCCATCCGTATCACGATT
>NZ_WOEZ01000009.1 GCF_013177735.1 Paraburkholderia elongata | reverse complement strand
CCATCGTCCGCGCCTTGAATTGCTCCATCGGAGCAATCCCGACTTTCAGGATGTGTTCGTTAGTCATCGCTCTCGCTCCTTTCCTTCATCACTGTTTCGACTTCGGTCCAGAAGTCTGCAAGCAACGTCGCGGCATCCATGTAATCGTAAAACCGGACGCGCTCGCCGGCGTGCTTGTGGTCGTACTCGATTCGCGTTCTGGCACCCGGGCCTGAACCCTCGCGGATCGCATGCGCGTTATCGAATCCCAGCAGGCGAGTACCCTTTTCGTCATGCAGCGTCAGCGAATACTTCAACCCGTGCGGGCGCTCCGGTGTTGCGTCGATCCGCGCTACTTCAAATTTCACCCAACAACACCCGGTGTCGTCGACGGTGTACATCACGCCGTCCAGCTCGAGCAGGGTGTCCAGGCTGTGGTCTCGATCTGTCATGGGACGTATGTTATCACCCGATGACAACAAATGCAAGGAATGCGCCGGTTACCGGGAAAAACCGAGCGTGTGCGCGGCTTTAACGCGCGATTTACCCCGCTTCCTCGCTAGAACTGCAAAGGTCTAGAATGCAGTTCACGTTTCCTGAACTCGACTGGAAAGAGAACATGCCGGTAATCAGAATCGCTGTTGCGGACGACGATCCGGACTCAGCCTGCTATGCAGCTGCGGTAATGGCTGCGACGCTCGCGCAGGCATCTGAGCCGCTCCCGCCGTTGCCGGCGCAGGGGAAATGGAGCAAGCCTGAAAAAACGCTGCCGGAGAACCCCAAGCGGCTGACGCTCAAGCAGCATGTCTTTCCCGTGCGCAGCATAGAGCGGTTTGTCGATCAGAGCGGGCGCGTGTCCGTGTTCGATATGCTCAGGGTGAAGGAGCACCCTGCTCGGCCGGAGGACATCCTGTTTTGTGCGCGGCGTGCCTGGGACCAGCGGACGGAAGCCGGCATAACGCAGATCGAGAACAAGTTTCAGGAAGTCGTCCAACCGATCATCGAAGGCCAGGTCAACACGATAGCGCCGGAGCATAAGCCCGCGATCGATTCCATGTTTGCGCTTTGGGTCATGCGGACGCACTTCCGGGGACTCGCCGCGCAGGAGCTTCAATTGTTCGGAGTTCGTGGATACGACCTTACCAAGGCTCATGAGGAGCATCTGGAGAGCACCGATCGCCTGTTCGTGAGAAGAGGAGGAAAAGTGCCTGCGCGGCAGATCAACGGGGCGCAACTGCAACTGCGTGTAAGTAGCTACACGCGCGATCTTGCCGCTGCCCTCAACGGATTGGGGGTCGTTCATGCGCAAGCCGGCGAGTTCATCGTGCCGGACGTTCCGACGCTCAAAATCGCCGCTTTCATCCCGTTGTCCCCGACGCTGGCCCTCATCGGTGCCGTCCCGGATGGAGATGTCGTTGAACAAACCGTGGCAGAAGTAAACAGCGCTCTCAAGGCAGGTAGCCGGGAATATTACTTCGCACGTGACCTGTCGAAATGCCCGTTTTTCGCGACATCCCCGTCTACTGACGCCAACGTGCCGGCGGATTCTGTGCAGCGCATCACGTAGCGGCGTTGATGTTCGGTCATGGGACCGAAGCCGAGCGCCTGGTATGCGCAGACCTGATGCTCGACAAGCGTGTCGGTATGGCCGTCCGCCAAATGCCAAACTTCCAAGCGCGGGACGCGCGCATATTCGGCCACGCCGAGGCGAACACCGACATATGACTCGCCTTGCCGCCAGTTCCATAGAAAAAGCCCACAAAACACGTGGGCTTTGCAACTTGGCTTTGCGTTCGGCATCGAATTGCGGAACAGCCTTTTCGACCGCCGTTCACGTCGCTCGCATCAGTGTGCTAATCTAGCCACCTATGTCTCACGCCTGAGTCATGTATGACCCGTTAGTGCGGCGAAAACATAGACCGCTGCAATGCTGAAATAATGCGCTGCAAGAAGCAGGTAACACTGGTTTGCTGTACTCATGTGCCTTTCCAAAGAGGTACGTGATTCGAAGGGCTCGCCCGACCCCGCGAAGGTTATATGGGCGATGTCCCTTCCCTATTCGAGACGGCGCGATCACTCGCGCCGTTTCTTTTTGAGCGATAAGACTGCTCAAAATCCATCTTCCGGCTGCGCCCTTTATCACTTGCGCAGCCGCATATTCATCTTCGCGACGATTATAAGCCAGCAAAACACGAGTCCCCAGCACGGGAAAAATTAAGGCGCCCTGCCCCATCACGCCGCCTTGTCAGGCCGATCGACTGCGTCGTGTTGTACACGCTCGTAGCCGCGCCCTTGCGCGAGCCCGGCGCCAGTTTCGACACCAGCGAAGGCTGCGACGCTTCAAGAATATTGAAGCCGAGAAAGTAGACAAAGATGATCGCCGCCACATTCAGAATCGTATCCGGTGCGACGGCCAACAACAACTGTCCGATCAGGATAAGACCGATCGCCGACAGCAGCACGATTTTCATTTTTCCGCGTTTGGCCGCCGCAAAATCCAACTCGGATAAGCTCCCAGAGCCGCAGAACCCGTCCAACAAGCAGTGCAGCATGGCGACTTTCTTCATCACACACACCAGTTCGACCTTGATCGCCGTCGTGGCGTTGATCGGCTCCTTGAACTTTTCGGCGACGATCGGCTAAGACTTGCATCGTAGTGCAATAGTGGCCAGTTTTGTGAGTTCTGAAATCGACTGTTTCAAAGGCACTGGTCGGATGAAATGGCGTCGCCATCGATACAATTCATTGAGGGCGCTTTCCTTATTTCTATTCACAATCGCGGACGTCTCTGAGGTTTTTTATTCCAGGTGCTGCATATGCGCATTGCTCCGCGATTTGCGTGAACAACGTCATTGATGCTTCGCGTTGGCTGCCAGTCGAAGCATGCGTATTGGACCCCGTTGGATGCACCAAGTCTGATTGCTCTGAGCCGACCAGGCCGCAGGCTTAACGACACGTTTCGTTACACACAAACACATCGGTAACTCCCTCTCCCGATAGTGTGGTTTCAAGAACAACGGGTTGGGGCACTGTATGAAGAGAATCCTTGTGTGGACGCTAGTGGCCATATGTCTGGGTAGCGCATTGAGCGGCTGCATCGTCGTTCCCGAAGGCGGCGAATATCATCACCATCACGACTACGACCGCTACTAATGGAAGCGGGGCTCCGTGGAAGCAGCCGCACTGACCTGCCTATACCTATCGGAAAGGAGGACAGAATGAACATCACATCCAGTCGTCTGCTCGCCATAACCCTCGTTACGGGTCTTGGCATCGGGGTATCGTCCGTCGCACTCGCGCACGTCGACGTTGGCGTTGGTATCGGAGTGCCCGCGCCAACGTACGCGCCGGCACAGCCATACTTCGAGCCGCAACCGGAGTATGCACAACCTCCGGGTGTCGTCGTCGTGACACCGGGCTGGTACGGTGACAGGTACTATGACGGACATCGTTATTGGGCACGTCGAGAGTGGGAGGAGCGCCATCACGATTGGGCACGAGGTGATTGGCATCACGACCACTAACGCAGCCTCGGGCGGAGCGGGCGATAAATCGTGCGAGCCGGTTCCGCCCGACCGGCAGGTTTGCCTCATGTATGTGAATCGCGGCAATCAGACTTCCGTACGGACGTCTGTGCTGTCTACATCGGCGACCCAGCGGACGAGGACAACGAGTTGACTGGTCATGGAACCATTGCGGCGAGCGTGGCTGACGAGATACTCGACCTGACGCGCGCTGGCATAAACCGGATATCGGTCGACGCCCGGACCTACCGGTTTTTTCGAAGCCTCACGCACGTCGCTGACGTTGGAGCACTGATATTTGCCTTGACATACGACTGCACACGTACTGGCCCATATTCTCTACGAGCACAACAGGACATCCGCGAGGTCGTCCAGCGACAATGGTTTGGTGAGGTAAAAGTCAAATACGCGTTCGTCCGTCAGAGGTTTGCTCGCGTCTTTGGCATAACCCGTCACTGCCACGAGTTTCATCAGGGAACACTGCGCGCGTTGTCTGAGGAGGCGCGCAAGCTCAAGGCCATCCATGTCGGGCATGCTGATATCAAGCAGGGCAACATCGGGGGCGAACGATTCTACTATCGAGAGCGCCTCAGGCCCGCTTTGCGCCCGCCTCACTTCGTGACCTTCCAGTTCCAGTAACGTGGCCAGTGCCTCCGTGGTGTCGGCGTTGTCGTCCACCAGAAGGATACGAACCGGTGCCACCCTGAGCATCGTGGCCACGGTGGGCTGGTCCGAACCTTCGCAGACAATCGGCAATCGCACGGTAACCTCCGTACCCTGACCTTCGCCAGCGCTCGCAATGGTGACGGTGCCGTTGTGTGCGCTCACCAGATACTTCACGACAGCCAGTCCGATTCCCAGTCCCCCTTCCGCACGCTTCCGTGCTGAAGGCGACTGGGCGAACATATCAAAGACGTGTGGCAGCATGGAAGCTGAAATGCCCGTGCCGTTGTCTCTCACCGTGATGACAGCGTTGCGAGGCGAAGCGTTGTGCGTCGACTCAATGCTGACATCCGGTGCTTCGACCACCAAGGCGATGTTGCCGTCGGGCGGCGTGTATTTCACGGCGTTCGACAAAAGATTCGCTACGACCTGGGTGAGGCGGGCGGGGTCCGCATGAACGCGGACCGGATACGTCGGAACCGTGACCTGCAGTCGGTGCTGACCGTTGCTGACGTCGGCCTTCACCGCAGCCACCGCGTCGGCCACGATGTCCTGCAGCAGCCCATACGAAGGACGGATTGAGAGTTTGCCGTGCCTTATCCGCGACGCATCGAGCAGGTCGCTGACCAGTCGCTTCAGTAGTCGTGTCTGCCGTTCCGCGATATCCAGCGCAGACAGCACGGCGGGCTGTCCTGCGGAGAGTTTCCGCGCTGCCGTCAGCGCGCTATCAATGGGCGCAATGGGATTGCGCAGTTCGTGGCCGAGCATCGCGATGAAGTCGTCCTTGCGCGTTTCAGCTGCCGCCAGTGCGTTCCTTGCCGCCTCCGCTTCTGCCGCCCGGGCCTCCGCGTCGGCCTTCGCCTGCGCGTTGGTGAGCGCGGCGCACGTGAAATTCGCCAGACTGGTCAGAATACGACGGTGCTCGGCGTCAAAGTGATGGTGCTCGTCGTGAGATATCACCCACAGGGTGCCCCACGGCTCAGGCTCACCCGGAATCGGCACCACAAGCTCTTCAACAGCTTTGGGAATAACGCGTTCCAGGCGCGCAAAGTGGCGTTGGGGAAATGAGAACAGTTGCGCCGCACCCAGCTCAAGCGCAATACCACTTGGGCTGTCTTCAACCGTCGCTATGGTGTCCGCGAGAGCGGTGCCATGACCCGCAAGCGCGGCCCAGCGCAACACCGTTGTGCCATCGGCACCGCGTTCCAGCAGACCGATGCCGGCGCTATCGGCACCGCACAGATTCAGTGCCATGTCAGCCAGGGTCTGCAGCACGGCGCCGTCTGCCGACGTGAGCGCCCGTGCCAGGTGGTGCAACGCGTCGTTTTCCGCCGCGAAGTCAGGCGAGCGATGGGGGCGTTCCTCGAAAGCCGTTGTGATTAACGTGCCCGCGCGCCGTGCGCGGTCCGCTGCGGGTGACGCATCCGGTCCGGCCATATGCGCTCCAGGGTTGTAACTTGTATTAAGGATGCACGGAAGAAATTGCCGTGCTGGATGAATTGTAGCCCCCGCAACTTAAGAGTCATGTCGGCAAGGCCGACGCTGCTTGCGCCAGTGACAAAGCCGAGGGGCAGGAACGCCCATTGCGGCGCTACTGGTTGCCCCCTCGGGGCAAACGGGGTTCCCTGGATTGGCGACGATACTGCTTGTAGACGACGACCCGAATATTCTGCGTCCGCTTAGATTACTGCTTGAGCGGGAAGGATACCGCGTGCTCACTGCGCCAGATGGGCAAGCCGCGCTGGCTGCAGCTGTCGTCGAGAGTCCGAATCTCATCGTGACCGACTGGATGATGCCGCGCATGGATGGTGTTGGACTGTGCCGGCAGCTCAAGGACGACGCGGCGACAGCCGACATTCCAGTGGTCATGCTGTCAGCCGCGTCGCCCTCTCCTCCGGCAGAGCCGCTGTGGAATGTCTTTTTGCCGAAACCCACACCCATCGCTCGACTAATAGAGGTGATTCGCACCCTCCTGAAGGGGCGCGGTTCAAGCGCGCCAGCTCATGCGTTCGAGCGATGAGATATCCCATCAACTTCCCTTTGACGTAACTTTACCGGTCAAACCTGGCAAACCACTGACCGGCGACATCGCGTTGAAAATGAAGGAACGTATCACTTCCATTCCAACGCTGGCGCGGGCCTTCTTTCCGGCATTCTTTCTTGAACGCCGCTCTGCTGCGGCCTATCTTTAAGTTGATTCACATCAGGAGATGACCATGAACCGCGCTGCGGTGGACGTGCATTTTGACCGCGTACACATGTTTCTCGACATGTCCGACGGTCCCGCCGTTCAATTTCCACTGGACTGGTTTCCCGTGTTGCAGGCCGCCACGGCAGCCGAGCGCGAACACTTCGCCATCTCCCTGGACCATGAGCAGATATTCTGGCCTGAAATAGATGAAGACGTGAACGTTCCAGCGTTGCTTTCATACCGGCCCGAGAACGCCGGCAGCTAGTGGACCACAGTTGCGCGTCTTCTGCCTGGACCTCCGGCGCAGCGTTGCATTGTATGTCGCGAGGTCCTTTTTTGTCGGCAGCAGCCCTGCGGCCTTGATGAAGTCTCAAATGGCAATGGACTTGACGCCCCGTTATCCGAAGGCATTGAATGTTCTATGACGCGGCGGATAGCGTCCATACAACGCGATTCTTGTCATTCTGGACACAATGATGGCGACCGGTACTGTGAAGTGGTTCAACGATTCGAAGGGCTTTGGCTTCATCACGCCTGACGATGGCGGCGAGGACCTGTTTGCTCATTTTTCGGAGGTGAAGGCAGAGGGCTTCAAGTCTCTCCAGGAAGGGCAAAAGGTGAGTTTCGAACTGAAGCAAGGTCCGAAAGGTAAGCAAGCCGCT
>NZ_WOEZ01000089.1 GCF_013177735.1 Paraburkholderia elongata | reverse complement strand
GAGCAGCATCGGAAAAAGCCGCGGATCCAGGTCCGCGGCTTTTTTTTCGCCGGTACCTCGTCGATCGGCCGGCGTCGGGCCCCACCGGCTGCCACCCCGACTTCTCCGTTCCCCTGTTCCCGCCCGCCACACCATCTCTGCCGTCTCTGCCGTCTCTCCCATCCCGCCCTTGCCACCGGCGCCCCTGCGCGCTCATCGTCAGCCACGTCCTTTTGCCACATCCGCCAAGCCCTACTGACACTACGCTGTCAGTAGCCCCCACGCACACTCCTTCTCACGCCATCCGGCGCTTTGCACGGCTTGCCATTCACAGGAGAGTGTCATGTCCGCATCATCGAAAGTTGTCGCATGGTTCGAGATTCCGTCCGTCGATTTCGATCGCGCTGTCCGCTTTTACGAAACCGCGCTCGACGTCAAACTGAATCGCCAGGAAATCGGCGGCCAGCCGATCGCCATCTTCGGCTATGAGGAGCCGGCCACCGGCGGCGCGATCGTCCATAGCCCGTCGATGACGCCGACCCACGACGGCGTGCTCGTCTATCTGAACGCCCAGCCGACCGTCGACGCCACCCTCGCACGCGTCGAAAAGGCCGGCGGCAAGACCGATGGTCCGGTGATCAAGCTGCCGCAGGACATTGGCTACATCGCGTTCTTCATCGATACGGAAGGCAACCGCCTCGGCCTGCATTCGCAGACCAACGGCTGAGCACGCGACACGGCGCACAAGCGCGGCGGCCAGCAGGCACCGCGCGGAACGCCGACCGGAGCGCAGCATGCGGCGCTATGATCGTGGGACTGTCCCCGTCCTTTTCTACAAGACGCCCACGATGACGCGCCGCGCCGACCGCCTGTTCCAGATCGCCGAACTGTTACGCGGACGGCGCCTGACTACCGCGCAACAACTCGCCGACTGGCTGAATATCTCGCTGCGAACCGTCTACCGCGATGTGCGCGATCTGCAACTGTCAGGCGTGCCAATCGAAGGCGAAGCGGGCATCGGCTACCGGTTGAGCCGCGCGGCGAGCCTGCCGCCCCTCACCTTCACGGCCGATGAACTGGCCGCGCTCGCAGCAGGCGCGCGAATGCTCGAATCGTGGGGCGGCGCCGGCTTCGCGAGCGGCGCGCGCGGGGCGTTGGCGAAGATCGCCTCGGCAATGCCCGCCGACAAGCGCGCAACGCTCGAACGTCTGGCGATCTTCGCGCCGTCGTTTCACATCAAGGCGGACTTTTCAGCGAAGGTGGACGCGCTGCATCGGGCGATCGATGCACGTCAGGTGGTGAGTTTTGCCTATACCGATGCGAATAGCGCAGAAACCGAGCGGCGCGTGTGGCCGCTGGCACTGGCTTATTGGGGCGCGCGCTGGACACTCGGCGCATGGTGCGAATTGCGCAGCGATTTCCGCAATTTCGGGTTGGAGAGGATCCGGGACCTTCAGGCGCTCGAAACGTATCCGGATCAGGAAGGACGACGGTTGGCGGATTGGCTGCGGCACGTGAATGCGAAGCCGCGGTGAAGATGCGGATGCGCCGTGGTGTTGATATCCGCGAGCAAATCCGGCCGCTGAGATTCAGCCCACCCTGTGCGCGTTCAGCTCGCGCCATGCCGGCGCGGCAATTCAGAAAGTCGCCTGCGGTGTGGTCGAATCTCGCGCATGCGTCGTAGCCACAAGCTCGGCGCTCGCGGCCAGGCTTCAGACCGCGAGCGCCGATTCGTCACTCTACCGACTTCACCATATCCTCGATCACCTTCTTCGCGTCGCCGAACACCATCATCGTCTTGTCCATGTAGAACAGGTCGTTGTCGAGACCGGCGTAGCCGGCCGCCATCGAACGCTTGTTGACGATCACCGTGCGCGCCTTGTACGCCTCGATGATCGGCATGCCCGCGATCGGTGACTTCGGATCGTTCTTCGCCGCCGGATTCACCACGTCGTTCGCGCCGAGCACCAGCACCACATCGACCTGACCGAACTCGCCATTGATGTCGTCCATTTCGTAGACCATGTCGTACGGCACTTCGGCTTCGGCGAGCAGCACGTTCATGTGCCCCGGCATCCGTCCGGCCACCGGGTGAATCGCGTACTTCACCTCGATGCCCTTCTCGACCAGCTTGTCGGTCAGCTCCTTCAATGCATGCTGTGCACGCGCGACCGCCAGCCCGTAACCCGGCACGATCACAACGGTTTCGGCATTGCCGAGCATGAACGACGCGTCATCGGCCGAACCGGATTTCACCGGACGTTGCTCCGCCGATCCACCCGCCGCCGCTGCGCCTGGCTCGTTACCAAATCCGCCGAGAATCACGTTGAAGAACGAACGGTTCATCGCGCGACACATGATGTACGACAGGATCGCGCCCGACGAACCCACCAGCGAGCCAGCGATGATCAGCATCGGATTGTTCAGCGAGAAACCGATGCCCGCCGCCGCCCAGCCCGAGTACGAATTGAGCATCGACACCACCACCGGCATATCCGCGCCGCCGATCGGAATGATGATCAGCACGCCGAGCACGAACGCGATCAGCGTCATGAGGATGAACGGCAGCCACGACTGCGTGAGAAAGAAGATCACGCCGAAGCCGAGCATCCCGAGCGCGAGGAACAGGTTGATCAGGTGCTGCCCTGCATAGACAACCGGTGCGCCCTGGAACAGCCGGAACTTGTACTTGCCCGACAGCTTGCCGAACGCGATCACCGAACCAGAGAACGTAATCGCGCCGACGAACGTGCCGATGAAAAGTTCGACGCGATTGCCATACGGCAGGAAGCCCGGAACCGGATTGTCCGGATCGACGAGACCGAAGGCCGACGGCTCCGACACCACCGCATACGCGATACACACGGCCGCAAGACCGATCAGCGAGTGCATCGCCGCGACCAGTTCCGGCATCTTGGTCATTTCGACGCGCGCCGCGACGAACGCGCCGATCGCACCGCCGATCACCAGCGCGACCAGCAGGAGGCCGAGCCCTAACCCAAGATTCGAGCCGAGCGCATTAGCCTGTTTGACGATCAGCGCGATGGTGGTGAGGATCGCAATCGCCATCCCGACCATGCCGAAGGTGTTGCCGGTGCGCGCCGTCTTCGGATTCGACAGCCCCTTGAGCGCCTGGATGAAGCAGACCGACGCGACCAGATAAAGCAGCGTGACGACGTTCAGACTCATTACGCGTTCTCCTTGGCGGCTGCGGGAAGCTTCTTCGGCTCTTTCTTCCTGAACATCTCCAGCATTCGCCTCGTCACGAGAAACCCGCCGAACACGTTCACCGCCGCGAGCGCGACCGCGAGCGTGCCGAAGAACTTGCCGGGCGTGCCCAGCGTGAGGCCCGCGGCCAGCATCGCGCCGACGATCACGATCGCCGAGATCGCGTTGGTCACGGCCATCAGCGGCGTGTGCAGCGCGGGCGTGACGTTCCAGACGACGTGGTAGCCGACGTAGATCGCCAGCACGAAGATGATCAGGTTGATCACGGTGTGGTTGATGACTTCCATTCCCTTCTCCTTTGTCGACCAGAGTTGGCGCTTTAGCGCTTACTCTGGTCCCATGCGACATCGTTGCTATGCCTTGCGCGTGACTTCGCCGTCACGGGCCAGCAACGTGGCCGCGACGATGTCGTCCGCGAGATCGATGTTCAGGGCGCCTTCCGTCGTGATGATCAGCTTGAGGAAGTCGAGCAGGTTGCGTGCGTATAAGGACGACGCGTCGGCGGGCACCATCGAGGCCAGATTCGTATAGCCGACGATCTGCACGCCATGCTTGGTGACAACCTGGTCCGCTTCGGTCAGCGGGCAGTTGCCGCCGCGATGACCCTCGTACTCGGCACCGCGCCCTGCTGCGAGGTCCACCAGCACGGAGCCGGGTTTCATCGCCAGGACGGTTTCCACTGAAATCAGCGTCGGCGCGGCGCGCCCTGGGATCAATGCGGTCGAGATCACCACGTCAGCCTGTTTCGCCCGTTCGTGGACCAGCGCCGACTGGCGTTGCAGCCAGCCCGGCGGCATCGGCCGCGCGTAGCCGCCGACACCCTGCGCGGCTTCGCGCTCCTCGTCGGTTTCGTACGGCACGTCGAGAAACTTGGCGCCGAGCGATTCGATCTGCTCCTTGACCGCCGGTCGCACGTCGGACGCTTCAATCACGGCGCCCAGGCGCTTGGCCGTCGCGATCGCCTGCAAACCGGCCACGCCCGCGCCAAGAATCAGCACGCGGGCCGCTTTCACGGTGCCAGCGGCGGTCATCAGCATCGGCATGAAGCGCGGATAGAGCGTGGCGGCCAATAAAACGGCCTTGTACCCCGCGATATTCGCCTGCGACGACAGCACGTCGAGACTCTGCGCACGAGTGGTGCGCGGCGCGGCTTCGAGCGCGAACGCGGTGACGCCGGCCGCGGCGAGCTTCAGCGCGTTTTCGGCATTAAAGGGATCGAGCATGCCGACCAGCGTCGCGCCGCGCTTGAGCAGCGGCAACTCGGCATCGGTCGGGGACTGGACCTTCAGGACGAGATCCGCGCCAAACGCGGTGGTGGCGTCGACGATTTCCGCGCCGGCCGCTGTAAAGGTATCGTCAGGAAAGCTTGCGCCGGTGCCGGCGCCGCTCTGGATCGTGACCCGGTGGCCCTGGGTCACGTACTTCCTGACCGTTTCGGGCGTCGCGGCGACGCGGGTTTCGTGCGCGCGCGTCTCGGCTGGCACTCCGATGTGCATCTTTGTTCCTCCTCGACTTCTTGTTTTACGACAGAGCTGCCGACGAGGCACGCCGGCTTGCAAGTGCAACGGCTAACGGCGTCACTTTAACCGAAACCTGGGGGTGCGCCGAAATCGGGGACAATCCGGGGGTCTTGGCCCGGGCGGGCGCCTTGCAGAATGCAGGCCGTGGGCCGCCGCTCGTGCCTGCATTAGCTGCCGGTCGACCCGGTCGGCGCCCTCCGCCGGCCCGCTTCCCGGCAGCCCAGGCCCATAAACGGTAAAATGCGCACCCATGAAACCGGAAACCTGGCTGCCGCACGTCACCGTTGCGGCCATCGTCGAGCGTGACGGGCGTTTTCTCGTGGTCGAGGAACATACCGCCGACGGCCTGCGCCTGAATCAGCCCGCCGGCCATCTGGAAGCGGGCGAAACGCTTCTGGAAGCGGTCATCCGCGAAACGCTCGAGGAAACCGCCCATCCGTTCACGCCCGATGCACTGGTCGGCATGTATATGACGCATTTCGAGCGGCCCGGCAGTGAGGGCGTGACGTATCTGCGCTTCACCTATTGCGGCACGAACGGCGAAGCGGATGCGGCGCGCGCGCTCGATCCCAACATCGTCCGCACGCTGTGGATGAGCGCCGACGAACTGCGTGCCTGCCCCGAACGGCATCGCACGCCGCTAGTCATGCAATGTCTCGACGATTACCTCGCGGGACGGCGTTTTCCGCTCGACTTCGTGCACACGCATTCGGTCGGGCGCAAACAGTTGTAAGCAGACGTAAAGCAGGCATCGCCATGCCTAACCCGTCATAAACCGGCCTGATCCGTCACGAGCGGCCAGGCAGGCGACCGGGGAACACGGTCAACCCACGATCAATGAAGTCATGCAGCACCCAGTGAGCACCTTATGAGCAAGCAGAAAGTCGTAGTAGGCATGTCGGGCGGCGTCGATTCGTCGGTCACCGCGTGGCTGCTGAAGGAACAGGGCTACGACGTGGTCGGCCTGTTCATGAAAAACTGGGAAGACGACGACGACAGCGAGTACTGCTCGACGCGGCAGGACTGGATCGACGTCGTCTCGGTGGCGGACCTGATCGGCATCGACGTCGAAGCGGTCAATTTCGCCGCCGAATACAAAGACCGCGTGTTCGCCGAATTCCTGCGCGAATACTCGGCAGGCCGCACGCCGAATCCGGACGTGCTGTGCAACGCCGAGATCAAGTTCAAAGCCTTCCTCGATCACGCGATGTCGCTCGGCGCGGAAACCATCGCGACCGGTCACTATGCGCGCGTGCGTGAGAACAACGGCCGCTTCGAACTGCTGAAGGCCTTCGATCATACGAAGGACCAGTCGTATTTCCTGCATCGGCTGAACCAGGCGCAGTTGTCGAAGACGCTGTTTCCGCTCGGCGAGATTCCAAAAACCAAAGTCCGCGAGATCGCCGAACAGATCGCGTTGCCGAATGCGAAGAAGAAAGATTCGACCGGCATCTGCTTCATCGGCGAACGGCCGTTCCGCGACTTCCTGAACCGCTATCTACCGACTAAACCCGGTCCGATGAAAACCACCGACGGCAACGTGGTCGGCGAACACATCGGCCTCGCGTTCTACACCTTCGGGCAGCGCAAGGGCATCGGCCTCGGCGGCAGCAAGGAAGGCAGCGGCGAACCGTGGTTCGTCGCCGGTAAGGATATTGCGTCGAACACGCTGTATGTCGCGCAAGGCCACGACCATCCGTGGCTGCTGAGCCATACGTTGAGCGCGGGCAATACGAGCTGGGTCGCGGGCGAACCGCCGGCTGAAGGTTTCGCGTGCGGCGCGAAAACCCGTTACCGGCAAGCGGATGCACCGTGCTCCTTCAGCGCGGCGGTCAGCGCAGCAGGTGGGGGCGAAAGCCTCTTCGAACTGAATTTCGACGACGCCCAATGGGCTGTCACACCGGGGCAATCTGCGGTGCTCTACGATGGCGACGTGTGTCTCGGCGGCGGCATCATCGAACATGCGGTGACCGGGCAGCCAACAGCGCGCCAGCCGCAAAAGGCAGCGTTGCTCACCGCCCGTTGAGCCATGAGTTCGATCGTGCGGCAACGCCTTGGCGCCGCCGCACGCGCTTCAGCTTCATGTCTCATCTTCACGCTTCACTCACGCGTTCCATCTTCGAGCCGCAGCTAGCTTCACCATAACAAGCAGTTGTTCGTTTCCCTTCGCGGCGGATTCCGTCTGCGCCGACAGCGTCGACGATCCCTCCGCAACGATCTTCACTGCACTGGAGTTCCCATGTTTTCTCGACGTTATCTGGCGATGTGGTGCGCAGTCGTTCTGCTCGCAGCCTGTGCTCTGCTTACCGCGACGCATCACATTTCGTGGTTCTGGATCATCGTACCGGTGGCGCTCGTCGCGCTCGGCCTGTTCGACCTGACGCAGGAACGCCACGCGATTCTGCGCAACTATCCGCTGTGGGGCCACTTCCGCTTCCTGTTCGAATTCATCCGCCCGGAAATCCGCCAGTATTTCGTCGAGGACGATACCGACGAGAAACCGTTCTCGCGCGCGCAACGCAGCATCGTCTATCAGCGCGCGAAGAACGACGTGGATAGCCGCCCGTACGGAACCGAGCTCGACGTCAAAGCCGTCGCGCACGAATGGATCAGCCACTCGCTCGCGCCGACCAAGCTCGATAACCACGACTTCCGTATCGTCGTCGGGCCCGACCGCGCGCAGCCTTATTCGATGTCGATCTTCAACGTCTCTGCGATGAGCTTCGGCTCGTTGTCAGCGAACGCGATCATGGCGCTGAACCTCGGCGCGAAGAAAGGCAACTTCGCGCACGACACGGGCGAAGGCTCGATGTCGAAATACCATCGCGAGCATGGCGGCGACATCATCTGGGAAATCGCCTCGGGCTACTTCGGCTGCCGTAACGACGACGGCACCTTCAGCGCGGAAAAGTTCGCGAAGCAGGCCGCCGAACCGCAAGTGAAGATGATCGAGGTGAAGCTCTCGCAAGGTGCGAAACCCGGTCACGGCGGCGTGCTGCCGGCCGCGAAGATCACCCCCGAGATTGCCGAAACGCGCGGTGTGCCGATGGGCCGCGATTGCATCTCGCCCGCCACCCACTCCGAATTCTCGTCGCCGCGCGGCCTGCTCGAATTCGTCGACCGTTTGCGCACGCTGTCTGGCGGCAAGCCGACCGGGTTCAAGCTGTGCATCGGCCATCCGTGGGAATTCTTCGGCATTGCGAAGGCGATGCTGGAGACGGGGATTCTGCCGGACTTCATCGTGGTCGACGGTGCGGAGGGCGGCACGGGCGCAGCGCCATTGGAATTCACCGATCACGTCGGCGTGCCGTTGCAGGAAGGCCTGCTGCTGGTGCACAACACGCTGGTCGGCATCGGCTTGCGTCAGCGCATCCGCATCGGCGCGAGCGGCAAGATGATTACCGCATTCGACATCACGAAGACGCTTGCGATCGGCGCGGATTGGGTCAACGCGGCGCGTGGCTTCATGTTCGCGGTGGGTTGCATTCAGGCGCAGACCTGCCACACCGGCCGCTGCCCGACGGGCGTCGCGACGCAGGACCCGGTGCGTCAACGTGCGCTGGTCGTGCCGGACAAGGCCGAGCGCGTGTTCAACTTCCATCACAACACGTTGCATGCGCTGAAGGAAATCGTTCAGGCCGCGGGGCTCAAGCATCCGGCGGAATTGAGCGCGCATCACATTGTGCGGCGCGTGTCGTCGCATGAAGTGCGGTTGATGTCCGATCTGTTGAAGTATCTCGATCCCAACGATCTGCTGAACGGCAACTATCGCTACACGCTGTACGAGAAGTATTGGCCTTTGGCACAAAGCGATTCGTTTGCGCCGAAAATTGAACTGGCCGCGACGTAAGCCGGTTGTGGCGGCGAGAGGCTCATGAGCCTCTCGCCGCCTAAGTCTTAGGTTTCGACGGCGAGTTCTTGCAGAAAAATAAGAATTCTTGAGAGCTCGTCTCATATACAAGGGCAGCGGCGGACCGTACATTTGCGTGGTCTTTTTTCTCGCTCAATGTCCATGGTTACGCCCCCTCCTGCTCCGCTGCCGCTCAGCGAACACACGCAACTCGTCCAGACCCGTCATGGCTGGATGCTCGCCAATCCGAACAACTTCTATCTCGGCCGCGCACTCATCGAATACGGCGAATGCAGCGAACTCGAATCTGCCGTGTTGCGGCAGTTGCTGGTGCAACCCGGGATCGTCGTGGAAGTCGGCGCGAATATCGGCGTGCATACGATCATGCTGGCGCGTGAGGCGCAGGCGCGCCGTCAAGTGCTGGTTGCTTTCGAGCCGCAGCCGGTAATCTTTCAGAACCTCTGCGCGAATCTCGCGGCCAATGGTGTGCGTAACGTGCTCGCATGGCCGTATGCGTGTGGTGCGAGTGCAGGGACACTGCACTTCGCGCGGCCTGACTATGACGCGCCGGGAAACTTCGGTGGCGTGTCCATGCAGACGGAGGCTGCGGCGGACACGCTCCCGGTTCCGTGCGTACGGCTGGACGACGTACTGCGCTCGCATACCGTGGGGCTGCTGAAGCTCGACGTGGAAGGGTTCGAATTGAACGCGCTGCGAGGAGCGGAGGAAACTATCGCCCGCTCGCGGCCGGTGATTTACGTGGAGAATGACCGGCTCGATCGGTCACAGGCGTTGATCGAGTGGTTGTGGTCGAGGGAATACCGATTGTGGTGGCATTTGCCGCCTTTGTTCAACCCGGGCAACTTCTTTGAACGCGAGGAGAATATCTACGGCAGGTTGGTGTCGTGCAATATGCTCGCGCTACCGCGAGAACTGGAGATGGAGATTGATGGGTTTGTCGAGGTGACGGATTCCGCCACGCATGCGTTGATGCGTTTGAGCAATTAGCCGACGGGACACTTCCCGAGACGACGAACGACGATCGGTCGCCTCAAGCGGCCTTTTTTCGTTTGGAGAACACTTCGGCCCCCGTCCGACCCCGCAAAACGGACACCCCCCTCCCTTTCCGTTAAAATCTACGGTTTAGCACTTTGCTCCACGGCCACCCGGCGCGCTTCGGCGCTTACGACGCGGCCCTATGCCCGAAAGGCACTTCATGCTCACGTTTCAGCAAATCATCCTGACACTGCAGTCCTACTGGGATAAGCAGGGTTGCGCGTTGCTCCAGCCGATCGACATGGAAGTCGGCGCGGGCACGTCCCACGTCCACACCTTCCTGCGCGCGATCGGTCCGGAACCGTGGCGAGCAGCCTATGTGCAGCCGTCGCGCCGCCCGAAAGACGGCCGCTATGGCGAGAACCCGAACCGCCTGCAGCATTACTACCAGTACCAGGTCGTGCTGAAGCCGGCGCCGGAAAACATCCTCGATCTGTACCTCGGCTCGCTCGAAGCCCTCGGCTTCGACCTGAAGCAGAACGATGTGCGCTTCGTTGAAGACGACTGGGAAAACCCCACGCTCGGCGCCTGGGGCCTTGGCTGGGAAGTGTGGCTGAACGGCATGGAAGTGACCCAGTTCACCTACTTCCAGCAAGTCGGCGGTCTGGATTGCAAGCCGGTGCTGGGCGAAATCACCTACGGTCTCGAACGTCTCGCCATGTATCTGCAGAAGGTCGAGAACGTCTACGACCTGGTCTGGACCGAGTGGGAAGAGCAAGGCCCGAACGGCCCCGAACTCCGTCGCCTGACGTACGGCGACGTGTACCACCAGAACGAAGTCGAACAGTCGACCTACAACTTCGAGCACGCGAACGTCGATCTGCTCTTCACGTTCTTCAACAGCTACGAAGCAGAAGCCAAGCGCATGATCGAAGCGCAGATCGCGCTGCCCGCTTATGAACTGGTGCTGAAGGCCGGCCACACGTTCAACCTACTGGACGCCCGTGGGGCGATCTCCGTCACGGAACGTGCGGCCTACATCGGCCGGATTCGCGCGCTGTCGCGTCTGGTCGCCCAAGCTTACTACGACTCGCGCGAAAAGCTCGGCTTCCCGATGCTCGGCAATCCGGTGCACGGCGTGCCCGGCCTCACGACCGACGAGCAAGATGCCGCAATGCCCGCGTGGGCGCCGCCGCTGAAAGTCGAACGCAAGATCGACCAGGACTGACGAGAACATCAAGAAATGACTCAACCCCATCAAGCTACCCTGCTCGTCGAGCTGCTGACCGAAGAACTGCCGCCGAAAGCGCTCGCGCGTCTGGGCGAAGCCTTCGCCGAAGGTATTGCGCAGCGCCTCGCGGCGCGCGACCTGGTCGAAGGCGAACTGTCGTTCGAACGTTACGCCACACCGCGCCGTCTCGCCGTCACGATCAAGAACGTGCGTTCGGTCGCGCCGGAAAAACACGTGCGCGAAAAAGTGCTGCCGGTTTCCGTCGCGCTCGATAAAGACGGCCAGCCCACCGCGCCGCTCGCCAAGAAGCTGGCCGCGCTCGGCTTCCCCGATTTTTCGGTGAACGACCTGGAGCGCGCGCAGGACGGCAAGGCCGAAGCCTTCTTCCTGCGCTACGCCGCGCCGGGCGCGACGCTCGCCGAAGGCCTGCAAAGCGCGCTCGACGAAACGCTCGCCAAGCTGCCGATCCCGAAGGTCATGACGTATCAGCGCCCGGACGGCACCAACGTGCAGTTCGTGCGTCCTGCGCATCGTCTGACCACCTTGCACGGCGAACAGGTCGTGCCGGTCACGGCACTGGGCGTCGATGCCGACGACACCACGCTCGGCCACCGCTTCCTGTCCGAAGGCTTCGTGAACATCCAGCACGCGGATTCGTACGCCGACACGCTGATGCACAAGGGCCGCGTGGTCGCGAATTTCGCCGACCGCAAAGAAACCATCCGTACGCATCTGCTCGCGCAAGCCGACGGCGACCAGGTCGTGATGCCGGAGTCGCTGCTGGATGAAGTGAATTCGCTGGTCGAATGGCCGGTGGTCTACGCCTGCCGTTTCGAGGACGAATTCCTGCAAGTGCCGCAGGAATGCCTGATCCTGACGATGCAGACGAACCAGAAATACTTCGCGTTGACGGATGCGAACGGCAAGCTGCGCTCGCGCTTCCTGATCGTGTCGAACATCGAAACGAAGACGCCAGGCGATATCGTCGAAGGTAACGAGCGCGTGGTGCGTCCGCGTCTGGCTGATGCAAAGTTCTTCTTCGAGCAGGACAAGAAGAAACCGCTCGCCGACCGCGTGCCGCTGCTCGCGAACGTCGTGTATCACAACAAGCTGGGTTCGGCGCTGCAACGCGTCGAGCGCGTCGAAGCGCTGGCGGGTGCAATTGCCTCGCTGATCGGCGCAGATGTCGCGCTCGCGAAGCGCGCTGCACGGCTGGCCAAGGCCGACCTGATCACCGACATGGTCGGCGAATTCCCCGAGCTGCAAGGCACGATGGGCACGTACTATGCGCGTCACGACGGTGAACCGGAAGAAGTCGCGCTGGCGTGCTCGGAACACTATCAGCCGCGTTTCTCCGGCGATGCGTTGCCGACCACGGCAACCGGCACCGTCGTAGCGCTCGCCGACAAGCTCGAAACGCTGGTCGGCATCTGGGGCATCGGCCTGCAACCGACCGGCGAGAAAGACCCGTTCGCGCTGCGCCGCCATGCGCTCGGCGTGCTGCGGATTCTGGTCGAGAAGCAATTGCCGGTCGACCTGGTCGAACTGTTGCGCACCGCTTATGCGCAATTCGCCGCAGTGCCGGGCGTCGCTGATTCGACGCAAGCGATCTACGAATTCAGCATGGACCGCCTGCGCGGTCTGCTGCGCGAGCGCGGTTACGCGCCGGGCGAAATCGACGCGGTGCTGGCACTGAACCCCACGTGCCTCGACGACATCGTCGCGCGTCTGGATGCAGTGCGCGAATTCGCGGCGTTGCCGGAAGCGGCATCGCTCGCGGCGGCTAACAAGCGTATTTCGAACATCCTGAAGAAGTCGGAAAGCGCGACGACCGGCAGCGTGCAGGTCGCACTGCTGACCGAAGCGGCCGAAAAAACCTTGCATGCGCAACTCGAACAGGTTGCACCGCGCGTGCAATCGCAACTCGCCGCGCGCGACTACACGGGCGCACTGACCGCGCTCGCCGCGTTGCGCGAACCGGTCGACACGTTCTTCGACGACGTGATGGTCAACGCCGAAGATCCGGCGTTGCGCGCCAACCGTCTGGCTTTGCTCGGCGCGCTGCATCAGCAGATGAATTGCGTCGCCGACATTTCCCGACTCGCCGCCTGAGCCCCGCGCCATGCCGACCAAAAAAGTGGTGATTCTCGACCGCGACGGCGTGATCAACGTCGATTCCGACGCGTTCATCAAGTCGCCGGACGAATGGGTCGCCCTGCCCGGTTCGCTCGAAGCGATCGCGCGGCTGAACCAGGCGGGTTATCGCGTTGCTATCGCGACCAACCAGTCTGGCATCGGTCGCGGCCTCTTCGACATGAACGCGCTCAACGCGATGCATCTGAAAATGCATCGCATGGCGGCAGCGGTCGGCGGGCGCATCGACGCGGTGTTCTTCTGCCCGCATACGGCCCAGGATCACTGCGAATGCCGCAAACCGAAGCCCGGCATGCTGAAGATGATCGCAGAACGTTTCGAAGTCGATCCGCAGCATACGCCGGTGGTCGGCGACGCAATGCGCGACCTGCAAGCGGGCGCGTCGCTCGGACATCCGACTCATCTGGTGCTGACCGGCAAGGGCCGCAAGACGCTCCAGGCCGGCGGCCTGCCCGAAGGCACACGCGTACACGACGACTTGCGCGCGTTCGCGCTCGACTTCCTTTCCGACGCTCACGAGTGACGCGCACCACGCGCGTCCCCAATCCTCACTGACCACGCCGATGCGCTTCATTCGTTCTTTGTTGCTGTTGATCTACTTCGTGCTCTTCACGGTGCCGTACGCGACCGCGTGCTTCATCGCGTTTCCGTTCATGCGCGCCGACAATCGCTACTGGATGGCGGCCGGCTGGTGCCGCGCCACGCTCCACACGGTGCGCTGGCTGAATGGCATCCGCTATAAGATCGAGGGCTATGAGAACCTGCCCGACGGTCCTGCCGTGCTGCTGTCGAAGCATCAATCGGCGTGGGAAACGCTGGCGTTTCCGGCGCTGATGCCGCGGCCGCTGTGCTACGTGTTCAAGCGCGAGCTGCTGTATGTGCCGTTTTTCGGCTGGGCATTGGGCATGCTGAAGATGGTTCACATCGACCGCAAGGAAGGCAAGTACGCGTTCGAATCCGTCATCAAGCAAGGCAAGCAGCGCATGGCCGAAGGCGCATGGGTCATCATGTTTCCGGAAGGCACGCGCACGCCGACCGGCAAGCAGGGCAAGTACAAAACCGGCGGCGCGCGTTTCGCGATTGCCACCGGCGCGCCGGTCGTACCGATCGCGCACAACGCCGGACGTGTCTGGCCGCGCAACTCGTTTCTCAAATATGCGGGTATAGTCACAGTGTCGATCGGCAAGCCGATCGACACGACGGGGCTCACGCCCGATGAAGTGAACACGCGCGTCGAAAAGTGGATCGAAGCTGAAATGCGTCGCATCGATCCTACCGCGTACCGCGCGGCGGATAGAACCTCCGCCGCCGCACCAATCTGACGCGCCCGCGCCCTCGAAGGCGCATTTGCGCGAAGCCGAATCCGATGCAGAAGTCTCCTACGTCGCAGCCCGCTGCGGCGCTCGATAACCGGCAGCTCGATCTCCCGCTCTTCGCCGAGCCGGGGTCGACGTCGTCGTCCCCAACACCCTCCGCATCAACGGCCGGCTTGCAGAGCGGGCAGCAGCCGGTCGTGCCGCTCGCACCGGACGGTAGCAAGCTGCGCAGCCTCACCATCGGTTCGCGCACGCTGCACTATGTGCTCAAGCGCTCGGCACGCCGCTCGATCGGCTTTGCGATCGACAGCACCGGCCTGATGATTACCGCACCACGCTGGGTCACGCTCGCCGATATCGAAACCGCGATCACCGAAAAGCAGCGCTGGATTTTCACGAAGCTGATCGAATGGCAAACGCGTGTCGAACAACGCGCGTTGCCCAAGGTCGACTGGAAAGATGGCGCGGAAGTGCCGTATCTTGGTCAGCCCGTGCGCGTGAAGCTCGGCTCGCCGCAAGGCACGCTCGCGTTCAATGCGGATGAAGCCGCATTGCAGGTGCCGCTGCCGTTGCAAGCCGATCCGCAGCAGATCAAGGATCGCGTGCAAGGCTGGCTGCAAGGCGAAGCAAAACGTCTGTTCGGCGAGCGCCTCGCGATCTACTCGGAGAAGCTCGGCGTCAACTATCGCGCGTATGCACTCTCTTCAGCGGCCACGCGTTGGGGCAGCTGTTCGAGCGACGGCAAAATTCGCCTGAACTGGCGGCTGATCCATTTCCCGCTGTCGATCATCGATTACGTCGTTGCGCACGAGCTCGCGCATCTGCGCGAGATGAATCACAGTCCGCGCTTCTGGCAGACAGTCGAATCGATTTTTCCGGAATTCCGCGAAGCGCGGCAGACGTTGAAGTCGCATCCGCCGGAATTACTGCCGACGCTTTAAGGCGTTCAGGCCTTGGGGCCTTTTCTGGCCCTTCAAGACTTCGGTCTTCAGCCTTCGGTCGTGAGGCCTTGAAGCCGGCGCCTCAACGCGAAGCGCCGACCTTCTGAAACCCGCCACTCACTCCGTGCAGAAGGTTTCCTGCAGGTGACGCCACGTCACCTTGCCGTGCGCGTCGAGGTCCATCACCGCTGTCGAGCGCCGCACGTTTGCATTGCCCGCGCTGTCGCGCTGATATTCACGATATTTCACCACCGCGCCCGACGGATACTCGGACACGATCTCCATATCGCGAATTGTAATCTGCGAGCCGGGACGCGCGCCGTTCAGCTTCGCGAAAGTCGCGCGCAGGCCCGCGTGGTCGAGTGCTAGACCGGACGGCATGACCAGCGTAAATTGCGGAGCGAAGCGCGCCATGATGCGCTCCAGCGCGCCGTGATCCGCGGAGCCATCGAACAAAGACTGGATTTCGACGTGGATGTCGTCAAGTTCTTTGAAGTAGGGATTGCTGTTATTCATTGCTTGTCCTTGCCCCGCCGCTTACGTCACTTTTTCTTCTGGATGAACTCGATCTTGTAGCCGTCCGGATCTTCGACGAAAGCGATCACGGTGGTGCCGTGTTTCATCGGGCCGGCTTCGCGCACGACCTTACCGCCTTGTGCCTTGATCTTGTCGCAAGCGGCGTAGGCATCTTCGACTTCGACGGCGAGATGCCCAAAGCCGGTGCCTAGGTCGTACGAGGGCGTGTCCCAGTTATGCGTCAATTCAATGACAGTGCCGTCGCGCTCGACCGTGTAGCCGACGAAGGCCAGGGTGAATTTACCGTCCGGATAGTCTTCGCGGCGCAGCAATTTCATACCGAGCATTTCGGTGTAGAAGGCGATCGAACGGTCCAGGTCGCCGACCCGGAGCATGGTGTGAAGCAGGCGCATCGTGTACTCCCAAGTGCGTGATGTCGAGAACGACAATGTACCCGGAATCACGCCGCGCTGCAGCGGGTGCCAAACGTGGCGGCATGTGGCAAACACGCGGCGAGACACGTGGCACGCCTGCTTTCAGCCCGCGTTCTTCACCTCGTCGCGCAATGCGCGCCGCAAAATCTTGCCGACGTTGGTCTTCGGCAGCTCGCTGCGGAACTCGATGATCTTGGGGCGCTTGTAACCTGTCAGTTGCTCCTTGCAGAACGCGAGAATATCCGCTTCGGTGAGCGCCGGGTCTTTCTTCACCACGTAAAGCTTCACCACCTCGCCTGACTCCGCGTCCGGCACGCCGACCGCCACCACTTCGAACACGCCCGGGTGCTTCGCCACCACGTCCTCGATTTCGTTCGGATAGACGTTGAAACCCGACACCAGAATCATGTCTTTCTTGCGATCGACGATCTTCACGAAACCTTCTTCCGTCATCACGCCGATGTCGCCGGATTTGAAGAAGCCGTCCGGCGTCATCACCTTCGCGGTTTCATCGGGACGGTTCCAGTAGCCGGCCATCACCTGCGGTCCGCGAATGCAGATTTCGCCGCGCTCGCCGAGCGGCACTTCCTGGCCGGCGTCGTCGCGAATCGAAATGTCCGTGGACGGCAACGGCAAGCCAACTGTTCCAGTGAACGCGGTGGACGTCGGCAGATTGGTGGTGGCGCACGGCGAGGTTTCCGAGAGCCCATAACCTTCGACGATCGGCACACCGGTCAGCGCTTGCCAGCGTTGAGCGACGGCTTGCTGCACCGCCATGCCGCCGCCGTTCGATTGCACCAGTTTCGAGAAGTCGAGCGTTTTGAAGTCGGGGTCGTTCAGCAGCGCGTTGTACATCGTGTTCACGCCGGGAAACGAATTGATCGCGTAGCCTTGCAAGGTTTTGATCAGCCCCGGCAGATCGCGCGGATTCGGAATCAGGATGCCCAGGCCGCCGCAACGCATCGTCAGCAAGCCGCAGACCGTCAACCCGAAGATGTGATAGAGCGGCAGCGCGACGACCGTAATGTACTGCTTGATGTCGGTGCGCCCGCGATAAACCGGTTCGCGCCACAACTCCGATTGCAGGACGTTGGCAATCAGATTGCCGTGTAGCAAAGTCGCGCCCTTCGAGACGCCGGTGGTGCCACCGGTGTATTGCAGGACCGCCACATCGCTTTGCGTGAGCGTGACCGGTGTGAAGCCCGCGTCTGAACCACGCGCGATCGCATCGTTGAGCGCAGTACACGAAGTTGGCGGCGCATTGCCCGCAACCTCAGGACTACCCGCACCGAGCATCTCGCCGATCGAGGTCAGCACGACATGCTTGATCGACGTATGCGCCTGCACTGCCTCGAGCGTCTTCGCGAACGTGTCGAGCAGCACGATCGCTTCCGCGCCGCTGTCGTTCAACTGATGTTCGAGTTCTCGCGGCGTGTACAGCGGATTGACGTTCACCACCACGTAACCGGCACGCAGGATGGCAGCCATGACCACCGGATACTGCAATACATTTGGCAACATCACCGCGACGCGCGCGCCGCGCGCAAGGCCTAGCCATTGAAACCACGCCGCAAGATCGCGCGACTTTGCATCGAGTTCGCCGTAGGTCAACTCGCGGCCCATGCAGACGAACGCGAGCTCGGTCGCGTGCGTCTGGAAACTCTGCTCCAGCAAGTCGCAAACGGAGCTGAACTGCGTAGTGTCGATCTCCGCCGGGACGCCTGGCGGATAGGACTTCAACCAGATTTTTTCCATGTCTCCTCCTGAGGTTGCGCATCGCGATGCACCAATGCACGATGCGCCGATGCGAGCCGCGCTGCTTTTATCGCGTAGTAAGCGCGGGCATACACCGCGCGGGCTGGTCGAAACAATCAAAGAATCTGCGCAACTGCTCGGCCGTACCGCGCTCCAGCACTACTGTGCCGCTCTCAAGGAACTTCGGCAACTGCGTCGCCATGTCGCGCAGCATGCCGTACAAGGTGCTGGTTTCCAGCGCGAGTTGAACGTCGATTGCCGAAGGTGTTCGCTCGTGAATCTGCAACACGCCACGCCGGAGTTCGAGCGCGTGCGTTTCATTGCGATCCGTCACGCGGAATGCGAGTGTCATCTGCACGTCGGCGCAACGTTCCGGATCGACGCTCACGCTGAAGCGCTGGAACACATTGCGCAACGGTTGGGCGCGCAACACATCCACCGAGGCGAGGCTCGCGCTGCCCGCAAACGGCAGTTCGTCGTAGGCGTGTTCGAGTTCGCGCGCCGCGCTCAGATACCAGTTGCGCCAGTTGGTGTTCACGGTGCGGTAGCCCAACTCGCGCAACGCGGTCGCCTTAATGTTGCGCGCGTCGGCGTCGGTTTTATCGAGGCGCACCAGCAGCGTGGCTAACTCCGCGGCCCAGCGCCAGTCCGAGTCGTCCAACGCCACGAGCGCGGCGGCGCGTACCGCTTCCGCGCCGCCCATCATCTGCACCATGCGCTGCGAACGTTCAACGCGCGGCAGCGGATCGAGCGACGCCGGATCGCCATCGAACCAGCCTAGCTGACCGCTATACACCTGCCGTACCGAATGCTTGACCGTGCCGTAGTACTCGCCGAGCCACGCATGCTCCGCGAGATGCGGCGGCAGCGCGGGAATCGCTTCAGCGAGTTCGTCCGGGCTCAGGCCGAAGTTCATGTGGCGAATGGTCTGGTCGTGGATGAACTGAATCGCGTCGCGATACACGCACAGCACCTCGGCGACATACTGCGCACCCGATACCGGACGGCCATGCGCCGGCACCATATGCGCCGCGTTGAAGCCGCGCATCATGTCGATCGTTTGATACCAGCGCACCGGATCGCGGTAACGCGTGCCGCGCAGCGTATGCACGTTCGCGAGACACTCGCCCTGGATCACTTCCGCCGACAGCAGCACGCCGAGATCGGGCAGCCACATGACGATTTCGTCGTCGGCTTCCGAAGGCGCATAGCGGAACTCGAAGCGCACGCCCGCCAGCACGATGTCGAACTTGTCGTCGAACACGCGGGTCGGCGCGAAGAAGCTCGCCGGCTCGGCGATCAGCACCGGTCCGATGCCCGCGTTGACCTTGCCGGTCGCGCCGGCCGGCAGCAGTGTGCCGAAGCTGTAGGCCGAACGTGTGGCGAGAATCGGTGCGACGAGGTTCGCGTTGTTGATCACGGTGTCCATCAACGAGCGGTGCGCGATGATCTCGACGCTGCCCGTCTCGAGCGCGGCTTCGTCGACGAAAGCACGCACGCCGCCAGTGTGATCCGTGTGATTGTGCGTATAGACCACGGCCTTGACCGGCAGCCCGGCGTGCCGCGGATCGATCGCGCAGAAGTCCTCATAGATGCGTTTCGCGGCGGACACGGCCTCGGTCGCGTCGATCACCACGATGCCGTCGTCGCCCACCACGAAGATGATGTTAGCGATCGCATAACCGACCGCGCAATACACACGCTCGGCGACGTGATAGATACGCTGCGCCATGCGCCGCGAGTGTTCGGTGAGACGCGGCGGCACGGTCGGCGCGGCAATGGCGAACGCGAGATTCACACCGGCGTCGAACGCGACATCGAGCGCCTCGCCGATATGCGGCGCGTCGAAGGCGGGATTACGAACCCGTTCGGGGCAACATAAGCTCATGCGGTGTCTCCTCGAATATTTGGCTGCTGCGCGGAACGGAGATCGCGCGGCATCTGGATATGTTTTCCATGAACGGAATCGGAATTCTGATTCCTGTTTTTAGGCAAAAAAATCAGCCGTCCGCTAATCCGAGACAACGCCGCAGCCGGATTTGCAGCCACGACCGCAGTTGCCGGCTGGAGAGCGACAACGGACCGGGATCGTTTAGCACGCTGTTGACCAGCATGCCGAGAATCATCTGCAAGGTGGCGCGTACTTCGAATTCGAGCGGCTGGGTGGCGCTGGCATCGGCCTTGATGCCGCGCGACTGTGCCAACGCGCTGACGAGACGCGGCACGATCAGCGCCTGAACCTCGTGATTGGTCGACTTCACGGCGTCCCAACTGGCTTTGCGCTGCGACGCCCGCAGCAACGACGCGTGATACAGCCCGCGATTGCGCCGGAACGTCATGATATAGAACGAAATGACCGCATCGGCTAGCGTGCCCGCATCGTTCGAACGCCAGGCCGGATCACGCTCGACGGTCTCGCGTATGTGCTCGAGCCCCTCTTCCATCGCCGCGTCCTGGACGACTTCGAAGAAGCTGTCCTTGTTGTCGAAGCGCCGATAGAACGCGCCGATAGACGTACCCGCGCGCTCGACGATGTCGTTGATTGACAGATCGTCGAGATTGCCGCTCGCTTCGATCAGCTCGCGCCCGGCTTGCAGCATGCGAACGAGCCCCTGCTGACTGCGCGTCTGACGCGGCGCCGCGATGGCGCTGGGCTGCGTTTCGCGGCCGCGTGGTGAAATCGTCGTCATGCGGTGTTCAGCCTCGGTTCGCTGCTTTGAAAAAATGAAGACTTACGGAAGACTCACGGAAAACCGGAATCCGGAATCCGGAATCCGGAATCCGGAATCCGGAATCCGGATAGTCCGCGATTGGGATCGCGGTGTCAACCGCATCCAGGGTAATCACGGGGGCCGAGCATATGGTCACCCAATTGGCCGTTCAGCGGTCCAATTGTGTCGCCACTGCATCGGAGTGCAGCAAGCCCTGCGCGGCACGGTTGGCGTCCTCCATCACCTGTTCGGCGAGTCCCAACGCAGAATACGCGGCGGGCGAAGGCGTGCGCTCGGCCAGATACACCAGCGCGAATTCCAGCGCGAGACGCGGCGGATTGACGAGCGGAATGCGCGCCAGGCGCCGCAGCTCCAGATCGCGCCGCACCGCAGACGCCGTGGCGAACAGCACGGCATCGGTCTGCGCAACGACGTCCTTCAGCACCGCCACGTCGTTGCATTCGATCTGCAACGGAATCTGCTCGTGGGCGCGGTACTTGAGCAGGCGATGCAGGCCGTCCTTCATGAATGCGGGCAAGGTCACCGAGACCAGCGGAAACTCGCGCAACGCCGCGAGCTGCACTGTGCCGTGCGCAAACAGGGGATGGCCCGGCCGCGCGAACCAGCCGCCCTCGTGACGCGGCAGGCGCTGCAACGTGACATCGGGCGTCACGGGCGGCACACGGCGGTCGGTGACGAGAAAGTCGATCTGTTCGGCGCGCAGCTTGGCAAGCAGCGCATCGCCTCCGCCGAGTTCGATCGACACCTTGATCTTCGGAAAGCGCCGCGCGAACTCCACCAGCAGGTCCGGCAGCAGTATGACGGACGCATAGGGTCCGAGGCCGATGCGTACCTCGCCGAGCTCGTGCGCTTTCAGCAGTTCGACGTCGCGGAACAGGCAGCGCGTTTCGAACAGCACGCGCCGGGCGCGCTCGACCAGCAGCCGCCCGGCCGCCGTCATCGCGACGCCGCGTGCGGCACGGTCGAACAGCTTCATGCCGACTTCCTCTTCGAGCGCCTGAATGCTGCGGCTCAACGCGGGCTGGCTCAAATGAACCCGCTCGGCCGCGCGCGCGAAGCTGCCTTCCTCTGCCAGGGCGATAAGATGGGTAAGGCGGCGAGAATTGACCTCATGCATAGTTTGCAAGCTCCCGATAACGAGAATGCACTTGAACAATTCAGTTATACCACCTCAAATGGGCGAAAACCCAGCGCCTCTGCGCCAGAATTGGAGACACGCTTTGCCCACCATCCTCAGCAGCACGAAGCGCCTGGCGCTTGCCGACACCGCGCCGGCTCATCCCACCGCGCACACGAGACCGCGCAAGGCCGCCGCTGGGTGATCGTCGCCTCGCTATTCCTGTTCATGCTGATCAACTTCGCCGACAAAGCCGTGCTCGGTCTGGTCGCGATCCCACTGATGCATGACATGCAGTTGACGCACGGTCAGTTCGGCCTCGTCGGCAGCGCGTTTTTTGTGTTGTTCTCGATTTCGGGCATCGCCGTCGGCCTGTTCGCCGACCGCGTCAACATGAAATGGCTGCTCGCCGCGCTCGCGCTGATCTGGGCGGTAGCGCAGTTGCCGCTCGCATGGCCGACCAGCTTTGCCGTCTTGATGCTGTGCCGCGTCCTGCTGGGAGCGGGCGAAGGGCCGGCCTCGCCGCTCGCGCTGCATGTGGTCTACACCTGGTTCGACGACCACGAGCGCAATCTCCCTACGGCCATCGTGCAGCAAGGGGCGACTGCGGGCGTCATCATCACGGGACCGTTGCTCACCTATATCTCGCAACGGTGGCACTGGCACGCGACGTTTCTCACGCTCGGCGCGGTCGGTATTGGCTGGACCGTCCTGTGGCTGTGCGTGGGCAAGACGGGCAATCGTCAGCACAACCCATCACCCGCTTTTGCCGCCGCGTCGGCCAGCCCGCATGCCGCGTCAATGCGCTTTCGGCGCATGCTGAGCGACCGCACCGTCATCGGCGTGATGCTGCAATGCTTTGTCGGCTATGCGGTGATCGCGATCGGCTTCACCTGGGTGCCCGCATATTTCCGGCTCGGCCTCGGCTTTGCCGCGACCCAGGCCGGTTGGTTGTTCGCGCTGCAAGTCGCGGCACAGATTCCGCTCGGCATCGCGCTCGCAATGGCATCGCATCGAATGCTCAAGCGCGGCGTATCGTCGAAGGTGGCGCGCGGCAAACTGATCAGCGCGGCATGCGTGATGAGCGGGTTTGCGTACTGCTCACTGTTGTTCGGCGCGCCACCGTTCGTCAAGGTCGCCTTGATGGGGCTCGCCAGCGCATTGGCGATTCAGACTTTCACCTTCGGTCCGATGCTGGTCGCCGAAGTCGCACCGACCGCGCGGCGCGGGGCCCTGCTCGCGATCACCAACTCGATCGTCACTATCGCCGGACTGATCGGCCCCGTCGCGATGGGCAAGCTGCTCGGCGCGGCGGGCGACGCGCGTGGCTATGAGATCGGTTTTGCGGTAACCGGCACGTTGTTGCTGATCGTGGGTACAGCGGGTTTCGCATTGATCGATCCACAACGGTCGAAACGGCAAATGGAAGGTACGCCTGGGTGAGACTCGCGGCAGCGTGTTCGCCACCGCGAGTTACACCATGAACGTGAACGTGAACGGCGAGCACCGCAGCACGGTGGAGGGCAATCTGGGCGCGCGCTGGAGTTGGTAAGTGATCAGAACTGATGCCGCACACCGGCCATCAGGCCGATCTGGCTACCCTTCTGCGCAAGCCCGACACCGTTGACGCCCTGCAACTGCGCGCCAATCAGGTCGCCCCGATATAGCGAGTAGTCGCCTTCCAGATAGACATCGGTGCGCCTGGACAGGTTGTAGTCGGCGACCAGTTGGTACTGCCATGCCGAACCGTCCTGCGCGGCGGTTTTGCCGTCCTGCAGCGTGCGCCAGACATTCGCGGCGAAGTGCCACGTGGTGCCGACCTGCTGCATGATGCCGCCCATGATCATGCGACGCCGCGAAAAGTCCGTGTACTTGAGCGCAGCCAACGCGGGTGCGGTGAACGGCCCGTTGGCAAAATTCGAAAAACCGGCGTCATTCTGATCGACGATATAGCCGACGGAGAACCGGGTCAAATTCCACGTGTACGACCCGCCGAAGGTCCACGCTTTCGCGGCTGCACCGTTGACCGAATCTTTCGACTCCTGATACGCGCCGCCGAAGGTGAACGGGCCGCCCGGTGCGTAAGCAACCGCCACGCCGACCTGACTGCCATACGAATTGCCCGCGTTGCCGCCGAATGCGTAGCCAGCGGCGAGATGGAAACCGTTATATTTCGCCTGGTACTGCACCTGGTTGCTGGTCCAGATACCGCCGGTCATCGTCACTTCCGGCTGGAAGCTGAAATCGTACGGGATCCAGATATTGCTGCCGTAGCCGCCAATGGTAACGCCCTCGATCATCACGTTGTACTGACGGCCGAAGATCACCTGACCATAGGAATCTGAGCGCACGCCTACTTGCGCTTCATTGAAGAACGGCAAGGTAGGATCGCTTTGGCCGTTATTCATGTAGAACCGGTTTTCGAGCTTGAAGAACGTCGACCAACCACCGCCCAGATCCTCGGTGCCCCTTATGCCCCAGCGGCTCTCAGTCATGCCACCGTTGCCGAGTCCGATCGACGAGTCTCCGGCTTTGTTTGCATGGGTCAGATACCGCACACTCTCGTCGATCACACCGTAGAGCGTCACGCTCGATTGGGCATGTGCCATCTGACACGCAAACGCCGCGGGCACGACTGCCATCGCCCACCTGCTTACGTTCTTCATTTCGTCTCCTGCTACAGGTTCCCGCTTTTCGCGGATATTCCGACACCGCGACGCCTGATGCAAAGTACCGGCACGCTGCTCACTTGAAACCGCGCAAATCGACAGGTACGGCGCAGAGTCCGCATCGGAACCTTGCACGACGGCCAATCCAGGCTGTTTGAATAAGCTGACGAAATGCCTGTGGGTGAACCTTAGCGCGAAACAGGGGCTGCAAGAAAATAGACTGACGTAAGTGTTGTTATGTCATCGAAGTGCTTGCAGCTTGTAAGAAGCACGCGTAGGCGGTGGGGTCATCGCCTTGCGGCGCGGACGGTTTTGATATCGTATGAACTATGATCGCTGCCCTTGGCTAGCCATTCGGCCGACTACCGCGATCCGCGCCGCGACCGCATACTGGCCGCCGATCCTTCACACCGCCCTTCGTTTTCGCCACGCCACTAACCCATGAGCACCACCGCCCTGCCCGCGCGCCGCGCCCTAGATAGCTTCGCCATCCTGCTGATGATCGGCTTGTGCGCAATCTGGGGACTCCAGCAAGTCGCGATCAAGAGCACCAACGCGGCACTGCCGCCGGTATTCCAGGCCGGCTTGCGTTCGGCAATCGCGGCTGTGCTGGTCTGGGGCTGGGCGCGCTTGCGCGGCACCCCGCTCTTTCGCGACGACGGCACGTTAGGCGCGGGCTTGCTCGCGGGCGTGCTGTTCGCCGGAGAGTTCGTGTGCATTTTTCTCGGCCTGACGCTGACCAGCGCCTCGCGTATGGCGGTCTTTCTGTACACCGCACCGTGCTTTACGGCGCTCGGGTTGCACTGGTTCGTCGCCGGAGAGCGGATACGGCGCATTCAGTGGCTCGGCATCCTGGCGGCATTTGCGGGCATGGCGCTGGCGTTCGCCGACGGCTTCCTGCACAGCCATGCGGCGCAGGGCTCGACCCTGAAGGGCGTCGCCGGTGACGCGCTCGGCGTGCTGGCCGGCATCGCGTGGGCTGCGACCACCGTGGTGGTGCGCGCCACGCGCCTCGCCCATTCGAGCGCCAGCAAGACGCTGTTCTATCAATTAACGGTGTCAGCAGTGGTGCTGCTCGCGCTCGCGCTGGGGCTCGGTCAGGCACACGTGGAAACCGTCACGCCACTGGCGGGGATGAGCCTCGCGTATCAGGCGGTGATCGTGGCGTTCGTCAGCTATCTGATCTGGTTCTGGCTGTTGACGCGTTACATCGCGTCGCGCCTGTCGGTGTTCTCGTTCCTGACGCCGTTGTTCGGCGTGACCTTCGGCGTGCTGTTGCTCGGCGAGTCGTTCAGCCTGCGCTTTCTGATGGCCGCGGCGCTGGTGTTGACCGGCATTGCGCTGGTCAATGCGCCCGTCAAGCGGGTTTCTGCTTAAGGAGTGGGGAGTTTCACCCGCGCTGCAGGACACAACGTGCTTCCTTCAAGACCGTGCAACGCAACTCAGGCGTCGTCAGTCCCAGTCTCCGCGGCCGCGGCGCCACGCGCCGGCGAGGCCGCCACGATCTGCGCCACACGCACATACTCGGCCACCGGCACATCTTCGGCGCGGCGTTGCAGATCGAAGCCTAGCGCCTCGAAATCCACCGAGTCACGAAACGCGGCCAAGGTGTTGCGCAGCATCTTGCGCCGCTGCGAGAAGGCCGCCGTCACCACCTCGCCGAGCACGCGCTCGTCCACGGCCGGCAATTCATGCAGTTGGTACGGGATCATCCGCACGATCGCCGAATCGACCTTCGGCGGCGGCTGGAATGCTTCGGGCGGCACGTCGAGTTGCTTGTCGATCACGTAGCGGTATTGCAGCATCACCGAGAGGCGGCTGAACGCCTTGGTGCCCGGCTCCGCCACCATCCGCTCGACCACTTCGTTCTGCAGCATGAAATGCTGATCGATCACGCGATGCGCGAACGATGTCAGATGAAACAGCAACGGGCTCGAAATGTTGTACGGCAGATTGCCGACAATGCGCAGCGACGCCTTCTCACCGGGTGCCGCCAGCGTGCCGAAGTCGAACGCGAGCGCGTCGCCCGCATGCAACTCAAGCAGATCGCCGAATTTTTTCTTGAGACGACCGATCAGATCGCGATCCAGCTCGACCGCGTGCAACGGCGCTTCGGGCGTCGCCAGACGCTCGATCAGCGGTTCGGTGAGCGCGCCAAGCCCCGGCCCGATTTCGACCATGCGCTCGCCGCGTTGCGGCCGGATCACGTCGACGATCGAATCGATCACGCCCATATCGACCAGAAAATTCTGTCCGAAACGCTTGCGCGCGATATGGCCTTGGTGCCGGCCCGGTTGCTGTCTGCTGGTGGACATCGAAGAAACGCTTTGAAAGAAAACTACTTAAAGATAGGGGCACCCCGGGGACAACCCGGGAACAAACCAGGAACACGCGCAACGAACGCGAAAACGGCAAACGGCGAAAAAACGCGTACGAAACCGCGCCGCGACTGCTGAATCAGCCCGCGCGGCGGTGCTGCGCCATCGAAACCGCTGTATCGATCGCGGCGATCAGACTGCCCGCGTCGGCACGGCCGGTACCGGCCAGATCGAGCGCGGTGCCGTGATCGACCGAGGTGCGGATGATCGGCAAGCCGAGCGTGATATTGATGCCTTCGCCGAACGTCGCGTACTTCAACACCGGCAGACCCTGATCATGGAACATCGCCAGCACGCAGTCGGCCTGTTCCAGATAACGCGGCTGGAACAATGTGTCCGCCGGATAGGGGCCAGGCGCGTCGATGCCTTGCTCGTTCGCGAGTTTCAGTGCCGGAGAAATCACCTCGATTTCCTCGCGGCCCAGATAACCGTTTTCGCCCGCATGCGGGTTCAAACCGGTTACGAGGATGCGCGGCGCCGGCAGACCAAAATGGTGGCGCAGATCGTGATCGATGATGCGCAACGTCTCGACGATACCTTCGACCGTCAGCGCGGCGGAGACGTCTTTGAGCGGCAGATGCGTGGTAGCGAGCGCGACGCGCAACGGGCGCTTGCCGGTGCCGGCCAGCATCATCACCACGCGCGGCGTGTGCGTGCGCTCGGCCAGATATTCCGTGTGGCCGGTGAATGGCACACCGGCATCGTTGATGGTGCTTTTTTGCAGCGGCGCGGTAACGATCGCATCGAACGTGCCGGCCACGGCGCCGTCGATCGCGCTGTCGAGCAGGTCGAGCACGTAGCGGCCGTTGGCGGCGTCCAGCTTGCCGGCCAGCGAGGGCGCGCCGAGCGGCCGATGCTCCACCCGCACGCGCTTGCCGTCCGCCACCAGAAGAGCCCAATCGACGCCTACCGCCCGCGCGCGGTCAGCCAGTAAATCCGCATCGCCCAGCACGGTGAACTGTGCGCCCGGCCAATGCGCCGCCGCGCCCGCCAACGCCTGCGCGGTCAGCTCGGGGCCGACGCCGGCAGGCTCGCCGGTCGTGATCGCGATCTGCAACGGAAGGCTGGTGGACTGCGCGGCGGATGTCATGTTGGTTATTGCGTGCTGGTCAGAGTGGGCTTCACTTCCACGTAGGCGGTGTCGCGCAATTCGCGCAGCCAGTCTGCATAGGCCTGTTCCGCCTTGCGCTGACCGATCGCCTGACGCGCCAGATCCATCTGCTGCGAAACCGAGCCTTCCGATTCGCGGCGGCCCAGCACCTGAATCAGGTGATAGCCGTATTCGCTGCGCACCGGGTCGCTGATCTGACCGTCCTGCAGGCTGTTCATGGCGCGCTCGAATTCCGGCACCGTCTCGCCCGGGCTGATCCAGCCGAGGTCGCCGCCTTGCGACGACGAACCGTCTTGCGAGTAGGTGTGGGCGAACTTCGCGAAGTCGCCGCCCGCGGCGATCTGGTTCTTGATTTCGAGCAGCTTCTGACGCGCTTGCGGCTCGGACATGCCGTCGCCGACGCGCAGCAGAATGTGGCGCACGTGCGTCTGCACGAGCTTCGGTGCATCGGAGCTCGTGCCCTGGCCGGCGCGACGATCGACGAGGCGCACGATCTCGAAACCGTCGTTGGTGCGGATCAGATCCGGATTGACCTGGCCCGGGCGCAGTGCCGCGGCGGCCTTGACGAACTCAGGCGGCAGCTTGGACGACGGCACGAAACCCGCATCGCCGCCTTTCGAGGCATCCGACGCTTGCGAATTCGACTTCGCCAGCTTTTCGAAGTTGGCACCGCCCTTGGCTTCGGTCAGCAGGGCCTGAGCCTTTTGCTGCGCGGCTTCGATGTCGGTTTCCGAGGCGTTCAGCGGCGCCTTCACGAAGATGTGCTGAAGGTGCAGATCGCTGGTCAGGCCGGCGTTCGGGCCGCGCTGGCTGGCGATGTAGTTCGCGACCTCGGCGTCCGACACCGTGACCTTGCTGTCCACTTCCTTCTCACGCAGACGCGAGAGCGTGAGCTCGGTGCGCGCGTCGCTCGTGAAGGTAGTCCAGGGCACGCCTTGCGCCTCGATACGCGAGCGGTACATGTCGAGCGACATGTTGTTCGCCTGCGCGAGCCGCTCCAGCGTTTTTTGCACGGTGGCGTCGTCGATGTTGATGCCGTCTTCTTTCGCCTTCTGCAGCTGGATGCGTTCCAGCACCATCTGGTTGAGCACCTGCTGGCGCAACTGGTCCATCGGCGGGACCGGCGCGTTCTGCTGGTTCAGCCGGCGGGTGATCAGGCCGATGCGCTCGTCGAGCTCGCGCCGCGTGATGACACCGTTGTTGACCACTGCGGCGATGGTGTCGACCGTCTGGCCGCTATTGCCGGACGACAGCGCCTGCGCCTGAACCGGCGCAACCGACAGGAAAGACGCCGCGGCGGCAAGACCGGCCGCAAGCGTTGCCAAGCGAAGCTTTTTCATGATTGCCACAGATACTCCAATGATGTCGGGCGCGCCTGGCCCGTCTTTTCGCATTCTATGAATGATCGCGCGAGCGTCATTCGTAATTGGTGAAACGCGCTTCCGGCGGCGGCGGCGGCGGCAACGGCGTATAGCCCGCCACGCTGGAGCGGAATGCGGAAATCAGCCCGTTGTCGACGCTCGACAAGCCCTTGAACGTCAACTGCGCGAGAAACCGCGTGCTCGACTGCTGCTGCGACGATGTGTTCAGACCGTTCGCGTAGCGCTGGATCCCGGCACCGAGCGTCCAGCAATCGGCGTCGTATTGCAGGCCGATCAGACCGTCGACGATCCGATGCCCGCCCAGGTCGTAATTGAAACGGCCCACCCCGTACACACGGTGTGTCAGCGGCCACTGCCCCGAGATCAGCACCTGATTGATCGGCTGGTTGCTCAGCGTGGTGTTCGCGCGGGTGTAGCGATACGCGACATTGATCACCTTGCCGCTGGCCGGACTGAACCCGAAGCCGATGCTCGTCTTCGTCAACTGGTTGTTGTCGGCATTATATTGGAACGCCGTTTCCGAAGCGAAACCGGCGCCGAGCTTGAGCGACGCACCCGCGATCAGGTCCGAATGCGTGGCCTGCGTGCTCGTCTGCGTCGGCAGCAGCGTGACGCGCTGATCCTGGAAGTAATACTGCTGCGCGATCACGAAGCGCGCGCGTTCGTCGCCCGTGGCCGGGTTGATGAAGCGCGTGGTAATCGCCGCGGTCAGACGGTTCGCGTCGGCGATCCGGTCGTTGCCGACGAATGTGTTCGGCGTGAAGATTTCCGCCAGCCCGAAGTCGGAGTCGGCCGTATCGAACAGCGGCGCGGACTCCTGGTTGCGGTACGGCGTGTAGACGTAGTAAAGCCGCGGCTCCAGCGTCTGGATGTAATCCTCACCGAAGATCCGCACCGAACGGTCGAAAATCAGCCCGGTGTCGAAGCTGAGCGTCGGGATCGACTCGGTGAAATTCTTCGGCGTGCCGACCGGCACGTCGGTACCGATATTGCCCAGGTTGTACGACGCGAAGTGCCACTGCACCTTCGGCGTCACGAAGTATCCCGGCCCGACCACGGAATACGACAGGTACGGGTTGAACATCACCCGCTGACCTTGGGTCGTGTCCGCGGTGGTGATGCGGAAATTCGAGTAGTCGGCTTCCGCGCCGTAGTCGAAGCCGCCGACGTTGTACTTCGCGTACTTCACGTTCAACTGCGGCTCACGGCCATACGGCGCCACCGAAGGCGTCAGCGTCTGCCAGTGCTGTTCGCGGGCGAGCACCGACCACGGGCCGTTGTTGTAGGTCAACCCGGCTTCCTGTTGATACAGGAGCTGGGTGCCGTTCATGAACTGGTTGACCGACGACGACAGGTCTTCCGGATACGTGTTGTCCGAGACCTTGTTGTAGTAGATGTAACCGCCGAACCCGTTGCCGAAGTTCTGGTTGTGCTGGATGTACAGCGCGTAGCGGTTGGTCTTCGTCAGGCGGTCGTTCGGCAGGAATTCACCGGTGATCGAGCCCGAATACGTGGGCGACAGATAACGGAAGGACGACTGCAGCTGCACGCCGCGCTTCGAGATCAGACGCGGTGTGACCGTCAGATCGCGGTTCGGCGCGATGTTGAAGTAATACGGCACCGACAGTTCAAAACCGTTGCCCGAACTGAGCGAGAACGTGGGCGGCAGGATACCGCTGCGCCGCTCGCCCGACAGCGGGAACGACAGCCACGGCGAAGCGAATACCGGCAGGCCCTGGAAGAACAGCACGCTGTTGTACGCGATGCCTTCGTCCGCGCCGGTGTCGAAATCGAACTCGCTGCCCTTGATGTACCAGGCCGGATTGTCCGTGCACGAACAAGCCGTGTACGTGCCCTTCGTGAACACCGAGCGTTCGTTGTCGAGCAGGTCGACGCGCTCCGCGCTGCCCGAGCCACCCGTCACGTTGAAGTGATACTTCGGCGCGGACATGAAGCCTTCACTCGAGTCCACCCGCATATGCGCTTCCGGGCCGGCGAACGTGGCGCCATTGTTGTTCAGGTGAACCTGGCCATATGCGTCGGCCATGTCCGTGTCCTGATCGTAGTGCAGCGCGTCGGACTTGATCACGAAGGTGTTACGCCGCACCTCGGCCGAGCCTTTCGCGGCCATGTCCTGGTCGGTCGTGCCGCTGGTCGTATCGCCGAGTACAAAGGTGGCCGGCTTCTGGCCTGCCTGCAAAGGATGCTCTTCGAGCTGCGGGGCGAGCTGCATGCCCCAAGGCGCGTCGATAGGTTGCGGCTGCGCGGCTTCCCCCACCAGCTGGGCGTGAGCAAGCGCGGGCATCAGGCCCGGAACGGCGATCAACGCCGCGACGAGCCGCCTTTTGCGCGGCACTACGGCACAAGAGGGAGTCGTTTGGGAAAGCTGTCTAGGCGGCATGTATCGTTTGGCGAATCGGCCCGTCCGCCAGCTTTTATAGTCACGATCCACCGCCTGCACACCGCGACCGTGACAGTCGGCTGCACATCAATATTTACAATCTGTCGAACGATGAGGCGGGCGGTGAAGCGGAACACGCGAAAGCTGGCGTGAGTCGCGTCAAAAAAGTCGTGGGGTATTATATGGCAAGACGTTGCCCCTCTGAATTTGCCGCCGGTTTTCATGACGCTGCCCCTTTCCAAAAACTCCACAGATACCCGCCTCGAACTGCTCGAGGCCTGGCTGAATGCCCACGCAGCACGCTATTCGCTCGAGCTCGACACACTGGCCCCGGCTTCGTCCGACGCCAGTTTTCGCCGCTATTTCCGGCTCGCCGGTAAGGCGGCGGAAGGCGAAAGCGCCGGCACCCTGATCGCCGTCGATGCCCCGCCTCCCGAAAAGTGCCGCGAATTTGTGCAAATCGCGCAATTGCTCGAAGCCGCCAACGTGCATGTGCCGCGCGTCCTGGAGGTCGATTTCGACGCCGGGTTCATGCTCGTCACCGATCTGGGCACCGATTCGTACCTCGGCGCGCTGACCGAGGCGCAAAGCGGCGATGACCCGCGCCGCGCCCGCTCGCTGATGCGCGACGCGCTCGATGCGCTGATCCGCGGGCAGCTCACGTCGCGCGAAGGTGTGCTGCCGCCGTTCGACGAGGCCTTCCTGCGCCGCGAGATGGAGTTGATGCCGGAGTGGTTCATCGGCCGCCATCTGGGCCGCGAGGTCGACGAAAAGACCCGCGGCCTGCTCGATCGCACCTTCGCGCTGCTGATCGCGAGCGCGCGGGCGCAACCGCAGGTGTTCATGCTGCGCGATTTCATGCCGCGCAATCTGATGGTCGCGGCCGCCCCCAACCCTGTGAATCCCGGCGTGCTGGACTTCCAGGACGCGGTGTATGGCCCGATCACCTACGACGTCGCCTCGTTGCTGCGCGACGCCTTTCTCAGTTGGGACGAAGAGTTCGAGCTGGATTGCTTCGTGTACTACTGGGAGCGCGCGAAAAAAGCCGGCTTGCAGGTCAATCCGGATTTCGGCGAGTTCTACCGTCAACTTGAATGGATGGGACTGCAACGGCACATCAAGGTGCTGGGGCTGTTCTGCCGGATCAACTACCGCGACAGCAAACCGCATTACATGAAGGATCTGCCGCGTTTCATCGGTCATGCCCGCAAGGTCGCTGAACGCTATGCGCCGCTGCGTCCGTTCGCGAAGCTGCTCGACGATCTCGAAGGCCGCGCGAATGAAGTCGGCTACACGTTCTGACCGATGACGATGTCTCTGAAGAAAGCGATGATTTTCGCAGCCGGACGCGGCGAGCGCATGCGTCCGTTGACTGACACGTGCCCGAAGCCTTTGCTCGAAGTGGGCGGCAAACCGTTGATCGTGTGGCAGATCGAACGCCTCGCGCGCGCCGGCTTTCAAACCATTGTGATCAACCATGCGTGGCTCGGCGAGCGGATCGAAGCCGCGCTCGGCGACGGTTCGCGCTGGGGCGTGCAACTGCGCTACTCGGCCGAGGATGAAGCGCTGGAGACGGCGGGCGGAATCGTGCAGGCGTTGCCGTTCCTCGAAGACGAGGACAAGAGCGAAGTATTCGTCGCGGTCAGTGGCGACGTCTACGCGGATTTCGATTACGCGACGCTGAATACGCGCGCCGAAGAACTGAAGGCGCTAACCGGACCCGGCATGCATCTGGTGATGGTGCCGAACCCGGCGTTTCATCCGAACGGCGACTTCGGGTTGGTGAACGGAATGCTGTCGCTCGATGCGCATCCGCGCTTCACGTTCGGCAACATCGGCCTCTACGACACGCGCATGTTTCGCGATCTGCCGCGCGGCACGCGGCGCGCGCTCACGCCTTACTATCGCGAGACGATTGCGCGTGGTCTCGCGAGCGGGGAGCTGTATGAGGGTCTGTGGGAAAACGTTGGTACGCCCGCGCAACTGCAGGCTTTGGATCAGCGTTTGAGCGCACGCTGAGTACAGCAAGGCGTTGAGCGGCACCGTGCGATAACGCGCTGCTCAACGCCCACCATCTCCCGCCCCCACCGTTTCCGCCGACTCCGACGCCTCTGCGGCACGTTGCTGCTGCAACGCCCACATCTGCGCGAACAACCCGTTCGCACGCAACAATTCAGCATGCGTTCCGCGTTCGACGATGCGCCCCTTGTCCATCACGATGATCTGCTGTGCGTGCACCACCGTCGAAAGCCGGTGCGCGATGATCAGCGTCGTGCGCTCTCGGGCGATCTGATCGAGCTCATGCTGGATCGCGCGCTCCGAACGCGAATCGAGTGCCGAAGTCGCTTCATCGAACAGCAGGATCGGCGGGTTCTTGAGGATGGTCCGCGCTATCGCGACGCGTTGTTTTTCCCCGCCGGACAACTTCAGGCCACGCTCGCCGACCGGTGTCTCGTAACCCTTCGGCAGCCCTTCGATGAAGTCGTGAATATGCGCCGCACGCGCCGCCGCGATCACTTCCTCGCGCGTGGCCGACGGACGGCCATAAGCAATGTTGTAGTAGATCGAATCGTTGAACAGCACCGTATCCTGCGGCACGATGCCGATCGAAGCACGCAACGAGTCCTGCGTGACGTCGCGAATATCCTGACCGTCGATGGTGATCGCGCCACCCGTTGCGCGATCCAGATCGTAGAAGCGGAACATCAGCCGCGCGAGCGTCGACTTGCCCGAGCCGCTATGGCCGACCACCGCCGTGGTGCTGCCCGCCGGAATTGTGAAGCTCACGTCGTATAGAATCTGCCGCGCCGGCTCATACGAGAAGTTCACATGCTCGAAGCGCACCTGCGCACCGCTCACCCGCAACGCGGGCGCGTCCGGCACATCGGGCACTTCCTGAGCCGCGCCAAGCAGCGTGAACATGCGGTCCATGTCGGTGAGGCTTTGCTTCAGTTCCCGATACACGACGCCGAGAAAATTCAGCGGTATATAGAGCTGCAGCATGAAGGTGTTGATCAGCACCAGATCGCCGAGCGTGAGGTGGCCGGCCATCACGCCTTGCGTCACGCGCCACAGAATGAACACGAGGCCCGTGCCGATGATCGCCTGCTGCCCAAAGTTCAGCGCCGACAAGGAACGCTGCGATTTGATCGCGGCCGTGCGATAGCGTTTGAGATTTTCATCGTAACGGTGCGCTTCCCACTCTTCATTGCCGAAGTACTTCACCGTTTCGTAGTTGAGCAGCGAATCGATCGCACGCGAATTCGCCTTTGAATCGAGATCGTTCATCGTGCGGCGAAAATGCGTACGCCATTCGGTGACTTTCACGGTGAACGTGATGTACACGGCGAGCGCAATGAACGTGACGATCGCGTAATACGCCTCGTATTTGACGACAAAAAATCCCAGCACGAGACCGACTTCAACCAGTGTCGGCAGGATGCTGTAGAGCGAATACGAAATCAGTTGCGTGATACCGCGTGTGCCGCGTTCGATATCGCGCGACATGCCACCCGTTTGTCGATCGAGATGGAACCGCAATGACAGCGCGTGCAAATGGCGGAACACTTTCAGCGCGAGCTGGCGCACCGCGCTTTCGGTCACCTTCGAAAACAGGATCTCGCGCAGCTCGGTGAAGAGCGAAGTGGACAGCCGCACCACCGCATAGGCGACCACCAGCAAACCGACGCCGCCCAGCAGCACGATGGCAGGCGAATCGTGGGCGCGGCCGAGTGCGGTGAGATGCTGCACCGAAGCGAGGCTGTCGACGATCCGCTTCATCACGATCGGCACGCCGAGATTGGCGACCTTCGCGCCGATCAGGCAGCTCAGCGCGAAGCCGACGCGCCATTTATAGGTGGCGAGGTAGGGCAGCAGCGACAGGATCGTCTGCCAGTCGTTACGCGGCTGGGTAGAGATCGGTGAAGGCTCGGACGAGGGCGTACGGCGCATGGGATCGGCTGGGGAGAGTGTGGAAGCGACGGAGTTCGCAGCGGCGCGCCGACCGGCAGCGTGCAAACCCGGCACCCTGCTTCATGTCGCGCGACCCGGCTGGGCGCTTTCCCGTACAATTCCTGATCTTTCTATTGTCGCAGAAGCTGGCTGGCGCCGCTTTTCATGGGCTGTCCGGCCGCCGGTTGCACGTGGGCCATGCGGCTGTGCCGTACCGCTATGTGGTGCCGCTGGGTCGTGCAGTTGTCGTGAAATCCCCCGCCTGCCTGTCGAGCCGACCGAGCCATTACGAATTTCAAGGGTGCCCCGATGACCGATCTCCTTCAACTTCCGCAAAAGCATTGCGCGCTGCGCGTCGTGCCGCAACCGTCGGACGCGAATGTCCACGGCGACGTGTTCGGCGGCTGGATTATGGCGCAAGTGGATATCGCCGGTTCGATTCCGGCAAGCCGCCGTGCCAACGGGCGGGTGGCGACCATCGCGGTCAATTCGTTCGTCTTCAAGCAGCCGGTGTTCGTCGGCGATCTGCTGAGCTTTTACGCCGACATCGTCAAGACGGGCAACACGTCGGTAACGGTGGCGGTCGAGGTCTACGCGCAGCGCATGAGCCTGACCGAAGACCTCGTGAAGGTCACCGAGGCGACCCTGACTTACGTCGCGACCGATAGCGACCGGCGCCCGCGCGCGCTGCCGGTTCTGGATTGAGCGGCGGGCCCCTGAGCCGCTTACTGACTCGCCGCTGCCCCTATCCCCGCCTTCTTCTGTGCGTTCTGGAGATCCGTCGGATAGTTCGGATCGTTGCGCGACGGGTTATACCCGTTGCTTTCCAGTTGCTTCAACTCAGCATTCTTCTTCGCCCGCGCCTCCTTGCGGGCGGCCTTGCGTTGCGCCTTGGCGGCTGCCTTGGATGCGGCCGACGGATTGGCGGCATTGGTGGCATTGGCGGCATCGGCCGCCGGAGCACTACTGCCACCGCTTTGCGCGAACGCCGGTGCAACAGAGGCCACGCTCAGTACAACCGATGTCAGCAGCACAGCCCATTTCTTTGCAGGTGAAGACGTCATTTTTCTCTCCAGTCGTATTGGCAGATATTCGACGGCGAAACGCCCATGACAGAGTGCGAGCAGCGAAAGGCGGGCGCAACGCCACGTGAATCGATGCTTCGTGGTTCCCGGTGAAGTCTGAGATGGGAATCCCGAATATATACGACTGAAAGCCGCGCGGAAACCGGTTTAACCACGCAAGCGCCTGCCAGGCACACGAATCGACGCCAGCGTGCGGAGAAGTTAATCTAGCGGTTCAACACCTCAAAAGCACCGCTGGGCAAGCCATCAGCCGCACGCTGGCCGATTCGGGCGCGCCATGATCGATCTTCTAACGGGAATGAGATGAAACTGATTGGAATGTTGGATTCGCCCTACGTGCGTCGCGTCGCTATTTGCCTGAAGTTGCTGAAGCTCGACTTCGAGCACCAGTCGATTTCCGTGTTCAGCACGTACGAGGCGTTCGCGAAGATCAACCCGGTCGTCAAAGCGCCAACCCTGATCCTCGACAACGGCCAGAGCGTGATGGACTCGACCGTGATCCTGCAGTACGTCGCCACGCTCGCCGCGCCGGATCAACGGATCTTCCCGTCACGACCGGAGCACTGCCTGCGCGCCGCGCGCCTCACGGGGCTCGCGCTAGCCGCCTGTGAAAAGACCGTGCAGATCGTCTACGAACGCAATCTGCGTCCGGCGGAGAAACAACATGAGCCGTGGGTCGATCGCGTGACCGAGCAGTTGCACGCCGCTTACCGCGAGCTCGAAGAGGAACTCGCATCGGCCCCGCTGCCGGTCGAACCGAACTATTTCGGCGCGGTGGACGTGACGGTGGCCGTCGCGTGGAATTTCACGCAGATGTTCCTGCCGGAGATCGTCGCCAAGGCGGCACATCCACGCTTGCAGGCGTTTTCCGAGGTAGCCGAACAGCTGCCGGTGTTCCTCGACACGCCTGCTGTCTGAGAGACACGCCGTCAGGAGCGGGGAGCCGACCTACACCGTCTCGACTTCCCGCCCCACTCCACCCTGCATCAACGCGGAGATCCCATCCGTCGACAACGGCTTCGCGAAGTAGAAGCCCTGCATTTCGTCGCACGCACGCTCTTTCAGGAAGTCGAGTTGCGCCGACGTCTCCACGCCTTCCGCGATCACCTGCAATTTCAGCGAATGCGCGAGCGCGATGATCGCCGAGGTGATTGTTTCATCGTCGCCCGACACGCCGATATCCGACACGAACGAGCGGTCGATCTTCAAACGGTCCACCGGGAAACGCTTCAGATAGCTGAGACTCGAATAGCCGGTGCCGAAGTCGTCGATGGCAAGGCCGATGCCGAGCGCGTGCAGCTCGTTGAGCATCGACACCGCCTCCTCGGCATTGCGCATGATGGTGCTTTCGGTGAGCTCGAGTTCGAGGTACTGCGGCTCGAGCCCCGTCTCGGCGAGCACCTGCATGACGAGCTTCGCGATATCGCGCTGCTGAAAAACGCGCGCCGACAGATTCACCGAGACCCGCGCCGGCGGCAAACCTTCGTCCTGCCACGCCTTGTTCTGGCGGCACGCCTCGCGCAACACCCATTCCGACAGCGGCCCGATCAAGCCGCTCTCCTCGGCAACCGGAATGAACGACGACGGCAGCACCAGTCCGACTTCCGGATCGCGCCAGCGCACCAGCGCCTCGGTGCCGACAATCTGCCCGCTCACGATATCCACCTGCGGCTGGTAGTGCAGCAGGAATTCGTTGTCGCGCAAGGCACGGCGCAAACGCCGTTCGAGATTCAGGCGCGCGCCCGCGCTCGCATTCATCTCCGGCTGGTAGAACTGGAACGTATTGCGGCCCATGTCCTTCGCGCGATACATCGCGAGGTCGGCCTTTTTCATCAGCGTTTCCGCGTCCTCGCCGTCCTGCGGGAAGAGGCTCGCGCCCATGCTGCAGCCGACATACAACTCGGTGCCGTCGAGCCACACCGGCTCGGAAATCGACGCGCGCACGCGTTCCATCCACGCGATCAGCGACTGCTCGTCGACGGTATCGGTCATCACGATCACGAACTCGTCGCCGCCGTGGCGCGCGACGGTGTCGCTCGTTCGCGTGCAGCGCGCGAGCCGCTCGGCCACCACGCTCAGCAAGCGGTCGCCGACGCTATGGCCGAGGCTGTCGTTGACGTTCTTGAAGCCGTCCAGATCGATGAACACGACCGCGACACCCTTGTGATGCCGGTGCGCCACGATCAACGCATGCTGCAGGCGATCGCGCAGCAGGTTGCGATTCGGCAGCCGCGTGAGACTGTCATAGTTGGCCTGGTATTCGAGCTGTTCCTGATAGCGGATCAGATCGGTCACATCGTTGATCACGCCGATGTGATGCGTGATCATGCCCTCCGCGTTCGGCACCGGCGCAATGAACAGCTGATTCCAGAACAGCGCGCCGTCCTTGCGATAGTTGCGCACCACGGCGCTCACCTCGCGGTTCGCCGCAAGCGCCTGGCGGATCAGCGCGACGCCTTCCTGGTCGCGGTCGTCGCGCTGCAGCACACGGCAATCGTGACCGATCACTTCGGCGGGATCGTAACCGGTGATACGCATGAACGCGGGGTTCACGTATTCGATCAGATTGCCCGCGGGCGACGGCGCGGTAATCAGAATCGCGTTGACGCTGGCATCGAGCGCGCGGCTTTGCAGACGCAAGGCCAGATCGGCGCGCTTGCGCTCGGTGATGTCCGTGTAGGACCCGAGCACGCCGATCACGCGGCCGTCGCCGTCGGTGAACGGCAGCTTGCTCGTGACCGTGGTGCGGTGCACGCCGTCGATCACCAGGTCGACCTCAAAATTCATTTTCGGCACGCCGGTGGTCACCACCTCTTTGTCGTGCTCGTTCAGCAGGCCGGCGATGGCGCGCCATGGCATATCGCTGTCGCTCTTGCCGACCACCTGCTCGGGGTAAGAGAGCCCCGCATCGCGCGCGAACGCCATGTTGCAGCCGAGATAGCGCGACTCCTGATCCTTCCAGAAAATCCGCTGCGGAATGTTGTCGATCACCGTCTCGAGCATCTGGTTCGAACGCTGCGCTTCGGCTTCGGCGTTGATCTGGTCGGTGACGTCGTCGGCCAGCACAAAGAAGGCGGCGCGGCCCATGAAATTGAGCGCGTGATACGAAATGTCGGCGCTGATCGTTGAACCGTCCTTGCGCCGATGGTGCCAGACACCCGCCATCGTGCGGCCGTGTTGCATGACGTCGCTGCGCTGCAGGTGCGATTCGAGGCGCGAGATTTCGGAATTCGGCCGGATCGCGCGAATCGTCATGCCGAGAAATTCGCTTTCCGCGTAGCCGTATTGCTGGATCGCGGCCGCGTTGACGGCAAGAAAGCGCAGCGTTTCGCGGTCGAAGATGTACATCGGCACGGGATGGTCGTCGAACAGGCCGCGGAATCGCTCGTCGTTGCGGCCGAGCGCGCGGACGGCGCGCAGTTTCTCGCGCGCACGGCTTTCGCGAGCGCCGAACGTGAAGATCAGAAGCGCGCTGCCGGCCAGCATCGTCACGATCAGCAGAAACATGGCGCGTTGGGTCTCGTTCGCGGAAGCCGCGAGCGAGGCCTTCAACGCCTCATTCTCCTGCTTGCGCAACACCGCCAGACCGGTTTCCACACGGCCGAGACCCAGCCCGAGATGCGTATAGGTCGACGCCGCCCACGCGCGCGACTCGTTCGGCGTGGCGCTGGCGCTCTTCAACAGCGCATCGTCGATGTCGTGTTGCAGCGCGTGACTGTCCGTGCTCAGTTTGGCGAGCGTGTCGAGCAGGGCCGGTTCGCCGGCGAGCTCCTTGCGCAACTCGCGCTCCAGACCGGCCAGCGAGGTCGCCATGGCGGCGGCCTCGCTGACAGGCGCGGCCTCACCCGAGGCTTCGAAACGGCCGAGCGCGGCCAGCCCGCTGTCCAGCGCCGTATGGTAGGCGTCGAGATTCTGACGCACGCTCGTCGAACGCAGCATGCGCGCGTCGGCGTCACGCTGGCCGCAAATCTGCGTGTAGGCGACGAACGCGTTCGCGCCGACCGCCGCGGCGGCGACCGCCAGATTGATCAGCAGCCGCTTCGATAAAAAAGGAGTCATGGGTTCCGAACGTCAATCGTTCTGAGGGCGGGAGCACGAGGTCGCTTTCGGTGCGTCGGGTCGCATCGAGTCGAGTCTTTTTACGCGCCAACCCATGGATAACGGCAGGGTTCGGAACAGATTGAGGGGGTGAGGTGAAATATTTCCGCCGTACCTAGCCGGCAGCGCCAAATTCCTTCATCGCGGGAACGAAGTCGTGGTTACCTTCCGGTTTGCGCGACAATTTGGCAAGTACGTAGCGCTTGAACGGCCCGAGTTCGGCCCACTGAGCGACGCCCGGCGTGGGCAGACCGGCTAGTCCTGCCTGGTGCGCGACACCGTCCGGTACGGCATCGGTGCGGCGCCAGGCGGGCGTTTCCTCAGGCGTGAACCACTCCGGCTCGACATTCGCGTGCGTGCGCAGCATCTCGAACAGAGCGTGGTCGAAATTCGGCTCGATTTCCGTGTCTTCCTCGACCGGAAACCGCGCCAGCAGCTTGCGGTCTTCGAGCGGCAGCAACTGCCACTGCGCGAGCGTGATGCGCAGCCCGAAGCGATCGAGATTGAAGCGCACCGACATCGGGATGTAGGTGAAATTCTCCGAAGACGCGACTTCGAAGTTGAACAGAAGCGGTGCTTCGTTGAGTCCCATGACAGTATTCCTCTTTGATGACGGGCAACGCGCAGGCCTAGCTTGAGGTATTTTAGAACCTTATTCGCGCTATAGCAGCGTGGTCTGGCACCGCTTCGCGCCGCCGGCCAAGGCTGCCAGCCGCTCAAACGCGCGCAGCATGAAAGGAGTGAAGTAGCTTGAACGAACTGGAAACAGCCGGGCAGCCGGGCGCCGTGGAGCGCCAGGTGCACCGGCATCGCGGCGCAGCGGTCGAAACCGTCACCGATCACGTCGGTCAGGAGTGGCCGGTGGCGCTCGTCTTCAACGGCATCTCGCACGCGGTGATGATGTGCACGCCGCGCGATCTGGAAGCGTTCGCGGTCGGTTTTGCGATTTCGGAAGGGATCGTGGAACGCGGCAGCGACATTCAGGACATCGAGGTCGAACTACACGACGATGACGAATTGCCGCATGCCGAAGTGCAATTGAAGGTGGTGCAGCAGGCTTTCGTCGCGCTGAAGGAAAAGCGTCGCGCGCTCGCCGGGCGCACCGGTTGCGGCGTATGCGGGATCGAAAGCATCGATCTGCTGGATCTGAAACCGGAACGCGTGCCCGACACTGGCTTTCTGCAACGGCTCGCGCCGGATGCGATCGCTCGTGCCGCGCGCGAGTTACCGGAACACCAGGCGCTGACGCGTCTGACCGGCGGCCTGCACGCTGCCGCATGGTGCGGTGCGGCAGGCGCGATCCGCTGCGCGTTCGAAGACGTCGGCCGTCACAACGCGCTCGACAAGCTGATCGGCCAGTTGGTGCTCGACCGCGTGGATACCAAGGAAGGTTTTGTGTTTCTGTCGAGCCGCGCCAGCTACGAGCTGGTGCGCAAGGCGGCGCGTGTCGACGTGCCGATGGTCGCGACGATTTCGGCGCCGTCGTCGCTGGCGATTGCGATTGCCCGCAAAGCGGGTGTACGGCTTGTCAGCTTCTGCCGGGAAACCAGCTACGTCGACTACGACACCTTGCAGCCGACGCAACCTTGAGCGTTCAGGCGCCTGAATTATTTTCAGGCGTATTTTCAGGCGCCTGAACGCAGCCGGCTCAGTCGAACTGCCGGAAGTCCGGCTTGCGCTTCTCGAAGAACGCCTTGAACGCCTCGCGCGCTTCCGGCGCAAGCAGCATCTTGGCGAAGTGCACCGCTTCCTCGGTCATCTGCGTTTGCAGTTCATGCTGGCTGGCACGCTTCATCAGACTCTTCGTCACCCGCAACGACGACGCCGGCAGTGCCGCCAGCTTTGCTGCTTGCGCGGCTGCGAATGCATCGACTTCGGCCGCGGGCAGCACGCGATTCACGAAGCCCATGCGTTGCGCTTCGGCGGCGTCGAATGCTTCGCCGAGCAGCAGCTTTTCCGCTGCCGCCTGATAACCGGCCACGCGCTGCAACAGCAAACTCGACGCCGCTTCCGGACACAGCCCGAGCTGCGTGAACGGCAGCGAAAAGCTCGCCGTATTCGCAGCGTAGACCAGATCGCAGTGCAGCAGGAGCGTCGTGCCGATGCCGACTGCCGGCCCCGCCACCGACGCCACCACCGGCTTTTCCGCCGAACTGATTGCACGCAGAAACTGGAATACCGGCGAGTTTTCGCCGCTTGGCGGCGTCTTCATGAAGTCTTCGAGATCGTTGCCGGCACTGAAGATGCCGGCGCTGCCGCGAATCAGAATCGCCCGAACCGATGCATCGCCATGCGCTTCGACCAGTGCATCGGACATCGTCTGATACATCGCGGCCGTGATCGCGTTTTTCCTGTCGGGCCGGTTGAAGGCAATCGTCAGCACGCCGTCGGCGCGCTCGACCAGAATATCCATTGTCATCTCCTCGTACTCCTGGTGGCTGCTGAATGGAAAAAACGGTTCGCAAGCCAAGCGGCCTGCGAACCGTTTCCGCGGTCCTTAGGTGGTCACTGCAAGGATCACTGCCAGGACCAGCGCAAACATGATTACAGGCGTTCGATGATGCCCGCCGCGCCCATGCCGGTGCCGACGCACATCGTCACCATGCCATACTTGAAGTTGCGGCGGCGCAGGCCGTGCACAACCGTCGACGCACGAATCGCGCCCGTCGCACCGAGCGGGTGGCCAAGTGCGATCGCGCCGCCGAGCGGGTTGATCTTCGACGGATCGAGACCGAGGTCCTGAATCACCGCCAGCGATTGCGCGGCGAACGCTTCGTTCAGTTCGATCCAGTCCATGTCCTCGATCTTCAGGCCGGCGGCCTTCAACGCGGCCGGAATCGCTTCCTTCGGACCGATGCCCATGATTTCAGGCGGCACGCCGCGCACGGCGAAGCTGACGAATCGGGCGAGCGGCGTCAGGTTGAATTCCTTCAGCATCTTTTCCGACACGACGATCAACGCGCCCGCGCCATCCGACGTCTGCGAGCTGTTGCCCGCCGTTACCGAACCCTTGTTCGCGAACACCGCGCGCAGTTTCGCCAGGCCTTCCATCGACGTTTCCGCACGCGGGCCTTCGTCGAGCGCGATTTCGCGCGTCTTCGCCTTCACTTCGCCAGTGGCGAGATCGGGGAAACGCTCGGTGATCGTGTACGAGGCGATTTCGTCGTTGAATTCGCCGGCTTGCTGCGCGGCGATTGCACGGCGGTGCGATTCGACCGAGAACGCGTCTTGCGCTTCGCGGCTGATCTTCCAGCGCTCGGCGACGTTCTCCGCGGTCAGGCCCATGCCGTAGGCGATGCCGATGTCTTCGTTGCGATCGAAGATATGCGGCGACATCGACGGCTTGTTGCCCATCATCGGCACCATGCTCATCGATTCGCAGCCGCCCGCGATCATCGCGTCGGATTCGCCGACGCGAATGCGGTCAGCCGCCATCGCCAGCGCGGTCAGGCCCGAGGCGCAGAAGCGGTTCACCGTGACGCCGCCCACCGTGTTCGGCAGGCCCGCCAGCAGCGCGCCCATCCGCGCGACGTTCAGCCCTTGTTCCGCTTCCGGAATCGCACAGCCGATGATCGCGTCTTCGATCACTTTCGTGTCGAGGCCGGGCACTTGCGCCACGGCCGACCTGATCGCGTGCACCAGCAGTTCGTCCGGGCGCGTGTTCTTGAACATCCCGCGCGGCGCCTTGCCGATCGGCGTGCGGCTCGCGGCGACGATGTATGCGTCTTGCAATTGCTTTGTCATTTAAAGCTCCGTTTTCGTTCGTCGCTTAGTTGCGCACCGGCTTGCCGGTTTGCAGCATGCCCATGATCCGTTCCTGCGTCTTTTGCGTGCCGAGCAGATCGACGAACGCTTGACGCTCGAGTTTGAGCAGCCACTCTTCGTCGACGAGGCTGCCGGCTTCCACGTCACCGCCGCACACCGCTTCCGCGATGCGGCTGGCGATCAGGAAATCGTGCTCGCTGATGAAGCGGCCGTCGCGCATGTTGACGAGCGATGCCTTGATGGTCGCGATCGCCGAGCGGCCCGCCACCGGCACTTGCGTGACACGCAGCGGCGGACGGTAACCCGCGGCGGACAGCGCACGCGCTTCCTTCTTCGCGATGTCGAGCAGTTCGAACACGTTGAAGACGATCGTGTCGGACGGCTTCAGGTAGCCCATGGCGCGGGCGTCGAGCGCGGAGGCCGAGACCTTCGCCATTGCCGCGTTTTCGAACGACTTCTGCACGAACTTCAGCAAGTCGTTGGTCGCGCCGGCTGCGGTTGCAGCTTCCGCTGCGCGCAGTGCCGCTTCCTTCAGGCCGCCGCCCGCGGGCACGAGACCCACGCCGACTTCCACCAGACCGATATAGCTTTCGATGTGCGCGACACGCTTGGCGCTATGCAGCGCCAGTTCGCAGCCGCCGCCGAGCGCGATGCCCGACACAGCCGAGATGACCGGCACGCTCGCGTACTTAACGCGCAGCATCCCTTGCTGGAATTTCTTCACGAACGGCTCGATGCCCTTCGCGCCGCCCGTCATGAACGCCGGCATGGCTTCTTCGAGGTTGGCACCTGCGGAGAACGGGCCGCCCGGCGTGCCGAGTTTCAGCGACGTCGGCTGCCACACGACCAGACCCTTGTAGTCCTTCTCGGCCAGTTCGATGGCTTGCGTCAGGCCGTCGATCACCGACGGTCCGATCGTGTTCATCTTGCTCTTGAACGACACGATCAGGACGTCGTTCTCGCCCACACGGTCGTCGACCCACGCGCGCACGGCGTCGGTTTCAAACAGCGTCTTGCCGTAGGTCTTCGGGTCAGCCGAAGTTTCGCCAACCAGCGGTGCGCGGAAAACCTGTTTGTCATAGACGCTAAGCGACGAGCGCGGCACGAACGTCTTCGAAGCCGGCGACCACGAACCTTCGTTCGTATGCACGCCACCCTTCTCAGCAACCGGACCGTCCAGCACCCACGACGGCAGCGGCACGTTCGACAACGCCTTGCCTGCCGCGATGTCTTCCTGCACCCATTCGGCGACCTGCTTCCAGCCGGCCGTCTGCCAGCCTTCGAACGGGCCTTCGTTCCAGCCGAAGCCCCAGCGGATGGCCAGATCGACATCGCGCGCGTTGTCGGCGATCGATTCCAGATGCACGCCGATGTAGTGATACACGTCGCGGAAAATCGACCACAGGAATTGCGCTTGCGGGTGCTCCGATTCGCGCAGCAGTTTCAGACGTTCTGCAGGCGGGCGCTTCAGAATACGGCCGACCAGTTCGTCCGCTTTCGCGCCGCCGTCGACGTACCCACCCGTCTTCGGATCAAGCACCTTGATCGCCTTGCCTTCCTTCTTGTAGAAGCCGCCGCCGGTCTTCTGACCGAGCGCGCCCTTCTTCACCAGTTCAGCCAGCACGGCCGGTGTTTCGTAGACCGGGAAGAACGGATCGTCCTTCAGGGTGTCCTGCATCGTCTTGATGACGTGCGCCATCGTGTCGAGACCGACCACGTCCGCCGTGCGGAACGTTGCCGACTTCGCGCGGCCCAGACGTGAGCCCGTCAGATCGTCCACTTCGTCGAAACGCAGGCCGAACTTCGCGGCTTCGGTAATGACGGCGAGGATCGAGAAAATACCGACGCGGTTGGCGATGAAGTTCGGCGTGTCTTTCGCCCGCACAACACCCTTGCCGACCACGCTCGTCAGGAACGATTCGAGTTGATCGAGAATTTCCGGACGCGTGGTCGCGGTAGGAATCAGTTCGACCAGGTGCATGTAGCGCGGCGGATTGAAGAAGTGCACGCCGCAGAAGCGCGCCTTCAGTTCATCCGAGAAACCGTTCGACAGTTCGGTGATCGACAGACCCGACGTGTTGGTCGCGAAGATCGCATTCGGCGCGATGTGCGGCGACACTTTCTTGTACAGGTCGTGCTTCCAGTCCATGCGTTCGGCGATCGCTTCGATCACGAGGTCGCACTCGGCGAGCTTTTCGATGTCGTCGTCGTAGTTCGCGGGCTGGATGTATTGCGCGTCGTCCTTCACGCCGAACGGCGCGGGCGACAGCTTCTTCAGATTCTCGATCGCCTTCAGCGCGATCGCGTTCTTCGGGCCTTCCTTTGCAGGAAGATCGAACAGCAGCACGGGCACCTTGGCGTTGATCAGGTGCGCTGCGATCTGCGCGCCCATCACGCCGGCGCCGAGCACGGCTACCTTGCGAATGTTCAGATTGCTCACGTCGTTCCTCCGGGGAGTTATGCGGTGTCGCGAATGTGTCTCTTACGTTTCGCGATGTGTGGCTTGTGGCGGTGGAAGGCGCCACGCCTCTTGAGGGCGTGGCGCTTGCCGTAAGGGATACGCTTTAGAACAGCGACTCTTCGACGTCCATCATCGACTTCGAACCGGCGCGCGCCTGACGAATCGTCATCGCCGTTTCCGGCAGCAGCTTCGCGAAGTAGAAGCGTGCGGTAGCGAGCTTCGCCTTGTAGAACGGATCGCCCGATGCTTCGTTGTCCAGCGCGATACGTGCCATGCGCGCCCAGAAGTACGAGAACACCAGGTGGCCGACGGTGCGCAGGTACGGCACGGCGGCAGCGCCGACTTCGTCCGGGTTCTGCATCGCCTTCATGCCAATTTCCATCGTCAGCTTCTGCACCTTTTCGCCGATGTCGGCGAGCGGGTTGATGAACTCCTGCATTTCCGGCTTCACGCCTTCGGCTTCGACGAAATCCGACACCAGCTTGCCGAACTTCTTCATCTTCGCGCCCATATCGCCGAGGATCTTGCGGCCGAGCAGGTCGAGCGCCTGAATCGCGTTGGTGCCTTCGTAGATCATGTTGATACGCGCGTCGCGCACGTATTGCTCCATGCCCCACTCGGTGATGAAGCCGTGTCCGCCGTAGATCTGCATGGCGTGATTGGTGCTCTCGAACGCGTTGTCCGAGAGGAATGCCTTCAGGATCGGCGTGAGCAGCGCGACCAGATCCGCCGCTTCCTTACGCACCGATTCGTCGGCGTGCGACAGTTCCTTGTCGATGTGCAGCGCGGACCAGTACGAGAACGCGCGCGCGCCTTCGGCGTAGGCCTTCTGCGTGAGCAGCATGCGGCGCACGTCCGGGTGCACGATGATCGGGTCGGCCGCTTTTTCCGGCGCCTTCGGGCCGGTCAGCGAACGCATTTGCAGACGTTCTTTCGCGTACACCAGCGAGTTCTGGTAACCGATTTCGGTCAGACCCAGGCTCTGCATGCCGACGCCCAGACGCGCGGCGTTCATCATCACGAACATCGCGTTCAGGCCTTTGTTCGGCTCACCGACCAGCCAGCCCTTTGCGTTGTCCAGATTGATCACGGCGGTCGCGTTGCCATGAATGCCCATCTTGTGTTCGATGGAGCCGCACTTCACGCCGTTGCGCTCGCCCGGTTCGCCCGCTTCGTTCGGGATGAACTTCGGCACGATGAAAAGCGAAATGCCCTTGGTGCCCTTGGGCGCATCCGGCAGGCGCGCCAGCACCAGGTGAACGATGTTCTCCGCGAGATCGTGTTCGCCGCTGGAGATGAAAATCTTCGTGCCGCTGATCGCGTACGAGCCGTCGCTATCCGGTTCAGCCTTGGTACGCAGGATGCCGAGGTCGGTGCCGCAATGCGGCTCGGTCAGACACATCGTGCCGGTCCAGACGCCCGCGACCAGCTTCGGCAGATAGCGTTGCTGCAGTTCCGGCGTGCCGTGCGCGTGCAGACATTCATACGCGCCATGCGACAGACCCGGGTACATCGTCCACGCCTGGTTCGCCGAGTTCAGCATTTCATACAGCGCGTTGTTGACGAATGCGGGCAGGCCCTGGCCGCCGTATTCCGGATCGCAGCCGAGTGCCGGCCAACCGGCTTCCACATATTGCTTATAGGCTTCCTTGAAGCCCTTCGGCGTGGTCACCACGCCGTCACCGGCGTACGTGCAGCCGTCCTGGTCGCCGCTGTGATTGAGCGGGAACAGCACTTCGGAGCAGAACTTGCCGGCCTCTTCGAGCACGGCGTTGATCGTCTCCGCATCGAGATCCGCGTGCTTCGGCATCTGCTTGATCTCGGCTTCGACGTTAAGCAGCTCGTGCAAAACGAATTGCATGTCGCGCAGCGGCGCGGCGTACTGTCCCATGACTCTCTCCAAAGTTTGACAAGGAGCCAGGCTGTTAGCTCGGTCCGTGGAAACGGACTTTCAGCGCCGCTGAATCTGTTTAAGTTCGACGGCCTTGCTAACGGCTTTCGCTCTGATACGAAACAATCAATTTTTCCAGCGCGGCCCACGTAAGACGCACCGCATCCGGCAAGTGCAGGAAGCGCGCGTCGTGATGCAGACCGAGCGTGAAGCTGTACAGTTCGAACAGCATCAGCTGCGGATCGGTATCGGCTCGCAGATGCCCTTCTTCCATCGCCTGCGAAATTGCACGCGTGAGCGCCGCACGCCAGATCGTCACGCTCGACACCAGCTGCTCGCGCACCGGGTTGTCCCCGCGGTCGTCATACTCGACCGCGCCACTGATGTAGATGCACCCAGTGGTGACTTCCTGAATACGTTTCTCAATCCAGCGGGAGATCATCGCGCGCAAGCGCGGCAATCCACGAGGCTCACGCAAACTCGGGAAAAACACCTCGTCTTCGAAACGACGGTGATATTCGCGCACGACTTCAACCTGCAAATCCTCGCGCGAGCCGAAATGCGCGAACACACCGCTTTTGCTCATCTGCATGCGCTCGGCCAGCAGCCCAATCGTCAGACCTTCCAGTCCGTCGCGGCTTGCCAGATCAAGTGCTGCTTCGAGAATCGCGACTCGTGTTTGTTCGCCTTTTCGCATAGCTTTTTTACCGTTCTAATGTGACCGAAAGAAAATCGAACGGCCGTACTATTATTGAGTGCTGCCGTCCGCGAAACAAGGACTTTATTAGAAACCGGTTTCTAACCCGGTTTCAATTCTGCGGCATCCGTCAATCAGAGGAATCAGATTTTTTAGAGGCGTTTGCCTTCTTTTGTCCCTTTCATTGACGCTGCGCCCTTGCGGTTATGTGCGAGGTGCCGATGAGCTAGTCATAGCCACCCACCGTTAATAGCTTCATGACGACCCGATAGGTCGTGTAGGCAAGCCAGTTGAGCAAGCGCTCGCCCGCCGGACGGGCATCATAGCGCGCCTCGTCGATCCGGCGCGACTCCTTGAACGCGGCGAGGATCGCATCGCGCAGCGCGTCGAGCGACGGGTCGTTCACCAGCACCACGTTGGCTTCGTTGTTGAGCATCAGGCTCAACGCGTCGAGGTTCGACGAACCGACTGTCCCCCAGCTCGAATCCACCACCGCGACCTTGCCGTGTAGCAGGGTTTTCTCGTACTCGGCGATCTGCACGCCGGCTTTGAGCAGAGCACGATACAGGAACGGCACGGCGTAATCGAGCGCCTTGAACTCCTTGCGCCCGATGATGAGCTTCACGTCGACGCCGCGCCGCGCCGCGAACACCAGCGCGCGCCGCAGCTTGCGGCCCGGCATGAAGTACGGATTGGCCAGCAGCACTTCGCTGCGCGCCTGGCCGATCGCGGTCAGATACGCCTTTTCAATGGCGCGGCGGTTGATCAGGTTGTCGCGTGCGACGAAGGCCACGCATGGCAGCCCGCCGGCCCAGAGGGCCTCATTGCGATTGCGGCGCCGGCGGCGCAGCGTGCCGAGCGACGCCATGGCCTTCGGCCCGAGATCAGGCTCGAGCGAGTCAAGAGGCCGATGCCCGAGACGGATCCGCCGCCATTGCACCTCGAACGCCTGGCGGATATCGGCGACCACCGGCCCGTGCAATTCCACCGCGAAATCCCAGCGCCGGTAAGGCAGCTTCTCGCCGTTGTTCTCGTAATCGTCGACGATGTTGATGCCGCCGCAGTAGCCGAACTGATCGTCCACCACCGCGATCTTGCGGTGCGTACGCGAGAAGCCGAAGCGGCCGAACAGATGCGGGTTGTAGATACGATGATCGATGCCGGCGAGTGGCCATTCGCTGAACATTGCGAGGCGCTCGGTGCCGATGCCGTCGGTAATCACGCGCACCTTCACGCCGCGCGAGGCTGCGCGCAGCAACGCCGCGCCGACGGCCTGACCTGCGCTGTCGTCAGACAAGATATAGGTTTCGAGAACCACGTCGCTCCGTGCCGCGTCGATGCGTTCGATCAGCGCGGCAAAGAACTCGTCGCCGGAACGCAGCAGCTTGACGTCGTTGCCGCTGGTGAAGCGGTAGCGCTGCCAGTAGCGGCGGCCGAGCAGCGATTGCCGGAGTCGCGCGAAACGGCGCGCGCCACCTATGCTCACCGGGCACGCTCCTCGGACTGGCCATTCAGGCGTCCAGCGAGCCGCTTCGGCAATTGCAGGATCGCGTCGGCATTCGACGACGAAAAGCAGCGTGAGGCCGCCTCTTCATAGGGCAGCCACAGAAACGCGGTGTGCTCGCGCGGCGCGAGCGTCACTTCGAGCTGCTCGGGCACTTCCAGGCTGAACCAATGCTCGGTGTTGTGGATCACGCCCTCGGCATAGCGATGCCGGAACTGGGGGTAGATTTCATATTCGATCGAGTACTGCCAGTCGAACAGCGCGCTTTGCGGCACCAGCTGACTGCCGACCACGATGCCGGTTTCCTCGGCCACTTCGCGAGTCGCTGTCTCGATGAAGGGTTCGTCGAGCTGGTCTTTCGAACCGGTCACCGATTGCCAGAAATCTGCGTGATCGGCACGCCGGATCAACAGCACGTCGAGCGAGGGCGTATGGATGACGACGAGTACGGATTGCGGGATCTTCGGCGGTTTCGGCATGGCGTAAAAACTGGGCGCAACGCTTGCGCGGTACATGTCGGTGAGCGGTCCGTTGGGTGGTCCGATAAGCGGTCGAGACCGGTTGCTTCGACTGTAACGCAAAAAACGAAAAAGGCGCATCACGCGCCTTTTTCGTTTTTTGCTTCGTTCGCTTCTTCGTCCCACTCGGACCGCCGGTCTTCAGGCCGCCCGAGTTCGGCTCAGCTTAGACCTTCGGTTCCGGCTGACGCAGGCGGATGTGCAACTCGCGCAACTGGCGCTCGTCCACTTCGCTCGGCGCCTGCGTGAGCAGACACTGCGCGCGCTGCGTCTTCGGGAACGCGATCACGTCGCGAATCGAATCGGCACCGGCCATCATCGTGACGATGCGGTCCAGACCGAATGCGATACCGCCGTGCGGCGGCGCGCCGTATTGCAGCGCGTCGAGCAGGAAGCCGAACTTGGCTTGCGCTTCTTCCGCGCCGATCTTCAACGCGCGGAACACCTTGCTCTGCACTTCTTCACGGTGGATACGCACCGAACCGCCGCCGATTTCCCAGCCGTTCAGCACCATATCGTAGGCCTTGGCGAGACAGCGCGCCGGATCCGTTTCCAGATACTCGAGGTGCTCGTCCTTCGGGCTCGTGAACGGGTGATGCGCGGCGACGTAGCGGTTGTCTTCCTCGTCATACTCGAACATCGGGAAGTCGACCACCCACAGCGGCTTCCAGCCAGATTCGACCAGACCGTTGGCCTTGCCGAATTCCGAATGACCGATCTTCAGACGCAGCGCGCCCAGGCTGTCGTTCACCACCTTCGCGCGATCCGCCGCGAAGAAAATGATGTCGCCGTCTTGCGCGCCGGTGCGCTCGATGATTGCCTTGACCGCTTCGTCGTGCAGGTTCTTGACGATCGGGCTTTGCAGACCATCACGGCCCTTCGCCACTTCGTTGACCTTGATCCACGCCAGGCCCTTCGCGCCGTAGATGCGCACGAATTCCGTGTAGCTGTCGATATCGCCACGCGAGAGCTCGCCGCCCTTCGGTACGCGGATCGCCGCGACGCGGCCATCTTTCGTGTTGGCCGGCGTGCTGAACACCTTGAAGTCGACGTCCTTCACTGCATCCGTCAGGTCCGTGAATTCGAGCTTCACACGCAGGTCGGGCTTGTCCGAACCGAAGCGGCGCATGGCTTCCGAATACAGCATGACCGGGAATTTCTCGTCCAGCGAAACGCCGATCGTTTCCTTGAACACGTGACGGATCATCGCCTCGAACAGATCGCGGATTTCCTGTTCCGACAGGAACGAGGTTTCACAGTCGATCTGCGTGAATTCCGGCTGACGGTCGGCGCGCAGGTCTTCGTCGCGGAAGCACTTGACGATCTGGTAGTAGCGATCGAAGTTAGCGACCATCAACAACTGCTTGAACAGTTGCGGCGACTGCGGCAGCGCGAAGAACTGACCCGGGTTGGTACGCGACGGCACGAGGTAATCGCGCGCGCCTTCCGGCGTGCTCTTGGTGAGCATCGGCGTTTCGATGTCGATGAAGCCCAGCGAGTCCAGGTACTTGCGCACTTCGATCGCAACGCGGTAACGCAGACGCAGGTTGTGCTGCATCTGCGGACGACGCAGGTCGAGCACACGGTGCGTAAGACGCGTGGTTTCCGACAGGTTGTCGTCGTCGAGCTGGAACGGCGGCGTGATCGACGCGTTCAGCACGATCAGCTCGTGGCACAGCACTTCGATCTTGCCGCTCTTCAGTGAGGCATTCGTCGTGCCTTCCGGGCGGGCGCGAACCACGCCCTTGATCTGCAGGCAGAACTCGTTCCGGACGCCTTCGGCCGTCTTGAACATCTCAGCGCGATCCGGATCGCAGACGACCTGAACGAGGCCTTCGCGGTCGCGCAGGTCGATGAAGATGACGCCGCCATGGTCGCGGCGGCGGCTTACCCAGCCACACAGCGAGACGGTTTGGCCCAGCAGTTCTTCGGTCACCAGACCGCAGTATTCAGATCTCATCGACATGATGTTTGTCTTTCGTTTTGCATTGGTTGAACCGCGCGCAGCAATCAAACACGGCTTGAAACGCTGCGCACCGGCATTACAGCGGAGGCTCGACTGTCGTGCGGCGCACTACCGGCGCCGGCGGCGCGGACGGCGCCACGACGCCCATCGAGACGATGTACTTGAGCGCAGCGTCGACCGTCATGTCGAGTTCGATCACTTCGCTCTTGGGCACCATCAGGAAGAAGCCGGACGTTGGGTTCGGCGTAGTCGGCACATACACGCTGACGTAATCTTCTTTCAGGTGGTTGACCACGTCGCCGCCCGGAATGCCGGTCAGAAACGCAATCGTATAGGAACCGCGGCGCGGGTACTCGATCAGCAGCGCCTTGCGAAACGCATTGCCGCTGCTCGACAACAAGGTGTCCGATACCTGTTTGACGCTGGTGTAGAGCGGGCCGACCACCGGAATGTGAGCGACCACGACTTCCCACCACTTCACGAGCTTCTGCCCGATGAAATTTTGCGTCAACAGCCCGACGACAAAGATGAACGCCAGCGTCAGCACCGCGCCGAGGCCCGGCAAACGGAAGCCGAGCGCGCGCTCCGGCTGCCATGAGGTCGGCAGCAGCAACAGCGTCTGGTCCATCGTGCCGATGATCAGGCCGAGCACCCACAATGTGATAGCCAGAGGCACCAGCACCAGCAGGCCAGTCAGGAACACCGATTTGAGCGTCGTTTTTTTCGTCGTCATGTGTACCGCCAGAAAGCCGCGCGAGCCGATACCCGACGCGCGGCGTGTGCGCCGCCCCTGAGGGCGGCAGTCCCACTAGGCGCTGCCGGAACCGCTCGAACTCGCCGATGCGGCGGGTGCGGCGGGTGCGGCGGGCGTTGCGGCTGCGCCCGATGAAGCGGCGGCGGCCGTGCCGTTGGCCGAAGCCGTGTCGGATTGCGCTGCGCCGTTATTCCCGGCTGCGGCGTTTTCGCCCGAATTCGCATTCGAGTCGCCATTCGCGTCGGGCTTGGCCGGCGCGCTCGCGCCGCTGTTACCGCCGCGGAAATCGGTCACATACCAGCCGGAGCCCTTCAACTGGAAACCGGCGGCAGTCACCTGCTTGCGAAATGTGTCTTTCCCGCACTCGGGACACTGCGTCAACTGGGGGTCGCTCATCTTCTGAAGCACGTCCTTCCCGAAGCCGCATGACTCGCAACGATAAGCGTAGATCGGCATGAACTTTTCCCTACTGAAATCTTGTAAACGCTTGCAAAGCCTTGAATTATAGCCGCATATGGCTAGTCACCCGCGAATTTCGGGGACAAGCGCCAGGCACAGCCGACGCCCACCTAAATGGGGGCGGCCGTTATCGAATCAAGTGTGGCCCGAGCCGCCGTCAAACGCGGCGGCGACGCGCTCAAGCACGACGGCGCCAGCTCATCCAGCGCTCGTGGCCGGCAAAGACAGGAATCGAGTCGTTCACGGCTTCATCTTCGATCAGATCGAAGTGCGGCATGAGCAACGCGTCGAGTTCAGCGCGCTCGACGCCGAACGGGGGCCCTTTCGGCGTCGCGCCGATGAAAAAGAAACCCGCCAGCAACGCGCCAGCTGGCAACAACTCGGCCATCCGTTGCGCGTAGTCTGCACGGCGCGCCGACGGCAGCGCGCAAAAGAACGCGCGCTCGTAGATCCATGCCGGCGTGAACGGCGGTTCGTAAGTGAAGAAGTCAGCCTGCTCGACCAGTTGCGCATGCTGCGGACCCAATTGCTTGTGCGCTGCCGCTACGGCGGCCGGCGAGAAATCGATCGCTCGGACTGGATTGCCTTGCTGCGCTAGCCATAGGGCTTCGTAGGCACTGCCACAACCCGGAATCAGTACCGCAGCGTCGCGATGGCGCTCGGCGAATGACTGGAACGCCGCCGGCACGCCGGCCTGATCCCACGGCGTGAAATGGCGCTCGAAGCGTTCGTCCCAGAACTCGGGCGAGTTTGGATCGCGGGTCGCAAAGTCGGGCATGGAAGGCTCGGTCGGGTCACTCATATGGTGCCTCGCATGGATCAGGATCGGATTCATCCGCCGTAGGCGAACGCCATAAACGCCCGCGCCAGCACCGCGCCGACACCGACCGCCACGCCGAACAGCAACAGCCCTTGCAGCAACCGATTGGTGCGCTTCTGCTCGAGCAGAATCTGGCGAATCATGTCGTCGTTCGCGCCGCGGGTGTTGTCGTGACGCTCAGCCAGCACGTGATGGATCAGGCGCGGCAACTGCGGCAGCGTCTTGCTCCACTGCGGCGCCTCGATCTTCAGCCGCTCGAACCAACCGCGCAGACCAATCTGCTCGTTCATCCAGCGTTCGAGATAGGGCTTGGCCGTCTTCCACAAGTCCAGTTCAGGATCGAGCGAGCGGCCGAGCCCTTCCACGTTCAGCATGGTTTTTTGCAGCAGCACCAGTTGCGGCTGGATTTCCACATTGAAGCGGCGCGAGGTCGAGAACAGGCGCATCAACACCTGGCCCAGCGAAATATCCTTCAACGCGCGGTCGAAATACGGCTCGCAAACCGCGCGGATCGCGCTTTCCAGTTCTTCGACCCGAGTCGTAGGCGGCACCCAGCCCGACTCCAGATGCAGGGTGGCGACGCGATGGTAGTCACGCTTAAAGAAAGCGAGGAAGTTCTGCGCGAGGTAGTTTTTATCAAAGTCCGACAGCGCACCGATGATGCCGAAGTCGAGCGCGATATAACGGCCGAAATGCGCCGGGTCGAGGCTCACCTGAATGTTGCCCGGGTGCATGTCGGCGTGAAAAAAGCCGTCGCGAAACACCTGGGTGAAGAAGATCTCGACGCCTTCGCGCGCCAGCTTCGGAATATCGACGCCGGCCGCGCGCAGCGTCTCCACCTGGCTGATCGGCACGCCGACCATGCGCTCCATCACGAGCACGGTGGGCGTGCAGAACTCCCAGTACATCTCCGGCACCAGCAGCAGATCGAGTCCGACGAAGTTGCGGCGCAACTGGCTGCCGTTGGCCGCTTCGCGCATCAGATCGAGTTCGTCGTGCAGATACTTGTCGAATTCGGCGACCACCTCGCGCGGCTTGAGGCGCTTGCCGTCGGCCCACAGGCGCTCGGCCCATACGGCGATGTCGCGCAGCAAGGCCAGGTCGGAATCGATCACCGGCAGCATATTCGGCCGCAGCACCTTCACGGCGACCGCCTTGCCCGCGTGCTGCCCTGCTTTCACCTTCGCAAAGTGAACCTGCGCGATCGACGCGCTCGCCACCGGCACCCGCTCGAAATCGTCGAACAGCACGTCGACCGGTGCCCCGAGCGACTTCTCGACCAGCCCGATCGCCACCGCCGAATCGAACGGCGGCACCTGATCCTGCAGCTTGGCCAGTTCATTGGCGATGTCGACCGGTAGCAGATCGCGCCGCGTGGACAGCACCTGCCCGAACTTGACGAAGATCGGCCCGAGGCTTTCGAGCGCGAGCCGCAAGCGCACGCCCGGAGGGGCGTCGAACTTACGACCGATGGTAGTGATACGCAGCAGCAGACGCACACGCCGGTCGTTGACGCGGCTGAGCATCATCTCGTCGAGACCGAATCGAATGACCGTGAAAAAAATCTTGAGGAAACGCAGAAAACGCATAGTTGTGCCCAGTGACTAGCGCGTGCCGCGCGACGTAGCGGCGCCGCCCGGCACGTTGGCGCCGTGGGCTTCGACCTTCTGTTCAAGACGCTCGATGCGCTTTTCCACGCGCGCCAGAGCATCGCGGGCGCGGGCCAGTTCGACGTTGAAGTCTTCCAACGCGGCGCGCCGCACCAGTTGCGGATTTTCGTCGAGCAGATATTCGGCGGCTGTGTCGAGCAGATTGCGCCCGGTGCGCCGCGCATGTTCGCCGACCGTGCGCACGATCGACGCGACCCGCCACGCCGGACCGTCGCCGATCAGCTTCGCCAGATCTTCCTCCGGCTCCCAGCGCAGATGCTCGGCGAGCTTGGCGATCACGGTCGCAAACTCGGCGTCGCCTTCGATCTTCACGTGCTTCATCACGGCGGCCTGGCCGCCTTGCACAAAGGCCGGCAACGCATCGGACGGCACCGAGATAGTCACGTCGAACTGTTGCGCATCGGATTCGTCTACCGCGCCCAGGTAGCCGTCCGGTTGCACCAGCAGCATCAGCACGACCGGCGGACAGGACAGTCTGGCGGTCTTGCCCGCGTACGGGGCGAGGCGCTCTCGAGCCCACGATTCGCGGGCGAGCAGGTGATTGACGGCAGCAGCGAAGGGCTTGGCGGCGAGGGTCATTGAAAGTGGCAAGAAAAAACCCGCGCGGGCGAGGTGCCCGCGCGGGTTCCTATTGTAACGTCCGTTCGCTTCGCGGCTTGCTATGCCGAACGGCCAATGCTTTGTGCGAAGTCAGGGCGCGCAGTGCTGCCTCGGCTCTGTCTCGCTGCTGCCTCAGTGCTGCGCCACCTGCTGAATGCCGGCCAGCAGCCAGCCTTCGCCAGGCCGGTTCGACTTCGTCAGGTTCCAGACCTCGACGAACGGCTCAGCCGCCGCACCCGCCGATTCGCGGATCAAACCGGAGAAGCGCACGCTGGCGAAGTATTCGGTCGCGCGTTCTTCCACGCCCAGCAACTCCGCGTTCAGTTGCACCACGTCCGTCTGATTGGACTCGGCACCGCGCGACGACAAATCGACCTTCACTTCGGCGAACATTTCCGGCGTGGTGAATTCGCGGATGTCTTCCATGTTGCCGACGTCCCACGCGGCTTGCAGCCGCACGAAGTACACCTTGGCGTTGCGCAGGAACGCTTCCGAATCGAAGCCGGCCGGCACTGCCGGGGCAGTGTTGATGGACGGCGTGCTCAGCGGGTTGCCGTGCGGCTCGAGGTACGAGCCAGTGGGCGGAGCGGTATAACGCGGTTCCTGCGTGTAGCCGGTGCCGCCCGAATTCAGCGACGGCGAGCCGCCCGCGTACGCCGGTTGGTCCGTATCGCGCTTGCGGCCCATGAAGCGGCGGATCAGCCAGATGCCGATCATCGCAATGACCGCGATCACGATGATGTTGGCCATGGCGCCGGCAAACGCGCCACCCAGACCGAAGTGCGACAACAGCGCGGCGATACCGAGGCCTGCCGCGAGACCGGCGATCGGCCCGAGCCAGCGCGAGCGATTAGGCGCCGCGGCCGGAGTCGGCGCGGGCGCCGGTGCCGGCTGCGCGCGCTGCTGCATGGCCTGATTGCTTTGGGAAGGTTGCGACGGGGTCGACTGCTGCTGAACCGTGTTCGACTGACGGCCGATGCTGCGGCTGCCGCCCAAGCGGCGGGCTTCCGCATCGAGCGAGGCGAGAGAGCCGGCCATGATCAGACCGACCATCGCGATCAGTCCGATTCTTCTCACCAACGACCGCTTAACATTACGGGGAGATAACACACCTGAATCGGACATTTTCGTACTTTCCTTTAAAAAACGATGGGTTAGGGACCCTAGTATTTGGTCCCCACATGTAAAGCTACCACGCCAGCTGACAAATTGTAATATTTGACGCCGTCCAGGCCCGCTTGTTCCATCATTGTTTTTAAAGTTTCCTGGTCCGGATGCATCCGGATCGATTCCGCCAGGTAGCGGTAACTCTCGGCGTCCTTCGCAAAACGGTCGCCGAGCCACGGCAACACCTTGAACGAATAGACGTCGTAGACCTTTTTAAGCGGATCCCACACCTTCGAGAACTCCAGCACCAGCAGACGGCCTGCCGGCTTCAACACGCGACGCATCTCGGCCAGCGCCACATCCTTGTGCGTCATGTTGCGCAAGCCGAACGCCACGGTCACCACGTCGAAGTAATTGTCCGGAAAGGGGATCTTTTCGGCGTCGCAGAGCAGCGCCGGCGTGATCACGCCCTTGTCCAGCAGGCGGTCGCGGCCCACGCGCAGCATCGATTCGTTGATGTCGGTGTGCCAGACTTCGCCGGTTTCGCCCGCCTGTTTGGCGAACGCCTTCGACAGATCGCCCGTGCCCCCCGCAATATCGAGCACCTTGAAGCCCGGCCGGACGTTGGCCTGGGCGATCGTGAACATCTTCCACGCCCGGTGCAACCCGCCCGACATCAGGTCGTTCATCAAGTCGTAGTTGGAGGCGACCGAGTGGAACACGCCCGCCACCTTCTGCGCTTTTTCCTGTTCGTCGACCGATTGAAAGCCGAAGTGGGTTTTGCTCATCGCGCTCGTCCTTTCGCGTATTCTGAAATGTTGCGCCGCATCAGTGCGGCGATCAGGGCGAATCGTATCAGTGACAGTGTCCGTGCGCAGCACCGGCTGGCGCCATCGGTGCATCACGGTCGACGTTGGCCGCTGCCAGTTTGGCGAGATAGTCGCGCCAGAGTTCATCCTGACGGACGGCCATGTCGTACAGCAGGTCCCAGGAATAGATGCCGGTGGAATGGCCGTCGGAGAAAGTCGGCTGCAGCGCGTAGTTGCCGACACCTTCGATCATCGTGATCGTGACGTCGCGCTTACCGGTTTGCAGCGTCTCCTGGCCGGGCCCGTGGCCCATCACTTCTGCCGACGGCGAATACACGCGCAGCAGTTCGAACGGCAGGCGATACGTTTCGCCGTTCGCGTATTGCAATTCGAGTACGCGCGATTTGGAATGCACGACCACGCCGGTCGGCACCGGGGTATCGGGAGTCAGTCCACTCATGATGACCTCAGGCTAGAGCCCGTTCGATTTCCTGTCGCACCGCTTCGCGCAGCAAGGTGGCTTGCGCGCGGCGCGACGACAGCATGGCTTCGGACACCGTGCGTTGGCGCGGCGCCCAGATCGGCAGCGGGAAGTGAGCGTCGTTCGAAAAACGCGGAATCACATGCCAATGCACATGCGGCACCTGGTTGCCGAGGCTCGCCAGGTTGACCTTCACCGGCTGAAGAATGCGCCGGATCGCACGCTCGACCGCGTACACGGCCTGCATCACGCGATCGCGGTCGGTTCCGGCGAGATCGGAAAACTCAGCGACGTGCTGGTTCCAGATCACCCGGCAAAAACCCGGGTAATCATGTTCGTCGGCGAGGACGACACGCAGGGTGTCGTCCTGCCACAGCACATCGCCGCCATCTTCACGGCAAAAAACACATTCCATTGTCGTCCTCAGGCAAAAATCGTCAGTCGTGCCATTAAACCAGCACGCGTTCGATTCCGCCATTGTTCGCCCGCTGGACGTAATCCGCCATCCAGTTTTCACCGAGCACGTGACGTGCCATCTCGACGACGATGTAGTCTGCCTCGGTGCCCGCGTCTTCGTTGTAGCGCGACAGGCCTTGCAGGCAGGATGGGCAGCTCGTCAGGATCTTTACCTCAGTGGCACCGTTCGGCTGCGCGCCGTTGCCGGCCTTGAGCACGGAGCCGTCCGGTGCACCCGCCGCGCCGGACGGCGCATTGGCCGCATTGATCCCATTCGCACCCGCCTCGGCCACCAACGGAATGCCACGCAGCTTCGCCGCGCCCTTGCGTATTTCCTCTTCCTTGCGGAAGCGGACTTGCGTCGAAATGTCCGGGCGCGTCACCGCGAGTGTGCCGGATTCGCCACAGCAGCGATCGTTCTTCTCGATCTTGTAGCCGTCGTTCTCCGACCCCATCAGCTGATTGACGAGCTTGACCGGGTCCATCGTCTTGATCGGCGAGTGGCACGGGTCGTGGTACATGTAGCGCACGCCGTTGACGCCTTCGAGCTTGATCCCTTTCTCAAGCAGAAACTCGTGGATGTCGATGATCCGGCAGCCCGGGAAAATCTTCTCGAATTCGTAACCGGCGAGCTGGTCGTAACACGTACCGCACGACACCACCACCGTCTTGATGTCGAGATAGTTCAGCGTATTCGCGACGCGGTGGAACAGCACGCGGTTATCGGTGACGATCTGCTCGGCCTTGTCGTACTGGCCCGAGCCGCGCTGCGGGTAGCCGCAGCACAGGTAGCCCGGCGGCAGCACGGTTTGCACGCCCGCTTCCCACAGCATGGCTTGCGTCGCCAGACCCACTTGCGAGAAGAGCCGCTCGGAGCCGCAACCCGGGAAGTAGAACACCGCTTCCGTATCGGCGGTGGTCGTCTTCGGATTGCGGATGATCGGAACAATCTTGTTGTCTTCGATGTCCAGCAACGCGCGCGCGGTTTTCTTCGGCAGATTGCCCGGCATCTTCTTGTTCATGAAGTGGATCACCTGCTGCGTGACCGGCGGCTTGCCGACGGTTGCCGGCGGGTGTGCCGTCTGCTTCTTCGCGAACTTCTTCAGCAAGTCGTTGCCGAGGCGCTGCGCCTTGTAGCCGACGCCCATCATCGCCGTGCGCGCGAGGTTGATCGTCTGCGGGTTGGTGGCGTTCAGGAAGAACATGCCGGCTGCGTTGCCCGGATTGAACTTCTTCTTGCCCATCTTGCGCAGCAGGTTGCGCATGTTCATCGTCACGTCGCCGAAGTCGATCTTCACCGGGCACGGCGTCACGCATTTGTGACAGACCGTGCAGTGATCGGCGACGTCGTTGAACTCGTCCCAGTGCTTGATCGACACGCCGCGGCGGGTCTGCTCTTCGTACAGGAACGCCTCGACCAGCAAGGAGGTGGCGAGAATCTTGTTGCGCGGGCTGTACAGCAGGTTCGCGCGCGGCACGTGGGTCGCGCACACCGGCTTGCACTTGCCGCAACGCAAACAGTCCTTGATCGACTCCGAAATCGCGCCGATGTCGGACTGCTGCATGATCAGCGATTCGTAGCCCATCAGGCCGAAGCTCGGCGTGTACGCGTTGCGCAGGTCAGCGCCTTCGAGCAGCTTGCCCGCATTGAAGCGGCCATGCGGATCGACGCGCTGCTTGTACGCGCGGAATTCGCCGATCTCTTCGTCGGTCAGGAACTCGAGCTTGGTGATGCCGATGCCGTGCTCGCCGGAAATCACGCCGTCGAGCGAACGCGCCAGCTTCATGATGCGCGCGACCGCCGCGTGGGCGTCCTGCAGCATCTCGTAGTTGTCCGAGTTGACCGGCAGGTTCGTGTGGACGTTGCCGTCGCCCGCGTGCATGTGCAGCGCGACGAACACGCGGCCACGCAGGACCTGCTTGTGGATCGCCTGGGCTTCTTCGAGGATCGGCTTGAATTCGCCGCCGTTGAAAATCTGACGCAGTTCGGCGCGGATCTCCGCCTTCCACGACACGCGCACCGTACGGTCTTGCGTGATATGGAACACGGTCGCGTCCGGCTGCGCGTCGACTCGATCGGCGAACTTCTCCGCCAGCCCTTCGTAGCCGAGGCCGACCAGATAGTGCTGCGCCTCGCGCAAGGACAGATCGAGCTTGTCGCGCAGGAATTCCCAGCGCGTGCGCACCTTCTTCAGCAAATCGAGCGCCTGTTGCACGCGATCTTCGAGCAGCTCGGCGCTCGGGATTTCGTTGGCGTCGTCGCTCTTGCCGAGCGGCAGCTTGCCGCCCTTGAAGAACGTTTCGAGCGCGTCGACCAGTTGCAGCTTGTTCTTGATCGACAGTTCGATATTGATGCGTTCGATGCCATCGGTGTACTCGCCCATCCGGTCGAGCGGGATCACCACGTCTTCGTTGATCTTGAACGCATTGGTGTGCTTGGCAATCGCGGCAGTACGGCTGCGGTCGAGCCAGAAACGCTTGCGCGCTTCGGCGTTGACGGCGACGAAACCTTCGCCGCTCTTGCCGTTGGCCATGCGCACGACTTCCGAGGTGGCCTGGGCGACCGCGTCTGCATCGTCGCCGACGATGTCGCCGATCAGCACCATCTTCGGAAACGCGTTGCGCTTGCTCTTGGTCGCATAGCCGACCGCGCGCAGATAGCGTTCGTCCAGATGCTCGAGGCCAGCGAGAATCGCGCCGCCCTGCTTCGACGTTTCGAACAGATAGTCTTTGATCTCGACAATGCTCGGAATCGCTTCGCGGGCCTGACCGAAGAATTCGAGGCAGACCGTGCGCGTATGCGCCGGCATCTTGTGCAGCACCCAGCGCGCCGACGTGATCAGGCCGTCGCAGCCTTCCTTCTGCACGCCCGGCAGACCGGCCAGGAATTTGTCGGTCACATCTTTGCCAAGACCTTCCTTACGGAACACGCGGCCCTTGATGTCGAGCGCTTCCGTGCGCAGCAGCTTTTCGCCCGGCGCGTGGTTGCCGTCGAACCACTTCAGCTCGAAACGCGCGACTTCGATGTCGTGAATCTTGCCGAGGTTGTGGTCCAGACGCGTGACTTCGAGCCAGTTCCCTTCCGGGTCGACCATGCGCCACCAGGCGAGGTTGTCGAGCGCCGTGCCCCACAACACCGCTTTCTTGCCGCCCGCATTCATTGCGACGTTGCCGCCGACGCAGGATGCATCCAGCGAGGTCGGGTCCACCGCGAACACGAAGCCGGCCTGCTCGGCCGCTTCGGTCACGCGGCGTGTGACCACGCCCGCGCCGGAGAAAATCGTCGCCACCTTGCGCTCGACGCCCGGCAGTTCGGTCATCTCGACCGCGCCAAGTTGTTCGAGCTTCTCCGTGTTGATGACAGCCGAGAACGGCGTGAGCGGCACCGCGCCGCCCGTGTAGCCCGTGCCGCCTCCGCGCGGAATCACAGTCAGACCGAGCTCGAAACACGCTTTGATCATGCCGGCGATCTCGGCCTCGGTATCCGGCGTCAGCACGACAAACGGGTACTCGACACGCCAGTCGGTTGCGTCGGTCACGTGCGAGACGCGGGACAAGCCGTCGAACTTGATGTTGTCTTTTTCCGTGACCTTACCCAACACCTTGTTCGTGCGACGGCGCAGATCGAAGGTCTTCTGGAATTCGCTCTCAAAATCGTCGACGGCGCGGCGCGCAGCCGCAACCAGCGTTTCAACGCGAGCAGCCCGATCGATGCCGGCTTCATCGCCGTGCTCGACCAGATCCGCGCGACGGCGCTTTTCGATCTCGGTCAAACGATGGTGCAGCGCCTCGATCAGCAGCGCGCGGCGCTTCGGATTGTCGAGCAGGTCGTCTTGCAGGTAAGGATTGCGGCGCACGACCCAGATGTCGCCGAGCACTTCATACAGCATCCGCGCCGAGCGGCCGGTGCGGCGTTCCGCGCGCAGTTCGGCCAAAACCGCCCAGGCTTCGTCGCCTAGCAGACGGATGACGATTTCGCGGTCGGAAAACGACGTGTAGTTATAGGGAATTTCGCGCAGACGCGCTTCGGGATCGGCGGCCACCGCGGTGGCGGCCCCGTGCGGATCGAAACTTTGAGGTGCGTTCATGTTCGGACGACTCGGTGGGTCAACCCGGCGGGCTCATTGACGAGGCGCCGGCTGACGGTGCGCGTGGTGCGCAATGCTGGAAATTTTTTTGTGGAGCGAAGCTCAACCGACGGTCTACCCACATCAGTCGCTTCACGGCGCTCAGAGACAGCTACACGATCGTGCCTGGCGGACGTGACGCTCCGCCGCGGGGCGAGACTCACGCGGGACGGGCATCAAATGGGCGATCCGAGGCTGCCAGTGCATCTTCCGATCCTTATTCCAAAATGGAATTCTACCCCATGATCCAGCCGCGCGTTGACGCCTGAAATCGGAGCTGTGGCGGGACTTTGAGCGTTTTTGGGTTGAACGGCGCCCACAAGCGCTTGCGAAGAATTCTCCGACCGAACGGTCGGGTTGGCCTTTGCCGACGGCGCTCGGGCGCATGCCGAGGGTTCGCTGAAGGCCAGAGCGCACACCGTTGGCGCTATCATTGACCCTTTCCCGACTCACAAAGCGCACCGCGCCACCCGCATGGCTTCCCACGACTACCTGAAGAAAACCCTGACCGCGCGCGTCTACGACGTGGCCCGCGAGACCGAACTCGAACGCGCGCCGAATCTGTCGGCCCGGCTCTCCAACCCGGTTTATCTGAAGCGCGAGGACAACCAGCCGGTGTTCTCGTTCAAGGTGCGTGGCGCGTACAACAAGATGGCGCACATTCCGGCGGACGCGCTGCAGCGGGGCGTCATTACCGCGTCAGCGGGCAATCATGCGCAGGGCGTGGCGCTGTCGGCGGCCCGCATGGGCGTGAAGGCGATCATCGTTGTACCGGTGACGACCCCGCAGGTGAAGGTCGATGCGGTGCGCGCGCATGGCGGGGCGACGGTCGAGGTGGTGCAGTTCGGCGAGTCCTATAGTGATGCGTACGGGCATG
>NZ_WOEZ01000088.1 GCF_013177735.1 Paraburkholderia elongata | reverse complement strand
ACCGCCAGATAGTCCGCGAGCCTCGCACCACCGGGCAGCGTTGCTTCCGTTCTTGCCATCTTCAAGCTCTTCTTGTCGTTGCAGGCGCTTGAAAGTTAACACAAATTCGACTTTGTTAACAGTATTGCACCTAGGCCAATTCCTTGGCTATCCCGCTCGTCAGGCCATATAAATCTGGGAGTCGGGCAAAGTCCTGCCGACATGCGTACTGGCTAGCAAGCGCAAAGCTCGCTGATACCAGGCGACATAAAACCAGGAGGGAGACAATGGCAACATCGCAAGCGGCCCCCGCTCGGTGGGTCGACGGCAAGCGGTATCTATGGCTGCTCGGTGCACTCACCATCACCTTGCCGCTGCACGCCGCCAATCTGGCGTTGCAGACCGGCTGGCATATTTTCTGGTGGTTCGGGCCGATTTTCGTGTTCGGCATTATTCCGGCGCTCGATTATCTGATCGGTGACGATCCGAGCAATCCACCAGAAGACGTCGTCCCGAGGCTCGAACGAGAGCGCTATTACCGCCGCGTGGTCTATCTGGCCACCTTCATCGAATACGTGTCGTTCTTCGGCGCACTGTGGATCGTCGGCACGCACGCCCTGGCGTGGTACGACTATCTCGGCTTTGCGCTCTCGCTGGGTGCGGCGACTGGCGTGTCGATCAACACCGCGCACGAACTCGGCCACAAGACCGATGGCTTCGAACGATGGCTTGCCAAGATCACGCTGGCGCCGGTCGCCTACGGTCATTTCTTCGTCGAACACAATCGCGGGCACCACGTGCGCGTGATTACGCCGCCCGATCCGGCGAGCGCGCGCTACGGCGAATCGTTCTGGCGTTTTCTGCCGCGTACGGTGTTCGGAAGCATCGCCTCAGCGTGGCGCCTCGAAAAACATCGGCTCGAACGCCTCGGTAGATCGCCCTGGACATGGCGCAATGAAGTCCTGCACTCGTGGGCCATGACGGCGGCGCTGTGGGGCGCGATGATCGCGCTGTTCGGCAAAACGGTGATTCCGTTTCTGCTGATTCAGGCGGCGTATGGCGCCTCGCTGCTCGAAGTGGTCAACTACCTGGAGCACTACGGGCTCGGCCGCAAACAACTCGCGAGCGGCCGTTATGAACGTTGCCAGCCGCAGCACTCATGGAACAGCAATCGCATCGTGACGAATCTGTTTCTGTATCAGTTGCAGCGTCACGCCGATCATCATGCGAATCCGACGCGCTCTTACCAGGCGCTGCGTCATTTCGACGGCGCGCCGCAATTGCCTTCCGGTTACGCGACGATGATCATGCTCGCGTATGTGCCGCCACTGTGGTTCCGCGTGATGAACCCGCGCGTGGTCGCGCATTATCAAGGCAATATGGCGCAGTCGAATATCCGGCCGGCAATTCGTGAGCGCGTGTTGGCGCAGTTTGCCGGCTAGCGTGGACTGCCTCATGCGACAAAAAAGGTCGCCCGGCGAATGTCGGGCGACCTTTTTGTCGAGCTTGCCGAACACCGGCAGCGTGGCCTAGCGCAGTCTTAACGCCGGTCGAACGAATACTTGCCGGGCCCGGTCAAGCACAACAGGAACAATCCACCCATGATGCTGACGTTCTTGTAGAAGTTGATCATGTTTTCGTACTGCACCATGCCCGTCATGTTCCAGTAGTGGTGGCCGATGATCGCCGTGGCCACCGTATAGATCCCAAGCAGCAGCGCAAGCGGCCGCGTATAGAAGCCCACCACCAGCGCAATGCCCACCACAAACTCCATCACCACGGCGATGATCGCCGACAATTCCGGAATCGGTGCGCCGGTCGACGTCATATAAGCGACGGTGCCGGAAAAGCCGGTCAGCTTCGACCAGCCGAACATCACGAACAGCACCATCAACAGGACGCGGGCGACGAGAATGCCTGCGTCTTTCTGGTTTTCAAATAGCGTATAGCGCATGATTTTTCTCAAAAATTAGGAAGGGTGCGGCTCGCCGCAAAGTTCGCCGCGAGCCACGCTTAAGCCGGCCGGATCTATCGACGGGATCGAGCCGCTTAAGCCCACAACTCTGACACTTCGATGTTACGCAGATCGAACACCAACACCTCCGCGTCGTGACCTTGCGTGAAGGTCAGGGCTTCTTCGTCGCGGACCCGCGCGCCGTCGCCTTCTCCAAGCTCGACGCCGTTCACCGTGACGCTGCCACGCGCCACGTGAACATAAGCATAGCGATTACTGGCCAGTTCGAGGCGAGCAGTTTCGTCGCCGTCGAAAAGACCGGCATAGACGCGCGCATCCTGTTGCAGCACCAGCGAGCCGTCCGCACCGTCCGGTGACATCACGAGGCGCAACACGCCGCGCTTCTGGTCCGCACCGAAGTGACGTTGCTGATAGCGCGGCGCGGTGCCGTTCTGCGCCGGCGCAATCCAGATTTGCATGAAGTGCACCGGCTCGCTCTTCGAATGGTTGTATTCGCTATGCGCGACGCCGGTTCCCGCGCTCATCAGCTGGATGTCGCCAGGCACGATCACCGAGCCGGTGCCCATCGTGTCCTTATGTTCGAGCGCGCCTTCCAGCACGTACGAAAAGATCTCCATGTCACGATGCGGGTGCGTGCCGAAACCTTGGGCGGGTGCGACACGGTCGTCGTTGATCACGAGCAGGTCGGAAAAGCCGTTCTGCTTCGGATCGTGATAGCTCGCGAAGGAAAACGTATGACGCGAGCTGAGCCAGCCGTGCTCCGCGCGGCCGCGTTGATTGGCGTGTCTGATATCGAGCATCGTATTTCTCCTTGGTTCTGTTGTGCGATCCGGCCAGAGGTTTGTCCGCAATCCATGAATGACAGTTTAGGTCAATCAGGATGGTTATAATCGGATGTAAACAGGAAACACTGTCACGCTGAGGTGGACAAAACGATGCAACTCGATGACATGCGGATCTTCGTCGCCACGGTCGACGCCCATAACTTCACCGCGGCGGCAAAGCGGTTAGCGCTGTCGAAGCAGTTCGTCAGCCGGCGCGTGATGGCGCTGGAAGAGGCGCTCGGCGTGCAACTGCTGATCCGCAATACGCGCAAGCTGGCTGTGACCGAACTCGGGCAGGAGTTCTATGAGCGTGCTCGGCGCATTCTCGGGGAAGTGGATGACGCCGAGCAGGCGATGTCGCTGCGCCGCGCCGGGCCGCGTGGGTTGTTGCGGGTCAGCGCGCCGATGTCGTTCGGGATGATGCATCTATCGCCGTTGGTGGCGAGCTTCCTGCGCGAGCATGGCGATGTGCGCTTCGATATGGAGTTGAGCGATCGTACCGTCGACGTGGTGGGCGAGGGGTTCGATATGGCAATTCGGATCGGCACGTTGCAGGATTCCACGCTGATCGCGCAGAAGCTCGTCGATGTCAGGATGGTGGTGTGTTGCAGTCCGGGGTATGTGCGGCGGCGTGGGGCGCCGGTTCATCCTGCCGATCTGGCGCGGCATTCGTGTCTGTTGTATGGGCATGGCGGGGTGGTGAGTTGGGATTTTGTTGTTGATGGGGTTTCCGAGGGGGTTGATGTGCATGGGCCGCTGCGGGCTAATAATGGGGAGTTGATTCGCGATGCTGCCGTCGCTGGGTTGGGGATTGTTCGGCTTCCTGATTTTATTGTTGCTGATGCGATTGGGAGCGGTCAGTTGGTGACCGTGTTGGAAGAGTTTTTGCCTTCGGCGACTACTGTCTATGCCGTCTATCCGCAGCATCGGCAGAGCTCTGTCACGATTCGGGCTTTTGTGGAGTTTTTGAGGGAGGGGTTGAGGGTTTGATTTTTTTGCCTGTGCGGCGCTTGTTTTTCTGTATGCCTGCGGCGTTGGCCTTGCCTTGAATTCTTATTGGTTTATTAGCGTTGCCCCTGTGCGGGGCGGCACCTACTTCTCTTTGCCGCCGCAAAGAGAAGTAGGCAAGAGAAAGCGGCTCAAACCGCTAATTCTTAAGCGGGTCCCTCGCTCGGAGGAGGCAGTGGTGCATCTGGAATCTGCGCCCTCGCACATTCGGCGTGAGTGACAAGGGCATCATACTTCCGGCGGCGCTGCGCGCGCCGAAGCGTACTTCAAAAACCGTCCGCCGCGTTTGAGTCCTCGGCTCCGCTAATTCAGCACTATTTCGCGGACCAGCAGCGAACGTTGCTACGGCAAACTAACTAATTGCCGACCGCTGACCGCGCGCTTGCCGTCGCTTACCCGTTCCGGAAAATGAAGCTGTAGCCGTTCAGTGCCGGCACGCCGCCCAAATGCGCGTACAACACCCGTGAGCCATCCGGGAATTCGCCGTTTCGTACCATGTCGATCATCCCGTGCATCGATTTGCCCTCGTACACCGGGTCGGTCAGCACGCCCTCGAGTCGCGCGCATAGACGGATCGCCTCCAATGTTCCTTCGTTCGGCAAGCCGTATTCGGGGCCGCCATAACGCTCGTCCAGTACCACGTCCTTGCTGGTGATGTCGCGCCCCAAGTCGACTTTTTCTGCGGTCTGCTTCGCGATTCGTGTGATCTGCTCGCGCGTCTGCGCAGGTTTCGCGGATGCATCAATGCCAATCACGCGCTCGGCGCGGCCGTCGGCGGCGAAACCCACTATCATGCCGGCCTGGGTGCTGCCCGTCACAGAACACACCACGATGTAGTCGAATTTGAAGCCCAACTCGGCTTCCTGCTGGCGTACCTCTTCGGCAAAACCGACGAAGCCGAGGCCTCCCAGCGGATGGTCGGAGCAGCCGGCCGGGATCGCGTATGGCTTGCCGCCCGCGGCACGCACGCTCTCCAATGCGTCCTCCCAACTCTTGCGAAAGCCGATGTCGAAGCCGTCGGCAACCAGTCGGACGTCAGCGCCCAAAATGCGCGACATCTGGATGTTGCCAACCCGGTCGTACACGGCGTCCGAATAGTTGACCCAGTTCTCCTGCACCAGCACGCACTTCATCCCCAGATGCGCGGCAACAGCCGCTACCTGGCGAGTCTGGTTCGACTGGATGCCGCCAATCGACACCAGCGTGTCACACCCCTGCGCCAATGCCTCAGGAATCAGGTACTCAAGCTTGCGCGTCTTGTTGCCGCCGAAGGCAAAGCCGCTGTTGCAGTCCTCGCGCTTCGCGTACAGATGCACCTTGCCGCCCAGATGGTCGCTCAAACGCTTCAACGGCTGGATCGGCGTAGGCCCGAAAGTCAGTGGGTAGCGAGGGAATCGTTGCAGGTTCATGGCAGCTCCGGAGTGATAGGTTCGACGCGAGCAGCAAGCAGTCGCGCTAAACAAATGGTAGGGAAAAGCGCTAGAAATGAGCTTGCAAAGAAATTCCATCCGGCATACTTTTAAAAATAATCAATCGAAATTCACCTAACAAAAAGCCGAATGGGAACCGATGAGCGCAACAAAAGTTCGTAATACACCGGTCACTGCTGCCGCAACCACCGTAACCGCCGCAGCAACTCCAACCGCGGAAGCTGATCCGCTTCACGCGCTCGATCGCATCGACCGGGCGATCCTGCGTCAGTTGCAAACCGACGCGTCGATTTCGAACGTCGCGCTCGCGGCCAAAGTCAAACTGAGTGCGCCGGCGTGCTTGCGGCGCGTCGAGCGGTTGAAGGAATCGGGGCTGATTCGCGGCGTCGTCGCGTTGATCGACCCGAAGGCGGCCGGGGCGGGCATGCTGGTCATCATCGGCGTGGTGCTGGATCGGTCCACGCCGGAGTCGTTTGCCGAGTTCGAAAAAGCGGCGCAGAAGGTGGCCGGGTGCATGGAATGTCACGTCGTAACCGGCGAGTTCGACTATTTCATGACGATCCGTACGCGCGATAGCGACAGCTTCAATCGTCTGCACGCAGAGCAGTTGCTCTACCTGCCAGGCGTCCGGCAAATCCGCTCGTTCATGGTGCTCAAGGAAATCCTGTCGACCACGAAATTTCCGCTGTAACCGCCGCCGTCACGCAAAAAGACGCGCATGCTGTCATAAATCCCCTTGTTGGCCGACTAAGTGCCAGGACCACTCGCGGGCGGCGCGCTCAGCGCCTGAACGGGTGAACGGTACGGACTTTCCGGGACGATCATCATGACTTGCAGCAGACGGAGTTTCTTCAGGTTAATCGGCGCGGCGTCGCTCGCCGGCAGCACCGGCGCATGGCGCACGGCAAGCGCGGCGGGTATGGGTGCCGCGGGCGCAGCGGCGTCCTACGAGGTCGTGCACAGCGATGCCGAATGGCACAAGCTGCTCACGAACGCGCAGTACCGCGTGCTGCGCGAAGCGGGCACGGAGCGGCCATTCAGCAGCCCGCTAAACGACGAGCACCGCGCCGGCACATTCGCGTGCGCCGGTTGCGCACTGCCGCTGTTTTCGTCGAAGACGAAGTTCGATAGCGGCACCGGCTGGCCGAGTTTCTGGCAGCCGCTGGATCACGCGGTCATTACGCATTCCGACACGTCGTTCGGCATGACTCGCGACGAAGTACTGTGCCGGCGCTGCGGCAGCCACCTGGGGCACGTATTCGACGACGGCCCCAAACCGACCGGCCTGCGCTATTGCATGAACGGCCTCGCTTTAACTTTCACGCCCGCCGCGCGCGGCACGAGCTGATCGAATCAGGACGAATATCATGAACATCGAGAAACGCATTATCGGCAAACCGGCCCGCTCACGCACAGCGGCCATCGCGCTTTCGGTCGGGCTCGGCGCGCTGGCGCTGCTGCTGGCGCAGCGCGTGGCATTCTCGTCGGAAGCCGGGGTTGTCATTGCGCCACCCGCGCTCGACGAGCCGATCTCCGCCACGACCGCGCACGAAGAAACCGCCGTGTTCGCGGGCGGCTGCTTCTGGGGCGTGCAGGGCGTGTTCCAGCACGTGCGAGGCGTCACGAAGGCGGTGTCGGGTTATTCAGGCGGCCAGCGCGACACGGCGCAGTACGAAACCGTCAGTGGCGGCGAAACCGGCCATGCGGAATCCGTGCAGGTCACGTTCGATCCCACCAAGGTCTCCTACGGGCAACTGCTGCAGGTCTACTTTTCCGTGATTCAGAATCCGACCGAGTTGAACCGCCAGGGGCCGGACAGCGGCACGCAATACCGTTCGGCGGTGTTCCCGCTGAATGACACGCAGCGGCACGTCGCGCAGAGTTACATCGCGCAACTCGAGAAGGCACACGCCTTCCCGGCGCCGATCGTGACGAAGACGGAGCCGTTCAAGGGCTTCTATCCTGCTGAGTCGTACCATCAGAACTACCTGACGTTGCATCCGAACTCCGCGTATATCGCCATCAACGACATGCCGAAGGTCGCAAACCTGAAGCGTCTGTTTCCGAATCTCTATCGCGACAAGCCTGTGCTGGTCGAAGCGGCACAGTAAGACCGCGCTACAAATCGGTGCGGCCCAGCAGCGTAATAAAGCACCGTAATAAAGCAGCGCTGTAAAGCGGCGAACGCCCCACCGGCGCTAATCGTCCTGTTCCGGCGCCGCATCGCGCGGCGCCGGCCGTTTTTTTGTGACTGTACTCTGCCTCTCATCATCGCCACGGCACGCTTGCTAGCGTCCGTCGGTCTGTCTTGCGATTCTCCTGTCCGATCCGAATCGAGCCAACCCAAGCCGATCCGGGCCTCTCCGGCGACCTGGCCCGCATTTTGCACAGGAGCGTGCGTCGGCAAATCTTTCGCACGTCTCTGTTCGTACAAGTGCCCAATTTACGGGTCGGCACCCGATTCGGACAGTGCGTTTTGCCGGGCAATGCGTGTCGTCTGCTGAAAGAATTACATGCCGCGCGTAGCATGGCGGCGGTCGCCCGGATGTTTGCAACCCATTGCGGACCTCGGGTGAAAACCTAAACCCCGTCGCGATACGCGAGAAACGGAGGCTTCTGGTGTTGATCAGCCGTAGAAAGCGGATCGGCAGGATTCGCAAGAAACAAACAAGCATCGCGGCAACATCTCTGGTCGCCGTGACCCTCGGCGGTATCGGCGTTTTGCCGGGTTCGGCCTTGGCCCAAACCCCTTCGCCGTTGGGCGAATGGCAGTATTCCGTGGGCATTCCGCTGCAGAAGATGTGGCAACCGGATATTCCGGTTTGGCAGGTGCGCGTCGGCGCGGCGGCGTCGTTCCAGCCGCGTTATGAGGGCTCCGACCGGTATCACGTGATGGCCGGTCCGAGCATCGACGTGCGCTACAAGGACCTGTTCTACTTTTCGAGCGGCGAAGGTCTTGGGGTCAACTTCGCGCAAGGGCAGAACTGGCGCGCGAGTCTCGGGGTCGTCTACGATCTCGGGCGTCGCGGTCATGACGATCCGGAGGAGTTGAATGGCCTCGGCAACATCAATCAGGCGCCGGGCGCCAAACTCTCCGGGGAATATGTCGTGTCGAAGGATTTTCCGCTCGTGCTGCGCGCCGACGTCCGGCGCTATTTCGGCGGCTCGAACGGCTGGATCGGCGATCTCGGCGCCTATCTGCCAATGCCGGGCAGCACGAAAAAATTCTTTTGGTTCGCCGGGCCGAACGTGACAGTTGCGGACTCCGACTACATGAATGCCTGGTACGGTGTGAATCAGACTCAGGCGGCGCACTCGCAATACTCGCAGTATCACGCGAGCGCGGGTTTCAAGTCGGTGGGCTTCGGCATTAGCGCAGTGTGGCTGTTCGACAAGCACTGGTTTGCCACTGCCGACGGTGCATTTGAAGAACTGGTCGGCAGCGCGGGCAATAGTCCGATTACGCACAGCAGGGCCACCGGTGTGGCCGATATCTCTATCAACTACCGCTTCTGATGGGTGCGCGAGTCCTTTCCCGGGTGATCGTGGGTGTCTTTCCCGGGGGCCGGCCCACGGTCGTTGCGCATACAACCAGACCACCCGCCAGGAAAGAACGCATTATCGCGCCAGCCGCGCACCAAGAAACTGAATCATTAACGCCGCAACCTGATCGACTGCTTCATCCAACACAAAGTGCCCACCTTCAAGCAGGTGCGCTTCGGCGCTGGGCACGTTGCCACGATAGGCGTGAGCACCTTCCACTTAATCCTTCAGTCGTTCGTAAGATCGATCATGCGTCGCGTCCGCGCGAACTGTCGCGCAGATGCAGTCCCGCTGCCGCGGCGAAAAAGCCCAATGCAGCGACACATACACCCGGCCAGCCCCAACGCGCGAGCGCCGGCCCGGCGATAGTGGCGCCTACCGCGCTGCCGACGAAGAAGAGCCCTGTATAGAGCCCATTCACCCGGCCACGCGATTCGGGCGCGAGCAGATTGATCGCGCGTCGGCCGAGCGCCTGATCGGCAATCACGCCACCATCGATAAAGAATGCGGCCACGGCCAGCATGACGATCGATGCGGCGCGCGACACTCCCGAGGCCAACGCCAGTGCCGCCATCAGGGCGGCCGCAATGGCGACCGCATGAGCGAGCATGCTGGCGGGCTTCGACCAGCCCCGGTCGCCGGCTCGGCCCGCCAACGGTGCGATGAACACGCTGCCACCGCCGGCCAGCGCGAACAGAGCAACAGAGGTGCTGTTCAGACCGAGCGGCGCACGCGTCAGGACGATGGCAACGCTGCTCCAGAACGCATTGAAGCCGGCCATTAGCAAGCCCTGGTACAGATCCCGCCGGCGCAGCACGGGCTCATGCGCCACCAACCGCACCATCGACGCCAATAATGCGGCATACGACGGCGCGCCGACAGGGCGGCTATCCGGCAAACGCGGTACCACGGCAAGCGTGACGGCGGCGAGCAGCAGAGCATCGACTGCATAAAACGCGCGCCAGCCGAATGCGCCGCCGATCACACTGGCAAGCGGCCGCGATAACAGAATGCCGAGCATCAAACCGCTCATCACGTTGCCGACGACTTTGCCGCGCGAAGACGGCGGCGCGAGCGACGCCGCCGCGGGCACCAGCATCTGCACGACGCTCGATGTCACGCCGACAGCGAACGATGCCGCGAGAAACACGGGTGCCAGCGGCGCGATAGCGGCCAGTGCGAGACACGCGATCTGCGCGAACAGCGTCGCGGCAATCAAGGGCCGATTGGGTAAGCGGTCGATCAGCGGTACGAGGCCGACGAGGCCGACCGCATAACCAAACAGCGTCAAGGCGGTGACGAGCGTGGTCCACGCGCCGAGATGCAGCGAGGCGTCGAGCGGGCCGATCAACGTTTGTGACGCATACAGCGGCAGCACGGCGACCGCGACCATCGCGGCGAAGCGCGCGGTCGGAACGCTGTGCGCCGGCGGCGTAGCCGTTCGGGGCGCTGTCTGGCATTGAATCGTGGGAGAGTCCATCGTCGGGCTAGCCGTAAAGTGAAAGTTAATCGATGCTACTCTCACGTCAGACAAACACAAATCGCACTAAATTGGATACATCCTCACGAAAAACGGGAGAATCGGCGATGGATGCATTGCGCGATCTGGAAACTTTGGTGGCGATCGTCGAAGAGGGCAGTCTGACGAGCGCCGCGCGCCGGCTTGGGCGGTCGTTGCAGGCCGTCAGCCGGTCGCTTCAGGTGCTCGAGCGGGTGCACGGATCGACCTTGATCGTGCGAACCACGCGCACTTCGCAACCGAGCGCGGCCGGCATGCGTTTTTACGAGCGCGTCAAAGGCGCGCTGACCGAACTCGAACTGGCGCGCACCGAACTCGCCGAGGAAGCGCACCGGCTCACCGGGCGTTTGCGCATCAATGCGCCCACGCTGTTCGGCCCGCAATTCATCGCACCGCTCGCTGCGGAGTTTTTGCAGCGTCATCCGCAACTGGAGTTGTCGCTCGATCTGAGCGACGAGTATCGCGATCCGGCAGAAACCGGTGCCGATGTGACGATCCGCATTGGCGAAACGCCGGATTCACGGCTGGTGGCGCGACGGATCGGCACGCTTCGGCGGGTGGTGTTCGCAGCGCCGGCCTATCTTGCCGAACACGGCAGACCGTCGCATCCACGGGATCTGGCGAGACACGATTGTGTCGTCCGAACGGGAGTGCCTAATCCTGGGCGGTGGGTGTTTACGTCGTCCGATGGACACGAGATTACGGTGAATGTGGCAGGGCGCTTCGACAGCAATCAGGTGGCTGCGGTGAATGCGGGCGTGCTGGGCGGCATGGGGGTCGGGATAGCGGCCTTCTGGCAGATTCAGGAATGGGTCGAATCAGGAAGGGTTGAGGTTTTGCTGGCGGATTTCCAGCTCACGCCTTTGCCGTTGCATGCGATGTGGGCGAGAACGCGGCGCTTGCCACAGCGAACGCGGCTGCTCGTCGATTTCCTGGCTGTTAAATTGGGGGCGCTATAGTTTTTTCATTCGTCGCCCGGTTTGCGTGGGCCCTAGCGGCGTAAGCGGACTCCGCCGCCAAGGCAGAGCAGCGCCAGCCGTAACGCGCCATTGTGCTACGCTTGCCAGACTGAAACCCAAGCACTGCGACCTCGCCTTTATCATGCGTTCCTGGCGCATATCCACACCGCCCCGCAGCGGGCAAATCAACACTTCGCGTGTGACTGATCTCGTCATGTCGATCTCGCATGCCGACCCGGACGCGCTCGCTGCAAGCATTCTGAAAACCGTCGGCGACACGCTTCCCGTTTCGCAGTGCACGATTTTCGCCTATGAATTCGACGCGAGGCCTCGCACTGTCTCTGCCGCCGACCATCGCGGCGGCCGCTTTCTCCGTGATGTCGCCGACCGCTACGCTACGCACTTCTACGCCCTCGACGGCAATCGCGCCATCATCGGCCGCCCGCAAGCGAAACAGTCGCACGAGGCATTAGTGCTGCACCAGCAGCAAAGCGAAGAAATCGAGAACGAAGCCTACCGCGCCGCCTGCTATGCACAGCCCAACGTGTCCGACCGGCTTTCGTTGCTTCTGCAACCAATGGAAAGCGTCTGGCTGTCGATCAATCTGTATCGTGACAGGGCATACGACATGTTTCAGCCAGGCGAACTGGAGCACGTAGAAAGCGTGGCGCATCTGTTCGCGCACGCGGCGAAAAGCCATTACGCGCTCAACGGACAGCATCAGAAAGGCACGGCAGCCGCGATGCTGGCGCGTGTCAGACGCGCCTGCCCGGCGCTGACACCGCGCGAGATCGACGTGCTGCGCGGCACGCTCGAGGGCGCAAGCGCCACCGAGATTGCCGAGCAAATGGGCATCAAGGCGACCAGCGTGATTACGTATCAGAAGCGCGCTTATGCGCGGCTGGGAATCTCCGGCCAGCGCCAGTTGTTCGCGCTATGTCTGTTGCCTGAGCGGTCCTGAGCCGGCGCGCCGAAGCTGCGCCCGTAGGTTAACTGCGACGCAGTTGATGGGTAGCCGAAGCGCAATTGAACTTGCATGGAAAATCACCCGCGCTTAACCCGCGCATCGGCCTGCGTCTCACGATCCCAGCGCTTCAGCCACGGCATGATGAATTCCGCGAAACCGTCCGCGGGCGGTGACAGTGCACGTTCGGTTGAGCGATACACGCAAACTTCGCGGATCGTTTCCGGATCGACGATCCGCTTCATCACCAGCCCGAAGGTTCGCGCGAGCGGCGCGACATAGGCGGGCGCGAGCGTCACGGCAAGCCCCTGTGAAGCCAGGCCGAACGCCGTGGTGACGTTGTCCACCACGTCCACCGGAATGATGCGCGCCTCCACCGGCAGGTTGGCCAGCATCTGTTCGACCGCGCGCTCGTGATCGCGGCCGGTGGCCACGATCGGCACGTCGCGCAAATGCTGCCACTGCACCCGGCGCCGTGCGTTCAACGGATGGCTCGGTGCGCACCACATCACCCACGGGCTCGCGAAGGCCGGATCGCAACGCACCCGCGTGCCGCTCTGGCGATCCGGGCCGATCGCCAGATCCACGTCGCCACTTTCCACGCGCTCCACCAACTGTTCGACCACGGTGTCGAAAATGCGCACGACCACTTTCGGTTTGTCACGCGCATATTCGGCGATGGCCGCCGGCAGCGCGGTCGCCGCGAGCACCAGCGGTGCGCCGACTCGCACGATGCCGGCCGCACGATTGCGGATGTCGTCGGCGGATTGGGCGGCGGCGCGCACATAGCGCAACACCGATTCGGCCGACGACAGAAAATCCTGCCCCGCGCTCGACAGATTGACGCGCCGCGTCGTACGGTCGAAGAGGCGAAAGCCCAGTTCCGTTTCCAGTTCGGCCAGCAACTGGCTGACCGCCGACGAGGTCAGCCCGAGCCGTTCCGCCGCCGCGCCGATACTGTGCAAATCGACGATGGCGAGAAACGCTTCGAACTGACGGATGGTGACGCGTGTGAGTGGCATCAGGCGATTCTAAAGAAAAACTTACGAATCGTGAAAAATCGATTGATTGTATGCAGCGAGCCATTAGTCGACACTCGTCCTGGTCGACGGGAAGCTGGAAACCCGCTTAGACTTCCGTCTCGCCCACGCGGCTAAGACCAGGCTGCAACAGTCCACATTCAGGGTATACGCCGGTCGCAATCCAGCCACATGCGGGGCTCCACTCAAGGAATTGCCATGTTCGACCATATTCCCGCCTATCCGGGCGACCCGATTCTGAGCCTGAACGAGGATTTTCAACTCGATCCGCGGCCCAACAAAGTGAACCTGAGCATCGGCATCTATTTCGACGACGCCGGCAAGCTGCCGGTGATGGACGCCGTGCGGCATGCCGAAACCGCGCTGCTCGGCGCGATCGGCCCGCGTTCGTACCTGCCGATGGCCGGTCTGCCGCTCTACCGCGACGCAGCACAGGCGCTGGTGTTCGGCGCGGACCACGAAGCGCGTGCAGCGGGCCGCATCGCGACCTTGCAGACCATCGGCGGCTCAGGTGCACTGAAGGTCGGCGCGGATTTTCTGAAGCGCTATTTCCCGGCCTCGCAGATATGGATCAGCGATCCGAGCTGGGAAAACCATCGCGTGGTATTCGAAGGCGCGGGCCTCACGGTCAACACCTATCCCTATTACGACGAACACACTGGTGGCCTGCGGTTCGCCGACATGATCGACACGATCGGCCGCTTGCCGGAACAGAGCATCGTGTTGCTGCACGCGTGCTGCCACAACCCGACCGGCGTCGACCTGAGTCCGGCGCAATGGGCGGAACTGGTGCCGGTATTGCAGCGCCGCAAACTGATTGCGTTTGTCGACATGGCGTATCAAGGTTTCGGCGCGAGTCTCGAGGAGGACGCCGCCTGCGTGCGCCTGCTCGCCGATGCGGGTGTGCCGTTGATCGTCGCCAGTTCGTTCTCGAAGAATTTCTCGCTGTACGGCGAGCGCTGCGGCGCGTTGAGCGTGGTGTGCAAGAGCAAGGAAGAAGCGGCTCGCGTGCTCGGGCAATTGATGTCGGCGGTGCGCGCCAATTACAGCAATCCACCGACGCATGGCGCTCGCCTCGTCGCCAATGTGCTGTCGGACACGTCCTTGCGTGCTTCGTGGGAAGCGGAGCTCGCCACCATGCGCGAACGGATTCTCGCCATGCGCGGCACGATTCATGAAGGCCTTGCAGGCCGCGTCGATGAAGTGATGCGCGCGCGTTACGTGGCGCAGCGCGGCATGTTCACGTACACGGGCTTGAGCGAAGCCCAGGTCGAGCGTTTGCGAAGCGAATACGCCGTGTATGTGCTGCGTTCGGGACGCATGTGCGTTGCCGGATTGAATGCGAGCAACGCCGGCTATGTGGCGTCGTCAATCGCGGCGGTGGTGGCGGGCGCATAACGGCTGTGACTCGCAACGGCCGAACGTAACGAACGATAGCGAACCGCAGCGAACGATATCGAACGATAACAACGGAGACCTTGATGACGACTCTTGAAATGCAACCAGCGGCCCCGCCGAAGGCCGCCGCGATGCATCCCGACGAATGGCAGGCGCGCGTGCAACTGGCGGCGTGCTATCGCATCTTCGATATGCTCGGCTGGACCGAGATGATCTACAACCACATCACGTTGCGCGTGCCGGCGAGCGTGAGCGGCGGCGAGCGCCACTTCCTGATCAATCCGTTCGGCCTGCATTACAGCGAAGTGACCGCGAGCAATCTCGTGAAGATCGACGCGCAAGGGCGCGTGCTCGACAACTCGCCGTATCCGGTGAATCCCGCGGGCTTTGTCGTGCATGCGGCGATTCACGAAGGTTTGGCCGATGCGCACTGCGTGATGCACACGCACACCACGGCCGGCGTCGCAGTGGCATGCCTCGAAAACGGCCTGGAACAAACCAACTTCTATAGCGCACAGTTGCATGACCGCATCGCGTATCACGACTTCGAAGGCATTACGGTGCATGCGGAAGAAGGGCCGCGTTTGCTCGAACATATCGGTAACAAACAGGCGGTGATCTTGCGCAACCATGGCCTGCTTGCTTGGGGGCACACGTTGCCGCAGACTTTCGCTATTCTGTGGACGCTCAACCGCGCATGCGAAATCCAGATGGCCACGTTCTCGATGGGTCGCGCGCGGCCGGTGCCCGAAGAAGTGGCGATCCGCTGCTCGCGCGACTCGTTGCAGTTCGATCCGCGTCACGGTGCGGGACAGGATGTGTTCGACGCGTTGGTGCGGCGCGTGGATCGCATCGACGCGAGCTATAAGGATTAACGCAAGGACTAACGAAAGAACTAACGCGAGAATTGAGGCGAAGATTGCCCCGACGATTAAAGCAAGGATTGAAGCGATGAAAGTAGGAATCTACGGTGCAGGCGCGATCGGCGGCTGGATGGGGGTGAAGCTCGCGCAGGCCGGCCACGACGTGAGCGTGGTGGCGCGCGGAGCGACGCTCAGTGCGTTGCAGCAGCACGGCTTACGTCTGATCGAAGGCGGCGCGACGCATACCGTGAAGGTGAAGGCGAGCGAACAAACGGCGGATCTCGGCGTGCAGGACCTCGTCGTGGTGGCGGTCAAGGGCCCGGCAATGGCGTCGGTGGCCGCGCATATCGCGCCGCTGCTGAACCCGCATACGATCGTGCTGACCGCGATGAACGGCGTGCCATGGTGGTTCTGTGACGGGCTCGGCCGCGATTTCGCGGGCAAGCGGCTGAAGTCGATCGATCCTGACGGCGCGATCGCCGCCGCGATTCCGACCGCACAGACGGTGGGTTGCGTGGTGCATGCGAGCTGCTTGATCGAATCGCCGGGCGTCATCAGGCATCATCAGGGCAATGGGCTGATCGTCGGCGAGGCGTCGGGGAGTTCGAGCGAACGCGTCAAAACGCTCACCGCCACGCTGGCCGCAGCGGGCTTCAATGCGTCGATGTCAGAGCAGATTCAGCGCGACGTCTGGTACAAGCTGTGGGGCAATATGACGATGAATCCGATCAGCGCCATCACCGGCGCGACCACCGACCGGATTCTCAGCGACGAACTGGTGCGCAACTTCGTTACGAGCATCATGCTGGAAGCAAAGGAGATCGGTGCGCGCTTCGGCATTCCAATCGAGCAGGCGCCGGCGGATCGCCACGAGGTCACGCTCAAACTCGGCGCGATGAAAACCTCGATGCTGCAGGACGTTCAGGCGGGTAAAACGGTCGAACTCGATGCGCTGGTGGCCGCGGTGCGTGAACTGGGGCAGCTTACCGATGTGCCTACGCCTTACACGGACGCGTTGCTCGGGCTCGCGCGTCTGCATGCAAGCACGTTGGGGTTATATCCCGGACAGTGAAAGTTGCTACGGTAGTAAGAAGCCGCCCCGCGTCATCAACGGGGCGGTTTTTTCGCCTTATGGTTTACTTCTTTGGCGTTGCACCGTATTCCCGCCGCTCTTCGGCATTGCTACGCAGTCACTGCCGAAGATGGCGGCAGCTTCGCCGCCTCGATCAACGACAACGCCCGCTGCATATCGCCGAGTTCCGTCATGGATAGCAGCGCAAGGCGTGCCAGATACAAGGGCGCTTGCGCTTCGCCTTCAGCGGTCAGTGTCTTGCAGAGCGTCGTGTAGACGAGGTCGAGTTCGCTATCGGTCATGGTGTGAGTTCCTCTTGCGTCAGTTCGTCAGACTGGCCGTCACGGCGCTTTGCACGTTCGCCGCGTTGCCGTTGCGCCAGCGGGCGAGCACATGACCATCCGGCCTGATCAGATAGACGGTGCCCGGGGTCGCGTCGAGCATCTCGTGCAGGCGTCCCGCCGGATCGACCACATGCGGGCTGCTGGCGCGCGGCGAGTCGCCGGTGACCAGTGTGACCGCTTTGAATGGAATGCTGTGTTCGCCGAGCGCATGATGCAATTGCTGCCATGCTTCGTCTTGCGCCACGTCCGCGCCGAAGCGAAGTGCGGTGAAGCATGGCCCGAGCAGATCGGTGAGATGGATATCGACTGCTACGCCGTCGCACATGCGTTGAAGGCGGCACTCCGGCAATACGGTGCCTGGCGCCGGACCGTCGGCGAACGCGCCCGATGCAACGGCCGCGACCCGATTGAGCGGCGACTGGGCATACGCAATCGCATGTGTCTGCCGCGGATTGATCAGAGGCCGCACGGCGGGATGACGCTCGGCAAGTCCCAGCACCGCCTTGCGCATCAGGTCGAATGCGAACGAGGGCGGCGCCATGAATTCCGTGCTCTTCATGCCGTAGCTCAGGTTTTCACGCGCCGCGAAAACGCGCTCGTCGCTGTAGCTGTCGAGCAGTCGCGCCGACGCAATGCCATTGACCACGCAAGCGAGTTTCCAGCCGAGATTGTCGGCGTCGTCGATGCCGGAATTCGCGCCGCGCACGCCGAAAATCGGCACGAGATGCGCGGCATCGCCCGCGAACAGCACCGAGCCGTGGCGGTAGCGTTCGAGCGTCAATGCGTTGGCCTTGTAGACCGTAACCCAGATCGGCGACCATTCGCCTGTTTCGCCCATCGAGTCGAGCACGCTTTGCACACGCGGCATCACGTTTTCAGGCTTGACCGCGGCCTCGGGGTCTTCATCGTCGCGAAGCTGGTAGTCGATGCGCCAGACATTGTCGGGCTGCTTGTGCACCAGCACGGTCGAGCCGGGATTGGAGGGTGGATCGAAATAGGCGAGACGTTCGGTGGCGCGCTCGCTCTTCAATTCGATATCGACGATCACGTAACGGCCCTCATAGGTCGTGCCCGTGAGCTTGAGGCCGAGTGCTTCGCGGATCGTGCTGCGGCCGCCGTCGCATGCGACGACCCAATCCGCGCGCATTTTCCATGTGGTGTCGCCGGTGCTTAGGTCAAGCGTTGCGCCGGCGGTGCCGTTGTCGGTGTGCTGTTCGATACCGGTCACGCGGGTTTGCCAGCGGATGTCGATCAGATCGGCGTGCTGTTCCACTTCGTCGAGCAGCAACTGTTCGATCTGGTATTGCGCGATGTTGATCATCGGCGGCAGCGATTGCTCGTCGTCCTGATGCATGGCGAAGCGGAACACTTCGGTATCGCGGTAGAAGCTGCGACCGCCTGTCCATGGCAGGCCTTTTTGCAGGAAGCCGCGCACTGCACCGAGGCGTTTGAAAATCTCCAGGCTGCGCCGTGAAATACAGATCGCGCGGCTGCCGGTGCAGACGCCGTCGTCTGCTTCGATCAGCACCGAGCGCACGCCCTGGCGAGCCAGTGCAAGCGCCAGCGTCATGCCTACCGGACCGCCACCGACAATCGCTACGGCGCGCCGCACAGGGTCATGCCCGTCGACCAGCGGCGGCACCACCCCCGCATAGTGACGAGGCGTGAACGGATAGGGTTTGAAGCTGCGGCTCATGCGTGTCTCCTGGATCTTCGATGCCGATGGATTGCCCGCCGGGGCTTGAGTGCGCTCTAGAGGCGGTGCGAATCGATAGGTGAAGTATGAAGGAGGGGTGGCGCGTGGCTGTCCTCATTTTGGGTACATTGCCCTAGCGCACCGCAAATAGAAAAGCCGTGGGGTGCGCCAGCACCTCACGGCCTTTCTTATTCAATCATGCAGGGACGCCGCAGACTATCTCAATCCGCCCCGGCCGCGTGCGAAGGCTGCCGCGTGTACTGCAGGCTCGCCGCCACCTGACATTCCTCGATCATCGCACGGAAAGTCGGCGCCGCGTGCGAAGCACCCGTCGCGCCCATCTCCGGGCCGCCTTCGGGTGCTCCTCCAACGCCGACCACCAGCGTCGCCCTCGGCCGCCATTCTCGCGTGCGCCGCAGCATATTGCGCAGATACGGCGGCGATTCCGGTGCGTCGAGCGAGATGATGCAGATGATCGGCGCGTCCTTGAAGCTCGGTTCGCCGGCATGCGCGCTGCGATAACCCGAGTGCGTGGCCATCATCGGCGCGAGCCCTTGGCGCCCGAGCAACTGCACGGCGATCGCGGTGGTGACCTCGTCGAATGCGCCGCGTCCAGGCACGCACAGCGCCGAGGTCTTTTCGCTTTCATGGTGCTGCTGTGGATGGACCGAAATGTGGCTGTCGTGCCGCTCCGAAAGATCCGCGGACGCCGAAGCCAATATCGCCTCAGCGGCGTCGGCCGGTTCCGTGCGTGACAGACGATCCGGCAGTCCGTCGGCGATTTCCAGGTTTTCGACGATATCGACCAGCGCGTCGTTGATTCGCGCCAACTGCTCAGGCATCAACACCCCGCGCATCGCATCGTTGCGCGCGAGCTTGAGGCCCTCCAGCGCGACATTGTCGTAGTAATCGATCAGCGACATCTCGCGCAGCAGGCGCTCGGCCTGCACGATGGCTTCATGCGGATCGTCCGCCAGAAGCCGCTGATAGAAGGTCTGCGCGGGAGTAAGCGCGGGCTGGTCGCCCAGCAGCACCGTGAGGAAGTTCAGACGATCGGCGTAGCGGCCCAGCGTGACGACGCACAGGGTGAGCGGCGTGGACAGCACGAGGCCGATCGGCCCCCACAGCCAGCTCCAGAAAATCGCCGCGACCACCACCGCCAGCGGCGACAGCCCCGAACGATGTCCGTACAGCAGCGGCTCAGCGATCTGCCCGGCCACCACGTCGACGACGATAAACAGGATCAGCGTATAGACCGCCATGGTCCATTGCGGCTGGATGGCGGCGGCGAGAAACACGGCAAGAATCGCGGCGATCCAGATGCCGATGTACGGCACGAAGCGCAGCAACGCAGCAATCACGCCGAACAGCAGCGCCCCCGGCACGCCGATGATCGCCAGACCGATCGCGATGATCCCGCCCGCGCTGAGGTTCACGCCCAGTTGCGCGACGAAATAGCGGCTCAGCCGCCCGGCGGCGTCGTTGATCGCCGTGGTCGTGCGGTGCAGATCGCGCGAACCGAACAGACTGATCAAACGGTCGCGCAGGTCTTCGCGTTGCAGCAAGATGAAGATCGTCACGACCAGCACGATGAAAGTCGTCTCGATCGGTTCGATCGCCGGTGACAGCGCGCGTTGAGCGAGTTGCATCGGCGTGAGCGATGGCTCGTGCACTTCGACGGGTGTCGGCACGGGGGGCGCATTGCGCGCCGCGCGTCCGGTGAGGCGCGGCGGGCTCGGCTTGCTCGGCGCGACGCGTTGCAGCGTGGCGGCGGCGCGGCTCATCAGCGAATCGGCCCGGCCGACGGTTTTCTCCTGCACCGTCTCGATCTTTTGCTCGATCGCCACCTGATACTGCGGCAGATCGCTCGCCAGTTGCACCAGTTGGGCTCCGATCAGCCCGCCGACGGCCAGCAAGGTGGCGAGGGCGAACAGCACGGCGATAAAGATCGACGGCAACTGACCCATGTGCAAGCGCCGCAATGCCTGCACCAGCGGTGCGAGCAGAAAGCTGAGCAGCACGGAGAGCGTGATCGGAATCAGCACCGCGCGGCCGAAGTACAGCGCGCACACCACCACCACGCCGGTGATGATCGAGGCCAAACCATGCAGACCGGGCGTACCCGGCGGGTATACGCGGTTCGGCCGCCCATGCGGCGGTAACGATATTTTCATGAGCAGACTTCTCGATGTGGTGGCGCCGTCGCTTTTATTGAGGGCACGCGCGGATGGAACGGCGGCAATCAGGTAAAGCGCCTGAGCAATTCATATGCCCGGATTGTAGGCGCTTTGGCGTGCGGCGGCCGTATCCCTAGCCCATGTGCAAACGCAGCAGTTCGAACAGCTGGGAACTCGCATACAGCAGCAAGCCGATAAAGCCGCCCACAATCGTTCCGTTGATGCGGATGTACTGCAAATCCTTGCCGATGTTCAACTCGATTTGCCGTGACATTTCGCGCGAGTCCCAGTTCTTCACTGTATCGCTGATGTGGCGCGTGAGGAACTGGGCGAAATCCGGCGCCATGGCGCGCGCCGCTTCTTCCAGATGGTCGTTGAGCGACTGACGCAGCGCGGGGTCCTGCGCCAGTTCGCGGCCTACCCATTGACCCATCGCCGTCACTCTGGCGTGCAGGGCCGAATCGCTGCGCTGCAGGTCGCGCTTGAGCCATGCGCGCAATTCGCCCCACATGTCCTTCACATACGTGCTCAACGCTTCGCCTTCCACCAGATAGCGCTTCAGTTCCTCGCCTTTCCGCAGGAACGCTGGATCGCTCTTGAGTTTGACGATCAGCTTCTGCACCGCGTCGTCGAATTTCTGGCGCAACTGATGAGTGGGGTTCTCGCTGATCTGCTCAAGCATCCGGTTCACCACACTGGCGATCGTTTCGGCGCCTTTTTCGCCGAGCCATGCCGACGGCAGGATCATCTCCATCGTCGGATATTCGCTCTTTACCCACTCGACGATACGTTCAGCGATAAACTCGCGCGCCTGCGGCTCGCTCAGCAGCGCTACGACCTGTTTGATGCCGGCGTCGAGCAGTTCCTGGTGACGGCCGTCCTTGGTGAGCGTGTCAAGAATCGCGCCCATGGATTGCGACAGATCGACCTTGGCCAGCACGTCGCGCAACGCGTCCTTGATGAAGACCTGGATGCGCACGTCGTCGGTCAGTTCGAGAATGCCGCTCGTCAGTTTGACCACGTAGTCGCCCAGGCGCGCGGTATTGGCCGGCTGCGTCAGCCAGCCGGTGATGCTTTGTGCCGGGTCGTGTTTCTGGATCAGCCCGACCAGCGACGGCACGTCCAGAAACTTGTCCTGCACGAACACCGCGAGGTTGTCGGCGATCTTGTGCTTGTTCTTCGGAATGATCGCGGTGTGCGCGGAGACGATCGGGATCGGCACACGGCGAAACAGTGCGACCACCGCGAACCAGTCGGCGAGCGCGCCGACCATGGCGGCTTCGGCCACCGCCTTGATGCCGTCCACCCAGAAGCCGCGCGGCATGAAAGCGGTCACGAGGAAAACACAGGCGGCCGCCGCCAGCAACAGCAACGGGGTGCGCTTGGCCTTTTTCAGTTCGGTCTCTTTGTTCATCGGCAGCGGGGCGGCGGGATTCAATTCGATTGACATGTTGCGGTGCGATTGACGTGGTCGTCTGGAAACGCGAGTGTAGCGCCGCTGTTCCGGCCGTGTGGCACCGGCCTGGGACATTCTTTGACCCGCCGGCGCGGTAACATGGGCGCCGAATGAGTGTTGATGAGTGTTGAGTGACGATGCAATTGAACGGAATGGAGGCACAGTGATCAGGTTTCTGCACACCGCGGACTGGCAGATAGGTACGCAATTCGGCCAGTTCGAGCCGGACGAAGCCGCGCACCTCGCGGAAGCGCGCTTCGAAACCGTACGCCGGATCGCTGAGGAAGCGGCGGCGCGCAAGGTCGACGCCGTGCTGGTCGCGGGCGACGTATTCGACCTGCAGACCGTATCGGACACGGTGATCCGCCGTTTGTTCGGCGCGCTGCAAGCGTTTTCCGGGCCGTGGATCATGCTGCCTGGCAATCACGATGCCGCGCTGGTCGAGAGCGTGTGGACCCGTGCGCAGCGCCTGAATTGCATTGCGCCGAACGTGCGGGTGGTGCTCGAACCCGGCGTGGTGACGCTCGACGCCTGCCAATGCGCGTTGCTCTGCGCGCCGCTCACGCAACGTATCACCTACGACGACACGACGGGTTTCTTCGACACAACGGAGACGCCGAACGGCTATCACCGCGTCGGGCTCGCGCATGGCAGCGTGAGCGGAATTCTGCAGGAAGGCATCGATTCGTCGAACCCGATCGCCCCGACGCGTGCCGCGAGCGCGCGTCTGGACTATCTCGCGCTCGGCGATTGGCACGGTCATTTGCGTGTGGACGAGCGGACCTGGTATGCCGGCACGCACGAACAGGACCGTTTCCGCGCCAACGATCCGGGCTTCATGCTCGACGTCACGCTAACCGAGCCTGGCGCCACACCGGCAGTTGAAGCGGTGCGGGTGGGTAAATATCAATGGCATCGCTGGGAAGAGACGATCTCGGTGCCGACCGATGTGGATTCGCTCAAGACGCGCCTCAGTGCGTTGGGCAGTCACGACGTGTTGCGGGTCACCGTAAACGGCACGACCGCACTGGCCGAGGCCGAAGCGATTCGCGTTGCGGTGGAAGAGACCCGCGCGCGGGTGCGTGCGCTACGTGTCGATCTGAGTGGCCTGCAGGTGCTGCCCACCGCCGACGACCTCGCCGAACTCGGCGCGCAAAGCGGCTACCTCGCGAAAGTGGTAGCGCGTCTGCGAGGCTTGCAGGAGGACCCGCAGTCCGACCCGCAACAGGTCAAGCGAGCGGCGGAGGCGTTATTGCTTCTCGCGCGTTTTCAACGTGAACTGCCGCGCGAAGCGAGGTCAGCATGAAGCTGGAAAGTATCGCGATTCAGGAGTTCAAGCAGTTCACCGGCCGGCTCGTTATCGACGATCTGGAGCCCGGTCTCAACCTGTTCACCGGCCCGAACGAGGCTGGCAAGAGCACCATCGCCGAAGCCGTGCGAGCGGTGTTCCTCGAACGCTACAAGGCTTCGCATCTGAAAGACCTGCTGCCGTGGGGCAAGGCGAGCGGGCAGCCGTCGGTTGAAGTGACGTTCGATATGGACGGCACGGCATGCAGGCTGTCGAAGCAGTTCGTCACACGGCAGCGCTGCGAGCTGAAGATCGGTCAGACGGTGTTCGGCGAGGACGAAGCCGAAGACAAGCTCGCCGCCTTGCTCGGTTTTTCGCGTGCCGCGCGTGGGCCGCTTAGGGCGGAAAATGCCGGTGTTCCCGGTTTGTTGTGGGTGCAACAAGGCGGCACGCAGGAGATGCGCGATTCCACGGGGCACGCGGCGCAGTATCTGCGCGATGCGCTTTCGCAACTGTCGGGCAGTAGCGAATCCGCAGGCGAGGACGCGCTGATCGCCGCCGTGCAGCGCGAGCTTCGACAACTGCTCACGGCGCGTACGCAGAAGTCCACCGGGCCGCTGGCCGAGGCCGAACAGGCGTTGGCGGCGCTGATCGTCGAGCGCGACGAGCTGGAGCAGCAGCGCCAGCAGTTCGACGAGAACATCGTGCGGCTTGCCGCGCAGCAGGAAGCCTTCGACGACGCGCAACGCAAGCGTCCGTGGGAGCTTCATGAGCAGAAAGCCGTGCAGGCGCAACAGCGTGCCGATGCCGCGGCGGAACTCGAGCGTAGTCTTCAGGCGCTCTCGCAGTCGCTGCAATTGAGCGAGGCGGAACTGGCGCTTTCCTTGCAGCAGGAACAGGCGGCGACTGAACTCGAAGCGGCTGTTGCTCGCGAGCGGCAGCAACTCGATGCCGCGCGAGCCAACGTGTCGGCGGTACAGAACGAACATGCGCAGGCTCAGGCGAGCGTGGCGCAATTCGAACAGGCGTACGCCGATGCCAGCCGCGCCCACGAATTGGCCAACGCCGCGGTGACCGCGGGCGATCTGCGCAGCCAGATAGCTCTGCACCGCACCGAGAGCGAGCGGCTTGAAGCGGCGATCGCGGCCGCCGGCAAGGCAAACGAGGCCGTGCTGGAGGCGACGCGTGCGGCGGCTGCACTCGAAATCGACGGGGCGCAATTGAAGCGGCTCCAGTCGCTCGATGCGGAGTTGACCGTGCTGCGCGCGCGTACTGAAGCGGCGATGACGCGCATCGAATATCGGCTGAATAGTGCGATCACCGTCGGCGGTACCAAGGTAAGCGGCGAGGGCGTGCTGCGGCTCGACGAGGAGAAGCTGATCGGCCTTGGCGAGCTCGGCGAATTGCGCGTGATTCCGGGCGTCTCCGATCTGTCGGCGCAGTTGTCTGAACTGGCATCGCTTGAAGCCCGGCATGTGCAGTTGTTGCGGGCGCTGGGCGTGGCGTCGCTGGGCGAGGCCGAGGCCAGGCACGAGCAGTGGAAGACGCTGGTCGCGCAGCAGAAAAGCCAGGCGAAGATTCTCGAGGTGCATGCACCACAGGGGATCGACGCGCTGCGTGCTGCGTTGGCTTCGGCTGCTGCGCGGCTGCAGACATCGAATGAGCGGCTGGCTCTATTGCCCGACGTGTCTGCCGCGCCACCGCTCGACGAGGCCCGCAGGAATGCCGACCTCGCGCGTGATGCGTTGGAAGCCGCCAGAAAAGTGCTGGCGCAGGCGGCGGAAAGCAAATCCACCGCCATGGCTACGACGGAGTCGCTCGCCGGTCAGTTGCAGCGAAAGGAAGCCCAACTGAGCGATGAAGCGTTTTGTCGCAACCGCGCGCAGTGGCAGACGAAAATTGTCGAGCAGCGTGTGCAGGTCGAGGCGCTGAAGAAACAGCTTGAAGGAAGGGAGCGGGAACTGGAGGCGGTGCGTCTCGACGATCCGGCGGCTGAAGCGAAACGCTATCGTGCGTCCGCGGAGCTTGCGCGCAACGAGCAGCGCGACCGGCAACTGCGGATCACGCAATTGCGCAGTCAGTTGGAGACGGTTGGCGCGTCTGGGCTTGGGGAGCGACTTGCGGTGGTGAATGCTTCAGTCGAACAGGCCACGCGTCGCAAGGACGAACTCAGCTTGCGGGCGGGTGCTTTGAGTCTGCTCGACGAGGTGCTTGTCGACGAACGCGATGCGGCGGTGGCCCAATTGCGTGCGCCACTGACCGAGCGGCTTGGGCACTACCTCAAGCGGATTTTCCCGCAATCGACGATTGCGCTCGGCGACGATCTGAGTCCCGCGACGTTGGATCGTTATGGTCGCGCGGATACGCTCGATGCGTTGAGCTTCGGCACGCGGGAGCAGCTTGGTATCTTGACGCGGCTGGCGTATGCGGATCTGTTGAAGGCATCGGGCCGCCCGACCTTGCTGATGCTCGACGACGCCGCCGTGCATACCGATGCGGCGCGACGCGATGCGATCAAGCGCGCGCTGATCGACGCGGCGACGCGGCACCAGATTCTGGTGTTCACGTGCCATCCGGAGCTTTGGGACGATTTGGGTGTCAGGCAGCGGGCGATTGAGGATTTGAAGGTGGCGGCGTAGGGAACGCTCGCGTTAGCGGACGGCCGGGAGGCAGATGGGGATGGTGATGGAGATGTGTCCCCTAGTCAGGTAGCGACCAATAAGTGTGCGTCGATTCACTCATACCACCGCGGCGTATAAACCCACTCGCCACCGTCGACGCCGTTAGCAAACGCCCGCGTCGTCGACGACCCCACGATCACCATCGTCCGCATATCCACATCGTTTGAACACAGCTCGCCGAGCGTGATCGTACGCAGTGTGCTGCCCGGTCTGCCGATGTCGCGTCCGAGCACCACCTTCGTCGCTGCCGGGCGATATTCCCGCACGATGTCCAAAGCTTTATCCAATTGCCATGGCCGTGCGCGAGAGATCGGGTTATAGAAAGCCATCACCAGATCCGCCTCGGCGGCATGCCGGAGACGCTTTTCGATGATGGTCCACGGCTTCAGATTGTCGGACAACGACAGCATGCAGAAGTCATGGCCCAACGGCGCGCCAGCTTGCGCCGCGGTCGCCATGGCAGCGGACACCCCCGGCACGATGGCAAGTTGGACCGCGCGCCAGTCAGCGTTCGTCGCCCCTCCTTCTTCGAGCGCCTCAAGCACCGCAGCCGCCATCGCGAACACGCCGGGATCGCCCGACGACACCATCACCACTGACCGTCCAGTGCTCGCGAGTTCGAACGCATGACGCGCACGCTGCATCTCCTCGCGATTGTCCGTGCCGTGTACGCGTTGATCGGCACGTAACGGGCCGGCCATTTTCACGTAGGTTTCGTAGCCGAGAATATCGGTGGCTTCGTTCAGCGCTGTTCGGGCGGCAGGCACCATCAGGTCGGCGCTGCCGGGGCCGAGGCCGATCACAGTCAAGCGGCCGCGTGCGCGGCCAATCGTGTCCGAGTCGATTGCCAACGACGCCAGCGCGAGCGCAACCCCTGTGTCTGCGTCGTCATGCACCGTCTGATAAGGGACGCGCAGCGCGGCACGCAGCAAATTGCTCGGCGGCTCGCCGCCCTCCGGGCGCGGCTCGGCAAAACGCAGCGGCACGTTCAGGCTCGCCGCGGCATCGGCGAGCGCCGAGTCTGCCATGTGTTCGGAAGGAGCCAGCAATGCCGCGAGCGAAAGCAGCGCAAGACCGTGCGCGTCAAACGCCTCGCGCACAAGTGCAGCGATTCGCGCGCCTGAACCCGTCTGCGCATCTGAACTGGAATTTGCGCCGAAGTCCGCGTTCGTAGCGGAGCGCGTACCCGCACCCGTCAACGCAACCACCACACTCCGCGGATGAATCACCAACTCATCATCACGCCCATCCCACGCACGCGGTGTCACGCGAATCGCCAGACGTGCCGATTCCGAACGGGGCAGTTGCGCATCATCGAGCCACGGCGCTTCACCCTCGATTCGAGTGCTTTCTCCGGCCAGCAGATCCGAAACAAAGCGCTTGCCTTGCGCAATATCGGCAAGCGCATAGCCCTCAGGCGGATTGAGCACGCACGTGCCGAAGCGCAGTTCGCCACTCGTCGTGATCGCGGGCGACACGGTCAACGCAGCCGCAATCTCGCGAGCCATCACGTTGACGCCAGCAAGACCGCCGAGCAACGGCACGACCGCGCTGCCATCTTCTGCAACGGCCAGCACCGGCGGCTCGACGCCCTTGTTCGACAGCAACGGCGCGACGCAACGAATCACGATCCCGGCAGCACACAGCGCAATGATCGGCGTACCGCGCGCATACAGATCACACAGATGCGCGCGGAGTTCCGTGTATGAGACGTCAGCCTCGACTCGGCCCTGCAAGGCATGAACCTGGCAGCCTTCATACAGCATCTGGATACGCTGCGCCGTCGCCAGCGCGCCCGCACCAAGAATCACAATCGCCGGCGCCATCAACCTTGCCATTTTTCCCCCGGCACCACGAGCAGTGAAAAATATGGCGACGCCATCGGATCGACTTCGTCAAGCGGGACGATGCGCTGATTGCCCATCGTCGCGCGTTCGACGTAAAGCGCACGATGCGCGAGCCCCAGTTCGCCGAGCACGCGCCGCACCTTATCGAAATTGCGGCCCAGTTTCATGATGACCGCAGCGTCCGCATCGGCGAGACGCCGACGCAGTTCGTCTTCGGGCAAGACGCCGGAGAGCACCGACAAACTCTGATTGCGATACACCAGCGGCGAACCGAGTACCGCCGCACCGCCGAGCATCGAGCACACGCCGGGCACGACCTCAGCCTCGAAACGCGCCGCGAGGCGGTCGTGCAAATACATATACGAGCCGTAGAAAAACGGATCGCCTTCGCAAATCACTGCGACGTCGCGACCCGCGTCGAGATGGCCGGCGACGATCTGCGCAGCGGTGTCGTAGAAGTCGGCGATGATCGCTTCATACGAAAGCGGCGGCTCGAGCGCTTCGGTAGTGACGGGATAAACGAGCGGCAGATGCTGTTGAGCGTCATGCAGATGCGCCTCGATGATGCTGAAGGCGTTGCCCTTCTTACCCTTCGCGACGAAATACGCGACCACGGGTGCCGCTTTCAGCAATCGCAGCGCTTTAAGCGTGATGAGTTCCGGGTCGCCGGGGCCGACGCCCAGTCCGAATAAACGGCCTTGCACGCTCATTTACTCGACCTCCGTTGCCAGTGCATTCACAGCGGCGGCGGCCATCGCGCTGCCGCCGCGTCGACCGTGAACCACGACGTAGGGCACGCCGCGGCTATCTTCGGCAAGCATCGCTTTCGATTCGGCCGCACCGACGAAACCGACCGGAAAACCGAGGATTAGCGCGGGTTTCGGCGCGCCGTCGTCGAGCATGTCGAGCAGATGAAAGAGGGCGGTCGGCGCGTTGCCGATCACGATGACGCTGCCGGCCAGATGCGGCCGCCACAATTCGAGCGCGGCGGCCGAGCGCGTATTGCCGAGTTCGCGCGCGAGCGCGGGCACGTCTTGATGCGTGAGCGTGCAGATCACTTCGTTGTTCGCGGGCAATCGTGCGCGCGTGATGCCTTGGGCCACCATGCCGGCGTCGCACAGAATCGGCGCGCCTTGTGCAAGCGCCGTGCGGCCCGCCGCGCCTGCGCCTTCGGAAAACTGAAGATCGTCAATGACGTCGACCATGCCGCAGGCGTGAATCACGCGCACCGCGAGTTTCTCGAGGTCGGCGGGGATGCGCGAGAGATCGGCCTCCGCGCGAATCGTCGCGAAGGATTGGCGATAGATCTCCTGACCGTCGCGAATGTAATCAAGCATCTATAGGGCTCCGGGCCGGGTGTGCCAATTGGTCGAGCACGTCCGCGGCCTGTTCAATCGTGAGTTGGTGCGCGACGCACGAGCCGAAACCCGGCTGGCCGTCGCGTCGATAAAGGTCGTAGATGCCGGGCGCCGCAGCCAGCAGCGTGTACGGCGCGCAATGTGCGGCGGCGCACGAGCGCGGACAGCCGCTCAGATGGACGTCGACGTCGTCGGGCAAGCGATCCGCTAAAAGCAGTGCGTCGGCTTTGGTGTCGGCAAGGCTTTTTGCGCAGCCTGTCGAACCGGCGCAGGCGATTAAGTGTGTAATGGGTTGTGCGGGATCGCAGGCGAGGCCCAGCGCATTCATTTCGGCGAGCACGGCGGGCGCTGCATCGGCAGCGATATCGGGCAGCAATACGCTTTGCCAGGGCGTTATGCGCAGTGTGCCGTTGCCTCGTTGTTGCGAGAGCGTGGCGAGGCTGCGCAAGATGGCGGCGTCGAGGCGTCCGAGCGGCGGTTGGCCGCCTACGTGTAGCGTTCCGACGACTCGTTGCGCGTGCGCGCCGAGCCGCAACGTGGCATCGGCCGGCGTGCCGCGTTGCCAGTTTGCGAGCGACGTGTCGCGTGACAGTGGGAAATCGACGTACTTTTGAGCGTGCTGCAATACGGCGTCGATGGAATGTGCGGTAAGCAGATGACGCATGCGCGTGGCGTCGGCGACGGCCAGATCGAGGAACGTATGCAGCAACGCGCGAACAAGGACGGCGACTTGCGAAGGCAGCACGGCTGCGAGGGTGCCGGCGCTATCCGTGCGAGGACGCTCGGTGGATTCACGCGAGTCGGCGTATTCGGCATGCTGGAACGCATCGGCTTCAGCATCCGCGTTCGCCACCCCAGGCGGACAACCCGCCAAACCAAACACAAACCGCACACCGTCTTCCGCTTGCGTCGCCGCCAGCCAGACATCATGCGGATGATCGAGCCTGGCAAGGCGCTCGCCACCGTCGAGCAGCAGCGCGAATTTGGGCGATAGCGCCGCGAAACGCGCTTCGGTTTGCAGCAAGGTGAGCAGTTCGACGCAAAGCGGCCTCGTATCGAACAGCGCAAATGGATCGCGCCCGGCAGTCGGGCTCACCATCACATTGCGCACATCGTCCGCAGCGGATGCCGAAATTGCGGCAGGAGCTTGTTGTGCGGTCGTCGATCGCGTATTCGAAGCATCCGTTGCGCAGAACGGAGATGCGTCTGAAGTATCCGTCGAGGTCGCGAGCAGCAAGCTAGCAGCATCCACCGCACCGGTCGCCGGAATCGGTCCGAGCCCCGCGTCGACCAGCGCCGCGATCAACGCCTCTTCATGTCCGCTTCGCACGCCACGCACCTGCAGATTCGCGCGATTGGTCAGCTCGACCACACCGGCTGCATGCCGCTCGCTGACCTCGGCGATCACCGCAGCTTGCACCGCGCTCAGCTTGCCGCCGGGCAATTTGATCCGGCAGATCCCCCCATCGCGTGCAGCGACGACGCGCAGCAGCCCCGGACACGCCGAGGGCCGCAGCGCGAGGGCCGCATCGGGCAAAGCAGTGGAGGGCGAAGCTTGATTCAAGACGGACACCGGGTTTAGCGTCGCGCGACGGCCCGAGCACCGCCCAGGCGGGCATTGCTGCGGCATCGGTACACCCCGCCCGATGTAGGCTGGCACGAACAGTCTGGCCGGCAGGTCTCCTGGCTGGCAGGTCATCGTCCACCGCGGCCTTCCCGGTCTAACCAGTGGCGCGGAGCGCAGGCGGACTCGCTGCATACAGTTGCGGGGGCAGCCACAGTGGCACTGTGTTCCCTCTTCGGCCCCGAAGGGCACCGGCGGCTGTATTATGCCTTTTTTCGAACAGCACAACGAGGCTGGACGCTTTGATCGGCGTGGCACAGCGCATTATTTGAAGATACAGAACGAGGATGGATGCATGCCGGCGTGGCTGACCGTGGTGGGCATAGGCGATGACGGCTTCGCCGGCTTGGGGAGGCCCGCGCGGCGTGCTTTGCTGGAGGCGTCGGTGGTTTATGGCGGCGAACGTCATCTGGCGATGCTGCCCGCGCGCCTCGCCGCGCGCCGGGCGGCATGGCCGAGGCCGTTCGATCTCGCGCCTTTGCTGGCGGAGCGGACCGGGTCCGTGTGTGTGCTGGCGAGTGGGGACCCGATGCTGTTCGGCGTCGGCGCGACGCTGGCGCGGCAGTTGCCGGCAGGTGAGTTGCGGGTGCTGCCCGCGCCGTCGTCGTTGTCGCTGGCGGCCGCGCGGCTTGGCTGGCCGTTGCAGGATGTCGCCACGGTTTCGCTGGTGGGACGGCCGTTGCCGACGCTGAATGCTCATCTGCACGACGGCGCGCGCGTCTTCGTGCTGAGCGCCGATGGGCGTACGCCCGCCGCGCTGGCCGAATTGCTGAATGCGCGCGGCTTCGGCGCGACCCGGATGACCGTGCTGGAACATTTGGGCGGCGATCTGGAGCGGCACATCGACGGACGCGCTGACCAGTGGTCCGCGGACGAAGTGGCGGCGCTGAACCTGATCGCGCTCGAATGCCGTGCGACGGAAGGCGCCCCGCGTTTGCCGCTGACCTCCGGCTTGCCCGACGACGCCTTTCGCCACGATGGTCAGTTGACCAAACGCGACGTCCGCGCGATCACGCTGGCGCGCCTTGCGCCGACGCCCGGCGAATTGCTTTGGGATGTGGGCGCGGGCAGCGGCTCGATCGGCATCGAATGGATGCGCGCGCACCCGACTTGCCGCGCGATCGCGATCGAAGGGCACGCGGAGCGGCAGCGGTTCATCGAACACAATCGCGATGCGTTGGGCGTGCCGGGTTTGCAACTGGTGGCCGGCCGCGCGCCCGATGCGCTGACAGGATTGGCTGTGCCGGATGCCGTGTTCATCGGCGGCGGCGTGACGGTGCCAGGTGTGCTCGACGTCTGCTGGGCGCGTTTGCGCGACGGCGGGAGACTGGTTGCCAATGCGGTCACTTTGCAAGGCGAGGCGGCGCTCGCGGCGTGGCGGGAGCAACATGGCGGCACGCTGACCCGCATCGCGCTTGCCGACGCCCAGCCGCTCGGCGGCTTCGATACGTGGCGCCAGGCGCTGCCGATCACGCTGCTGGAGGTCACCAAGCCGGCTTACGATGCCAATGGCACGTTCAGTGCGACCAGCGCGAACGGCGCTAGTGGCATCAATGCCGCTAATGGCACAACCGGCACCTCAGCCACATCAGCCGACTCCCCCCAACCGTAATGCGCCAAGAAACGCCCGAACAACCCGCACCGCTGCGTAGCGGCTATACGACCGGCAGTTGCGCCACCGCGACGTCGCTCGCGGCCGCGCGTCTGTTGCTCACGGGTATCGTCAGCGAGGTCGCCGAGATCGTGTTGCCGAAGGGCCAGCACGTGCCGATGCCGCTGGTGTTCTGCCGCCTGACTGCCGATGGCGCGGAAGCAGGCACGGTGAAAGACGCAGGCGACGACCCCGACGTGACGCACGGCGCGATCGTATTCGCCCGCGTGCGCTTGCTTGCCGAACCGGGTGTGATATTCCGCGCGGGGCCTGGCGTCGGTACCGTGACGCGCGCCGGCCTCACGCTGCCGGTCGGCGAACCGGCGATCAATCCGGTACCGCGCAAGATGATGACCGAGCATCTAACCGAACTCGCGGCGGAACATGGATACACCGGCGGTTTCGAAGTGACGATCGGCGTCGAAGGCGGCGAAGAACTCGCACTGAAAACGATGAACCCGCGCCTCGGCATTCTCGGCGGCTTGTCGATTCTCGGCACCACCGGCATCGTGCGGCCGTTCTCGTGCTCGGCCTATATCGCATCGATTCATCAGGGCATCGACGTCGCGCGTGCGAACGGTTACATGCATCTCGCGGCCTGCACCGGCAACGCAAGCGAAGACGCGATGCGCGCGCACTACGGTCTGCCGGATATCGCGCTGATCGAAATGGGCGACTTCGTCGGCGCCGTGCTCAAGCATATGAAGCGCGCGCCGGTCGAGCGCTTGAGCGTGTGCGGCGGCTTCGGCAAACTCAGCAAGCTGGCAGCCGGGCACCTCGATCTACATAGCCGCAATTCGAGCATCGATCTGGAACGGCTTGCAACATGGGCCGCCGAGTGTGGCGCGGACGACGCGTTGCAGGCGGCGATCCTCGCAGCCAATACGAGTCAGCAAGCGGTTGCATTGGCGCACGCACAACACGTGCCGCTCGGCGATATCGTCTGCCGTCACGCGCTGGCTGTCGCGCGCGATATCGTGCCGCCGCAGGTCGCCGTCGAAATGTTCGCGATCGACCGCCAGGGCAATTTGATCGGAGCCGCGCGATGATGCGGGTCCTGCTGCTCGGCGGCACGGGCGACGCTTTGCGGATCGCCAGACAGCTCGGCCCCGGGCATGTGTACAGTCTCGCGGGCCTCGGCAAGGTGCCGGACGATCTATCGTGCGGGGTGCGCGTGGGCGGCTTCGGCGGCAGCGAAGGCATGGCGCGCTATATCCAGGACGAACGCATTAGCCTCGTGATCGACGCGACGCATCCGTACGCCGCGCAGATCAGCGCAAATGCCGCGAAAGCGAGCGGCGCGGTGCGCGTACCGTGCTGGGCGCTGCGCCGCGAGGGTTGGCAGCCGCAAGCCGGCGACGACTGGCGCATGGTCGACGATTGGGCCGAACTCACGGCCGCGCTCGCTCCGTTCAGACGGCCGCTGTTCACGCTCGGACGCGAACCGCTCGCGCATCTCGACGAAATCCCGCCGCAGCAGTTCTGGACGGTACGTTGCCTTGACGCACACGAAGCCAATCCACGTGCGCGGATTCTGGCGACACGCGGCCCGTTTACGCTCGAAGGCGAACGAACGCTGTTCAGCGCGGAGGCCTTCGATGTCGTCGTTAGCAAAAACAGCGGCGGCGGCGCCACCGAAGCGAAACTCGAAGTCGCGCGCGAACGCGGCTTGCCGGTCGTCATGCTGCGGCGCACTGAATTGCCCGCGGTCGATCGCGAGTTTGCCAACGTGGCCGACTTGCTGGAAGCATTGCAAGTCGCAGGTCAAGTTTTATGTTAAAGGGCCCATGCATGACATGCCGGCCGAACGAATCATGGAGTAGTTAATGACGGTGTTTTTTATCGGCGCGGGTCCCGGCGACCCGGAACTGATCACAGTGAAGGGGCAACGCCTCGTGCGCGGCTGCCCGGTGATCCTCTACGCCGGCTCGCTGGTGCCGGCCGCTGTGTTGGAGGGGCATAGCGCGGAGCAGGTCGTGAATACCGCCGACCTCGACCTCGATCAGATCGTCGCGTTACTCAAGGCCGCACACGACAAAGGCCAGGACGTGGCGCGCGTGCATTCCGGCGACCCGTCGTTGTATGGCGCGATCGGCGAGCAGATTCGCAAACTTCGCGAACTCGACATTCCCTACGAAATCGTGCCCGGCGTGACGGCGACTGCAGCATGCGCGGCGACGCTCGGTTGCGAACTCACGTTGCCCAATATTTCGCAGACGCTGATCCTCACGCGCTTTGCAAGCAAAACGTCGATGCCCGAAGGTGAACAACTCGCCGACCTCGCGAGACATCGCGCGACGATGGCGATTCACCTCGGCGTGCGCCACCTCGCACGTATCGTCGAAGAATTACGGCCGCATTACGGCAGTGATTGTCCGATCGCGGTGATCTATCGTGCGAGCTGGCCGGATGAAGAAAAAATCACTGGTACGCTCGACGATATCGTCGGCAAAGTGCAGTCCACCAATATTGAGCGGACTGCGCTGATTCTGGTGGGCCAGGTGCTCGCGGCCGAAGGATTCGCGGAGTCGACGTTGTACGCAAAAGGCGGCTGATCCGTCCACCGCCGATTCGTTATCCCCCGGTCTTCAACTGCGCCCACAGCCTGCCTTCCAGGCGTTTGATCGGGGCGGGCAAGGGCTTGAGCAGAAACAGTGTTTTCAGCACGGACTCAGGCGGATACACGGTCGGATCATTGAGAATTTCCGGTCGCACGAATTTGCGCGCGGCGGCGTCCGCATTCGGATAGAACACCTCATTGGTAATCCCGGCATGAACCTCGGGCCGCTCGATGTAGTTGATCCAGTCGAGTGCTGCTTCCGGATGCGGCGCATCTTTCGGGATCGCCATCATGTCGAACCAGACCGGCGCACCGCCTTGAGGAATGAAGTATTTGACTTCGTAACTCTTGTTGGCTTCGCGCGCGCGATGGCTCGCCATCGACACGTCACCCGACCAGCTCAACGCGAAGCAGATGTCGTCGCCCGCGAGATCGTTGATATAACTCGTCGCGTTGAACTGAGTGATGTAGGGGCGGATCTTCTTTAGCGCTTCGTATGCGGCCTGGTAATCGGCCGGATTCACGCTGTTCGGATCGCGGCCAAGATAGTGCAGCGTGACCGCGAACACGTCGGTCGGCGCATCGAGCACGGACACGCCGCAACTCTTCAGCTTGCTCAGATACTCGGGCTTGAAGAGGATGTCCCAGTTATCGAGCGGCGTATCGTTGCCGAGAATCTTCCTGACTCGCGTCACGTTGTAGCCGAGCCCCGTGGTGCCCCATGCCCACGGCACCGCGTACTGATTGCCGGGGTCGGCGTCGGCGACCAGCTTGAGCAGACTGTGGTCGAGGTTCACCAGGTTCGGCAGTTTCGATTTGTCGAGCTTCTGGTAGATGCCGGCCTGGATCTGCTGGGCGAGAAAGTTCGAGGTCGGCACCACGACGTCATAGCCGGTCGAGCCCGTCAGCAATTTGGCCTGCAAGGTTTCGTCGCCGTCGTAGACGTCGTAGCGCACGTGAATGCCGGACTCTTTCTCGAAGTTCGGCACCGTATCCTTTGCGATGTAGTCCGCCCAGTTGTACAGGTTCAGCAGCTTTTCATCGGCGTGCGCGGTGGCGCCGAACGCGCTTAACAGCAGCGCTGCCAGCATCGACACGGCCGGCCTGGGCTTCATGATGGGGTGGGGCATGATGGTCATCCAGAGTGGTTTCAACAGGGCGGTTGGCGGCTTTACATACGCTGATGGCGTCGCAGCTTCTGGTTGCGCATCAGGCACAACATGTCGGCGGCCAGGTGAGCCGCGGCGAGCGCGGTCACATCGCTGTGGTCGTAGGGTGGCGACACTTCCACCACGTCCGCCCCCACCAGATTCACTGCGCCTAGCGCACGAACGATTTCCAGCGCCTGCGCCGAGCTCAGACCGCCCGCCACCGGCGTGCCCGTGCCGGGTGCGAAGGCCGGATCGAGGCAGTCGATGTCGAAGGTGAGGTACGTGGGCGCATCGCCGACGATCGACAACACTTCATCGATCGTCGCCTGTGTGCCATTGCGATGGACCCACGGTGCGTCAAGAATGCGCACGCCCATGAAGTCGTCGTTCCATGTGCGAATACCGATTTGCACCGAGCGGGCGGGATCGATCAGCCCTTCACGGATTGCCTTGTAGAACATCGTGCCGTGGTTCAGCGAATCGGGTTTGTCGTCCGGCCATGTGTCGCAATGCGCGTCGAAGTGGATCAGGCTCAGCGGCTTGCCGTATTTTTCAGCGTGCGCGACCAGCAACGGGTAGGTGATGTAGTGATCGCCGCCGAGCGTCAGCATGCGGGTGCCGGTCGCGAGAATCTCGCGGGCGTGAGCGATGATCGCGTCGCGAATGCCGAGTGGGTTGTGAGCGTCGAACCAGCAGTCGCTGTAGTCGACCACGTTCAGATGGTCGAATGGATCGATGCCCCACGGAAACGCGCCCAGTTCGGCCAGTTGTACGGACGCTGCCCGCATGCCGGCCGGGCCGAAACGCGTGCCTGGGCGGAAGGTGGTCGCGAGGTCGAGCGGAATGCCCGATACGGCGACGTCGACGCCGGTGAGATCGCGCGTGTAGGGCCGGCGCATGAAAGACAGCACGCCGGCGTAGGTGGGAGCAGCGGGTTGCCCGGCGGCGTCAGCTCCGGTGGCACGCAGGGGGGCGGTGGGTTGCAAAGCGTTCAGATTCAGGGTCATACAGGTCGATCCGGTCAGTTTCAATGAGCGCCGTCACACAAATATTTCTCATGTCTGCCGAAACAGCAGGCGGCGTGTGACGGGCAACTGGCGCTATCATTGCGAGGCAATATTCCGGCGAAAAGCGAAGAATCTTGCTGGAACTATCGATATTTCTAATATCTGAGCCAGACCACCCGATGCGTAGACTTCCCCCTCTGCAGGCCTTGCTCGCTTTCGACGCCGCCGCGCGCCTCGGCAGCTTCACGCGCGCGGCGCAAGAACTCGCGCTGACCCAATCGGCGATCAGTCATCAGATCCAGCAACTCGAGGAATGGGCCGGGGTGCCGCTGTTCCGGCGGATCGGGCGCGGCGTCGCATTGACGGCCGCCGGTGTGCTGTTTGCGCAGACCGTGACGTCGGCGATGACGACCCTTGCGGATGGACGCGATCGCATCGAGCCGTATGGCAATCCCGATTCGGTGATTGTCTATTGCGCGCCGCAGTTTGCGACGGGCTGGATCATGCCGCGCATGCCGGCGTTTTCGGAGGCGTTGCCGAACATCGAGATCTGGCTCATCACTGGGGAAGAGGTGAATGAGATCGATCGCGTCGATGTCGACCTGGTCGTTTCCGCGAAGGAGATCCGCACGTCTGAGGTGATCTGCGAGCCTTTGCTCGAAGAGGAGGCGGTCGCTATCTGCGGGCCCATGACTGCACGCCGTCTGCGTTCGGCGCCCTTTCCCGAAGTCTTGACGCAAGCACCATTGCTGGTGCTTGAGCCGCGTCCGGAGTGGGCGCCGTGGTTGCCTGAGTTAAGGCGCGGTGGTTTGCGTACGCGCCGCGCGATGACGATCGACGATCCCCGCATCCTCGTGGCGGCCGCCGAGCACGAAGCGGGCATTGCGATGGTGTCCCGGCTCACCGCCGCGGACGCATTGACGAGCGGACGCGTCGAGGTCTTGCGGCAGGTGCCGGGATTCGCGCTTGCGCCGCTCTGGTTGATGCGTTCTGCCCAACCGGCGCGCTCCGCGGCGGTGGATGCGGTTTATGCGTGGATGATGAAGCTCTGCCGGAACGGTGATTGACACGCGGCAGTTTCATGGCGAAGGCAAACGTCACGATGGTGTCGGGCGCGTAGCGACGTTCAGTCCTCAAGCGGCGACAACGCTTCAAGCTGCGTCTTCTTCGCCGGCCCGATGTGGATCGCCGGCACGAAGCCCAACAGCACGACGACAAATATCGCAATCGCGAAGATCGAGATAAAGGTCAGATGCAGCGACTGATGCAACACCACGCGGATCATGTCGCTGTCGGCGAGACTCGCCACCTGATTTTGCAACAGCGCTTTCAGTTGATCCGAGGTGACCACGGCGACGTCCTTCGAGTGACTGAGCCCGAAGTTGAGCACCGCGCCGAACAGCGTTGCGCCCAGCGTGCTGCCGAGATTGCGCGAAAAGAGATTCGATGCGGTGGCGCTGCCGCGCTCGTCCATCTTGACGATCTCCTGGATCAGCACAAGCGAACTGACGCTCGACGTGCCCATGCCGAAGCCCATGATGAGCGAGCCGAACGCCGCGATGAGCGGCGAGCCGCCAGGCTGCAGGAACAGCAACAGCACTGCGCCGATCGGTATGAACGCGCTGCCGCCGATCAGAATGCGCCGCAAGCCGATGCGGTGAAATGATTTCGCCGCGAGCGTCGCGCCTGCCGGCCAGCCGACCATCATCATCGTGAGCGCAAGACCGGCCACCACGGGCGAGCGGTGCAGCACGCCCTGAACATACATCGGCAGGAAAGTGGTGGCGCCCATCAGGATCATGCCGGACAGCAAGGTTGCTGCATTGCACGCGGCAATCGGCCGGCGGCTCCAGAGCGCGAACGAAATCATCGGCTCAGCCGCGCGGCGCTCCTGGAACACGAACAACAGCAGGCACAGCATGAACGCGCCACCCGCGAGCGATGCCTTGGCGATGTCGTCGTCGCCTGCGTAAGTCAGCGCCATCATCAGTGCCGCGATCGCCGCCATGAACAGCGCCGCGCCCGCGAAGTCGATCGACGGACGCGCATGCCGTTCCGATTCGCGCAGGAACGCAATGAAGCCGGCTGCCGAGGCAAGGCCGATGGGCACGTTCATCCAGAAGATCCACGCCCACGACAGGTTGTGAATAATGAAGCCGCCCACCATCGGCCCGACCACCGCTGAAATGGCCCACACGCTGGCAAGATAACCCTGCACCTTGCCGCGTTCGCGCGCCGGATAGAGATCGGCGACGATGGTCAGCGTGACCGGCTGGATCGCGCCCGCGCCGACGCCCTGAATCAGGCGGAACACGATCATGGCGGGCATCGACCAGGCGAAGCCGGCCAGCACCGAGCCGAGCAGAAAGATCGCGATGCCGGCGAGCATGACCGGCTTGCGACCATACAGGTCGGCGAGCTTGCCGAAGACCACGGTCATCGCGGTTTGCGTCAGCAGGAACGACGAAAAGACCCAGCTATACAGGTGCAGATCGCCGAGTTGCGCGACGATCTGCGGCATCGCGGTGGAAACGATGGTGGCTTCGATGGCGACCATCGCCATTGAGGCCATGACTGCGGCAATGACTAAAGGACGCGACGATTGCGGGCTGCGTGACATGGGGCGATAGTATTAGGATGTTGGAAGCGTCTGACGGCTTGACTGGCGACATGCATGCCGCGACGCATAAGCGCGGCCGCCCGAAGGCGGCCGATGTCGAGTATGCACCTTGCGGAGAAAGTGCGCTGAACGCGGGCAACTAGGGCCAGGCTAAAGCTGCTTTAAAGCGCGGCTTGGCACAGCCTTTGCGCGCTCAGCGTTTCTTTCGCCAAATGGAGGGTCATTATGAGGATCGAATTCACCGGACGCCGTGAAGTGGTGGCAGCGGCGCGCGTCGCCTTCGAAGCCAATGTCGATGGCGCTGACGTCTGGTGCAGCGTGTCGCTGGACGCGCTGAACGACCATTTCGGCAACGAGGGACCCTCAGCACACGATCTGGTTGGGACCTTCGAGGCAAATCGCGCACAGATTGAAAATGCGACGCGGCGGGTCCTCGAAAAAAACGGGGGACGATCCGTGGAGCTCGAAACCGGGGATTTCAACTGAGGCCCGAGCGGCCCGAATCTTGACATAGGAGGGCGGTCCGGCATCTGGGCGCCGGGCCCGCTCCCATAGCTTTTCGCCTGCAAACCACCTACGCTTCAAAACACCCGAACCCAATCCGCATTGTCTTCTGTCTCGCCCGACCTCATCGTTTCCACCCGATCGTGGACACCAGAAAGCGGTTGAGACCCGGAACGGAGCGCCGCGCAATGCTGCGGCGAATCTTTACGCAGGTGTTAGCGAAGCGCGACGGATTCGTCTGACTTCACGTCTTCGCGCGCGTGGAGAACGTCATGAAACCAACCCGCCAGGTCCTTGCAGCCATCGTGATCGCGTTCGCCGCATTGTGCGTGCCGGTGCGAAGCGCTTTTGCCCAGGCAGCGAACAGCGTGGTGGGATCGTGGTCGCTCGTCTCGCTGACGGTGGCGAAGAGCGGCAGCGAAATAGATTTGCTCGGTCCGCATCCGCAAGGGCAGCTCATCTTCGGCAATGACGGCCGCTACGTGCTGCTCGTGCTGAGTTCCGATCTGCCGAAATTCACTTCGGGGGAACGGCAGCAGGGCACAGCGGAAGAAAACGCGAAGGTCACTCGCGGCAATGTCGCGCATTTCGGCACGTACACCGTGGACCCGGCGGCGCAGGTTATCGTCTTTCACATTCAAAAGAGCAACTTTCCGAATTGGGACGCCGAAGTTCAGCGCCGCCCATTTACGCTCGACGGCGATCGGCTGACGTACATCACGCCGGGCGCCTTCGGCTATGGATCGTCCAAAGTCGTGTGGCAACGAATGAAATAGCGCGGCTTGCCGGCAGGCCGGCTTGTTGTTCGCACACAACCTGACCCGCGGCGCCGGCGCGCCGGTCAGCGTCCTCTGGTGGTCAAAAACACAGTGCCTAGGCGCATCGCGTCTGGATTGCTGCATGTTGATGAACGATTGTTCCTGAATCTATAAAGGACTGCTCCAAGGCCCAGCCATTCGATTTACGGCTCCGGGTTTCTATACTCCGCGTCGCTGTTCAAAACCAGACCTCAGCTACGCAGGAGCATCACCGTGAAAAAGATTTCCGCCGCAGTCGCGGCATTTGCAGGACTTGCCGCTACCGCGGCGAACGCACAAAGTTCGGTCACGCTGTATGGCCTCATCGACGCCGGCGTGATGTATACCAACAACGTCAAGAAGGGCGGCTCGCAGGGCGCGCTCGTTCAGGCGACGAGCGGCAATATCAACGGCAGCCGCTTCGGCTTGCGCGGCGGCGAGGATCTCGGCGGCGGCATGAAGGCCATCTTCGTGCTTGAAGACGGCTACAACGTGCAGAACGGCAAGCTCGGCCAGAACAACCGCATGTTCGGCCGCCAGGCGTTTGCCGGCCTGAGCAGCACGCAGTTCGGCACGCTCACGCTCGGTCGCCAATACGACTCGCTGGTCGACTTCGTCGCGCCGCTATCGGGCACGGCGGGCACCTTCGGCGATACAGGCTTCGCCCATCCGTTCGACAACGACAACCTGAACCACTCGGTGCGGATGAGCAACGCCATCAAGTACACGAGCGTGAACTACGGCGGGCTTAAGTTCGGCGGCCTCTACGCGTTTTCGAACAACACCGGCTTCGCTGTCAATCGTGCGTATAGCGCGGGTGTGAGCTATAGCAACGGTCCGTTCAAGGCGGCCGCGGGCTACCTGCAGATCAACGGCTCCAACTCGACGACGAACACCGGCGGCGCGGTCGATCTCGCGGAATCGGCGGCCAATGGCACGGGTGGCTTCCAGCTCGGCGCCGATGTTCAGCGCACGGCCGGGGCTGCATTGAGCTACGGCTTCGGCCCGGTGACGACGGGTTTTGTCTACACGCATAGCCAGTTTCAGAATACGGCGTCGTTCGGCGCGACGCATGGCTCCATGCGTTTCGACAATTTCGAAGTGAACGGCAAGTATGCGGTGACGCCTGCATTGAGCCTCGGTGCCTCGTACACGTACACGAACGCGCATGTCGGCGGCACGTCGACGTTTGGCTCGGATCCGAAGTGGAATCAGGTGAATCTGCAGGCCGTCTATGCGTTGTCTCTGCGCACTGACGTGTACGCCGAGGCGATGTATCAGCACGTGAGCGGCCAGGGCTACACCGCCTTCATCAATACGGCGGGCGGCGCGTCTTCGACCGGCAATCAGGTGGTGGGGACCGTGGGCCTGCGCACGCGCTTCTGATCGCGGCATACGCGGCACACGGGCGTTCAGGTTTGAGCCGCGGAGCCGGCGAACGGTGGAAAGGACTCTTCCAGAGTCGCATGTATATCCGCTTCGTTTGCGCAGGTACAGTACTTATGCCCGTACGGTTTCCGGTGTACGAGCGAGAGAGTTGGCCCCGGCTGGTAACAGCCGGGGTTTTTTTCGGTGCGCCGAGCATGCGCAACAGCTTGGGGGTGTAAGTCCCCTGCCCAACCTGATGGTGGTGAAGGGCTAGTGAAACGCAAGGGCGTCGTCGTGAGGCGGGGTCTGAAGGAAGCGTGTAGCAAAGTCACGACCTGACGAACAGAAACCAGATATGAGGCCTACCCGGCCGGACGAGCGAGCCGATGATCGCGAAGTCCATAACCATCAAGGCCCGGGGTGGTAGATCTGGCAGGCGTGTGGCGAAGGCGGTTG
>NZ_WOEZ01000087.1 GCF_013177735.1 Paraburkholderia elongata | reverse complement strand
CAATCAGACGTTGCTGGCGTGGGCGATGCGCAAGTTCAAGCGCTTCAAGGCTCACAAGATCCGGGCGAGCCAGTTTCTTCAGCAGCTTGCTGCTACGCGTCCGGACCTCTTCGTGCACTGGCGACGCGGTATGGTCGGTACGTTTGCCTGATAGGAGCGGTGTGAGTCGAGAGGCTCACGCACCGTTCTACGAGAGCCTGGGGGTGCGACTCCTCCGGGCTACTCTCCCCTTCTCGAACCGGGCACAGACCAAACGGCGCATCGCGCCCAAGGCTCTGGACCGTTTCAAGGATCGAATCCGGGAACTGACCCAACGCACACGAGGGATCAGCATCGAACAGTTAATGGAGCGGCTGAAACGCTACCTCACAGGGTGGCGCGGCTACTTCGGTTTCTGCGAGACGCCCAGCACACTACAGCGGCTGGATGAGTGGGTACGACGCCGTGTTCGCTGTGTCTTCTGGAAACAGTGGAAGAACAGCTCCACACGGTTCAGGGAGTTGGCAGCCCGCGGTGTTGCTCGGGATCTGGCCGCCCAAACGGTCGGGTCCCCGCATGATGCATGGCGTCTGAGTAACAGTCCCGCCCTGCAACGTGCGCTCACCATTCGCTATCTTGGCTCCCTCGGACTTCCATCGTTACGCAGCTAGCCGGTTAACCGATCCGAACCGCCGTGTACGGACCCGTACGCACGGTGGTGTGGGAGGGGTCGGGCCGTGAGGCCTGCCCCTATCCCGATTCTTCGGAGTGGGTATGCGCGGGCGTACAGTTTGTGCTTCAGGATTGACTTCTGGGGCCCTCAAGTCCGTTGAGGGATGAGGCGGCGACCGAGGCTGCGGTATAGTCGCGCGAACCGATTGCAGCCACGCCTTGGACCTTTGCAGCAGGCTCGGCAGGCTGAGGCTTTGATCATCCGGAGAACGTCGTGCAGGAAATCATCGAAGGATTCATCCGCTTTCAACGCGAAGTCTTCCCGCAGCAGAGCGCATTGTTCAAACGTTTGTCGATTGCGCAAAGTCCAAGCACGCTGTTCGTGACCTGCTCGGACAGCCGTGTCGTTCCCGAATTACTGACACAGGTGGAGCCCGGCGCGCTGTTCGTCATCCGCAACGCGGGCAACATCGTGCCGTCTTACGGCCCGGAGCCGGGTGGGGTGTCGGCCACCGTCGAATACGCGGTGGCGGTACTGGGCGTGCGGGATATCGTGATTTGCGGTCACTCCAATTGCGGGGCGATGACGGCGATCTGCACGTGCAAGAACCTCGACCATCTGCCGGCAGTGGCGGGTTGGCTCCGTCACGCTGACGCGGCGAAAGCGATCAACGCGTCGCGAACTTACGCATCGGATGCCGAGCGTCTCGACGCCCTCGTCAAAGATAACGTGATGGCTCAACTCGCGAACATTCGCACTCATCCATCGGTGGCCGTGGGTCTCGCGAACAAAACACTGCGACTGCACGGCTGGATTTTCAATATCGAAAGTGGCGCGATGCTTGCTCTTGATGGACGCACAGGGCAGTTTTTGCCATTGGTAGACAACCCTGAAATTTATGTTGTCTGAAGCGGCGTTTTGATGTGACCGGTGCGGCCGTCCGCCGAATCGTGTCGGTCGCGCACCTTTGCTAGTCGCGCGACGCGCTGCGGTGGCGGTAGGCTGCACGCCGCGAAAGGCGTGCGCAGCAAAACCGGAAAACCTCTTCTGCGTTCCGGATAGCCGCCTATACTGCCAGAACGCCTGAAGCCGGCGACGCCGCTCGACGGCTTGGCGCAACGCGAATTGAACTTGCTCGCGAGGTTTCCATGAAGATACTGGTGGTGCTGACTTCACATGACCAGCTCGGCAATACAGGCCGGAAAACCGGTTTCTGGCTCGAAGAGTTTGCCGCGCCCTATTACGTGTTCAAGGATGCCGGCGTCGAGATGACGCTCGCTTCGCCCAAAGGCGGCCAACCGCCGCTCGACCCGAAGAGCGACGATCCGGATGCGCAGACCGACGCGACCCGCCGATTCAGGAAGGACACCGACGCGCAAGCCGCGTTGGCGAATACCGTGAAGCTTTCCAACGTGTCGGCTGCGGACTATGACGCCGTGTTCTATCCTGGCGGTCACGGACCGCTGTGGGATCTCGCCGAAGACCCGCATTCAATTGCCCTTATCGAAGCGATCTACGCTGCAGGAAAGCCTGTTGCCGCGGTATGCCACGCGCCCGGTGTGCTACGCCATACGAAGGCGCCGGATAAAGCGCCGCTCGTGCGCGATAAACCGGTTACCGGCTTTGCCAATTCCGAGGAAGCAGCAGTCGGTCTTACCGAGGTGGTGCCTTTCCTCGTCGAAGATATGTTGAAGAAGAACGGCGGCAGGTATTCGAAGGGGCCGGATTGGCAGTCGCATGTCGTGATCGCGGGCAATCTGATTACGGGGCAGAATCCCGCTTCGTCGGAAGCAGCGGCCAAAGCGCTGCTCGCGAAACTCGGCGTTACGTGAGAGTTCAGTGAAGTAGATGGGCGATGTGAAAGTGAAATGACGTGAAGGTGACATAGGCGTGATCTGACCAACCCGGAGGACGACAATGGCAACCAGGATTCAGGTGGTGTTCTACAGCATGTACGGGCACATTTATCGAATGGCCGAGGCTGTGGTGGAGGGTGCGCGCGAGGTGGCCGATACGGACGTCTCGCTGTATCAGGTGGCGGAACTGACGCCCGACGAGGTACTGGAGAAGAGCGGCGCCAAAGCGGCGCGCGCGGCGTTTGCGCACGTGCCGGTGGCAACGGTCGAGCAACTGGGCAATGCGGACGCCATTATTTTCGGCACGCCCACACGCTTTGGCAACATGTGCGCGCAGATGCGCAATTTCCTCGATCAGACCGGCGGTTTGTGGATGAGCGGCGGGCTGATCGGCAAGGTTGGCAGCGTGTTCTCCAGCACCGCGAGCCAGCATGGCGGGCAGGAGACCACGATCACGAGCTTTCATAGCACGCTGCTGCATCAGGGCATGGTGATCGTCGGTGTGCCGTATTCCGAGCCGCGTTTGCTCAACATGGACGAAATCTCGGGCGGCACGCCGTATGGCGCGACCACGATCACCAAGGGAGACGGCTCACGCCTGCCAAGCGAGAACGAACTGGCCATTGCTCGCTTCCAGGGCCGGCACGTTGCCCAGATCGCCGCGAAACTCGCGGCAAAATAATCTGTTTGGTATCGGCGCTACCGCGCACACGCCACCCCCGGTGACGTGTGCGCCTCCTTGCATTGCTTTGCCCTGCGGATCACTCGCCCGGACTATACAGATCGAGTAGCTTGAGCGTCACTCCATTGGTCCATCCAAAGCCGTCCTGCAACGGATACTCGCCACCGCCACCACCACCGGTGCCCGCACCTTCCACCACGTACTTTTCGACCAGCTTCTTCTCCGTTGCATAAACGCCTTTCACGTCAGCCAGAAAGCGCGTGCCGATCTGCTGCGCCAGCGCGTCCTGGCCATAGCGTTTCAGGCCTTCGATCGCGACCCAGTGCAAGGGCGCCCAGCCGTTCGGTGCATCCCATTGCTGCGTGGTGGTGTAGGTGGTCGTCGCAAGGCCGCCGGGTTGCAGCAGGATGGACTGCACCTGCTGGGCCGTCTTTTGCGCGCGTTCCGGCCACGCCGCGCCGACCCACAACGGAAACACCATCGCCGCGGTCTTGTTGTCGCGCGGTTTCGCGAGCGTCCAGTCGTAATCGCCGTAGTAGCCTTTGGTATTCCACAAGTACCGGTTGATACCGAGCGCCCGTTTCGCGGCGCGCTCAGCGAACTCGCCGACACAGCGGAAATCGCGCGTCTCGCCGCAGCCTTTCGCGATAGTGATTTCCAGGTGAAACATGAGGCTGTTCAGATCAACCGGGATAATCGACGTGGTGCGCACCGTCGCTAGTGTCATGTTGTCGCCGAACCAGCGGGAGCTGAAATCCCAGCCGCTCTCGGCGGTCGCCCGCAATTCGCGGTAGACCTCATTCGGATCGCGGCCCGTCGCCTGTTTGGCGGTCTGGATGTCCTCCAGATACGACTCGTCACGCGGCGTATCGAGTTCGTCCCAGTAGCGGTTGAGCACCGTACGATCCGGCATCACGACGACGTTGCGCGTCGCCTGGCCCGGCTGCGTCGAGGCTTCCCCCTGCATCCAGTACGCATACTCCTTGCGCAGGGCCGGCAAATACTTCTGATAGACGCCGCGGCCTTCGACCTTCGCTGCCAGCGCCACCATGTACGAGAAGAACGGCGGTTGGGAACGGTCCAGATAGTAGGTGCGATTGCCGTTTGGGATGTGGCCGAACGTATCGATCTCGTACGCGAAGTTGTCGAGCATGTTGTTGACGAGATCTTCATGGCCCGATTCCTGCAAACCCAGCATCGTGAAGTACGTATCCCAGTAGTAGCCCTCACGGAAACGGCCCCCCGGCACCACATACGGCTTCGGTAACGGAATCAGCGAACTGTTCGCCGGCGCGCTCGTCGTGGTGCGGGTGAGGGCAGGCCACAGCCAGTTGATGTGCTCGCGCAGCGTCTGATTCGCGGGCGGCGTGATGACAGGCTCACTCGGCGGGGTGAAGTACTGGTTGACGAAATTCGCTAGCGAAAAGCCGGGATTGTTCTTCTGCTGTTCGTACAGTTGCACGATCGCGGCAGGATCGGCGTTCGGCGTAGCGTCGACGAAAGTCTTTTGATCCGGATAGATCTGCGCGGTTTGCACGGCCACGAATAGATCGCCATATAGCTTGTCGGGAGCGGGAGGAAGCGTGCCGCCGACCTGGGTGTCGGCGTGGCACACGCCGGCGAGACTAGTGAGGAAGACGAAGCTGGAAACGGTGGCTGCTTTTCTTAAACTGGAAGCGCTGACTGACGGGGGAAATGTCATACGACGGGCGATGCCGATGCTGCGTAGTTGCGATGACACAATCATGTCTCCTCCTGAGAAATGGACAACAGGATTGGTCTGCCTCACACCCTTGTTCTTCTCATGCTTGCTGGGGCGCGGGTAGCATCGCATAAAACGGAGGGCGGTTCAAACTATGCGCGGGGAATACGCCGAGGTGCGCGGCGCAAGCCGATGGGATGCGCCGCACCAGCCGGTCGACAGCATCCACGCTGCCAACCGGCTGACTAAGCACGCCTGCCGGCACGGTGCGCAATGGGTAAGCCCGGTTTTTCCAATCGATCGAGCGAGGAGCAGCAGGCATAATCCGTTTTCCGATTACGCCACCCTTTCACCGTGGCGCAACCAAAGCGACGCGCGGCTTCGCGCGTTCCCGGGAAAACTCATGCCGCCCATTACTGCAGTCCGGAATGCAGCCGTGCCGCTGCGCAGCGTTGCGCTGATTCTTGTTTCGATGTTCTGCTTCGCACTCGTCGATGCCTTGGCGAAATCCGTGACGCTCGCTTATCCGTCCAATGAAGTGACGTTCTTCCGGATGGTGTTCGGCTTGTTGCCTGCGATAGCGGTTTGCCTGCGCGGCAAACCGCTTGTCGAGCGTCTCAGGCATATGGATGTGCGTGGGCAGACTTTGCGCGCGCTGACGTTGCTCGGCGCCTCGGGGCTATTCTTTGCAGGGCTGCCCTATGTGCCGCTCAGCGAAGCGGTGGCGATCGTTTACTCGGAGACCTTGCTGGTCATCGTTCTTGCACCGCTGCTTCTGAAGGAAACGCTCAAGCCGCGCGATGCGCTTGCCGCCGCGATCGGTTTTGTCGGCGTACTTTTCGTGGTTCGACCGGACGGTTCGCATTCGAGTTGGCTCGGTCCGGTCCTGCTGATTTCGAGCGCACTTTTCGGCGCGTTATCGATCATTCAGATCAAGCGGATTCGCGCCACCGACGATTCGGGCACCACGGTGTTGTATTTCACGGTGATCGGCACGATCGTCGCCGGGGCATCGTTATTTTTCGCGTGGCGCACGCCTTCGATCCAGGCACTCGCGGTGATGGCGTTGCTCGGCGGATTCGCCACGGCAGGGCAGTTGCTGATGACGATGGCATTTCGACAGGCCGATGCCGGTGCGCTCGCGCCGTATAACTACACCAGCATCGTATGGGCTGCGTTATTCGGCTATATCGTGTGGGGCGAGACGATCGGCAGCATGTCGCTGTTCGGCATTGCGTTGATTGTCGGAAGCTCGATTGCGGTTGCCGTGCGCGGCAAGCAGACTGAGGGGCCGCTCGTGTAGACGTGCGCTGTATTCGCTGAATTCAAACGCCAGATTCAAACTCAATTTTCATTGCTTCGCAGTTCAAACAATCGTTCTAGGAAAGCAAGGTCAGTAAGCTGGCTCTTTCGGACAACACGCCCCACGCAAGCGGACAAATCGACGTTTGGCGACTATAAATAGTAGATAGCAGGCATCCAGCTTGCACTCTTATTCGTACATGACTGTACCGGCCCGAACTCGCGGTCGTTGCGGCGGCATCGATTGATTCGCTGCGAACCCTCTGATGAATTCGAGCACGTTTGCGATACCGCAAACGCGCATGTTCACGATTTGAGAGGGAGACGTCATGGTTAACGAACCCAGGAAGATCGTTCTCACGAGCCTATTTGTCGGCGCGGTTGCGATCGCAGCTTATATTTCGCAGTCGGACAAAAGCTGGTTGTCGACGGACGATTTTGGCCTGGAGCGCGACAATGCGTCGGCTCATTACACACGCGGCGACATGGTGACCGGTTCGGTGACTTCAGGACCGGTCGTTGCAGGTAGCGATTCAGCTGCGGCCATTGCCGGGAACCTCCAGGCGGTGCGCAATAGTCTGCAGCGCAACGATCTGATCGCCGCGCAAGCGCAACTGGACGCGGTACGGTCAGCACACCGGGACGACGATCAGGTTCTTGCGCTACAACGAGAAGTCGAGGCGCGCGCGAAGCAGGCGCAGCACACGCTGGCCGCTGTGCATGTGGAGAAGCCGACGCAGCAAGGGGCGAAATCGGCACGACCTTCGGCGCAGTTTTCCGGGAAAACCGGCCGCTCTCATGAAAGCCACTTCGCGACGCGCGCACACTCGAACCGTACGTCCTCCAGTGACGCGAAGACCCGCAGGGATCCCGAAACCGGAGTAGCTGCTGTTAGCGCGGGTAGCATGTCGAGCGGGACAGCGAATGGCGTTGGCGCACCCGCCGTTGCGAACTCGTCATCCTCTGTTTCGGCTGAGGTAAAGGGAGTCTCTGACGTAACCAGCGCGCCTGCTGTGTCATTGTCACCACGGCTGACATCAGCAGTGCCGCCAGGCCCGCAAGCCGAGCCAACCGCGCAAGCGGTACCGGTGCAACCGGCACAATCGGCACCTCAGCCTGCGCCCGCCGCCGCCACGGTGTTGAATTTGGAGGGCGGGCCGACAACACGCGCACAGGTGCGCGCGGAAATCGCCCGCGCCCGCGCCGATGGCAGTCTTCCCGCGTTCGGCAATCCGGACCCGGCCGGACCCGGCGGCGCACCGAGCATGAGTGGCGCGCCGCGCCCCTGAAGCTGCGCAGACCGCCGCTTAGCGCAACGCCTCAGCGAGCCGCGCAAAAGTGGGTTCGTCCGTGCGATCGAACGCAAGCGGCGTAACCGACACGCGTCCCGACGCCACCACGGCTGTTTCGCTATCGGGCTCGTTCGCACGCGTGCCGCGTTGAAACCGCAACCAGTGATACTCGATGCCGCGTGGATCGACTTGCGGCAGCACCTCGATATCTTCGACTAGTCCGACGCCTTGTTTGCTCGGCGTGAGCGGACCGGCGGACGCCGCATCGACGTCGGGGAAATTGATGTTCAGGCAGGTGGGGGTATCGTGCTCGATCGCGAGCAACTGGCGGATCACGCCTGGCGCGAGTGCGCGCGCGGTATCCCAGCGTACCTTGTTGCGGTCGCTGAACGTCTGGCTCAACGCGAAGGATGGCAGCCCAAGCAACAAGCCCGTCATCGCGGCGCCGACCGTGCCCGAGAACATCGTTTCCACACCGAGATTGCCGCCGCGATTGACGCCGGAAAGAATCAGCGTAGGCGGCGCGTCGCGCATCAGATGGCGCACGCCCATCACGACACAATCGCCCGGCGTGCCCACCACGCCAAAACGCCGCTCGCCCTGGCGGCTGACTCGCAGCGGCGAATGCAGGCTGATCGAATGCGATGTGCCGCTCTGATCGTGCTCAGGCGCGACCACCCAGACTTCGTGTGCGAGCTCGGCGGCAACCGCTTCGAGCACGGCGAGGCCGGGCGCGTCGATACCGTCGTCGTTCGTCAGCAGTACCCGCGGCACTTTGGATTCATAGACAGACATCGCAGCAAGCTCCTCTCGATGAGTAAGGTAAGGGAGGTCCCATTATCCGGCTATTGAGCATGAGGGTCTCCGGTACGCAAAACGGGAAATCTGCTCATTGTGTACCATGCAGATTGCTTCGTGCGCTCCGTGCCCGCTTTGTGCCTTCGCTCCCGCTGAATTGCCGTCGCCAGCGCTGCCGAATCCGAAGCGCCCATTATCCCCACACCCTGTGCCGGATGAACTGACATGCAGATAGAGCCGTTTCAGATTGCCGTGCCTGACGCAGACATAGACGATCTTCGCCGGCGTATTCGCGCGACACGTTGGGCACCGGCGACGCCGTCGCCCGCCTGGCAGCAAGGCATCGATTCCGCCTGGCTGCGCGAACTCGCGCAGTATTGGGTCGAGCATTTCGATTGGCGCGAGGCCGAGCGCAAGTTGAATCTGCAACCCCAATTTCTCGCCGAGGTCGAGGGTCAGCGCGTGCACTTCGTGCATCGGCGTGGTGTCGGCCCGACGCCTTATCCACTCATGATCACGCATGGCTGGCCGGGATCGTTTTTCGAGTTCCACGCACTGCTCGACCGGTTGTGCAATCCGGCTGCATTCGGCTGCGATCCAGCCGATGCGTTCGACGTCGTCGTTCCATCGCTGCCCGGCTTCGCGTTCTCGCAGGCTCCCGTGGAGCCTGGCACTTCCGCATTTCAGGTAGCGGATGTGTGGGCTTCGCTGATGCGCGGCCTCGGTTATGAGCGCTTTGGTGCCCAAGGCGGCGATCTAGGCGCGGGTGTCTCGATCGCGCTCGCGGCACGGCATCATGAGGTTGTCGACGGTATTCATCTCAACTTCTTGCCGAGCTCATACGAGCCCGCAAGCGGCGCCGCGCAGACACCGCTCACGCCCGCAGAGGAAGCCTATCTGCGGGAGAAGAACGAATGGGCCGCTCTCGAAGGCGGCTATGCCCATATGCACACCACGAAACCGCAGACCGTGGCGGCGTCGCTGAACGATTCGCCGGTGGGGCTCGCTGCGTGGATCGGCGAGAAGTTTCGCGCATGGAGCGATTGCGACGGCGACATCGAGCGGGTGTTTTCGAAAGACGAGTTGCTCACCAACATGTCGCTCTACTGGTACACGCAGAGTATTGGAACGGCGATGCAGATGTATTGGGAAAACCGGCTGCAGCCGATGCGCTTCGCCGAGGGGCAACGCGTCGTGCCGCCAGTGGGATTCGCCCATTTTCCCAACGAAATCAATCATCCGCCGCGCACGTGGCTCGAACGGACCTTCAACGTCGTGCAATGGACCGACATGCCGAGCGGCGGGCATTTCGCTGCGATGGAAAAGCCTGATTTGCTCGCTGCCGAGATTCGCAAGTTCTTCAGGAAGCTGAGGCACTAGGCGCGCCGACTCAATGGCCTGATCGGCTCGGCGGTAAATGTGTCTAGCCAACATGGCCGGCAGGGCTATTCCGAACTTAATCATCAAATATCGTCAGGGACAATCGCCGCGGTCCTTCAGCCACGTATGATCGAGGGGCATTACCGCATCCGAACAGCAACAACGCAGCGGCAAGAGACCTGAACGCAATGCGTCTCAGAGCAGGCTCTGCGGGAAAACAAAAACCAATGCAAAAAATGAAGGCCATTACGCGACGTGTCATCTACTTCACGCGCGATCCCTCGCCGGATCTATTGGCGAGCTTCGAGGAGCGCGACTGGGAGGTTGAAGTCATCGGCTCGGTTCGTGACGTACGGCAAGCCGTGGATGACGGCGCGCTGGCGGCCGGGCTGGCCGATCTGTCGAGCGTATTCGACTCCCGTGACATTGCCGCGCTGGAAGCTTGCCTCGCGATGCCGAACGTCGGCTGGGTGGCGATGACCGCCGCGCCGGAGCTCGATGACGCCGCGGTACGCCGGCTGGTGCGCGACTATTGCTTCGATTACGTAACGCTCCCCGTTGCGAACGCCAGGATTGTCGATACGGTAGGCCATGCCTGCGGCATGATCTCGCTCGGCGAGCCGGTATTCCTCGATGCGTCCACGGCAGAGGGCGAGATGATCGGCACCTGCGATGCCATGCTCGCGCTATTCCACTCGATCCGCAAAGTCGCGACAAACGACGCGCCCGTCTTCGTCTACGGTGAATCCGGTACGGGCAAGGAACTGACTGCGGCGGCGATTCACGCGCACTCGCCGCGCCGTGACGCGCCGTTTGTCGCCATCAACTGTGGTGCGATTCCGCCGCACCTGTTGCAGTCCGAATTGTTCGGCTATGAGCGCGGTGCGTTCACGGGCGCGAGTCAACGCAGAATAGGGCGCGTCGAAGCCGCTCACGGCGGCACAGTGTTTCTCGATGAAATCGGCGACCTGCCGTTCGAAAGTCAGGCGAGCCTGCTGCGTTTCCTGCAGGAACGCGCCATCAACCGCCTGGGCGGCAACAGTTCGATCGATGTCGACGTGCGCATCATCTCCGCCACCCACGTCGACATGGAAGCCGCGGTCGAAGACGGGCGCTTCCGCGCGGACCTGTACCACCGCTTGTGCGTACTGAGAATCGACGAGCCGCCGCTTCGCGCGCGCGGCAAGGACGTCGAACTGCTCGCGCTGTACACGCTGGATCGCTACAGGAAGGATGCGAGCCGCCGGCTGCACGGTTTTTCTCCGGACGCGATCGCAGCGATGCATCTATACGACTGGCCCGGCAACGTGCGGGAACTGATCAACCGGGTTCGTCGCGCCATTGTGATGTCGCAAGGGCGAACGATTAGCGCGGACGACCTCGAACTCTCCGGTTACGTCGCGGCAGCGTCCGTGAACCTCGCTCAGGCGCGCGAGACAGCGGAGCGGCAGGCCATCGAACTCGCGCTGCTGCGCCATCGCGGGCGGCTCGGCGACGCCGCGCGCGAGCTCAGCATTTCACGCACGACGCTGTACCGTTTGCTCAGCTCGCACGGCATGCGATACGGCGAAGACAGCGCTGCTGAGAGTTGATGCGCGTGGACAGTGCCGCAACATGACACGCGGCTCGTGCGCGGCGGCATCGTTCGCGCCATACCGCGTGCTAAACCACGCCAAGCAGTTCCTTCAACTGCGCGGTTTTCGATCGGCTCACGGGTACAGGAGTCTGTTCCGCGTCGTCCATCACGAGATTGACGCTTTCGTCTGACTTGACCAGTTCCACCGCGTACGGAAGGCTCACGATATGGCTGCGATGCACCCGTAGATAAATGCTGTTGTCGAGTCGCAGTTCCAGATCCGCTAAAGAGAGATTGGAGAGGTAGTGATCGTCTTTCGTGACGATCGTCGTGTAGTGACCGTCGCCCTGGAAGCGCACGATGTCCTTGAGGTCGATCAGGATCACGCGGTTCCTCCTGTAAACGGGAATCTTGAAGAGGCGGCGCGGTTGGGCGGCATGTTCGCCTGCATGCTGTTCAGAGGGCTCGGTGGTGAGGTCGGTCACGTCGTAGAAAATCATGCAGGTTCCACACGTCCCCGCCGCTCCGGTCATTCTCGAAACCTTCAGCATCAGGATCCGGTCGGGAATATTGATCATCATGGCGACCGGCGGCGGCGACTTGACAGGACAGCCGCCCGAATCTCGCGATTGCAGCAGAAAGCGCAGCTTGTCGCGGCTCTTTTCCGGGTGCAACTGCACCACGTCGATACCGAACAGTTTGTCCTGCGTGACGCCGAGGGATTGTTCGCCGGCCGGTCCGAGGATTTGCAGGGCAACGTCGTTGAATGCCGTCACACGGCCTTGTGCATCGAGCCACACCATGCCCGGATTGAACTGTTCCAGCTTGTGCTGAAACGTTTCATTACGAAGGCGCTCCGACGCCGAGGGTGGGGCGTGCTCAAGCGGTTTCATGCCGGGTCTCCTGGCCTCATGGGCCGTTTGCGCTCTCAGGCGCTTGTCTCCGTTGTGCTTTGTCTCCGTTGTATGTCGTTTGCCGATTTCACGCAAGTTATCGGAAGTTCACGCAGGTAAACCCGCCGTTCAGGAAGCGAAACCGCAATGCTGCGCCGCGTCGCGAAGGGCGCGTGATTGGCCCGCGGACGCCTCGCGATGTCCACTCATCCTGGCGCGCAAACATGCACGTTTGGCTTTCGCGGGCCTACTCGGCGCCGTACCGCTTTCATGTACGTTTTCCGCTAGTTGACGCTCTTGCGCCACCGTTCGGGAAATTGCATTGAAATGCTGCGTTGCATTGTGAAATGCTCGATCACATACCGGCGACGCCGCCCGACGTTACCTGACGTTACCCATTGGCAGCCGGATGACAATAAAGGAGGCCCATGTGATCCCTCGTCCATTCGAATATCACCTTCCACGCACCTTGCCCGAAGCCATCGCGTTGCTCAACCAGCACGGCGAGACAGCGAAGCTCCTGGCGGGCGGTCACAGCCTGTTGCCGATGATGAAGCTGCGTTTTGCCGAGCCGGACCATCTGATCGATCTGGGCAAGCTGACTGAGCTCAAGGGTATCCGCGAAGCGGGCAACGAGATTCGCATCGGCGCGATGACCACCGAAAGCGAATTGATCCGCTCCGACTTGCTGCAAAGCCGCTGTCCGTTAATTGTCGAAGGCGCACGGCAGATATCCGATCCGCAGGTGCGCTATCGCGGCACGCTAGGCGGCGATATCTCGCACGGCGACCCGGGCAACGATCATCCGGCGCTGATGATCGCGCTGGACGCCGCCTTCGTTTTGTTGAGCGATCACGGTGAACGCGTGGTGCCTGCTGACGGGTTTTTTCTCGGAACCTATATGACCTTGCTTGAACCCGGCGAGATCATGACGGAGATCCGCATTCCGATGCCTGAAGCCGGCACCGGTTGGTGCTACGCGAAACTGAAGCGCAAAACCGGCGACTTCGCGACAGCCGCGGCAGCCGTGACGTTGCGCATGAGCGGCGCGGTAGTTGCCGACGTGCGCATTGCACTGACGAACGTTGCGCAGACGGCTGTGCGCGCCGTCGACGCCGAACAGGCGCTACGTGGCAAGCCGTTCGGCGAGGCCGCCATCGCCGAGGCGGCACGTCTTGCGATGACGGTCTGCGAGCCGGTCGCCGATCTGCGCGGCGACGTGGAATACAAGACTGCGATGGCCGGCGAAATGACGCGACGGGCATTGGTTATTGCGTACTCGCGGGCAATACATTAAAGGCTGACTTCCGGAGACAAGGCATGAACAAAAAGATCATGGTGTCGTTCAAGCTGAACGGCAAGGAAACGGATGTGGTGGTCGAAGCGCGCGAATTGCTGATTCATACCTTGCGCGAAAAATGCCTGCACACCGGGCCGCATATCGGCTGTGAGACGTCGCACTGCGGCGCCTGCACGGTCGACTTCGACGGCATGTCGGTCAAGTCCTGCACGATATTGACGGTCCAGGCCGAAGGCGCCGAAGTACTGACAGTGGAAGGTCTCGCGCAAGGTGGCGAATTGCACGCGTTGCAGGAGGGCTTCATGCAGGAGCACGGCTTGCAGTGCGGCTTCTGTACGCCCGGCATGCTGATGCGTGCCTACCGTTTACTGCAGGAAAATCCGGATCCGAACGAGGAGGAAATCCGCTACTGGATGGCGGGCAACCTGTGCCGCTGCACGGGCTATCAGAACATCGTGAAGGCAGTGCAATACGCGGCACGCAAGCTGCGCGGCGAGACTGTGGAAACATCGCATCCGCTGATGACCGCGGACTCGCACTGACGAACGGGAGAAACGTGATGGGAAATCTCGACACCAATCTCGATCGTCTCGCCGCGCTGGAGGGCATGGGTTGCTCGCGCAAACGCCGCGAAGACCCGCGCTTCATTCAGGGCAAGGGCACTTATGTCGACGACATCAAGATGCCTGGCATGCTGTTCGGCGTGATGGTGCGCAGTCCGTATGCACACGCCCGCGTGAAGAAGATCGACAAGTCGCGCGCACTCGCGTATCCAGGCGTGCATGCCGTCTTGACCGCGGACGACCTGAAGCCGCTCAAGTTGCACTGGATGCCGACGCTCGCCGGCGACGTGCAAGCGGTGCTGGCCGACGAAAAAGTCTGCTTCCAGAATCAGGAAGTGGCGTTCGTGGTTGCCGACGATCGCTACGTGGCGGCGGATGCGGCCGAGCTCGTCGAAGTGGAATACGAGGAACTGCCGGCGGTGATCGATCCGCATGCGGCCCTCGCGGCCGATGCGCCGGTGGTGCGCGAAGACATTCAGGACAAGCAGGCAGGCGCACATGGCGCCCGCAGGCATCCTAATCATATCTTCACGTGGAATATCGGCGACAAGGACAAGACCGATCGCGTCTTCGACAATGCGGACGTCACGGTCAGGCAGGACATGCTGTATCAGCGTGTGCATCCGTGTCCGCTCGAAACCTGCGGCTGTGTCGCGTCGTTCGACAAGGCGCGTGGTGATCTGACGGTCTATATCACGTCGCAGGCGCCGCACGTGGTGCGTACCGTGGTCGGTATGCTGTCGGCGATACCCGAATCGAAAATTCGCATCATTTCGCCGGACATCGGCGGCGGCTTCGGAAACAAGGTCGGCGTGTACCCCGGCTACGTGACGGCGATCGTCGCATCGATCGTGCTGGGCAGACCCGTTAAATGGATCGAATCGCGCGCCGAGAATCTCAGCACCACGGCCTTTGCGCGCGACTATCACATGACTGGCGAACTGGCCGCCGATAGCGACGGCCGCATCAAGGCGCTGCGCGTACACGTCACCGCTGATCACGGCGCGTTCGATGCGTGCGCGGATCCGACCAAATGGCCCGCAGGCATGTTCCACGTCTGCACCGGATCCTATGCGATACCGAACGCGTTCGTCTCGGTCGACGGTGTGTACACCAACAAGTTTCCGGGCGGTGTCGCCTATCGTTGCTCGTTCAGGGTGACCGAAGCGGTGTATCTGATCGAGCGAATGGTCGACGTGCTCGCGCAGAAGCTCGGTATCGACAAGGCCGAGATACGTCTGCGCAATTTCATCCACAAGGATCAGTTTCCGTACACGACCCCGCTGGGCCTCGAATACGATTCGGGCGACTACGAGCCCGCGCTGAAGAAGGTGCTGGCCGCCGTCGACTATCCAGCGTTGCGCGCCGAGCAGGCAGCGCGGCGAGCGGACCCGGACGCCGAGTGGCTGATGGGCATCGGCGTGGTGAACTTCACGGAGATCGTCGGCGCGGGGCCGTCGAAGATGTGCGACATCCTCGGCATCGGCATGTTCGATTCGTGCGAAATCCGCGTCCACCCCGACGGTTCGGCGATTGCGCGGATGGGCACCATCACGCAAGGCCAGGGCCACCAGACCACCTACGCCCAGATCATCGCGTCGGAGGCGGGGATCCCGGCTTCGGCCATCACGGTTGAAGAGGGCGACACGTCCACTGCGCCGTATGGGCTCGGTACGTACGGCTCGCGTTCCACGCCGGTGGCGGGCGCAGCGGTCGCGCGCGCCGCGCGCAAGATCCGCGAGAAAGCCCGCCAGATCGCAGCACATTTGCTGGAGGCCAGCCCGAACGACGTCGAATTCGATCTCGACCGTTTCGTGCTGAAGGGCTCGCCCGAACAGTTCAAGACCATCAAGCAGGTCGCTTGGGCTGCCTATAACAATGTGCCCGAAGGCATGGAGATGGGACTCGAAGCAGTCGATTACTACGATCCGCCGAATTTCACTTTTCCGTTCGGCGCGTACGTCTGTGTACTCGAAGTGAACCGGTATACCGGCGAAACGCGCGTGCGCCGCTTTTACGCGCTCGACGATTGCGGCACGCGGATCAATCCGATGATTATCGAAGGGCAGATTCACGGCGGCTTGACGGAAGGCTTTGCTGTCGCCATGGGACAGGAAATGCCCTATGACGAAGCCGGCAATCTGCTGGGCGCGACGCTACTGGATTACTTCGTGCCAACGTCGGCTGAAACGCCTCATTGGGAGACCGACTTCACCGTCACACCCTCGCCGCATCATCCGATCGGCGCGAAAGGCGTGGCGGAATCGCCGCACGTCGGCTCGATTCCGTGTTTCACCGCGGCCATGGTCGATGCGTTCGCGCATCTGGGCGTGACGCATATGAACATGCCGCATAGCGCGTTTCGCGTGTGGCAGCAATGCCGCGCGCTTGGGTTGACGAGGCAATGAGCGAGGCGAACGCGGCGCGCTATCGAGCGTAGCTTGCACTCAGCCACACCGTATACGCTAAGGATGATTCAATGAAAGTCGTACTCGATAAAGTCTTTCCCCTCGCCGCTATGGTGGATAGCGCGTGGCAACTCATGCAGGACATCGAAGCCGTGGCGGGCTGCATGCCGGGCGCGAAAATCACCGAGCGCATCGACGCGACGCACTACAAGGGGACGATCACCGTACGGCTCGGCCCCGCCACGATGTCGTTCAAGGGCGATATCGAGGTGATCGATCTCGACGCCGCGACGCGCAGCTTGCATCTGGTGGGTAAAGGTGCGGATCAGACCGGGACCTCAGCTGCGTCGATGGATCTGACCGCTGCTGTGCGGGCCACCGGCGACACCTGCGAACTCGCCGGCAAAAGCGAAGTGACAATGAGCGGCAAGGCGGCCGCGCTTGGCGGCCGCTTGATGGGGCCGGTGGCGGATCAGATGCTCAAGCAATTCGTGGCGAACTTTGCCGCGCGCCTCGCGAGCGCTCAGAGCGCGCAGGCCGTGCAAGCGCAACAGACGGCGGCAATGCCATTCGCCAACCAAGCGGCGAACACGCCTCAGGCACCATCCGAGCTGAACGGCCTTGCGCTGGCATGGGCCGTGTTGCGCGACTGGGTGCGGGGCATTTTCTCCCGCAAGACAGTCTGAGCGTCAGGACACCGCTATGGCGACCGGTCGCATGAACGATGTCATTGGCTTGCAACAGCGATTGGAGCAGCACGGCTTCGTCGCCGAGCGCAGCTTTGCCGCGACGTTGCTGCTGACGATGGAAATGCGCCGCCCGCTATTGCTGGAAGGCGAGGCCGGGGTCGGCAAGACCGAAGTGGCCAAAGCACTGGCGCGGCTCCTGAATACGCGTCTGATCCGTCTGCAATGTTATGAAGGTCTCGATGCGCATTCGGCGCTGTACGAGTGGAATTACCAGCATCAACTGCTGGCGATCAAATTGCTGGAACAGGACGAACGTTCGATTCCCGACAAGGAGCAGGACATTTTCTCGGAGCGCTATCTGCTCAAGCGGCCGCTGCTCGAAGCGATTACGACCACACCGGCGCCGGTCTTGCTGATCGACGAGATCGACCGCACCGATGAAGCGTTTGAGGCCTACCTGCTGGAACTGCTCTCCGATTTTCAGTTGTCGATTCCGGAGTTGGGCGTGATACGCGCGCTCGAGCGACCCTTCGTGATCCTGACTTCGAACGGCACGCGCGAGATCTCCGACGCGCTGCGGCGCCGCTGCCTGTATCAGTACGTCGACTATCCGGGCTTCGAGAAGGAATTGCTGATCGTGCGCACCCAGATTCCCGAGGTGCCGGAGAAACTGGCGCGGCAGATCGTCGAATTCGTGCAGTCGGTGCGGCAGTTAGACTTGCAGAAGAAGCCGGGGCTCGCCGAAACGCTCGACTGGGTGGCCGCCTTGCTTCGTCTGGGCGTGAGCGCGATCGATGCGAACGGCGTCGAGCAGATCATGGATTCGCTCTCCGCGCTGATCAAAACGCGCGAAGACCAGGCCGGGATGACGCGGCCGGTCGTCGAGAAACTGGCGGCATCATGTTGACCGCCATCGACTGCGCGGCCGCAGAGCGGCACTCAGCGCCCAGCCTCGAGGCTGCCCTGGTGGCTCGCTACACCGGCTTTGCCGAATGGCTGCGCGCCAACGATTTTCGCGTGACCAGCAGCGATGTGGCCGCCGCGATGGAGGTCGCGCTGCGTGTGGGCCAACTGGATAGCGAACTATTGCGCTGGAGCCTGCGCGCCTTGCTGTGTTCGCGAGCGGAGGAATGGCGGCGTTTCGACCCGCTGTTCGATGCGTATTTCCTGCACCCGAACCGCCGCAAACTGGTCGAAACACGCGCGCGCGGCGCTGGCCGAATCGAGCGTGACAACGCAGGTGGACGACGTGCTGACAGCGAAGGCACTCCGCTCTCGCTGGCCGCGATGGGCGGCGGTGTGCCGGAACCGGCGAACGGCCAGACGGCGGAGCAGGGCGCGTCCAGTGAGGCGTCGCTCGCCCATGCGGACTTTCGCCACCTCAACCAGCCCGACGAGCTGCTTTCAATCGACGCGGCAATCCGCCGTTTCGCCTTGCGTTTGCAGGGCATCCAGATACGCCGCGAGCGCCGTGCGAACACAGGCCGCGTTATCGACATGGCGTGGACGATCCGGCGCAGCGTGTCGAGCGGCGGCCTGCCGCTTGAGCTTGCATGGCGGCGCAAGCGGCGACTGCGTCCGCGCATTGTCTTGCTGCTGGACGTCAGCCGCTCGATGAGCCTCTACAGCTTCTTCTACCTGCGCCTAGCACGCGTCCTGAGCGCGCGGGTGTCCGACGTGCACTGTTTTATCTTTCATACGCGGCTGGTGCGCGTCGATCAGGCCTTGCGCGACCCCGATCCGTGGCACTCGCAACAACGCCTGCAAATGCTGTCGGCAGGATGGGCCGGCGGGACGCGGATCGGCGACAGTCTCGACGAATTCAACCAGCAGCACGCAACGAGGCTGCTTCATTCGCGAACCGCTGTCGTGGTCGTGAGCGATGGTTACGATGCCGGCGAGCCCGCGCGCTTGCAGCAGGCGCTGGCGAAAATCCGGCGCCGCTGCCGGTGCCTCGTGTGGCTCAATCCGCTGGCGAGCCGTCCAGATTTCACGCCGGCAAGCATCGGCATGCAGGCGGCGATGCCCTATGTCGATCTGTTGGCCGGCGCGCGCGATCTGGCGAGTCTCGAGCGCGTGCTGCCTCAAGTGTTGTCTGTCCTGCAATGAATACCGATACCCTCCTGGAACTCGAACAGCGCCTGATTGAGCAGGCGCGGCCGTTCGCGGTGGTGACCGTGATTCGCGCAGCGCATCCCACCTCCGCATGGGTGGGGGCGCAGGCGCTGATCGACGACGAGGGCGTGCTGCACGGCTGGATCGGCGGCGGCTGTTCACGGGCGATCGTGATCCAGGCCGCCCAACAAGCGATTCGCTCCGGTCTGCCCAAGCGCGTTCGCATCAGCAACGAGCCGATGACGCCGGAGGCTGGCGTCGAGGCGCACGCCATGCCTTGCGCGAGCAACGGCGCGATGGAACTGTTCATTCAGCCGACCGTGCCCGCGCCGTGCGTGCTCGTGCTCGGATCGACGCCCACGGCGCTGGAAGCCTGCATGCTGGCGCAGCGCGTCGGCTTACGCGTTAGCGCCGCAGCCAGCGTTACCGCGCCTCTGGCTGCTCTCGGCTTGCAGCAGGTGATGCAAGGCTTCGACACCGGCGCGTTCAACGCCGTCTCGCCGCAACTGATTCTGGTGGCAACCCAAGGCGACAGCGACGAAGAGGCGCTCGAAGCGGCATTGCGCAGCAATGCGCAAGCCGTGCTGCTGGTAGCGAGCCGACGCAAGGCGGACACCCTGCGCGAAACGATGCTCACGCGCGGAATTTCACCTGAGCGGCTTGCGGCGTTGCATGCGCCCGCCGGCCCTGCGATTCACGCGCACACACCGCAGGAGATCGCATTGGGCGCCGTCGCGGGGCTGGTCACGCTACGGCGCGAACTGGAGCAGGCGGCGGCCGATCTTGCCCCGTCGTATCTCGTGGGCACCGAAGGGGTGCCGACTGTGGCGCCGTGCGAGTCGATGGCATCGATCGAAATGCCGGCGGCGCATTATCGCAATCCGGTGTGCGGAATGGTCGTCGATATTGCGTCGGCAAAGTACGTGATCGACTATGGCGGGCAGCGCCATTACTTCTGCTGCGATAGCTGCAAGATCGAGTTCGAACGGGAGCCCGAAAAATACCTTGCGATTGCCCGGGGTTCTACGCACAAGGAAAAAACATGAGCGATGTCTGGAAAGTCGCCGAGTCGCAGGGCGCGCCGACTTTTTCGGCCGTCGTGCTGGCTGCCGGCCTGTCGTCGCGAATGCAGGGCCGGCACAAGCTGCTGTTGCCGATCGGCGGACAACCGGCCGTCAGGCGCACCGTAAGCGCTCTGGCCGGCGCGGGACCTGAGCAAATCGTCATCGTGACCGGCTTCAAGGGACGCGCGGTCATGGAGGCGCTCGAAGGACTTGAGCTCACGTTCCAAAGCAATCCACGCTACGAAGAAGGGCAGATGACCTCGGTCGCCGCCGGTGTGGCCGCGCTCGTTGCGCCCTGCAATGTGGTGATGGTTTGCCTTGCCGATCAGGTGCTGCTCACGGCGGCCGACTACCGCGAACTGCAGGACGCCTTTGCCACGATGTCGCGCGGATCGATCCTGATCCCGTTTTTCAAAGGACAGCGCGGCAATCCGGTGGCTTTTTCCGCAAGCTACGCCGCCGAAGTCATCAGCGGACACATCAATCCAGGATGCCGCAGGCTGATTGCCGAGCATCCGGACGAGGTTTGCATTCATGAAGCGATGCATGACCGGTTCACGGTCGATATGGACACGCCTGACGACTACACGCGCATTGTGGAGCGCCTCGGACTGTCAGCGGATGCGACTGCTGACACCGATCGGATTGCGCCGAACCGGGCAGCGGTCGGGTAACTTGCTCACTCAAACGTTAAAACGCCCATTATTTTGCCGCGTACTTTCGACCGGCCGAAAGCCGAATGACGGCCCCGTGTTGCGTCTCGCTGACTTTGTGCCGGACCGTTTCTGGCGGCGGATGCGCCTCGCGCATCTGAGCGGCAGCGCTCACATCTTCACGTCGATGCGTCCGTAGACGCCGTCTGCTTCATTATTAGGCCCCGCAGCAAAAAACAGCGTGTTGACCGGCTGATTATCGAGCCCGTTGCCGAATGCGATACCCCACAGCCCCGGTTGCACGAACGTGGTTCCGTTCGACAGGTTGACGGTGCCGAGGGATTGCCCGCTTACCGGATCGAAGGCGTTGATCGTGCCGTCGCCGAAATTGCCGATCAATATGTCGCCGCTGAAGCGGCCGAAGTTGCCCGGCGCCTGTGCGACGCCCCACGGTGCGTTCAACGGACCGGCCGACACGAAGCGCTGCAGTAGCTTGCCGCCCGTATCGAATACGTCGACGAAGCCGAGCCCAGGGCCGTCGACGTTGTCATGCGCGACTGCGTTCTGTTTGGCGTAGGTCACGAAGAGTTTTCCGCCGATTGCCTGTATGCCGAACGGCGCAAAGCCTACCGGCAGCGCAGCGTCCTGAAAGTTGCCGGACATGGCGACCTTCGCGAAGTTCTTGTCGAACACGTCGATCTTGTTGTTGTGAAAGTCGGTGGCATAGAGAAAATTTGCCGTGCCATTGCTGGCGAGTGCGAGCCCCTTGTAGACCGCGCCACCACTGCCGTCGTCGAACATGACGATCGCGGTCGTGGGTGCGACCGCCGGCGCCCATGCGGTGATCGTGCCGCCTTCGCCGGAAAAGATAAAGGCGCCCACGCCGGTTTTGCCACCCTGAGTGACCGAGAAATCCGTCGTGCCGTTGAACACGATGCCGGTCGGATTCGCCGGGCCGCTAATTCCATTCGGAATGCTGACGACCAGGGATTGTGGCACGCCGTTGCCGTCGTAGAGCGTGGCGACGGAGGTCCCGTTATCGGCAACCCAGAAGAAGCCCTTTGGATTGAACGCGATGCCCCATGCGTTTTTCAGATTGGCGTCGGTGTGCGGCGCGGAAACCGCGCCGTCGGAAACCAGCGCGCTAGCAGTAAACGACTGAGTGCTGATCGACCCCGAACCGCCTCCGCACGCGACGAGACTCATCAACGCCACGCCGCCCACGGTGGCGCTCAACACTTTAAGCACAGACTTCATGACCGCACCTCTCTCGTGACCGATGGTTGTTGCGGTTATTGAACGTGCTGGGTGGCGGGTTTATTCCTTTGGCGGTTGAACAATTTGATTTGATCTGAGGCGACGGCCCGGGTGCCTGTCGATCAGATCGTGCCGAACAGTGCCCGAGGGCGATCCTTCAGCGTGCCCGTCAGCAGCCTTAACGCACTCACGAGTTGATCGCGGCTCGTCGCGCACGCGAGGTTGATCCGTACACCGTGTTCGATCTCCGACCTGTCCACGGCAAACGCCGACGACGGCATCACCACCACGCCACGCGCTTTCGCATTCGCCGCAAAGTCGTCGGCACGCCACGGCGGCGGCAGCTTGAGCCACACGAACATGCACGCCGGATCGGTCTGCAGCAGTTCCTGCGGCAACAACTCGCGAGCCAGATCCTGTCGCGCGCGAATTTCGGCAAGCTGTGCGTCCATGATGTGGCGCGCCGTGCCGTCCTCGATCCAGATCGAAGCGATCAGCATCGACATCGGCGCGGGCATCCATGCGGTGGTGCGCACCGCCTCCGCACAAAGCGCGGAACTGTCCGGCGGACTCAGCAGGTAGCCGAGCCGCAGGCCGGGCGCGAGAATCTTCGAGGTCGCGGTGAGGTGGAACGTGAGTTCCGGACACAGGCTCGCGATGGTCGGCAGCCGCTGCGAAACCAGTGGCCCATACACGTCGTCTTCGATGATCGCCACGCCATGCCGGCGTGCAATGTCGACGAGCGCCATGCGACGTTCGAGACTCATCGTCGTCACGGTCGGGTTTTGCAGATTCGGTACGGTGAAGATGGCCTTCACCGGCATGCGTCGGCAGGCACGCTCCACCTCGTCGGTCAGCAGGCCGTCGCGGTCGCTCGGAATGCCGACGATCTCGAACTGGAAGACCGGAGCCAGTGCTTTCAGCCCGTAGTAGGTGAGTTGATCGGCGAGGATCACGCCGTCCGTGCCGATCAGACTGTTCAGCACCGCATACAAGCCGTGCTGCGCACCGCTCGTGACCACCACGTGGTCGGGTGTCGGCGTGAAGCCAGGCGCGGCCATCCAGCGGGCGCCGGCGGCGCGCGCCCAAGCGGGTCCTTGCGGCGGTTGATATTCCTGCAATTGCGGGTAACGCGGATCGCGCGGCAATTCCGCCAGCGTGCGCGCGAGGCAGTTCAGGAATTCGCCGGTGGCCGGCCGGTTGACGGTCAGGTCGATCGCCGCGTTGCTGGCAGCCTGTGCGGGTTCGACGCTCGGCATGGCGCCGCCGGTGACGAGCGAGCCGCGCCGTTTGCTGCCGATCACCAGCCCGCGCAACTGCAATTCCTTGTATGCGCGGGACACTGTCGACACATTGATGCCCAGTTCGGTAGCCAGCTGCCGCTGCGGCGGCAGGCGGCTGCCCGGCGGATAGACGCCGCTGCGGATCTCGTTCTCGATCGAGCTGGACACCTCGACATACGTGGAGGAGCGCTTTGTCTGCGCCGGTGCCCCGTTAGCCCCACGCGCTGTGTCTTTGCCAGAAGCCATAAGAACTGGTGTCTCCATACAAAATCGACTTTGTCCGCGATTGTGCGGAATTTTGCCGATTCTATACCAGACAAGCGCCGCCGCGATGCCCAACAAGCTTAAAAAACGGTGCTCCAGAACGACGTGCTTCCGCTGTGCCAGTGTCCGCAAGGATTGCGCCACAGACCATCCAGGGAAAATGCCAGGGCCACACAATGTGAGTTTTAATTGCACACAAAAAAATATTGTGTGATTCTGATTGCATGGATTTGTCTGGTGGCGCTATGGGAGGGCGCAAGTGATGTCGGAGATTGCCATCATCGGTGCGGGATTCATCGGCCTCGCGAGCGCTGCGGCGCTGATGCGCGACGGCCATCGCGTCACGCTGTTCGATCCGGCCGGCGTGGGGCAGGGTGCGTCCTTCGGCAACGCGGGAACCTTCGCGCACTATGCGTGCATTCCGGTCAACAACCCGTCCGTGTTCCGCGATTTGCCGCGCTTTCTGTTATCGAACGACAGCCCGTTCAGATTGCGCTGGGGGTATCTGCCCCATCTTGCACCGTGGCTTGTGCGTTTCATGATGAGCTCGCTGCCGCGGCGCTACGAAGCGAGCGCCGGCGCACTCGCCGCGTTGCTGGATTGCGCGCATGATGGTTATGCGCCGCTGCTTGCAGACGCGGAACTGGCGCGCTTCGTCAGGCCGCGCGAATGTCTTTATCTCTATTCGAATGCTGCTTCGTTCGATGCCTCGCGTCCCGCACTCGACCTGCGTCAAAAGCTGGGCGTCGCCTTCGATGTGCTTAACGGTGGCGATATCCGTGCGCTCGAACCGTCGCTGGCGCCGATATTCGAGCGCGGCGTGCTGTTCAGCAACAGCTGGCACTTTTCCAATCCACAAAGCTTTCTGCAGACGCTTTATCAGCAGCTTGCCACGCAAGGATTGAAGCTGGAGCGTTCGACTGTCGACGCCGTGGAGCCAACCGCCGACGGCGCGGCCTTGACCGTCGACGGCGCCACGCGACGTTTTAGCCACGTGGTGATCGCCACAGGCGCGCGTTCCGCCCAGTTCGCCAAACAATGCGGCGACCCAGTTCCGCTCGATACGGAGCGGGGTTATCACGTCCGCTTTCCGGGCGCGCAGCAACTGGTGTCGCGGCCGGTCGGCTGGGCCGAGCGCGGCTTCTACATGACGCCGATGAGCGACGGCCTGCGCGTCGCCGGCACGGTCGAACTGGCGGGTTTCGGCGACACGCGCAACCGCTCGCTGATCGATCTGCTGACGTTTTCTTCGAAGCGCGCCTTACCCGCGCTCGATACGCCGGATAGCAGCTGGCTCGGCTTCCGTCCGACGCTGCCGGACGGCGTGCCGGTACTCGGACGCTCGAGCGCGAGCGAGCGGGTGATCTACGCATTCGGCCACCAGCATCTCGGCTTGACGCTAGCCGGGGTGAGCGGACGCATCGTCGCCGATCTGATCGCGCAGCGTGCGCCGCCGCTCGATCTCGCGCCTTACTCGGCAACGCGCTTTTGACTTTGATAGAGAGGCTTTGAGCGCACCGGTTTTCTCGCTTCACGACAGGCATCGCAGGACGGTTTCGACGCGTCGCGCATCGGATCGGCCAACTTACATATCGCGCGACGTTACATCTCGCAAGGAGCGCATCATGAATCGCCGCTATTGGCTGTTGAGTGCCACAGTTTGCGCACTCGTCACATATATACCGTCTGCGTGGGCGGCCGATCCTGAAGTCGTCAAGATCGGTTTCGTCGGGCCGTTGACCGGCCCGGTCGCACGAGTCGGCAAGGACCTGCAGTACGGCGCTCAATTGGCGCTCGATGAAGAGAACGCGAAGCATCCGGTGATTGGCGGAAAGCCGGTCAAGTTCGTGCTCGATGTGCAGGACGATCAGGCCGACCCCCGCGTGGCGATTCAGGTTGCGCAGAAACTGGTCGACGACGGCGTAGTCGGCGTGATCGGTCACTACAACTCGGGGTGCAGTATTCCGGCCTCGACGGTCTATCACCAGGCAAACGTTGCGATGATCACGCCGGGCTCGACCAATCCGCAACTCACCAAGCAAGGCTACAAAAACGTGTTCCGCACCATGGGGCATGACGGCATTGGCGGTGTCGTAGCCGGGCATTTCGTGGTGGAGCAGATGAAGGCGAAGCGCATCGGCATCATCGACGATCGTACGGCGTTCGGGCAAGGGCTCGCGGATGCGTTCGAAAAAGGCGCAAAGGAAGCGAACGGCAACATCGTCGATCGCGAGTTCACGAATGACAAAGCGGTGGATTTCCGCGCCATCCTCACGACGCTCAAGAGCAAGAACGTCGACCTGATTTTCTTCGGCGGTCTGGACGAGCAGGGTGCGATGCTGGTCAAGCAGATGCGCTCGGTGGGCATGCAAGCGCAACTGTTTGGCGCGGGCGCGCTGAAGAGCAATGCTTTCTTGCAGATTGCCGGCACCGCGGGTGACGGTACGCAGGATCTCGAACCCGGCCCGGCGCTCGACAAGCTGCCTGCCGCGCAGGAGTTCGGCAAGCGCTATAAGGCGCGCTTCAATCAGGATGTCGAACTGTACGCGCCGTTTGCATACGACGCCGCGCTCGCGATGATCAAGGCGATTCACGGCGCCGACTCGCTCGATCGCGCGAAGATCGTGGATGCGCTGTCGAAAGTGAAGGTCACTGGCGTGACCGGCAATATCACCTTTGACCCGTATGGCGATCTGATCAAGCCGCCGTACACTCTGTTCCAAGTCCAGCAGGGACAATGGAAGAGCATCAAGACCGTGGGCGGGAGCGGCGTCTAACTGTGTGCCAGAAGGCGCCGGTGGTTTGCGTTTATGAGGGTGGGAAAAAACCGTGATACCGGGAATTGCCGGCAGGGGTGGTCTCAGCTAGGTGACCGACTGCCCCCACCGAAAGGAGCGTTTCAACTGTCTCGGAGCGATTCGAAACGAATGTCCACTGCGCGGCGGCTTCTTGCGGTCTGGCGGTGGCGTGAATCTGGCGCAGGGCAGTCAACAGCGCTTCGCTATCCGGTGAGACCATGACAAAGCCTTCGTTTGCGAGCGCAGCATTGTTCAGTCCCAGCTCGAGGCATACCTGCATGCGCAGTGGCGCCTCGAGCTGATTCGCGCGACGCGACTGCTCGATCCGCTCGACGGTCGTCGCATCGACAAGGACTCCCTGCCTTTGCAGCGGCGTCTTCTGCCATGCATCAGAAGGGCACGCCTTGTTTTCCGGCGCCAGCACGACGAACGGATTGATTTCAGCGGGGTAGATCCGGCATACCAGCGGTCTTTGTTCATAGATACCGCAGCGCATGTCGGCGCCCAGATTGGGACATGCTCCGTCGAATGCCGCGGCGAGAACGATCGAAATGCGGACCGGCAAGCTTCCGCTCATTGCCGGTGAGGACCGCGCCCGTTTGTACTCAGCTTGCGCATTGCCGGGCTCCGGCTCAACGGGCCACGGTATGGCCTCGCAAATGAGTTCCATCTGCCCGCCGCGCTCCAGCCAGGCGATGGCCTCGGCAATCGTCAGCGCGAGGCGCAGGTCGTGGCAGCATTTGCCGCATGCAGTGCATTCGAAATTGATGTCATTCACCCTGATTCCCTGTTCAAAAATATTGGCGTTGTCGTTAGTCGAGGCAGATTCGAAATTCTTACAGGGATCCGTAAAAAATTTGGGGCGGCGGGCTTCAAGCCGCTGCATGCGAATGCTCGCGCAATTCGCCAGGAATGAAAGCGCGTTCAAGACCACCGTCATCGAGCCAGGCACGTGTTGTCCCGGCCGCAAGGTCAATCAGGCGATCACATTGCGTGTAATCGTAAGGTGATATGTCGAGCGGACAAAGCGGGGGCACCACAAAAATCTCCGCGCGGTTGGCGTAAAACTCCAGATCGCGAACGAGCTGGCGTGCAATGACGAGCGTGAGCGCGTGCGTGGCCTGAGCGATCGCGCTGGTCGGCGGCGCATCGAGCGCGCAGGCGAAACCCGCGGGCAGTACGACAATTCGGGTCGCGCCAAGCGCGACTGCAACCGATATCGGGGTGTTATTGGCGACACCGCCATCGACGAGATCCTTGCCGTCGATTCGTACGGGCGGAAACACCCCGGGAATCGCCGCGCTTGCCAACACTGCATCCACCACCGGGCCGGACGATATCACGATCTCGTTACCCGAAAGCACATCGGTCGCGACAATGTACAACGGCAACGCAGCTTGCTCCACGCGCGCAAATGTAAGGTTCTTTTCGAGCAGCCTGCGCAGTGCCGTAGCCTCCACGAGATGCGGACGGCGCCGTAGCACCATGTCGAGCAGCCCAAGCATCGAGAATGGCATGATGTCCTGTCGACGGATCCGGCACCACAACGCCTCGAGCATTGCCACACCGTCACGAGTCGGACTTCCCGCGAAATAGGCGGCATTGATCGCGCCCGCGGATGCGCCGACTACGAAATCCGCATGCGCGCCCCGATTGAGCAGTTCCCGTAACATGCCGACTTCTATCGCACCCAGACTGCCGCCGCCGGCAAACACGAAGGCGGTCAGCGGGGCGCGCGGCGGTGGATCGGACAGTGTGGATTCAATCGATGACATGTTGGCCTCCGCTTCTGCTGGTACCCGGATTGTTCTCGCGGTTTTCGGCGTTCGTTCGGTATCCCCTAAGTGTGGCACGACCGCAGGCAACCCGTGCGGATGGAGCTTAATATCCGAAGACAGCGGTCAGGGCTCCGGTCAAGACTGTGCTTAACTCCGGTTCCTCATTTCTAAAAGCTTTCGACGCGAGGACAACAGCATGACTGCACCCATCACGCTAGTCCTGTTCGACATGGAGGGCGTTCTGTCGTACTACGACCGCTCAGCGCGGGTCGATCGTCTGGCGACGATTTCTGGTCAGACGCCTGATGCAGTGCGTCACGCGATCTGGGGATCCGGGCTCGAAGCCCGTGCCGACGCGGGGCAGATCAGCGACGACGACTATCTGGGCGCGCTCGGCGAACTGCTGAACTATCCCGTGAGTCGGGAAGACTGGCTAAGCGCGCGCCACGCATCGATCACGCCGAACAAGGACGTGCTCGCGCTCGCCGAACGCGTCGCGCTGCGTCATCGGATCGCGGTGCTCACGAACAACTGCCGTCTGTTTACCGACCATATCGGCTATCTGAATCCGCCTGCCGCGCGCGTGTTCGGCCCTCACGTGTATGCATCCGCCGCGTTTGGCGCGGCGAAGCCGGCGGCCCAGCCCTATCTTCGTTGCCTTGAACAGCTTGGCGCGTCCGCGGCCGAAACGCTTTTCATCGACGACACGGACGCCAATGTGACCGGCGCGCTCGATGCCGGTCTGCAGGGGTACAAGTTCGTGAGCGCCGACGCATTGGCGGAAGAACTGGCGCGGCGCGGTTTGATCTAGCGGGTTCAAGCCGCGCGAGATGCGACTTCCCCGGACAATCCCTCGCCGTTGAGGTCCGGATTATTTTGCGCGAGTTCGTGAACCCACTCGCTGAATACCCGCACGCACATGCTCAGACGCCGGTGCGGATACAGCAAAGAAAGCGGCAGAGGCGGGCATGGGTAGGCGCGAAGGATTTCGCGCAATGCGCCGGCCTGGATCGCCTTCGCGACCATGAAGCGCGGAACCTGAATCATCCCCAATCCTTCAATCGCGGACATGACGTACACCAGTCCTTCGTTGACCGCGAGTATGCCGTCCAGTGGCTTTCTGATCCGCGCTCCGTCCACTTCAACCTCTAATGGATAGGTACGCCCCGTACGCGCGGAAAAATAATTGACGGCTCGATGGCGGTCGAGGTCGTCGGGCGTAGCGGGCTCGCCCATCTGCTCGAGATACGCCGGCGCGGCGCAGATGCTCATGCGGACACTGCCGATCGGTCGCGCGATGAGATTCGAATCGTCGAGAACGCCGATCCGGATCACGCAATCGACACCTTCCTGCACGAGATCGACGTTGCGGTCGGCCAGTCCCAGCTTCACGGTGATGTCCGGGAAGCGCGTATTGAAATCGCGCATGGCGGGCAGCAGCACGTTAGCGGCAAAAGTGGCGGACGTGTCGACGCGAATCGTGCCGCGCGGGTTCAGCCGCTTGTTCGACAACGCGGACTCGGCGTCGGAAACCTCGGCCAGAATGCGCGCGCAATATTCGTAGTAGAGCGCGCCGTCGTCGGTGACCTGCACGCTGCGCGTGGTGCGATTCAGCAGGCGTACCCCGAGATGGCTCTCCAGGTTTTGCACGAGGGTCGACACCGACGCGCGCGGCATCTCCAGCGAATCAGCCGCCTTCGAGAAGCTCGACGCATCGACGACACGTTTGAACACTGCCATCGCTTGAAGAATATCCATACCGGGTTGTCCTCTCGAATGCGGCCGATCCGCAGTCTAGAACGGACTGGCGATGGGCTGCAATCAAGACTACGCGCGATGTGAGCCGCCCACAAAAATCTTGACACCGCTTACTCTCCGTCTATAGTTCACCATATGGCAAAGTCTCCAGTCAGTCAACTCGATCGTACGTTTTCCGCCCTTGTGGATCCGACACGCCGGGCCATCCTCGCTCGCCTCGAACGGGAGCCCGGCCTGTCGATCACGGAGATCGCGCGGCCGCTGCCGCTCAAGCTCCCTGCGGTCATGAAGCACCTCGACGTGCTGAGCGACGCGGGTCTGGTGTCGCGTACAAAGAACGGGCGGACCGTTTCGGTCGATCTGGTCGCAGGGCCGATGGAGGAGGCAATGGCATGGTTGAGGCGCTATGAGCGTTTCTGGTCCGCGAGCCTCGACCGGCTTGCCGATTTTGTGGAGAGGCACGAGGAGTGACCGAGGCGCGCTCATGGCCAAACTGGCAGGCGAAGGAAACTGATGCGCATCGAATCGAATTCAACTCATACCGAGGTCGAAAATGAAGCTCTATTATGCTGAAACGCTGGCCCCACGGAAAACGTGCGCAGTTGCAAAATATTTAGGCATACCGATTGAATATGCCTTCGTTGATCTGAAAAAGGACGAACAAAGCAAACCGGATTATCTGGCGATCAATCCGAATGGCAAGGTTCCATGTCTCGTCGACGGCGACAGAAGCCTCTGGGAAGCCGACGCCATCATCTGCCATTTCGCGCAGCGCGCGGAATCCGACCTCTGGCCGCATGATGGCCGGCAGATCGATGTCGTGCGCTGGTTGAGCTGGAACAGCCAGCATTTTTACCGGCATACCGGCTCGCTTTACTTCGAGCACATCATCAAGCCGGCGTTCGGACTCGGCGAACCCGATCCGTCGAAAGTCGCTGAGGGGCAGGGCTGGTTTCGCAAGCTTGCCGGCGTGCTCGATCAGCACCTCAAAGGCCGCAAGTGGCTGCTCGGCGACGGCCTGACGATCGCGGACTTTTCCGTTGCCGTGACGCTGCCCTATGCGAAAAGCGCGGCGATGCCGCTCGACGAATTTCCGGAAGTACGGCGCTGGCACGATCAACTGAACGCGATCGAGGCATGGCGCAATCCGTTTCCGGCGCGCCCGGCGACCTCGGCTGCGAACGCTGCGCTCAACGCCTGAAGACACGGCGATGTGCTGCGCGGTCATTGCACTCGCCATGGCCTTACTCGCCCGTTGGCAAACGGTGCACACGCTCTAGCCAATTCCGCAACAGACCCGCCAGAAGCGCGCTAACGACTACGGCAAGATAAAGCGTGACAAGACTGTGACGCCATGTATCGAGCGCAAGCTGGTGCGCCAGCAGTTTCGAATCAGGCGCAGGGAGGAACACATGCATTGCTATGACAGCTCGCTTCATCCGCAGAAAACCCGCCGCGGATAGCAATGGCAAAACAACGAGCAGGGCAAGCAGTGCAGGTCTCGCGCGTTGCGCCGCTGGATAGTGACGCAATCGAAACCACACGCCGAGGCAGCCATGGATCCAGCCCGGCGCAAGCAGCGCAAGCTGCAGACCCTGCGTGCCGCTCGTGATCAGCGATATCACGATCCGCTCGTAGTTCGGCTCGAAACCATACAGCGACGCCGCGAGGCGCGTCGTAACCGCATGCCGGATGAGCAGCAGCGGCAGGCTCAATCCGGCCCACAGCCGGATCCATTCGGCGGGCGGGAGCGCCCAGTGACGACGCCCGTAAATCGTCCGCACAGCCAGCGCGAAATGGAGAAGGGCCGCACCGTACAGCAGGATCGTGCCGGGCACGCTATGCCAGATCCACAGAGCGAACGTGAGTCCGCGTCCGGCAAGATCGAGCGACCAGATTCCGAGCGCATGATTGACCAGGTGAAAAAATAGATAAATGAGCAGCACCACGCCCGATCCGAGTTGCAGGCGGCGGAGAACGGGCAGCAATTCCGGTCGCACATTACCCTCCTTTCAATTTGTATGCTCCGGAAACGGCTTGGGAGAGCGCGGTCGAGCCATGTCGAGCATGCCGCCGCGCCGGCCGTGTCATCCTCCTCATGCTTTGCGAGCGGGCGGGGTGGTGCGCTTCTGACGTCCGCTCTGTTGCACCGCACCCTGACGCACCGCGTCGGCAAATCGCTGCAACGCGGATAGCGAGCCGCACACGCTCTGGTATTCCTCGCGGCCAATCCTGCCGTCGAGGATGACCGCCATGCCCGAGGCGCGGGCCATGCCGATGATGTCCATGTTGGCTACTCCTTTCAGGTTCTCTCATCTGCATGACCGCCGCCACGGCGCGGCTATTCCCATTTGTTCCGGCGCCAGACATGAAAGCCTAAGCGGCTGGATTCGCCGGCCAACGCCATTTTTCTTTTTCTGGTTCCTTTTCCTGGAATAAAACCGGCGGCGCGGCAGTCTTCCTGATGAACCGAGTCGTATGGCCCGCCGGATGATCCCGCGGTTTGCCTGCGAATCCTTATCGTGAGGTCAACATGTCGTCAGATCATTCATCCGATTCTGCAATCAAACCCGCATTTAACCCATCCCGCCGCGGCGCGCTGAAATGTCTCGCTTTCGGCGGCGTAGGCACGGTGTTCGTTCTTGCAGGCGGCATTCTCACGCCAGTGGAGCTGGCCCTCGCGGCCGACGCGAAATCATCCTCGACGTCCATGGGCGTGCCGCTTTTCCTGCAGATCAGCGATTCGCACATCGGCTTCAATAAAGAAGCCAACCCGGACGTCGCCGGCACGCTCAAGCAGACGATCGACTACGTCAATGCCATGCCGGTCAAGCCTGCGCTGACCATCCACACAGGCGACATCACGCATCTTTCCAAGCCGGCGGAGTTCGATCTCGCGGCGCAATTAATGTCGGGTCTGAATATCACGGAACTCCACACCGTGCCCGGCGAACACGACGTGACGGACGGCCCCGGAACCGAATATTTCAGCCGCTTCGGCAAGGCTTCGGACAATAAAGGCTATTACAGCTTCGACCACAACGGCGTGCACTTCGTCGCGCTCGTCAACGTGATGCATTTCAAACCTAACGGCTTGGGTGGCCTTGGCGACGATCAACTCGCCTGGCTCGAAAATGACCTGAAGGGCCGCTCGTCCAGCACGCCGATCGTCGTCTTTGCCCACATGCCGATGTGGACGATCTACGAGCCGTGGGGGTGGGGCACGGGCGATGCCGGTCAGGCCATGAATTATCTGAAGCGCTTTGGCTCGGTGACCGTGCTGAACGGCCATATTCACCAGATCGTCTCGAAGGTCGAAGGCAATATCACGTTCCATACCGCCCGCTCGACAGCCTATCCGCAACCGACCGCCGGCGATGGTCCCGGCCCTGGGCCACTCACGGTAGCGAGCGATCAGCTCCCAAAGATGCTCGGCGTGACCAGCATCAAGATCGTGCGTCGTCCGCTCAAGGCGACGCTTGCCGACACGACACTCGGTTGATTTCGGAATTATTTCTCTCGCAGGAGATCAGTTATGCAAACTAGTGGTATCTACCGTGCGTTGTTCGTATTGCTCGGGAGTTCGGTGCTCATCGCGGCGTCGGCGGGACTTTCCGTTGCGCGAGCAGAGACGCCCAACGCCGTAGTCATCAAGAATTTCATGTTTTCGCCGATGGCGCTCACCGTCAAAGCCGGCTCGACAGTGACGTGGAAAAATCTCGACGGCGAGCCGCACACAGTGGTGAACGACGCGGGCATGTTTCGCTCCGCCGCACTCGATCAGAACGACACGTTCCAGTTCAAGTTCGACAAGCCGGGCGTGTACAAGGTGTTTTGCGGCATCCATCCGAATATGAAAGAAACGATCACGGTGCAATAGGTGCCGGATCCCATGTGGGGCGCCATGCGCCCCACCGGACATGCATAGCGTTTTAAGCGGTGCCTGCCGATTAGCACGTTCGATGTTGGCGTGCTTATTGCGTGGCAGAGAGCCGCGATGTATGCCCGCATCGCCGCTTCCAACCCAGCGTGGAAGCGGCCTGTCGGCGCTCGCGGCACAGCCCGCGGATTTGCACGGCGTTGAACCTTTTACCAGTTATTTCGATGCACAGCGGACTCGCAAAGCTGTCGTTTAAAGCGCAGCATTGCCGTATTGTCGCCGCCGCCCAAGCGGGATAAATTCTTCCAACAACTCCAGATCGACCACCGCTGAATCGTATGAGCAAAATCTGACGACATGTCAGACGTAAGGATTCCGGAGAGTAGTGCGATGTTCAACGATACCGACTTGCAAAAATCTGCTGTAGAGAACCCGGATACTGACTTCGACGCTGGCGCTGAGCCGTCGGCTGCAACACCGCCCGTGCGATTCGGACGTCTTGCACTATGTATTGCGACGGCAAGCGCGTTGGCCTTTGGCGTGGTGGGTACGGTCGCGTACGGCATCTGGTTCAACCACGACCAGCAAGCGTATGCCGACGCCATGACGGGCGCGCGGCAGGCGCTTGGCACGGCTGCGTCGGCGGGGGTAGGACAGGCGTTGGCGAGTTCGAATGCACCGCCGCGGCCCGCAACTCTTGCGGCAGGACCGCGATCGGCGGCGACAGCGACAGTGCAGGGGACTGCGGGTGGTATGCAAGGAGCGGCGGTGACATCGGCGGCAACGGGAACGCAGGCCACAACAGGTACACCGGCAACAGCACAAACGCAGGCCACAACAGGTACACCGGCAACGGCACAAACGCGGGCCACAGCAGGTACACCGGCAACGGCACAAACGCAGGCCACAGCAGGTGCTCCGGCAACAGCACAAACACAGGCCACAACAGGTACACCGGCAACAGCACAAACGCAGGCCACAGCGGCAACACCGGACGAAGACGAAAAAGGAGGAAAACTGGCCTCCTGGTCCGGCCCGGTTACGCGACTCCCGGCGCCTACGGGTAGCCAAACGAGCCTGGCCGACGCAGCACCCGCCGTGGCCGCGTCTTCTTCCTCTGCTGCTAACCGCGCGGCGTCCCCGTCCAATCCTGTTGCGCAGCATTGGGCGTCAGGCCGGCCCGGCAGAGATGCGCGTCTCGCGCAACAGGATCGTAGATATTCTTCGACGGCAAACGCCAGGCACAAGGGCAGTCTGTTCGCCCGGATAAGTTCGTTCTTTCGTCGCGTAAGCTATCGCCAGCATGGGACCGGAAGCAAGCAAGACACCTATTCCCATCCCTGAACGGACTCGTACCCAACGCGCCGCTCGTGGGCGCGCTCTCGCAATCCGCTTCGGGCCGGGCCCGACGGCGATCGCCGCCGCCGCGCTGGTTTGTCTGCTGATCGGTCTTCTGTATCTTGCGCTGCAGATCCGGACGATCTTTTCCGATCAGTTGAAGCAGGAATACGCGGGGCTCGTTCTCGAAGCGGTCGAACGGACGGAAAGCGCCCGGAGTCTGGTCGGCATCTGGCAGCAACTGCCCGACGCCACGCCAGCCAGAGCCGCCGGGTATCAGCACGCGCGAACCGAACTCGCCCATCGCCTCGCGTCACTCGCAGCGCTGGTGAATGCGAGTCCGTCGGCAGCACCGCGTCTGCCTCCAGCCTCGCTTATACCCGACGCCGATCTGCGCGACACGGATGCCGTGCTCACTTCCGTGTCGACCTGGTGGCGAGCGCAGCGCGACGCGGACAGCGCCGATCTGCGCGTGCGGATTGCCCGCGTTGCGTACACGCTGATCGCGTCGGCGGCGTTGCTGTTCTGCATGCTGATCACCGCGCTGGGGATGTATGCGAAACGGAATCGCCTGCTGGCAGGCCGGTCGCACGAATTCGAATGGGCGGCGCTGCACGACGCCATGACCGGCTTGCCGAACCGGCGCAAGCTGTTTGCCTCGCTCGAAGAGGCGGCGACGAAATTGCCAGCGCTCACGGCGTCTTCCAGAATTGCCGTGCTGTATGTCGATCTGGATGGATTTAAGCAGGTCAATGACTCGCGCGGCCACCGCGTCGGCGATGAATTTCTGATCGCGGTTTCGAGACGCTTTCGTGAGTCGGTGCGTAAAGTCGATGTCGTCGCTCGCATCGGCGGCGACGAATTCGCCGTTCTGGTCCGTGAGTTTTCGACGAATGCGGAGTTGGGCGAAATCGCTAGGCGGCTCATCGCCTGCGTGGTTCAAACGGACAAGGAGATGGGGGTCGGACGGGTTCGCGCCAGCGTCGGTATCGCCAGTTTTCCTGAACCTGTCGACGATTATCATCGCCTAGTGGCTGCGGCCGACGAGGCGATGTACCGGGTAAAGCGCAGCGGCAAGAACAGTTACGCGTTCGCTGAGCGGGCGAGTTGATCCATACGTTCGATGATGCCCGCCGCTTTACGGCCCGCTTTACGGCCTTTACGGCGTCTCCGCCTTCTCGGTCGCAAGCTTCGCCTTGCGCAGCGATAGCTCATCGATCAACTGGACGCGCAGCTCGTCGGGCATGTTTTTCCATCCGCGAATTTCGTCGCGTGTGCGCAGACAGCCGATGCACAAGCCCGTATTTCCGTCGATTTTGCAGATGTCAATGCAAGGCGAAGGAACCGTCATAATCGGAGCATCGGTTCCGCTGGATTGACTTTGTTGTTTATCGAATGCACCCGGAGAGGTAGGGTCGCATTCTGCGCCACACGCAGCGCTTTTTAAGTCACTCATTTTGAATCCGATCTACTTGAATTAGCTGTGAGCGACGTCGATAAGCTGTTCGATCGCGCTGTCCAGAATTGGCCCGCGGGAGTATAGCAAGCGACTGAACAACCATGCGCCTCGCGCGCAGGCTCACGCGCCGATCTGTTTCGTGTTAAAAAATCGGGGCTTGCCGCGGGGCTTGCCGATATGGGATGAAATGCGTCGGCACGGCCGAAGTCGTTCCGAAGTCATCCGCAACGGAAGGGTTAATGTCCAGATATTCGTTGATGCGCGCCGTGAAGCGCGAAAGCCGGCCTGAGTGGATCGTTGCTGTACTGATGGCAACACTGACGGCCTGTGCGCCGCTGCCACCGGCTGCAAATCAGGCCGCGGATCAAATCTCGCATCAAGATTCGCATCAGGCCCCTGCATCGGGCACGGCACGCCCAGCCGATGGGCCGCTGCCCGTTCCTCCGAACCTCATTGCGTTGACGCAACCGGCAGGCCAGCAGCGGTTGATGGCCACAGCCCATAAGCAGTCGTACTGGCCGCTCTCGCAGTACTTCGAAACCCAACGCAACGAAGCCTACTGTTCGGTCGCGACCTCGGTGATGGCGCTCAATGCATTGGGCATCCGCCGTCCCGAGTCGACGCAGTACCCGGATTTCCCATACTTCTCGCAAGAGGATTTCTTTCGCAGCGTCGATCCGCAGGTGGCTAACGCCGCGCGGGTATCGAAGGAGGGCATGACGCTCGACCAGCTCAGCGCGGCCCTGAACGCATTTCCTGTCGAGGTGAGGACATTCCATGCCAGCGATCTGAGGCTCGATCAGTTTCGCGATCTGATTCGTGACACGACGGGCCACAACGACCGCTTTGCGTTATTGAACTTCAGGCGGGTGGAGATAGGCGAAGCAGGTGGCGGCCACTGGTCGCCACTTGCCGCATACGACGCTGCAAGCGATAGCGCGCTGCTTCTCGATGTTGCGCGCTACAAGTATCCGGCGGTATGGGTGCCGGTCACGCAACTGTACGCAGGAGCCCTGGCGGTCGATAACGTGAGCGGACTTTCACGCGGCATTGTGATTATCGGTGCGCGAGCGAACTAACTTTCGAAGGTGGAGCAACGCAATGTGTGCACTCGACCGACGGACTTTGCTAAAGGGAGCGCTTGCCGCCCCGTTGCTGAGCGCAGCCTTGCGATCACCTGCGCACGCACAGAGTGCATCGAACGTTCCAGCTGAACCGGCGATGGGCCCGACGCAACGCCGCTGGCGGCCCGGCGACCCGTCATGGCCGTCGGCAGAAGTCTGGCAAGATCTGAATCAGGCAGTAGGCGGCCGCTTGAGCGCCGTTACATCGCCATTGGCGATCTGCGCAGAAACGCCTGCGAATGCCGCGTGCATGGAAGTCTTCGGGCGCCTGAAGAACCCGTACTACATTGGTGACACGCCTGCGCTGACGCAGACATCAGGATGGCTCGATGCGTGGACATCGGCGCCGAGCGCCTAAGTGGTGGCCGCGGCCAACGCGAAGGACGTCGCACGCACGGTCGACTTCGCCCGCGAGCATCGCCTGCGACTGGTGGTCAAGGGCGGTGGTCACAGCTACCAGGGCACATCGAACGCGGCCGACTCGCTGCTGATCTGGACGCGGTCCATGCGCGACATCACGTTACACGATGCGTTCGTGCCGGCAGGATGCGAAGGGCGGCTGAAGCCCGAACCCGCGGTGACGGTAGGCGCCGGCGCACTGTGGGGCCACGTGTATGACGCCGTGACTACGCGAGGCGGTCGCTACGTGCAAGGCGGCGGCTGCCTGACCGTGGGCGTTGCCGGGCTCGTGCAAGGCGGCGGCTTCGGCAATTTCTCGAAGAAGTTCGGCACCGCTGCCGCGAGTTTGCTGCAGGCCGAAGTCGTCACAGCCGACGGCGTGGTACGAATCGCGAATGCATGCTCGCACCCGGATCTTTTCTGGGGATTGAAGGGCGGCGGTGGCGGCAGTCTCGGTGTCGTCACGAGCCTGACGCTACGCACGCACGAGCTACCCGACCAGTTCGGCGTGATACGCGCGACGGTGACGGCATCATCGGACGCTGCGTTCAAGGCATTGATCGGCGAGTTCATCGCATTCAGCGCCGACCATCTGGTGAGCGAGCATTGGGGCGAAACGGTGGCCTTCCACGGCGACAACACGCTCACTATTTCGATGCTGTTTCAGGGCATGAACCGGGACGCCGCCGCACGAGCCTGGCAACCGTTTTTCGATTGGATCGCGGACACCGCCCACGGTTGCACGACAGCGCCGCCTCAAGTGCTGGGCGTACCGGCGCGACATTTCTGGGACGCCGGATTCATCATGCAGCACGCGCCCGGCGCACTGAAGGCAGACGATCGTCCGGGCGCCTCGACAGCGAACGTCTTCTGGGCGGACAACGTCGGCGAAGCGGGTCAATACCTGTACGGCTACACCTCGACATGGCTGCCTGTTGCGCTGCTGACGCAAGCACAGCGGGGCCGCCTGATCGATGCGTTATTCGGGGGCACCCGTCAATGGACGGTCTCATTGCACTTCAACAAAGGTCTGGCGGGCGCGCCAGCCGATGCATTGAACGCGACCAGAGACACACCAATGAACCCAGCTGTACTGGATGCTTTTGCGCTGGCGATCATTTCAGGCGAGGGCGCGCCGGCCTTCCCTGGCATGTCAGGCCACGAACCGGACGAAGCGAAGGGACGACGCTACGCAACCAGAATCGCCCAGGCCTCGCAGACACTACGCACGATCGTCCACGGCCCGGGCACCTACTTGTCCGAGAGCAATTTCTTCGAAGCCGACTGGCAGCATGCGAACGGGCTAGCCGCGCGTAGTTGCTTCCCCCCGAGCCCGGGCACGAGCGTGCTCTCGCCCTCGTCCAAACGATCCGCCCGTAGACAGAAAACAGAACCCCGATTTCCAGCCGAACCCTTGAATCACTAAGAAAACTCGTCTACCTCACCGCGGAACTTCGGGCTAGCCGGTTGGTGGTGATTTCGAAAGTGGGTGCGTCGGGCCCGGCGTTTGGCGTGCGGCAGGTATTGCGCACGAGGTTGGCGAGCTCGGCCATCAGGGTGGCGAAGCTGTGTGCTGGAGTGCCGTCGCTGAGGCAATGCGTAGCGGCCTTGGCTTGTGCCGACGCGGATCGCCTGGCTGGCGCCACGGGGTCGCGCGTGGCCTTGGCCTGCTGCTCGGTATCGGCGAACATCAACTCGCGCCAGGCCTCACGCAGATGCCACTCAACGTAGTAGGCGAGCATGCACAGGAAGATGTGCGTGCGCACCCGATCGGCCTTGCGGTGGTGGATTGGGCGCACCTTCAGGTCGATGGTCTTGAGCGAGCGGAAGGCCCGCTCGACGTTGGCCAGCGATTTGTAGTTGCGCACGCACTCGGGCGCATCCATCTGCGTGGCGGCCACTGAGGTGCGAACGATGTACAGGCCGTCGAGCGCCGCCTCGCTGGCGAGGCTGTCCTGCTTGCGCGCCCAGGACAGGGCTGCGTCGGCGATGCTCAGATCGAAGTGCTTGGCCACCTTGTACTGGTTGATGATCTTGCCCACCCGCACGCCGATCGCGTCCTGCCCACTGAGCTTGCCCGCGTCCACGCGGGCCTTGATCTTCTCGAGGTGGCGCTCGGTGGCCGCCAATAGCTCCTCACGCTTGTGCGCGCGCAGCCGGGCCAGCGCTTCATTGCGGCAGGCCACCAGGCGCTCACCGGGGTAGTCCGGCGAGCTCAGCTCGAGCCTTACATTCCGCACGTCGAGGACACAATTTGGCGCGAATTTCGTCGCTAGTCTGGCGGGCGAAAAGCGCCTTCAGGGACGCCGAGTAGCCCGAGAAGTTGCCGCTGCAAATCAGTGAGAGGAACGTCGAAGACCTGCACGGTGTGTGCGCCATCGATCAGGCGGTGACGTTCGGCGAGGCTGAACAGGCGCAGGATCTGTTCGGTCGTGGGGCGTGCGCACTGTCGCTGCTCGGGATAAAGAGGCAGTTCGTCGATATTCTCACGCTTCATGGCAAGGCGCAGCTCGCGTTCAATGAGCGCCTGCACGAGCAGTGCAAGGAAGTACAGCGTGAAGAACGCCTCGATACGGCCTTCATCCTTCAGGAACACCGGTGCGATCTCGTGTACGGTCTTGACCTGTTCGAAGCGCTTCTCGATCATCGGCTGACCCTTGTGGGCCTGCAGCACCTGGGCCGGTGACAGACTGCGATCGTTTGTAACCAGAGGGTACATCCCATCGCTGCAGTGGTCGTAAGCGATGACCTGTTCGTCGGTGCTCCACTCAATGTCAAAGCGCCGCTTTGTGATCTTTCGGTAAGCAGTCTCGGGACCCGGGCGACCCCGGCGCGTTTGCCTGTACTCGTATTCTTCGCGCACGGTACGATGGACCTTCAGATAGCGGGCAACGTGGTGCTTCTCGAGAATCGTCCTGATGTGCAGGTCAATCTCGGCAGCGCCACGCAGCCGCGTCTTCGAGCCGGCCAGCCGTGCGCGTAACTGCTGGAACTCCTCAGTGGCCGCGGCGATGTTCCTGCGTCGGCGTGCCTCCTGGCGCAGGGTCAACAACGGGCTCCACACCCATACTACGGGCCACGCTTCGGCCGACAGCAGCGGCGCGCGAAAGACGTACCAGCAGTCGCGCGGCCCGTCGCTGTGGCGCGGATTGGGACGGTCCCACACACAGGTCCAGTCAGGGGTGTTGGTCTGGATCCACTGGCGGAACTCGGCGTCTTCCAGGCGGGTGCGGGGCAACACGGTGACGAAGCGTCCACCCGCGCGATCGATATGGTCTAGCGATTCTCGAGAACAAAGTTTTGAATCGGCCACGTACAGGAAGTCGCTTCGACCGGCGAGAGCGCGCAGCGTATTC